>JBJMVW010000035.1:0-3164 GCA_045810465.1 Massilia sp. | reverse complement strand
TGGTCAAGACATTTCTGGACCGCTAAGCCGATCGTCACCGCCTGCGCGGCGAGCTGGCCGCATGGCGCTGGGACGCGAGCCTGAACTACGGCAGGCGCAGATCGCCTCGGCCGGGGTGGCGAACCTGAACCTGAACGGCATCGACCGCTACAGCGGCTTCGCGCCGAACGGCTTCAACGGCCGCTACTACTACGCCAAGGCGGCTTACGCCTGGTAACGCTGTTCCATGGATGGGCGTGCGAATCCGCCCATCCGCGGCAGGGTGAGCTCTCGAGCGCACCCTGCCGGCCTCGCGTTTCCCCACGCGAAGGCGCGCAGGCCGTAAAATGCGGCTTTGAACTCCCCGATACAGAGCATCCGCATGGAAACCAACGACCAGCGTTACCTCGTCCAGCAAAACAAACTTGCCGATGACGGCAAGAAGCCGCCCGTGTTCGCCAAGGTCATGCGCAGCAAGGAAGGCAAGTTTGAAGGCGTCTCCTTCATCAAGAACAAGGAAAAAGCGACGGTCATGACAGTGGCCGAAGCACAGGAAGTCATCGCCTGGGCCGCCAGCAAGAAGGGCAACGCGCATGAGTATGCAACCAAGATCATTTGCGTCGGTCAATAACCCTTACCGGAATTCGAAGCGATGAAGAACCACAATCAGCCTGACGGCAACAAAACAACGAAGGCCAGCGCAGGGCGAGCGGAAAATCCCTTTCTCGACACTGAGTTTTACGTACGGATGCGCGATTATACGGAGCGTGACGCGGCATTCTCGAAGGAACTGAAGGCGATAGCCGAATCAGGCGCAGGCAAACAGAGTACCGACGCGCGCTTTGCGCCGTCGCTGAACCTTTTGCGCGGCGTGGTCAAAAAAGGCCTGCCGCTTGAGGAGATGCTCAGCCGCATCGTACTGGGCGTCGAATCGGGCCTGTGGGAACCGTGGCTAGCTGCGTTCGGCTTCGAGCTGCGGGGCGTCAACTACGGCAAGACGGGAGCGCGCAATGCCCGCCTGGCGCTGGACATCAGCCTCGCGGCCAAAGCGAACGCCACCTTCGCCAATGCCGGGATACCAAATTGGCGCAGCCTGGTCGCGCAAGATTGCGCCCAGCTCCAGGTTGAGAAGCCGACCGAGAAGACACCGGCGAAGGCGTGGGCCATTTTCTACCTGGACGCCGCTGACCTTTGAGCTGCCGTCCACTGGGCGGCGTCGAGCCGGCCAGGAACCGCCACACCTCCTCCCCACGGCGCCAGTCGTAACGGCCGCCAGCATTCATCCCAGTCATGGAAGCACCCTGCTATGCGGGTGCCGCCCGATGCCGCGCTGCAGCGCGAGCTCGGCGGCGTTTGCTATTTCTCAAACGCCGCTTTGAAGCCGGGCGCGAGAATAGCGCCCGGCGGCCGGACGGCCGAGGATGGACCAGACAAATCGGGGATTAAATGAAAGCTTGCGTCGTTAATTCGAATCATCGCTTGGGTCAAAGGCCATTTCGCAAGAACGGAACGAATATCTATCAATGCCGCGATTGCCATTGTTTAATGGCAGACATAGCTTTCGAGCATGAACAATATGAATCCAGCGATTACTACACCTTATCCCACAAAACCATCGACAGCATCGACAGTGAATGGGGGTTCAGATGGCGCTACATCCTGAACCGGATTGTTCAAAAGGGCAATTTTTCATCGTTGCTCGATGTCGGCGCGGGGAACGGCTACTTCGTTGCGCTTGCCTCAAAAGAGTTTGGCCTCGATGCAAGCGGAATAGAAATATCAACTGAAGAAATCCGCTTCGCCAGCGATGTCATCGGTATCGAGCTGATCAAGGAGGACCTTTCGAAACACCTCCCCATTTACGATGTTGTAACCTGTTTCAATGTGCTGGAACACGTATCTGACCCTCAATCTTTTCTCACAGCCGCGATTGATCGAATGAAACCTGGCGGGATTCTTGTGCTAACCACTCCCAATCCCGGTTGCGTCCATTCCAAAATCAAGGGCATAAAAGATTGGGACATGGTCGACCCGCCGCATCATATCAACCTTTTCTCCAAAAAAGCCCTGGATGAGATGTTGAAAAGCAGAAATATGGAGCTCATCCAATACGAGACATTAAGTACGTATATAAAGTTCGTGAGAAAGTTCGACACGCAGAGCTTGATTTACCGGAGGCTGTTTTTTCACGCGCTGCGCATGGCAAATATCGGGGCCGATCATTTTATTATTTCGAGAAAAATCCCTGCCTGATGAACCAGCCCCTGGCTCGCGTCTGCGAGCCCCGCCCCGTTATTTGACCCGCTGCTTTTCCAGCTTGCGCGCGAGCGTGCGCCGATGCATGCCGAGCCGGCGCGCGGCTTCCGAGATGTTGAAGTCGGTTTCGGCCAGCACCGCGTGGATATGCTCCCACTCCAGCGTCTTGATCGAGGTCGAGCGGCCGGTCACGTCCACCTCGGCGCTGCCGGCCACGTGCCCGAACGCCGCCTCGATGTCGTCGGTATTGGACGGCTTGGCCAGGTACTGCACCGCGCCCAGCTTGATCGCTTCGACCGCGGTGCCGATGCTGGCAAAGCCGGTCAGCACCACGATCAGCATGTCGGGGTCGTGCTCGTGCAGCATCTGGACGCAGGCCAGCCCCGAGGCCTGGCCTTTCAGTTTGAGGTCGACCACCGCATAGCCGGGCGAATTGGTTTCGAGCAGGGCCGCCGCCTCGTCGTGGCCGGCCGCCAGCAGCACCTGGTAACCGCGTCGCTCAAACGAACGGCCGAGCGTGCGTGCGAACGCCTCGTCGTCCTCGATGATCAGGAGCAGCGGGCTGTCATCGGACATTGGCGTCTTCCTCTTCCAGTGCAATCGCCGACAAGGGCAGTGTCAGCGTGACCTCCGCCCCGCCCTCGGGCCGGTTGCGCGCCGCGACCGCGCCGCCCAGCGTGCGCGCGACGTTCACCACCAGGAACAGGCCAAGGCCACCGCCCTCGCGCCCCTTGCTCGACTGGTAGGGCTTGCCGAACTGGACCAGCATCGAAGGCGCGAAGCCGGGGCCGGCGTCGGTCACGCTCAGGACCAGGGTCCCACGTTCGCAGCGCGCTTCCAGGCCGACGAAGCCGGGCGAGGCTTCCAGCGCGTTGTCGAGCACGTTGTCGATCATTTGTTTCAGGGCCGAGTCGAACACGACAGGGATG
>JBJMVW010000034.1:0-1970 GCA_045810465.1 Massilia sp. | reverse complement strand
GCTGGGCGCGCTGGCGGTGGTCGCCGGCCGCGCCGGCGCGGCCGAGGCCGCACCGGTCGCCGCGCCAGAGCCGGCCGCCGCGCCCCGCGGTTACCACGAGACTGAACACATCCGTACTTATTACCGGACCGCCGCCTACTGGTGAGCGGGCCGAAGGAGCACTCATGTCCCTAGTGAAAGTCACGCGCGATAGCGGCCTCAGGCGGCGCAGGTTCCTGGTCGGCGCCGGCATCACGGCCGGCGCCGGCGCCCTCGCGCGGCACCTGCCGCTGAACGTGATGCAGCCGGCGGCGGCGGCCGACCCCGCGCCCGGCGCCAAGGCTGGAACCGAAATCAAGCACACCGTCTGCACCCACTGTTCGGTCGGCTGCTCGGTCGAGGCGGTGGTCAGCAACGGTGTCTGGGTGCGCCAGGAACCGGCGTTCGGCTCGCCGTTCAACATGGGCGCGCACTGCGCCAAAGGCGCGTCGGTGCGCGAACACGGCTTCGGCGAGCACCGCCTGCGCTACCCGATGAAGCTGGTCAATGGCAAGTACCAGCGCATCTCGTGGGACCAGGCGATCAATGAGATCGGCGACAAGGTTCTGCAATTGCGCAAGCAGGCTGGCCCGGACGCGCTGATGATCATCGGCGGCAGCAAGCACGGCAACGAGCAGGCTTACCTGATGCGCAAATGGATGTCGATGTGGGGCTCCAACAACTGCGACCACCAGGCGCGCATCTGCCACTCGACCACGGTCGCGGGCGTGGCCCAGACCTTCGGCTACGGCGCAATGACCAACTCGTTCAATGACCTGCACTACAGCAAGGCCGTGCTGTTCATCGGCTCGAATCCGGCCGAGGCGCACCCGATCTCGATGCTGCACTTCCTGCATGCCAAGGAACTGGGCGCGAAGATGATCGTCATCGACCCGCGCTTCACCCGCACGGCGCGCTTCGCCGACCATTACGTGCGCGTGCGCCCCGGCACCGACATCGCCCTGGTGTGGGGCATCCTGTGGCACGTGTTTAACAACGGCTGGGAAGACAAGGAATTTATCGCCGCGCGCACCTACGGCATGGACGACGTGCGCAAGGAAGTGGCCAAGTGGACGCCCGACAAGGTATCCGACGTGACCGGCGTGCCCGAGGCCTCGGTGCGCAAGGCCGCCGAAATGCTGGCCACGAACCGGCCGTCGTCGGTGGTCTGGTGCATGGGCATCACCCAGCACCACGTCGGCACGGCGAACGTGCGCGCGCTGTCGATCCTCCAGCTGGCGCTGGGCAATATCGGCATCCCGGGCAGCGGCGCCAACATTTACCGCGGTCACGACAACGTGCAGGGCGCGACCGACATCGGCCCGAACTCCGAGTCGCTGCCCGGCTACTATGGCCTGGCCGAAGGCGCCTGGAAGTACTTTGCCTCGGTCTGGGGCGTCGACTACAACTGGCTGCTGTCGCGCTTCGGCTCGAAGGAGCTGATGGAAAAGCCCGGCATTACGGTGTCGCGCTGGTACGACGCGGTCAACGAGCAGAACAAGTACATCGACCAGCCGAGCAACCTGCGCGCGGTGTTCTACTGGGGCCACGCCCCCAACAGCCAGACCCGCCTGCCGGACATGAAGACGGCGATGCAAAAGCTCGACCTGCTGGTCGTGATCGACCCGTACCCGACGATGACCGCCGCGATGCACGGGCGCGATAACGGCGTCTATCTGCTGCCGGCCACGACCCAGTTCGAGACGCAGGGCTCGGTGACGGCGTCGAACCGCAGCCTCCAGTGGCGCGAGCGCGTGATCCAGCCGCTGTTCGAGTGCAAGACCGACCAGGAGATCATGTACCTGTTCGCACGCAAGTTCGGCTTTGGAGACGAGCTGGTCAAGAATATCAAGGTGGTCAACAACGAGCCGGTGATCGAAGACATCCTGCGCGAAATCAACCGTTCGTGCTGGACCATCGGCTATACCGGCTGTTCGCCGGAACGGCTCAAG
>JBJMVW010000033.1:0-2586 GCA_045810465.1 Massilia sp. | reverse complement strand
CTGAAAGGCGTGACCACTGGCGATACTTTGAGCTCGCCGGACCATGTCATCGTGCTGGAAAAGATGATCTTCCCCGAGCCGGTGATTTCGCAGGCGGTGGAACCGAAGACCAAGGCCGACCAGGAGAAGTTGGGCATTGCGCTGAACCGGCTGGCGCAGGAAGACCCATCGTTCCGGGTGCATACCGACGAGGAGTCGGGCCAGACCATCATTTCAGGCATGGGCGAATTGCACCTCGAGATTCTGGTGGATCGCCTGCGCCGCGAGTTTGCCGTCGAAGCATCGGTCGGCAAGCCGCAGGTGGCGTACCGCGAGACCATCCACAAGAGCGTCGCCGATGTGGAAGGCAAATTCGTCAAGCAGTCGGGCGGGCGCGGGCAATATGGCCACGTGGTGCTCACGCTCGAACCGATGGCGCCCGGCAAGGGCTACGAGTTTGTCGACGCCACCAAGGGCGGCGTGGTGCCGCGCGAGTTCATCCCGGCGGTCGACAAGGGGGTGCAAGAGACTTTGCGCTCGGGCGTGCTGGCCGGGTATCCGGTCGTGGACGTCAAGGTCACGCTCACTTTCGGCTCCTACCACGAGGTCGATTCGAACGAGAACGCGTTCCGCATGGCCGGCTCGATCGCCTTCAAGGACGCCATGCGGCGCGGCGATCCGGTGTTGCTCGAGCCGGTTATGCAGGTCGAGGTGGAAACGCCGGAAGAGTTCATGGGCAACGTAATGGGCGACCTGAGCGGACGGCGCGGGACGGTGCAGGGCATGGACGAGATCGCCGGTGGCGGGGGCAAGATCGTCCGCGCCACGGTGCCGCTGGCCGAGATGTTCGGCTATGCCACCACGCTACGTTCGCTGACGCAGGGACGGGCCACCTATACGATGGAGTTCAAGCACTACGGCGCGGTGCCGCGCCACGTACTCGAGCAGGTCGCGGCTACGGGCAAGGCTGCGCGCTGATCCAAACCCCGGGTTCAGGGCTTGCGCGCCTGGCTGCCCGGCTTTTCAAAAAAGCCGGGCAGCCAGGTCCTTATCGCGATCGCCTTGCGAACTAGCGCAAGTTGATGATCTTGCCCACGCCCGGCCCATCTTGCAGTTTCCAGCTCAGCTTCATGTTGCCGGCTGCTAGGTCCGCCGGCACTTGTGCCTGCATTTCAAACCTGACGCTGGCATTTGCCGCGATTTGTGCGCCGGCTGCGCCGCAATTCAGGCGCAAGGTGCTGTCGGCAGCTTTGCCATCGGCATACAGGGATTGCGTGTAGGCGGGGCAGGATCCAAGGGAGATTGGATTCGCAGTCGGGTTCGATAACGTCACGACGTAATGCAGCGTGCTGCCACGGGTAACCTCATCCGGTGCGCTCAGCGTTCCCGTGAGCTGGTTCAGTGCCGATGCTGGCTTTGGCGCCCTGGCGTTTGCCGCAGCGTCGTTTCGCACCGGCTGGAATTGCACGACTGTTGCCCGGCCACACAGCGTATCGACGTAAACACCCTCCAGCACTTTCAAGCCACCACCGGGCAAGGCCAGCTGCAGCCGCTTGTTGACTTTTCTTTGCGGTTGGTTGGCTGCCTCGCAGCTCCCCGGTGTCCCAAGCAGCATCACAACGTCGTCGCCGGGCGCAAGGTCGACGCGCTCGTTCGCCAATTGCGGTGCAACGTCGCTCGCACCGACGGTCTGTGGCGCCTCGTTCGACGGCAGCAACTGTATGTTGGGGAACCCGGCCAGGTGGCAAGCATCCGTGCCGACATTGGTGAGCCGGATTTCCTGTGTGGCCAGGCCGCGATAGGCGCCTGCCGGGCCGGCGACGATGCGAAGGTCGCCCGCAGCGCACGGATGCGCCCCCGGTGCGGGGACGGTAGGGGCACTGTGGGCCGGATTACCCAGAAAGAGGGCAAGCATAAAAACAGGCATCGCAGACAACGCGGTTTGCCGGCCACTACGAATATTCGAAAGATCTGACATTGCTGACGCTCCTAATGATGAATTCATGACGGAATATCGAAACAGGCGCGATGCGCTAGTTGCATGTGCTGGCGGAATTCAAGCCGCCGGTTGGCGCCACCGGTCCGTTCGCGCAATTGCTATCGATATTGAGTGTCACACCACCCCAGGTTTCATTGTGGTCCCCTTGGTATTGCTTCAGGCGCTGGTGACTGCTCCAGTAAGTGCCGCTTACGCAGGAGAGCGTAGATGTCGATGGATTGCCATCCCAGTTCGCCGCCCAAATGAATTTCGGGGGGCGCGCGATGGTGGCAAGGTCGTTCAGATAAGAATTACAAGCAGAACCGTAAACGCCCGATACCTGCGCCGGCGCCACAGCCAATTGATCCACCCAGCCCAGCATGAACGATTTGACGGCTGCGCGGCAGGAGCTATTGTTGGTATAGCCTTCCATGTCATAGACGACCGGTGTGCCTGCCGCATTGTTGGTGAAGCCCAGGTTGATCAAGGCATTGTAGGCCTTCACCGCTTCGTCTTTGCCTTGCTGGTACGCGGTGGCCGTGTCGTAACTGACACGGCTGGAGAAGGTGCTGCAGGGCGCCTGGGGGCCAACCCAGATCAGCGTATGGCGCCATCCCTGGTTATACGTG
>JBJMVW010000032.1:0-20172 GCA_045810465.1 Massilia sp. | reverse complement strand
GTCGGCCCGGGTGTAGACGATGGCCGGGTCATAGCTCTGCACGATGATCACGCCGTAGGGCTCGTCGTTGACCAGCATCGGCGCCCCCATCCAGCTCGCGATCTCCAGGTTGCCGAGCGGCTCGAGCACTTTGCCATCGGCAACCAGCTGCGCGAAGCTGTCCGCGTCATGGAGCTGCGCCTGCTTGGTCAGCAGCACATACGAGCACATTGCCTTGCCAAACGGGAAGCGCTTGACCGGCACCTCCTGGTCCTTGCTGTCCACGAAATAGGGAATCGTGAACTCGTGCTTCTCGGGGTGGTACAGCCCAATCAGAAAGTTCTCCGCCACCATCAGTTCGCCGATGATTTCGTGCAAAGCGCGCGGCAGCTCCCCCGGCGCCAGCGCCGACGCCGACAGGTTGGCGATCTGGTACAGCGCGTGCTGCACCTTTTCGGCGCGGCGCCGTTCGCTCACTTCATGCGCCAGCCGCGCGGTGCGTTCCTGCACGGCGCGCTCGAGGCGGTCCATGCTCTGCAGGCCCTGCAGCGCGGCCGACACGTGGCCCGCGATCAGCGCGAACAGGGCCTGGTCTTCGTCGCTGTAGGTGTGGTCGCCCGAATAGCTCTGGATCACGATCGCGCCCAGCGCCTGGTGGTTCTGGTCGAGCAGCGGGCAGCCCATCCAGTGCTCGGCCTGGGTGCCGCCGCCCCAGCTCATGCCTTCCGCTTCCCGGGCCTTGAAATCGGCGCGCGTCACGACCAGCGATTCGCGCGTGAGCATCACGTAGGCGGTCGGCGACTGGTCGGGCGAGGCCAGCGTCACCTTCTCGTAGGGGCTCGGTCCCTGGTCGACCTCGTCGACAAAGTAGACGAAGCGCACCGAGTCGTCGTCCTCCGACAGCGCCACGTAAAAGTTGGCCGCATACATGATGCGGCCCAGGGCGCGGTGCACAGCGCGAATGAACTCGGTAATGTCGCTGCAACTGGTCGACATCTGCCCGATCTCGAGCAGCATCGACTGCACCGCTTCGAGGCGGGCGAGACGGCTTTTCATTATTTCCCTTGGCTAATAATGCGCACAGGAAATATTAGCAGGTCCGCCGCCCGCTGGGGCATTGCAGCGGAAGAAATGTTGTTTTCAGCGCGGTGCGCGGAAGCCGTTCTCGATCCAGCCGTAGGCCGAGGCTGGCGACAGCTTGAAGGTCGGCTCGACGCGCACCTGCGCGACCTGCTCGCCGAATTCGTCGATTGCCGCCAGCAGTGCGTAGGGCTCGTATTCGTCCGGCACGATGTCGAGCGTGACCTTCAGTTCGCCCTGCGCGGTCGACACCACGGTGCTCTTGTGCAGCATCGCGTGCCGTTGCTGTTCGTGGCGGCGGATCACCTCGGACGCGGTCTTGACCAGCGTGTTGAACGCCGCCGTGTCGAGCGGCTTCGGGTTCTTCTTGTCGCGCCCCATGGTCCATGGGCCGACCAGCGCCGGCTCCGGCTCGCCGTCCTTGATCATCGCGACCGCCCAGCCTTCGTCGTCCTCGTTCTTGATCACGCGCGCGGTCCAGCCGTTGCCTTGCCACAGGCGCGCTTCCTGTACCGGGGTGTCGTCGTCGACCGCGTCGCGATCGGGTGCTTCGTCGTGCATGTTTTGCCGCTTCCTCTACCGGGCCGGGCCCGCGAGCCCAGATGATAGAGGAAAACGAGGCATGGCGCGTCAGCTCATGCGCATGCCGGGGCGCCCGGGCGGCGTGATGGGCGGCCCGGGCGGGCTGCGGCGCGGGTCGATCGCGGGCGACGGCGCCTCGCGATGGAACGGATTGATAATAATTGGCGGCACGGTCGGCGGCGCCGACGGCGGTCCCTTGGGCCCGCTGTTGGCGAAGACGCCGCGCGCGATGGCCAGGCGAACCTGGGTCCCTTGCATGGTCAGTTGCATGTCATCCCCCTGACAGAGCAGGCTGTCAGTATAGACAACGAATCCGGTTTTTCAAGGCGAAGTCGGCCACCTGCGGGCAACCGTCCGTCGCCTGCGGCGCAGTTTCGGGGTGCAAAAAATGCCGCTTGTCGCAATCCGGTGGCTGCCTGGCGGCGGCAGGCATACAGTTGAACCATCGTGAAACCGCGGTTGGAATCACGACCATTCAACCAGCGAGGAAATGCCATGAAAAAGATCGCCCCTTTCGTCATCCTGTTCCTGTTCGCCATGCTGGCGTGGAACGTGTTTGTCCACAGCGGCGGCATGACGTTCAACATCGACGGTGACGAGGTCGACGGACCGCTGGGCGCGCTGGTGGCGCTGCTGTTCGCGGGCGGCGGCACGCTCCTCGCGGGGTTGGTGATGCTGATGGTGGGTGCGGTGCTGGCGGTGGTGTTTGCCGGGGTCGGCATTATCCTGGCGGGTGCGCTGGGACTGGCCGCGCTGGCGGTCGCGGCCGCGATTTCGCCGCTGCTGTTGCCGCTGCTGCTGCCGGTGGCCGTAATCTGGTTCCTGGTGCACCGTTCACGCCGCAATCGCGCGCTGCGCGAACAGGCGGTGTAACTGGTAGGGTGGGCGGCCCTCCGCCCACGCGGAAGGTAGCGATGCACCGGCGTCCGCGTGGAAGGGGCTGCCCACCCTACGCAAAGCAGTCGGCGTTGTGCCCGCATTCGCATCGGCCCACGGCGCCGGTCAGATTCCCTCCACCAGCCTCATCGCAAACACGATCGGCAAGCCTTGCGCGATGACGCGCCGTGCGGCGGCCCCGTGGTCGTACGGCACCCGGTAAAAGCATAGCTCGCGCGCCTGGTCGTCGTACATCGCGTAGCACGCCGCGTTGTTGCCGTCGCGTGGCTGGCCCACCGCTCCCGGAATCGCCAGGTACTGGTGCTGCGCCTGCAGCGCGATGCACTGCCCCGCCTCCGGCGCCACGCTGCCCATGCGGCCGTCATCGGTGCGCCGGTACAGCGCCGGCGCATGCATGTGCCCGCTGAACACGATGCCGCTCGGGCTCGCCCGCAAGCTGCGTTCCGCCTGCTCCGTCCCCCTCACGTATTCCCATTTGGCCGGTTCGCAGGCGCTCGCGTGCACGAACAACGCGTCGCCATGCTGCTGCGTCAGCGGCAGCGCCGCCAGGAACGCCAGCTGTTCCGGGGTCAGGCGCGAGCGCGTCCATTCGAGCGCTTCGAGCGCTTCGAGCTGCATCCCGGGCCGCTCGTCGCGCGTCACCGCATGGTCGTGGTTGCCGCGCACCGCCAGCGCGCCGCGCGCCACGTAGTCCATCACGGTGTCCACCACCCAGCCGGGATCGGCCCCGTAGCCGACCAGGTCGCCCAGGAACGCGTAGCGGTCGGCCTTGTGCCGCTCGGCATGCTCGAGGCAGGCAGAAAGCGCCTCGCGGTTGGCGTGCAGGTCGGTCAGGAGGGCGAGGCGCATCAGGCGGCTGCGCGGCTCGCGGCAAACTGGGCGTAGCCACGCGCGCGCAGCTCGCACGCCGGGCATTTGCCGCAGCCATAGCCCCACTCGTGGCGCGCCCCGCGTTCGCCGAGGTAGCAGGTGTGCGTTTCAAAGCGGACCAGGTCGACCAGCGGCTGGCCGCCGGCCTGCTCGGCCAGTTCCCAGGTCTGCTTCTTGTCGATCCACATCAGCGGGGTCTCAACCTTGAATCGCTCGGCCATGCCGAGGTTGAGCGCGACCTGCAGCGCCTTCATCGTGTCGTCGCGGCAATCGGGGTAGCCCGAGAAATCGGTCTCGCACATGCCACCGACCAGCACGTTCAGCCCGCGCCGGTAAGCCACGGTTGCGGCCACGGTCATGAACAGCAGGTTGCGCCCCGGGACGAAGGTGTTGGGCAAGCCGTTGGCCTGCATCTCGATTGCGACGTTGCTGGTCAGCGCCGTGTCCGAAATCCGGGAGATCAGCGACAGGTCGACCAGGTGGTCGTCGCCGAGCCGCGCATCCCATTCGGGCGACAGCGCGCGCAGCCTGGCCAGCACGGTCGGCCGCACCGCCAGTTCGATGGCGTGGCGCTGGCCGTAATCAAAGCCGATGGTCTCGACCCGGGCGTAGCGTTGCAGGGCCCAGGCGAGGCAGGTGGTGGAATCTTGGCCGCCGCTAAACAGGACGAGCGCGGTGTCGGGTTGATGCATATTGTCGAGGTTCCCGGAGGTTAAACGTTCGCCGTCATTTTTGCCAATCCGCTAAGATGTCCCCAGCAATTCCCCACTGGAGCGACATGATTCTCGCAAGACCCGACCAACCATCCGTGACGGCGCAACGGAAACCACGAATTTTGGCACAGATCGTGCTGCTCGTGTACGGCTTGCTAACGGCCACGCTCGCGATGGCCCAGGGAATCAACTATACGGTCGAGGTCGACGCCCCGCGTCCGCTGCGCGAGCTGCTGGAACAAAATCTCGACCTGATGCGCTGGCGCGGCAATCCGCGTCTCGACCTGGAGCAGCTGCAGCACCTGGTCAAGGTCGCGCCGGACCAGGCGCGCACGCTGATCGAGACCGAAGGCTTTTACTCGCCGAAGGTCAGCGCCGGCCTCGACACCAGCGGCCCTGTGCCGGTGGCGCGCATCATGGTCGATCCGGGCCCGCCGGTGACGGTCGGCGACGTCGATATCGAGCTGCAAGGTTTCGTTCCGTTCGACAAGGGCAGCGCGCCGTTCGACGCCAACGCGCTGCGCAACAAGTGGGCGCTGCCGGTCGGCTCGGTATTTCGCACCGCCGATTGGGAGGCGGCCAAGCGCAACCTGCTGCGCTCGGTGATGCAGGCGCGCTTCCCGCGCGCGCAACTGGTCGATTCGTCCGCCACCGTCGATCCCGAGTCGCACCGGGCGCTGCTCAAGGTGGTGGTCGACAGCGGCCCCGAGGTGCGCCTGGGCCAGTTGCGCATCCGCGGCCTGAAGCGCTATCCGGCGTCGGTGATCACCAACCTGAACAACATCAGGCCGGGCCAGGAGTACAACGAAGCGACGCTGCAGGCCTTCCAGTCGCGCCTGCAGGACACCGGCTATTTCGCCAGCGTCGAGGTGAGCGCCGACCTGCGCACGCTGCTGGCGGCCGAACTCGATACGATGGACGACGAGGACAAGGACCAGGCGGCGCAGCCGGCGGCCACCGCGCCGACCGTGGTGCCGGTGCTGGTGCGCGTGACCGAGAACAAGCGCAAGAAGGCCGAAGTGGGCCTGGGCTATTCGACCAACACCGGCGCGCGCGCCCAGGTCAGTTACGACGACCTGAACGTATTCGGCAAGCGCATGAAGAGCGACCTGATTTACGAACAGCTGCGGCAGAACGCGCGCGTCAACTTCTTCTGGCCCACCAAGCCGAACGGCTACAACGACAGCATCGGCGGCGGCTACGAGCGCAACGACGTGCGCGGCGAAGTCACCCGCGTGACCAGCGTGTCGGCGCGCCGCGCCTGGGGCTCGCCACTGCTCGAACGCAGCGTGACGCTCGAAGCGCTGACCGAACAGCGCACGGTCGACGAGTTGCTGGCCACCCGCACCAAGAGCCTGCCGCTGACCTTCAGCATCACCCGCCGCTCGCTCGACAGCCTGATCCTGCCGACGCGCGGCTTCGTCCTCTCGGGCCAGGTCGGCGGCGCCTTCCTGCCGGTCCTGACCGACGAGAAGTTCGTGCGCGCCTATGCCCGCTTCCTGTACCTGCATCCGGTCGGCGCCAGCGGCACGCTGGTGCTGCGCGGCGAGACCGGCGCGGTCGGCTCGCGCAACAAGGCCGGCGTGCCGAGCACCCTGCTGTTCCGCGCCGGCGGCGACCAGTCGGTGCGCGGCTACGCCTACCAGCAGCTGGGCGTCCCGGTCGGCACGGCGATCACCGGCGGGCGCTACCTGCTGACCGCCAGCGCCGAATACCAGTACTGGTTCAAGCCGCCGTGGGGCGCGGCGCTGTTCTACGATGTCGGCAATGCGGCCGACACCTGGCATGAGCTCAAGCCCAAGGTCGGCTACGGCATCGGCGCGCGCTGGCGCAGCCCGGTCGGGCCGATCAACGTCGATGTCGCCTACGGCAAGGCGGTGCACAAGGTGCGCCTGCATTTCTCGCTCGGATTCACGTTCTGATGGATACCCCGGAAACCAAACAGGCTCCAAAAACCAGCGCGCCCAGGCGGCGGCGCTGGCCACGCCGGGTCGCGATCGGCGTCGCCGTCACCGCCGTGGTGCTGGGCGGCGCGCTCTGGTACCTGGGGCGCGAAACCACGCTGCAGGCGATTGCGCAAAAGGTCGCCAATGCCAGCGGCGGCAAGCTGGCCCTCTCGGGCGTCTCCGGCTCGCTGTACGGCGCCATGCACATCGGGCACGTGGTGTTCCGCACACCCGACCAGGTCATCACCGCCGACAATATCGACATCGACTGGTCGCCGCTGCAGTACCTGTCGAGCGGGATCGAGGTGCACAAGCTGTATGCGGCCAGCCTGCGCATCGAAACCCTGCGCGAGACGCCGCCCTCGCCGATGCCGCCCACGCTGGCGCCGCCGTTTTCGCTGAACATCGACGATGCGCGGCTGGCCAGAGCGGTCTTTGTCAGCAAGGGCGCGGCGACACAAATCGACAACATCCGCCTGCGCCTGCATGGCGACAAGCAGAAGTGGCAACTGCGCGATGCGGCGGCGTCAACCCCGTGGGGCCAGGTGGCCGCCGCCGGGAACATCGCCGCCACACGCCCGTACAAGCTCGATGCGAACGCCAGCTTCTCGCAGTCCCGGGCGAGCGCCGGCGCGCGCGCGGCCCAGGTCAGGCTGCATGCGGGCGGCGACCTCGAAACCACGACCATCGACGCCAGCGGCCGCGCCGGCCGCGCCGAGGGCGAGGCGCACCTGGCGCTGTCGCCGTACGCGCCGATCCCGCTGCGCGAGCTGAAAATCAACGGCCGCAATATCGATCCCGGTTTCTTCAATCCGTCGCTGCCGACGGCCGACCTGTCGATCGCGGTGGCCGCGCGCGTGGACCCGAACCGCAGTGTTGCCGGCAGCGTGGACATCGCCAACCACGGCGCGCCCGGCCCCGTCGACCAGCAGCGCCTGCCGCTGCGCGCGATGCGCGGCCAGCTGGGCGGAAACCTGAACCAGATGCGGATCGCCGGCGTGCTGCTCGACTTCGGCGACGCCGGAAAATTCACCGGCAGCGGCAGCGTGCAGCGCGCCGCCGGCCAACAGGGACTGGGCAGCGCCAGCTTTGCGCTGCATACCGACCGCTTCGACCTGAAGCGCGTCTACAGCAGCATGAAAACCACCCGCATCGCCGGCGACCTGCGCGTGGCCAACGACAAGGATACGCAAACGTTCGACGCCAACCTGGTCGACAGCGGCATGCGCCTGGCGGCCCACGCAACGCTGGCGAACAACGTGCTGGCCGTGCGCGAAGCGCGCCTGTCCGCCGGCAAAGGCAGCGTACAGCTGGCGGGTAGCGCCACGCTTGCCGGCGACAAGCCGTTCAAAATGAGCGCCAGCGCCAGCCACTTCGACCCAGCGGAATTTGGCAACTACCCGGATGCCGACATCAATGCGGACATCGACGCGTCGGGCGCGCTGGCGCCGGCATGGAAGGTCGCGTCGCGCTTCGCGCTGCGCCCGAGCCGGCTGTTCGGCCAGCCGCTGTCGGGCAAGGGCAGGCTCGACGCCAACGCTAGCCACGTCAGCGGCGTCGACGCCACGCTGGCGCTTGGGCAGAACGCGGCCGAGTTACGCGGCAGCTTTGGCGCGCCCGGCGAACGCCTGCTGTGGCGGGTCGACGCACGCCAGTTGTCGGCCGTGCGCAGCGACCTGTATGGCGCGGTCAGCGCGAACGGTGCGGTGACCGGCACCATGGCGGCGCCGCGCACCAGCTTCGAGGTCGACGCCCGCGGCCTGGGCTGGGTGGCGGCGCAGCGCAAGGCCAGCGACAGCAGCCTGCGCGCCAGCGGCGACGCCTGGCTGGCTGGCAGCGGCGACAGGCGCGCGCTCGAGGTCAAGGCCAGCGGCGCGGCGCAGCGCTTCAACCCGGCCGCCTTCGGCTCTCCGCTGCCCGGCAGTATCAACGGCAGCTTCGCCGCCAGCGGCCGCGCCGGCGCCGACTGGCGCGCCGCGCTGGAGCTGGCGCTGCAACCGTCCACGCTCGCCAGGGCGCCGCTGTGGGGCCGCGCGAAGCTCGCGGCCGACCGCCAGCACGTCTCGAATGCCGACGTCGACCTGCACGTCGGCCCCAACGTGCTGGCCGCGACGGGCAGCTTCGGCAGCCCGCGCGACCGGCTCGACTGGCGGCTCGACGCCACCCAGCTCGGCGCGCTCGGCCCGGACTTCGGCGGCGCCCTGCGTGGCAACGGCACGCTGGCCGGCACGATGGAGGCGCCGGCGCTGTCGGCCGCACTCGAAGGCCAGAACCTGAAACTGCTCGGCAAGCACACGATCCGCACACTGCGCGCCAGCGCCAACCTGGGTTCGGGCCAGGGCGCCAACGACGCCCTCGCGAGCGACTTGCAGGTGCTCGATTACGCCAGCGGCGACACGCGCGTGGCGCAGGCGCGCCTGCAGACCAGCGGCACGCGCGCCGCGCACACGCTGCGCGCGTCGGCGCGCGGCGAGTCCTTCGACGCGCTGGTCGAAGCGCGCGGCGGCTGGACCGGCAACGCCTGGAACGGCAGCTTGAGCGCCCTGCAGAACCGCGGCCGCTACGCGCTGACGCTGGCTGCGCCGGTGCCGCTGCGGATCGCGACCGCCCCCGGCGCCGGCATCGCCGGCCTGGCCAGGCCGGCGCAGGTCGCGTTCAACGGCGCGCTGATCCGGCTGCCGGCCGGCAGCATCAGCATCGAATCGCTGGCCAAGATCGGCCCGCGCTGGAACAGCCGCGGCAGCGCCACCGGCGTGCCAGTGCAGTACCTGGCGCAGGTGTCGCCGACGGTACGCCAGAACCTGCAGGGCGACCTGGCGCTGGGCGCGCAATGGGCGCTCGACCTGCGCACCGCCAGCGCCACCGGTGGCGCGCCGGCGCTGGACGGCATGCTGCACGTATTCCGCGAACAGGGCGACCTGATTGCCGGCGCCGAGGTACCGGTGCCGCTCGGGCTGCGCCAGCTCGACGCGCGCGCCGACGTCAAGGCCGGCGCCCTGCACATGCTGGTGCAGCTGGACGGCGTGCGTGCCGGACGCGCCCGGGTCGACGCCACCGCCCAGATGCTGCAAGGCCGGCTCGACACCAACAGCCCGCTGCGCCTGGCCGCGAACGCCGACATGGGCTCGATCGCGTGGCTTGCGCCGGTGACCGGCCAGCCGGGCCTGGAGCTCGATGGCGCGCTCAAGCTGGCCCTGACCAGCGCCGGCACCATCGGCGCGCCCAGCCTGAACGGCAACGTCACCGGCGACAACCTGGCGGTGCGCTGGCCCGACCAGGGCGTAAGGCTGCGCAACGGCCAGCTGCGCGCGCTGCTGGCCGGCGACCAGCTGCAGCTGCAGCGCCTGTCGTTCGACGGCATGCAGGGTAACGCGGTGGCCGACGGCGCGGTGCGCTTCGCGGGCGGCGAAGCGACCATGCAGCTCAAACTGGTGGCCAACAAACTCGAGGCGCTGGCGCGGCCGGACCGTACCGTGGTGCTCAGCGGCGAAGCAACGCTGGTACGCGACGCGAAGCGTTTTTCGCTGGACGGCCGCTTCAAGGCCGACCGCGCGCTGATCGAGCTGGCGCCGCAAGGCCGGCCAACCATGTCGGACGACGTGGTGGTGCTGGGCCGCGGCGCGCCACCCGCGCCGGCGAAAGAAGGAAAGGCGGTGCCGCTCACGGTCGACCTCACGGCCGACCTGGGCGACGAATTCCGGCTGCGCGGGATGGGCATCGACGCCACCCTGAACGGCCGGGTACGGCTACGCAAGGTGGGCGATCGCGCGCCGCGCGTGAACGGCACGATACGCGCACTCAACGGCACTTACGCCGCCTACGGCCAGCACCTCGCCATCGAACGCGCCGTGCTGACCTTCAGCGGCGCCTACGATAACCCCTCGCTCGACATCCTCGCCCTGCGCAAGCGGCCCGAGGGCGAGCAGCTGAGCGAGACCAACGTCGAAGCCGGGGTGCAGGTGCGCGGAACCGCGCTGGCGCCCGACGCCAAGCTGGTGTCGACGCCAACGGTTTCGGACAGCGATAAGCTGTCCTGGCTGGTACTGGGGCACGGCATCGAAGGCACCAGCGGCAACGAGGCCGACGTGCTAAGCACTGCGGCGGCCGCACTGTTGGGCGGCAAAGGCGGCAGCGGCGGCTTCCAGTCGAAGCTCGCCAGCTCGCTCGGGGTGGACGAACTGGGCGTTCGCCAGGCAGCGGGGACGGGCCAGGCGCCCGGGCTGGCCAGCACGGTGGTCACGGTCGGCAAGCGCATCTCGTCGCGCGCCTACCTGAGCTTCGAGCAGGGCGCCGCCACCGCGACCAGCCTGGTGCGCCTGCGCTACAAGATCAATCCGCGCGTCACCCTTCAGTTCCAGACCGGGACCAACAACGCGCTCGACGTGCTGTACTCGTGGGCCTTCGACTAGCGGAAGGCCTGGGGATTGGGGTCCGGGAACTGCGGTTCATCGTCGCCCTGCGGGACGTGGACCGGCGGATGGTGCGGGTGCGGATTGTCGAACGGTTCCGGGGTGGGGTCTTCGACCGGCACCGGATCCGGCGCGCGGTGGGCCTCGATGGGCGTTGGCTTCATGGTGAAGGCTCCTGAAGTTGTGGCTTTATACATTACCATGGGCTGCATCTGGCTGACGCCCGGCTGCATTACAATGGCGGATTCGACAAGAAGGAAATGCCGATGGTCCCCACTCCCGTTGTTGCAGCAGTTTTGGCGCCGCTGGTCCTGTGGCGCATTGTCAGCCGGATCAGGCGCCTGACCACGCGCCAGCGCTCGCGCACCTGGCGCCACCGCACCACGCTGGTGTTTTTCCCGCTGCTGCTGGCCGCGATCGCGCTGGCCGCAATGGCGGCCCCGGTTGCGCTGGCGGCCCTGGCGGCCGGCCTGGCGCTCGGCGTCCCGCTGGGCATGCTCGCCCTGAAAAAATCGGTGTTCGAGCGGGTCGGCGACGAGTTCTATTTCACGCCGCACGCGCCGATCGGGATGGCGGTGGCGGCGCTGTTCATGGGCCGCATGGCCTGGCGCGCGTACGAGTTTTACATGAACGGCGCCTTCACCCAACACGATTTCGTGCGCAGCCCCCTGACGCTGCTCATTTTCGGCATCCTCGCCGGCTATTACATGACATACGCGGCCGGCCTGCTCCGCTGGCGCAAACGCACGGCCACCGCCTGAACCACACAATGAGCCTCACCACCCTTGCACTGATCGTCCTTGCGCCCATCCTCGTGTGGCGCGTCTACTCGCGCCTGAAAGGACAAATGGCGCGCCAGCGCTCGATCCTGTCGCGCCACTACACCGGCCTGCTGGTGTTCGGGGCGATGGTCGTGGTCCCGCTGTCGGAGGTGATGACGCGGCCGTTCTCGCTCATCGCACTGGCGGGCGGCACGCTGATCGGCATCGCGCTCGGGAACTTCGGCCTCAGGCACACGCGCTTCGAGGAGACCGAACAGGGTTACTTCTTCACGCCCAACGAACGGCTTGGCATCGCGATGGCGATGGTGCTGGTCGCGCGCGTGCTGAACATCGGGGTCGACATCTACATCAACCAGGGCAGCAACCGGCCGACCCCGGGGTTCACCGACAGCCCGCTGAGCATGCTGTGCGTGGGCCTGACCTGCGGCTATTTCGGCACCTATTCGGCCGGGCTGCTGCGCTGGCGGCGCAGGCTCGACAAGGCCATCCGCGAAATGAAGTAGCACACCCGAAGTAGCACACCCAGGAGGAATCGATGACTTTGAATCGCCGCCAGTTCCTCGGCTCCGCCGTGCCCATCGTGGCCCTCGGGGTCGCACCCCGCGCCGCCGAAGCGCAGACGCCCGCCCCCACCGCCTCCCCGGCCACCGACAGCTTGGTCGTGCTGGCCGGCGATGCCGCGCCGCGGCCACTTGCGGGGGAACCGGCCAGGCTGCAGGCGCTGCTGGACAAGCACGCAAAACCGGCCGACTCCTACCTGTCCGGCGGCGCGGTGGCCGAACTGGAGGCCCGGTTTTCCGCCCTGCTGGGCAAGGAGGACACTGTCTTCATGCCGACCGGGACGCTGGCGAACCAGATTGCGCTACGCCTGTTATGCGGCGAGGCGCGGCACGCGCTGGTCCAGCAGGAGAGCCACCTCTATCGCGACGAATCGAACGGGGTGACCACGCTCAGCGGCATCAGCCTGGTACCGCTCGCTCCGGGCAAGGCGGCGCCCGCGCTTTCCGAGATCAGCGAAGCGATCGACCGCGCGGAGATCGGCCCGTATCCGATCAGGGTCGGAGCGATCGCGCTCGAAAGCCCGGTACGGCGCGCTCATGGCGCGACGCTGCGTCCGGCGCTTGTGGCCGATATCGCGAAACTGGCGCGCGCGAAACGCATCCCGATGCATCTCGATGGCGCGCGGCTCCTGCTTATGTGCGGCATGGAAGGGTTCGACGTCCAGCCCTACTGCGAGCCGTTCGACACTGTGTACGTGTCGCTCTACAAGTACCTTGGCGCGCCCTTCGGCGGCGTGCTGGCGGGACCCAAGGCGCTGATGGCGCGAGCGCGCGAACTGCGGCATATTTTTGGAGGGACCATCTACCATGCCTGGCAGGCGGCCCTGCCCGCGCTCGACGCGCTCGACGGCGCGGTGCCGCGCTTTGCGGCGGTGCGCGTGGCCGGCGAGCGGCTGCTGGCGGGACTGGAGCGCGCTCCCGGGTTCAAGGTGCAGCGCGTGGAGGATGGGAGCAATATCGCCTTCGTCGAGATCGCACCGGCCCGCCAGGCAGGACTCGAGGAACGGCTGCAGCGCGCCAACATCAAGGCCGGGAAGATCGTGGGCGGCCGGTTGCAACTGACCTTCAACGAAACGCTGCTGCGGAGGGATACCGGGTTCCTGCTCGCGGCATTTACCGGTTGAGGCAGCAGTAGAACCTCGTTCCTGCGCAGGCGGGAACGACGGGCGAAAAAAAGGGGCCATTCCGGCCCCTTTCCTTATGCGGCTTTCACCTCCGCCTGGCGGCGCTGCAGCACGAAGATCGGCTGCGCCCACTGCGTGTCCTTCTTCTTTTTGCTCGTGATGAGCGTCAGTTCGGAAGGATCGTAGACGTCGGTGTTGTGCGTCAGCGGCGTCGTCATCAGGTACTGGGCGTCGGTGTTCTTCAGGAACTCGCCGACCAGCTGGATGTTGCGGATGTCCAGGTGCGCGAACGGTTCGTCGATGAACACGAAGCCGCCCGAGCCTTCCTCCGACTTGAGCAAACCAATCAGCAGCACCAGCGATTTCATTACCTGCTGGCCGCCCGATGCCTCGCCGTCGTTCATCCCGATCTGGTCCTTGCCGTCGAACTTGAAGCGCACGTGCAGGCCGGCCTGCGCCAGCTGCACGTCGTCGTTCTCGAGGCGCACCGGGTCGGCATTGACTTCGATGTTGGCCAGCTCGCCCAGGTCCTTGATGTTCTTGGCGTAGGTCTTGATCGTGTAGCGCAGCCGCTCGATGTAGGCGCCGCGCGCATTGGCGGTGGCCTCGATCGCGCGGTTGTTCTGGTAGCGCCGCTCCTCGGTCTCGGACTGGCGTCCCTGCAGCTGGTCGTTCAGGCGCTGGTACTGGTCGATCACGGTCGGGTCGAGTTCCCAGTCGTCGCGCGCCAGCGCGTGCTGCAGCGACCCGAGGCGCAGCTCGACCTGGTGCGCGTTGACGTGCTGCGCCACCAGCGCGGCGCGCCGCGCCGGACGCTTCCACGCCATCGGCAGGTGGCGCCAGCTGCGGCGCAGTTCGAGCAGCGCCTTGGCGTGCTCGCTGCGTTGCTCGATCTGGCGGCGGTGGTTCAGGCGCAGGCCGGCTTCCGCTTCCGACAGCGCCATGCGCGCGTTCTGCCAAACGGTGTCGGCACGGGTGCGCGCGACGGTCGCGTTCTTGGTCAGCGTCTGCAGTTCGCCCAGGCGCGCACCGACTTCCAGGCGCTCGGCCTTGAGCGGCGCCATGCTGCGCGTGGCTTCCTCGAACTCGGCCTGGCGCGCGGCCAGTTCCTTGGCCGCGTCGACGCCCGCGATGCGCACCTTGAGCGCGCTGACCTCGGCGGCCAGCTTGCTGATGGCGAGCGTGAGCGTGTCTTCCTGCGCTTCGAGCGCCGGCAGCGACTTCTGGATCGCTTCCAGGCGCTGGGTCTTGCCTGCCGCGCCAAAGCGGTAGCGCGACGGCTCGACGAACAGCGAGCGGCCACCGCGGCGTTCGCGGTGGTAGGCGTCCGGCGTGATCCACTCGTCCGAGCGGGTCTTGAAGCCGTCCTCGACCGAGTCGACGCGCTCGATGCGCTCGAGCTGGTCGATCAGCCATGACGGCGCCGGGCCGGAAAAGCGCACCACCGACAGCAGGCTGTCGTCCTTGACCACCGGCGCCTGCACGCAATCGGGCACGATGAAGTGGCGATAGCGTTCCTTCTCCGCCAGCTTGTAGGCCGCCGATGCGTCCTTGGCGCGTTCGAGCAGCACCACCGAGGCGTAACCGCCGAGCACACCCTCGACCGCGCCCTGCCACTTCGGATCGGTCACTTCGACGATATCGGACAGCATCGCGTGCGCGATGCCTTCGTCGCGCAGCGCGCGGCGCATCAGGCGCTGTGCTTCCGGTTCCGGCATCGCGCTCTTGCCCTGCAGCGCGGAGATGGTCGCCATCTCCGAAGCGATCTTCGTGGCCAGCACGTCGCGTTCCTGCTTCTTGCGCGCGAGTTCGGCTTCCTTCGCGTCCAGCTGGGCCGCGACTTCGGCGATGTCGGCGCCGGCGTCCGCCGCCAGCTTTTGCAGGCGCTCCTTTTGCTCAAGCAGGCTTTCGAGCGGCTTGAGCTTGGTGTTGACCTGGGTGAGGCGGCTCGCCAGCACCGTGCCTTCCTGCTCCAGCAGGGTTTCCTGCTGCTGCGCTTCGGTCAGCGCGCGCTGCTGGGCGGCCAGCTGGCCGCGCTTTTCGGCCAGCTGGTTGTCGGCCTGCGCCATCGGCTTGCGGGCCTCGCGCAGCTGGCGGCTGACCGCGCCAGCCTTCTCGCGCACCTCGTGGTGCTGCAGGCTTGGCAGCACTTCCTCGCTCAGGTCGCGGCGCTCCTTGTTCAGGTCTTCCCACTGGTGGTAGTTGGCGACCCGCAGGCGCAGGCCTTCCAGGTTGGTGCGCGATGCTTCCAGCTCGGCCTCGAAGCGCTTCAGTTCCGTTTCGGTGTCGCGCTGGTGGCGCTTGGCTTCGTCGTAGGCGTCGAGCACCTCTTTGTCGCCGAACACCTGGAACACCAGGTCAAGCAGCTGGCGCGGCGCGTATTCGCACAGCTTGTCGGTTTCGCCCTGCTCCAGCGCCAGCACTTTCGACATGGCCGGAGACAGGCCGGCCGACGCCAGGCGCTTGCGGTAGTTCTCGACGCCGAGCCAGTCGGTGGCCTCGGTGACTTCCTCGATATCGACATTCCCCGGCCGCATCAGGTACTGGCGCTTCCAGTCGCCGCCATTCTTCTGCACCTGGCAGAACAGCGTCACTTCGTCGTCGCTGAAAAAGCCGGAGTGGCGGAACGGCCGGTTCGACAGCTGTTTGCCGACCGCCTTGTTGTCGACCACCGCGCGGATCCACGCGCTCTGCTGACCGGAGTGGCGCGCGTAGTGCTTGTAGGTGCGGCCCATCGAGCAGTCGAGGCCAAACAGCGTGCGCAGCGCATCGAGCAGGGTCGTCTTGCCGGAACCGTTCTGGCCCGCGATCGTGATGATCTTGGCGTCGAGCGGAATATTCTTGATCCGCTGCCAGTAATCCCAGTGGACCAGTTCGAGTGATTTGATATGGAACATGGGCTAGTCTCAGGTTGGGGTGTCGGTGGCCGGGTCGTCCGCGGGCGCAGTGTCGGTGGCTGCAGTGTCGACGGCCGCGGCATCGGTCGCCTGGAGCGCTTCGGCGTCAGGCGCGGCACTGGCTTCCACGCTGGCGTCGTTCGCGCTCTTGCGGCGCGGGGCGACGGCCAGCGGCGCGCGCTTGAACACGTCGGCCAGCGCGCCGTTGATGATGCGTTCCTTGAGCACGTCGGTGTCCATCATCAGGTCGAGCAGCGGGCCTTCGAGGATCACGTCGCCGCGGCGCTCGATGAAGCCAAGCTTGGACAACTGGCCCAGGTTCATGTCCATGCGCGTCTTTTTACCGAGCTTGTCGCCGAAGTCCGACAGCAGCGCGGTATACGAAATGCCGATCGAGGTGTCCTCGGCGCGCGGGATCGGGCTCTCCTTGTCGAACAGGTCGTTCTGGTCGTCGGCGACGCTCTGGTGGGTCTCCTGGCGTTCGCGCTTGGGCAGGATAATCTGCGCCCACAGCACCACCAGCAGCGCCACGCCGTCGCGCGTCAGGCCGAAGTTATTGTTCTGCCAGATGTCCTTGGCGCCGAAGATCTTCGGCTCGACGTTGCGGTGCAGCGCCAGCGTGACGTGGTCGGCATACACGTTGTCGAGCAGTTTCAGGCCCGATTCGAGCAGGCGTTTGTCGACTTCGGCGCGGAACTGGTCGTCCGACAGCACGCGCTTGACCATCTTGTCGTCGCGGCGCAGGGTTTGATGCGTGAGCAGGCGCGCAATCAGGATTTGTGGATCGTCATTCATCGAGCGGGCCGCTTTCGAGGTCTAATGAGAGGGTTGCTATCGATATGGCCGCCACTTCCGGGTCGTCGAGTTCGACCATCGCGTCGGTCGGCTCGAACTTCACCGGCAGGCGCGCCAGTTCGGCGGTTGCGCCCTGCAGGCTGGCTTCGGCGGCGTCGCCGAGCAGCGGCAGCAGCGAGGCGCGGTAGGAGGCGACGGCAAAGCTGGCCGGCAGCAGCGAGTCCTGGATCGCGACCTTTTTCGGGCCGCTCTCCGAAAATTCGGGGAAGTTGCCGAGGTTGGCGAAGTCCGACAGGCGCGACAGCCAGTCGTCCAGCTCGACCTGCATCGCCGGGCTGTCGTTGACCGTGAGCGGCGCGTCCTGCCCGGTGGGTAGCCTGGACGGGCCGCTGGCCGCCACGCGCTCGGCCAGCAGTTCGGTCTCGGCCACGTCGATCATCTCGGCCGGGGTCGCGAACAGCGGCACCACCGGGCGGTCGATCGCGCCGACCGCCAGGCTGGCCAGGTCCTCGTGCGCCAGCAGCCAGCGTTTGACGTCGGTCGTCGACAGGCCGGACTGGCCCAGGTGCACGCGCTGGCGTTCGATCTGGTTCAGCGCGCGCGAGAACATGCCCTGCATGTTCAGCAGCGCGCTCTGGGCGCGGCCGATCGCCTGCGCCGCCTTGTGGGTGGCGGAGTCGGCGCGTTCGTCCGAGGTGATCTTGCGCAGGATTTCCGAGCCCTTCTCGACCCAGTCGCAGGCCATGTGCCACTTGGCCTGGGAAGTACGCAGGCGGAATTCGGAACCGGAGGCGATCGCGTCGCGGAACTCCTCGGTCAGCTCGACCAGGCGGCCGAGCAGGTGCTTGAGCTGTTCGACGGTGACGCCGCCGACCGCCTGCGCACCGGCCACCTGCGACAGCAGGAAGCCCATTTCGGCATCGTCGCCGCCCTCGGACTGGCCGAGCGACAGCAGGGTGTCGAGCGCGGCGAGCACGTTGCGCGCCATCGGCGTGATGCGGTACACCGCGGCCGGCGCGTCCCAGGCCAGCAGGCCGTGGGTGCGCAGGCGGTTCAGCACCGTCTCCAGGCTCTCGGGGATCAGGTAGGCCAGCTTCTGGTTGATGTCGGCGCGCGAGAACGCCGACGCGCTCGTGTCGTCCGCCAGCTCGCGCAGCACCAGCAGGCGCACCAGTACGCCGTCCTGGCTGCCGTGGAACAGCGCGGTGAACGCCTGCAGCGTCGGCTGCGCGCGCTTCAGGTGGAAGACCTGCTCGATCTCGTCGGGCGCGATTCCGTCATGGAAGTGCGCCTGCAGCGGATCGAGGTCGTCCTGCGCTGGAGTGGGGAGTTCTGCGGCGAGTGCCGCGCCTGATGGTTCGATCATCGTCTCGGGATATCTGTCTTCGTGCGCCAACTGTTGCATTCCTGCCAAGACAGGCCCAACAGTCAGCGGGGGCGTCAGTATAGCAGTTAAGGGTGGGCAACCAGAACCGCCGAGGGGCTGCTAAATTTCACGATGCGGGATAAAGGCGCTTACGCAACGGAAATTTGGCGCTACAGTCGCTCGGACTAGCCAAAACATTAATATCAAGCTGTCAAGATGTGAGGGTGGCTTGCGTTCCAAGCTGGACGAAGATGACTGTCGGCTGCGTTGTTGGGGTCGTCGACAGCATCACCTTCCATGGAGCGACCGTCACGGAGCTGCTATCCGACTTCCACGCAGCGATAGATGGGTACCTCCTCGATTGCGAGGAGCAAGGCCGTGAGCCTGACCCGCCCCCCGCCGACAAGCTCGTTCTGGATATTCCGCCAGAGCTGCATGCTTTCGCGGCAATCGCCGCCCAAGCCTCTGGAAAGAGTATCAATGACTGGGCGGTGGAGGCGCTTACCCGCAGCGCACAAGCTGAAACTTCCCTACGCCCCAGCAGCGATGAGGAAACGCCCGCTACTTCTTCGTAACCCTGGACAAGGTCTGCTCGACATAATCCTTGTCGTCGTCGGTAAAGCGCAGCTTGACCGGGTACCATTCCTGCGAGGGCGCCAGCCAGATGTCGAGCGACTGGCCCTGCGCGTCGGGCAAGGGTTCGCGCGTGACCTGCACCGCCTCCACCTCGCCCAGCCCGGTGTGCACCTTCTCGCGCTTGACCACGCGGAACGTCCAGGCCTGGGCGTCGCGCCGTCCCGCCACGAAGAATGGCCAGGTCGAGCCTGGCCTGAACTTGTCGCCGGCCGCGCGCGCCACCGCCGCCAGTTGCCAGGTCACCGATGCGCGGTCCTGCTCGCCGCCCTTGAGCGGGTAGCTTTCCTTGCCTTCGCTGAAGGTCAGCGTCTTGCTGTCGCGGTTGAAGGCGCTGGTGGTCGGATCCTTGCGGAAGCGTTTTTCGTAGAATTCGGCCGGCGCCAGGCCGAAGCTGTCGATCGCGCCCTGGCTGCGGTTTTCGGTCAGCTTGCCAAGCAGCGCCACGCGCGACTCTGCCAGCACCGAGTACTTGCCGTCGCCGGCGCGCCAGGTGATCAGGGCTTCGCCGCTCAGCCCAAACCCGCGTTGCTTGGCGGTAAGGTCGTAGCTCAGGTCGGCCGATGGCGGCAGGTCGATCGGGCGCTTGACGGCCGGATGCTCGTCGGCAGCCCAGGCGCCGGCCACGGTGGCTGCCAGCAGCATCGCCGCTGTGGCGTGTTTCAGAAAATCGCGTTGCATATCAGCTTCCTGTATCGGTCATGACGATATTATTCACCGTTTGCGTGGTCACTGCTCCGCTCGCCTCGGTATTGCGTATCTGAACCGGATACCAGCCGTAGCCGGGCGCCAGCCAGATGTCGAGCCGGGAATTGTACGAACCTGGCTTGGGCGGGCGCGACAGGTGCCAGGTGGCCAGCTTGCCCAGCCCCGTGTCGAGCTGTTCCTGCCCCAGCACCACGAACCGGAACACGCTGGCGTCGCGGTCTTCGCCAACCAGGATCTCGATGTCGCCGGCCAGCTGCGCCGGATTGGCGCGCGCGATCGCGGCCAGCTGCAGCGGCACCGAGGCCTTGTCCTGCGTGCCCGGGACAATCGGATACGACGCCTGCGACGCCGAAAACGTCATGACGCCGCGCTGGCGGTCGAAATGCGTGGCGGTCCGCGCGCGCCCGCGCCGTTTTTCAGTCATCGTCACCGGCGCGAAACCGCTGTCGGTGAGCGCCCCTTCGCTGGTCAGCACCACCAGGTTCACGCGCGCGAACACGACGCGGATCCCGGCTTCGACCTGGATCCGGTAGCTGCCCCGGCCGAGCTTCCACGACAGCAGCGCCTCGCCGCTCCAGCGCGTGCCGTCGGCGTCCGTACGCGCGACATCGAGCGTGATGTCGGCCGCTGGCGGCATATCGACCTGGTAGCGGCGCGCGGCCGGCGCTGGCGGCGCCTGCGGTGCCGATTGTACGTCGGCGGGCGCGGCGGCAGCGCTACGCTGGGCCGCGCCGGGTCCACCCGTCGCGCCCGGCGAGGCATCGGGCGCCGGTTGGGGTGCGGTGTCGGCCAGCACCGCCTCGGCCGGCGCCGGTTCGGGCGCGGGCTCCG
>JBJMVW010000031.1:0-2958 GCA_045810465.1 Massilia sp. | reverse complement strand
GCTGGCCTCGTGCGCCAGCTTTGTCGGCCCGCGCGAGGTGGACGTGCCGCTAGACAAGCTGCAGGCCGGCCTCGACCGCCGCTTCCCGCTGGACAACCGCATGCTGGAGCTGTTCGACGTTCACCTGTCACGCCCGCAGCTGGCGCTGCTGCCCGAGAGCGACCGCATCGGCCTGACGGTGCAGGCCGAGGTGGCGCCGTTCTTCCTGCGGCAGTCGTGGGGCGGCAGCCTGGCGCTGTCCGGCCAGCTGTATGTCGATCCTGCTCGCGGCGCGGTGTTCATGGGCGATCCACGCGTCGATCGCCTGGCCATCGACGGCGCCGGGGAATCGAACGAGCGCCAGTTGACCAAGGTCGCCAATTTCGTCGTCGACAAGGTGATTCGCGACGTGCCGGTGTACTCGTTCAGGATGGAAGACTTGCGCTATGCCGGTGTGCAGTACGTGCCGACAAGTATCCGGACCGTGCCCGGGGCATTGCGGGTGCGGCTGGAGCCGGTCAAATAGCTTGGCGGCTAACGCGCGCCCGGCTGGGGCTGCAGGATCACGACAGGCGCCGCAGGTTGCGGTGATGGGCGCATATTGGTCAGAACCACGCTAAATTATAGTCGCGCTCACTGCACTGGCGGCGATACCGGCGACGACCATCCACTTGACCAGGTCGGTAATCGTGCGCTCGAACTTTGCCTCGAGTGCCGCCATGCGTGCGTCCGCTCTCGCATTGGCTTCCGCAAAGCGTGCGTCGATTCGGCTCGCTATCGTACCGAGCCGCGCATCAAGTTCTTCCCGCGTCACTTCATTCATGTCCATGGTTTTGGATCGCATCACGCACGCCACGTTCCGGGCGTGCGCAGCATTTATTAGCAATACGCTATGATTTCCAGGCGTCGATTTCGTCGGTCCGAGGCGTAACATCTGCCCGATTGACAACGCATGTTGCTGGCTTGCTTCATCAGCACGCTGTGAATAATGACAGCGTTGCAGAGGCATGGCATTGAGCGCAAACTGAGGCTCGAAACCGTCAAGGCGGGGTGGACAGTACGGTGATTGCGCTTGAGATTTCTCATGCTCAAGGTATTTTGCTGAAGTAATCTTGTTTTTGTGATGTGCAGCCGGGTAGGGAGGAATCGTGGAAACGATGCAGGAAAGTTTGCCGGACAAAAACACCGCCGCGGAGCCCATCGTTGCTGCCGCCACGCGCCCGATGCCATCGCGCCAGAGCCTGCCGCCCAAAGGGTCGTGCTGGTACTGCGAAAAACCGCTCGACAGCGTGCGCCGCTTCTGCGGCAAGACTTGTTCGGAAGCATTCGATGAAGAAGCAGAATACAGCCGCTGAGCGAGGCCTCGCCGGCAACTGAGCCGTTAGGAAGCGTTGGCCGCCCCGCCGAGCAGGCGCAGGGCCCCGCCGAAATCAAACCTGTCCACTGCAGCCGACAGCTCCCGATAGCGATCGGCGCCCAGCACACCCACCAGTTCCGCGCGGCCGCCATTAAGCACATGGACCGCCGCGCCATCCCCCAACTCCAGCATTTCCCGCAGCCGCGCCACGGCGTGGACTGGCGCCGGCGACGCCGGTTCCGCCTCTGCCGGTCGCTCGCCAGCTGCAATCAGGCGGCCGGCTTCCGCCAGCACCCGTTCCAGCTCCGCTTGAAGCAACTCGATCTCGCTGGTGCAATCGCCTGGTCGCGTGCGCAGCGCCTGTTCCAGCGCCAGCGCGCCGTGATGCAGCGCGTGCGCGTCGATCATTCCGGCTGCGCCCTTCAAGGTATGGGAAAGCCTCTGCGCCCGCCCGACATCGCCCGTAGCGAGCGAAGCGCGGATCTCGTGAGGGGAAAGGCGATAATCGCTGCAAAAGCGCTGCAGGACGCGTATGAAGAGGCGATGGTCGCCCATCAGGCGCTCGACGCCGCCGGCCACGTCGATCGCGCATGCGCTGGCGGTCATGCGCGGCCGCCCCGCATCACCTGGTAGTGAACGACCAGGTTTTGGCGACCGGCGTCCCGTTCACCGCGCCGACAAAGGTGACGTCGTAGGTGGTGGCTGCGCGTAACGGCGACAGCGGGATGATGGCCGCGGCCGATCCCGGCGTCTCGGCGTCGCCCGCCGGCCGAAGCAGCTGCACATTCAGGTCGGCGCCGCCATGCGGGCGCACGCTGAACGACTGCACCGCCAGGGCCGTACCGCTCTCGAGGTTTGCGTGCACGCTGATCGGATAGCCCACCTCGTTGCCGTTCGGGACCGGATCCGGGGTCTCGAAATCGCTGAAGAAATTAGGCGGCACCTGGACTTGTCCGTTGGACGGCCAGGTGGCCACCGTTCCCGCCGCGATGCCCTGGCCCCAGCCGCCACGCGCCCCGAAATCGGCGGTGAAATAAGTGTAGCCCGCGCTGGTGGTCGCAGCCCCGCTGCCGATCTCCTTGAACCTCGGCTCGAAGATCGCGAAGCGGTGGTAGATCGCCGTGATCAGTTCTTCGGCCATGTAGAAGCCGGAAGTGTTGGTGGTCGCCGAGATTACCTCGCTGATCGCAAAGCCGTTGGCCGGAACCGTCCAGCCGGCCGCATTCAGGCGATCCTGCAGGGTCGCGCCGGTAAAGCCAGGCTTGCCTGCCGCTTCCTCGTGCGTGACAGTGTTGTTGGTGCGCTGGTATTCCGAATGTCCCAGCGCGGCGATATTGATCTGCGCATTTTCGGTCACGACCGGCAAGCCGGCTTGCGTACGGCGATAGTTGATCCAGTTACGCCCGTCGACCGCGATATTGTTCGTCATTGCCGGCGCACCGGCATCCGTGGCGGCAGCCGGCGCGGCGCTGCTGGCACTGCCGCTGCCGTTGCCGTTCCCGCTGCTTCCCCCACCGCATGCGAGCAACGCCAGGGCGGCCGCACTACCTGCCACAAACACCCGCCAGCGATAGATTCCGCTCATGGATTAGCTCCGGTAAATACAAAAGACATGAAGCCTC
>JBJMVW010000030.1:0-14574 GCA_045810465.1 Massilia sp. | reverse complement strand
GGATCGTGACGATGGTGCTGGTCCTGGTTGGTTTGTCCACACTGAAGCTACGCTGAGCATGAACTACGCAGGCAAACACGCACTGGTGCTGGGGCTCGGGGAATCCGGGCTCGCGATGGCGCAATGGCTGGCCCGTTGCGGCGCGCGCGTGCGCGTGGCCGACACGCGCACCGAGCCGCAGCGCCTGTCCGCGCTGCGCCAGGCCGTGCCGGACGCCGGGTTCGTGGGCGGCGAATTTTCCGCCGCGCTGCTCGACGGCGTCGACTTCGTCGCCGTCAGCCCGGGCCTCGCGCCGCATCGCGAACTGGCGCCGGTGGCACCAGTCGCCGCCGAACGCGCGATTCCTGTCTGGGGCGAGATCGAACTGTTCGCGCAGGCGCTCGCGCACCTGAAGCAGGAGCGTGGCTACGCACCGAAACTCATCGCCGTCACCGGCACCAACGGCAAGACCACCGTCACCAGCCTGACCGGCCTGCTGTGCCGGCGCGCCGGCCTGTCCACCCGCATTGCCGGGAACATCAGCCCGGCGGCGCTCGACGTGCTGCGCGAGGTGCTGGAGCAGGACGACGGCGCAGCGCTGCCGCAGGCCTGGGTGCTGGAACTGTCCAGCTTCCAGCTGCACACCACCTTCAGCCTGCAGGCCGACGCCGCCACGGTGCTGAACCTGACCCAGGACCACCTCGACTGGCATGGCGACATGGCCGCCTATGCTGCGGACAAGGCGCGCATCTTCGGCGGACACACCATCCGCGTGCTGAACCGCGACGACGCGGCCGTGATGCGCATGGCCGCGCCTGGCGCGGAAGTGGTCACCTTCGGCACCGGCGAACCGAAGGAGCCGGACAGCTTCGGCCTGGTCAACGAGCGCGGCGTGCTGTGGCTCGCCAGCGCGGTGCCGGGCGAACAAGTCGAGAAGAAGCGCCGGAAGGGCCGCACCGAGGCCCTTCCGGGCGCAGCGGCCGAGCCGGTGGAAGTCACCATCACGCGCCTGATGCCGGCCGACGCGCTGCGCATCCGCGGCCTGCACAATGCATCGAACGCGCTGGCCGCGCTGGCCCTGTGCCGCGCCGTCGGCCTGCCGCTGGCGCCGCTGCTGCACGGCCTGCGCGAATACCAGGGCGAGCCGCACCGCGTCGAGCTGGTCGCCACCATCGACGGCGTCGACTACTACGACGACAGCAAGGGCACCAATGTCGGCGCCACCGTGGCCGCGCTCGAGGGGCTGGGCAAGGCATTCGCCGGCGCGGACCAGCAGATCGTGCTGCTCGCGGGCGGTGACGGCAAGGGCCAGGATTTCTCGCCGCTGGCCGGGCCAATCTCGCGTCACGCGCGCGCCGTGCTGCTGATCGGCCGCGACGCGCCGTCGATTCGCGCCGCGATCGAGCCGACCGGCGTGCCGGTGTTCGACCTGCAGGGCCTGCCGGAAGCGGTGCGCCGGGCCAGCGGCCTGGCGCGGGCCGGCGACGCGGTGCTGCTGTCGCCCGCCTGCGCCAGCCTCGACATGTTCACCAATTACGCACACCGCGCCCAGGTGTTCGTCGACGCCGTGCGCGAAATCGCGCTCGAGAAGGGGCAGGATATCTGATGGCCTTCCAGATCCCCTTCAAGTTCTCCGGATCGTCGAGCGACGCCACCATCGCTGCCCGCAGCCGTCCGTCGATGATGATGGAATACGACCAGCCGCTGGTCTGGGTCGTGCTGCTGCTGATGCTGTTCGGGATGGTGATGGTGTACTCGGCATCGATCGCGCTGCCCGATTCGCCCAAGTTCGCCTACCTGGCCAACAAGAACAACTACTTCCTGGTCCGCCAGGGCATGTTCATCGCGGTGTCGCTGCTGATCGGGATGTTCGTATTCCGCATCCCGGTCGCCACCTGGCAGCGCTTCGCGCCGGCGATGTTCGTCGCCACGCTGGTCCTGCTGGCGCTGGTGCTGGTTCCCGGCATCGGCGTGTCGGTCAACGGCGCGCGGCGCTGGCTGCCGCTCAAGGTCAGCCAGCTGCAGCCGTCCGAAATCATGAAAATCGTCGCGGTGCTGTACGCGGCCGACTTCACCGTGCGCAAGCAGCAGTACATGCACAAGCTGACCAAAGGCTTCATGCCGATGGCGGCGGCGATGGCGCTGGTCGGCATGCTGCTGCTGCTCGAGCCGGACCTTGGCGCGTTCGGCGTGATCGTCTGCATCGCGATGGGCATCCTGTTCCTCGGCGGCTTCAACATGATCTGGTTCGGCGGCATCGGCGCCATCCTGGTGCTGGTGTTCACCACCATCATCGCGCTCTCGCCGTTCCGCCGCGCGCGCATGTTCGCCTACCTCGACCCATGGGAAGAGGGCAATGCCCTCGACAAGGCCTACCAGCTGACCCACTCGCTGATTGCCTTCGGCCGCGGCGAGATCATGGGGGTGGGCCTCGGCGGCAGCGTCGAGAAGCTGCATTACCTGCCCGAGGCGCACACCGACTTCCTGATGGCCGTGATCGGCGAAGAGCTCGGCCTGGCCGGCGTGCTGGTCGTGATCGCGCTGTTCTACTGGCTGGTCAAGCGCGCCTTCGACATCGGCCGCCAGGCGATCGCGCTCGAACAGACCTTCGCCGGACTGACCGCGAAAGGCATCGGCATCTGGATCGGCGTGCAGACCTTCATCAACATGGGCGTGAACCTGGGCCTGCTGCCGACCAAGGGCCTGACCCTGCCGTTGATGAGCTACGGCGGCTCGGGCGTGCTGTTCAACTGCGTCGGTCTCGCGATCCTGCTGCGCATCGACTACGAAAACCGCGTCCGCATGCGGGGAGGCCGCCAATGAAGCGCCTGATGATCATGGCGGCCGGCACCGGCGGCCACATTTTCCCCGGCATCGCGATCGCCCAGACCATGCGCGAGCGCGGCTGGGAAGTCACCTGGCTCGGCACCGCGCACGGAATGGAGAAGGACATCGTTCCGAAGCACGGCATCGCGATGGACGCAATCGACTTTGCCGGCATGCGCGGCAAGGGCGTCGGGCACACGGTATCGGGCGCGTTCAAGCTGGCGGCGAGCTTCGGCAGCGTGCTGCGCTACCTCGCGATGCGCAAGCCTGACGTGGTACTCGGCATGGGCGGTTACGTGACGGTCCCGGGCGGCATGATGGCGCGCCTGCGCGGCATCCCGCTCGCGCTGGTCAACGCCGATGCCGCACTGCTCCTGTCGAACAAGACCCTGGCCCCGCTGGCGCAACGCGTGCTGTTTGGTTTCCCGGCCGATTTCGGACGCGCTGCCGGCAAGGCGGTCGTGACCGGCAACCCGGTGCGCCAGGAGATCCTCGCGATGCCGGCCCCGGCGCTCCGTTCCGCCAGCCGTAGCGGCCCGCTCAACATCCTGGTGGTCGGCGGCAGCCTTGGCGCCAAAGTCCTGAACGACAGCGTACCGGCCGCGCTCGCGCTGATCCCGGAAAGCCAGCGCCCGGTGGTGACCCACCAGTCGGGCAAGAAGAACATCGACGCCTTGCGCGCGGCGTACGCGGCAGCCGGTGTCAACGCAAACGTGGTCGACTTCATTGATGACATGGCCGCCGAGTATGCCAACGCGGACCTGGTGATCTGCCGCGCCGGCGCGATCACGGTGTCGGAGCTGACCGCGGCCGGGGTCGCCAGCGTGCTGGTGCCTTTCATCGCCAGCACCACCGGCCACCAGCGCGACAACGCGGTGTGGATGGCGGCGCAGAAGGCGGCGATCCACCTGCCGCAGGGCGAACTCAATCCGCAGCAGCTGGCAAGCCTGCTGCAGTCGACCACCCGCGACCAGTGCCTGGCCATGGCCGAAGCGGCACAGGCGGTGGGCAAGCGCGACGCGAACTCCGCGATCGCAAACGAACTTGAACAATTGGCAGGCGCTCGATGAAACACAAGATCAAAAATATCCACTTCGTGGGCATCGGCGGCAGCGGCATGAGCGGCATCGCCGAGGTGCTGCTCAACCTCGGCTACAAGGTGTCGGGCTCGGACCTGTCGAGCAACGCAGCCAGCCAGCGCCTGGCCGGACTGGGCGCGCGCGTGCATATCGGCCACAGCGCCGACAACGTGATCGGCGCCGACGCTGTCGTGACCTCGACCGCCGTCAACGAATCGAACCCCGAGGTGGTGGCGGCGCGCGCCGCCCAGATCCCGATCGTGCCGCGCGCGATCATGCTGGGCGAACTGATGCGCCTGAAGCGCGGCATCGCCATCGCCGGCACCCACGGCAAGACCACCACCACCAGCCTGGTCGCGTCGGTGCTGGCGCAGGGCGGCCTCGATCCGACCTTTGTCATCGGCGGGCGCCTGAACAGCGCCGGCGCCAACGCCAAGCTCGGCACCGGCGAATACATCGTCGCCGAAGCGGACGAATCGGATGCGTCGTTCCTGAACCTGTCGCCGATGATCGAGGTGATCACCAACATCGACGCCGACCACATGGAAACCTACGAGCACGACTTCGAAAAGCTCAAGGGCGCCTTCGTGCACTTCACGCACCGCCTGCCGTTCTACGGCCGCGCGATGCTGTGCATCGATGACCGCCACGTGCGCTCGATCCTGCCGCAGGTGACCAAGCCGGTGACCACCTACGGCTTCTCCGAGGACGCCCATGTGCGCGCGTTCGACGCCCGCGCGGACGGCATCCGGATGCAGTTCAAGGTGCGCCAGCAGGGCTACCCGGACACCAGCTTCGTGCTGAACCAGCCCGGCATGCACAATGTGCTCAACGCCTGCTCGGCGATTGCGATCGCGCGCGAAATCGGCCTGCCCGACAGCGCGACCGCCCAGGGCCTGGCCGAATTTCGCGGCGTCGGCCGCCGCTTCACCCGCTACGGCGAGGTGGCGCTGGCGGACGGCGGCAGCTTCACGCTGGTCGACGACTTCGGCCACCATCCGGTCGAGACCGAGGTGACGCTGGCCGCCGCGCGCGCCGCCTACCCGGGCCGCCGGCTGCTGCTGGCGTTCCAGCCGCACCGCTACACCCGTACCCGCGACCTGTTCGAGGACTTCGTCAAAGTGCTGTCCACCCCGGACGTGCTGCTGCTGGCCGACGTCTACGCCGCCGGCGAAGCCCCGATCGTGGCCGCCGACGGCCGCGCGCTCGCGCGCGCACTGCGCGCCGGCGGCAAGGTCGAACCGATTTTTGTGGAGGCGATTGCCGACATGCCCGCCGCCATCCTGAAGATGGTGCGCGACGGCGACGTCGTCCTGACGATGGGCGCAGGCTCGATCAGCGGCGTCCCCCATCAACTGACTTCTCATGCAAAGGCTTAGAAATCGTGAGCACACTTTCTCCAACTGACGCAACCGTGGCGACGGACCGCGCCTTCGGCAAGGTCGGCGTGCTGTTCGGCGGCCGCTCCGCCGAGCGCGAGGTCTCGCTCATGTCGGGCACCGGCGTGCTGCAGGCATTGCGTAGCCGCGGCATTGACGCCCACCCGTTCGACCCGCGCGAACGCAACCTGGCCGAACTGGCCGCCGAAAAATTCGACCGCGTGTTCATCGCGCTGCACGGCCGCTACGGCGAAGACGGCAGCCTCCAGGGCGCGCTCGAGCTGCTCGGCATTCCCTACACCGGCAGCGGCGTGATGGCATCCGCCGTCGCCATGGACAAGATCACCACCAAGAAGATCTGGCTCATGCACGGGCTGCCGACGCCGAAATACGCGAGCATCGACGCCAACACCGACCTGGACAAAGTGGTGGCCGATCTCGGCCTGCCGCTGATCGTCAAGCCGCCGCTCGAAGGATCGACCATCGGCATCACCAAGGTCACCAGGGCCGACGAGCTGAAACCTGCGGTCACGCTGGCGACCGGTTTCGACGAAGTGGTGCTGGCCGAGGAATTCGTCACCGGCCGCGAATTCACGGTCGCGGTGCTGGGGCAGGGCGCCGGCGCCCGCGCGCTGCCGATCGTCGAGATCGTCGCGCCGCAAGGGAACTACGACTACCAGAACAAGTACTTCACCGACGACACCCAATACCACTGCCCGGCGCCGCTCGATGAAGCGCTTACCGCCGAGATCCAGCGCATCGCGGTGGAGGCTTACCGCGCGCTCGGTTGCGAAGGCTGGGGCCGGGTCGACGTGCTGCTGCGCGAATCGGATAAGCGCCCGTTCCTGCTCGAGGCCAACACCTCGCCCGGCATGACCGGCCACTCGCTGGTGCCGATGGCGGCGCGCGCGGTCGGCATTAGTTACGAAGACCTGTGCGTCGAGATCCTGCGCTCGGCGCGCCTGAAAATCGGAAAGGCACAGGGATAACCCAAGATGTGGCATGACGTCCGAACCTTGAATGCGACTGCCAGCGGCCTGATGGCCCTGACCGTGCTCGCCTGTATCGCGTCAGGCGTGTGGTGGCTGTCGCAGCGGCCCATGTTCTCGCTGCGCTCGGTGCGCGTCGAGAGCATGTATGGCATCGGCCTGAAGCACGTGAACGAACTCACCGTGCGCAACGGCGTGCTTGGCAAGATCAAGGGGAACTTCTTCACGACCAACCTGGAGCAGGTGCGCACGACCTTCGAATCGGTGCCCTGGGTGCGCCGCGCCACCGTGCGCCGCGAATGGCCGAACCAGCTGATCGTCTCGGTCGAGGAGCATGAAGCGCTCGGCACCTGGGGCGAGGATGGCCGCCTGCTGTCGGTCAAGGGCGACGTGTTTACCGCCAACCTCGCCGAGGCCGACGAAGACCACGAGCTGCCGGCCTTCGATGGCCCGGCCGGCAGCGAGAAGGAAGTGCTGGGCCGCTTCGCCGACCTGCGCGGCTGGTTCGCGCCGGTCAGCCTGGTGCCCGAGTCGCTCAGCCTGTCCTCGCGCTACGCGTGGACGGTCAAGCTGGACAACGGCATGAGCGTGGCGCTCGGGCGCGAGCAGGACAGGAACACGCTGAAGGCGCGCGTGCAGCGCCTGGTCGGAGTCTACCCGCAACTGGTAGCCCGGCTGCAGGAAGGACGCATCGACACGATCGACATGCGCTATCCGAACGGGCTGGCGCTGTCCTCGGGCGCGCTGTCGGTGCCGGCGGACGCCAGCAAGCCGGTGAAGGCGGCGAAAAAGCCGAAAACGAACAAAACAACCAAGCACATATAACAGCAGGCAAACAGCAATGACAAAAGACGCGAAAAACCTGATCGTCGGCCTCGACATCGGCACCTCGAAAGTGGTGGCGGTGGTGGCCGAAGTGATGTCCGACGGACGCCACGAGGTGATCGGCCTCGGTCAGCACGAGTCGAAAGGATTGAAGAAAGGCGTAGTCGTCAACATCGAGGCGACCGTCGAATCGATCCAGCGCGCGCTCGAAGAAGCGGAGCTGATGGCCGACTGCAAAATCCGCAACGTCTACGCGGGCATCGCCGGCAGCCATATCCGCTCGTTCAATTCGAGCGGCATGGTGGCGATCAAGGACAAGGAAGTGACCGCGACCGACGTCGCGCGCGTCATCGAAACCGCCAAGGCGGTCAACATCCCGACCGACCAGCAGCTGCTGCACACGGTGCCGCAGGAATTCATCGTCGACAACCAGGAAGACGTGCGCGAGCCGATCGGCATGAGCGGCATCCGCCTTGAAGTGCGGGTGCACATCGTCACCGGCGCGGTGTCGGCGGTGCAGAACATCGTCAAGTGCGTGCGCCGCTGCGGCCTCGAAGTGTCGGACCTGATCCTGCAGCCGATGGCATCGGCCGACGCGGTCCTGACCCACGACGAGAAGGAACTTGGCGTGGTCCTGATCGACATCGGCGGCGGCACCACCGACATCGCCGTGTTCAGCGACGGCGCGATCCGCCACACCGCGGTGCTGCCGATCGCCGGCGACCAGATCACCAGCGACGTCGCGATGGCGCTGCGCACCCCGACCGGCGAGGCCGAGGAAATCAAGATCCGCTACGGCGTCGCCAAGCAGGTGCTGGCCGACCCGGGCGAATCGCTCGAAGTGCCGGGGCTGGGCGACCGTGGCCCGCGCGCCTTGTCGCGCCAGGCGCTGGCGGCGGTGATCGAACCGCGCGTCGAGGAACTGTTCGCAATGGTGCACCAGGTGGTGCGCGAGTCCGGTTACGAAGGCGTGCTCTCGTCGGGCATCGTGCTCACCGGCGGCAGCTCGATCATGCCGGGCATGATCGAAATGGCCGAAGACATTTTCCTGAAGCCGGCGCGCCTTGGCACGCCGGACTACCGCGGCCAGCTGGCCGATGTCGTGCGCAGTCCGCGTTACGCGACCGTGCTCGGCCTCCTGCTGGAAGCGAAAAAGCAGTATTTGCGCGGGCATATCGTGACACGTCAGGATGGCTCGGTGAAGGCGGTGTGGCAGCGGATGAAGGAATGGTTTTTGGGGAATTTTTAAGAATGAACCCGAACCGCTCGATCAACGTCGTCCCCGCGAAAGCGGGGACCCATGCTGAGTTTGGAGGGGCCACGCAAGTCGCGGGACCGCCGGCTCGGCATGGGCCCCCGCTTTCGCGAGGGCGACGATGTTGACGCTAACGGGATGAGTGATCAGGACAAGCAGTAACAGAGTATTTCAGGGTAACGGGCACAACATATTTTTAAATACAATCGCAGTTTCCAATCTCCAGGTTTGATACAAACTTATGAGACCTGGCGCTTGGGAGCGGCACTTTGAGATTAGGAGTACATCATGGAGTTTGATATGGTCGATAACGCAGCACTGGGAACCGTGATCAAAGTCGTCGGCGTTGGCGGCGCAGGTGGCAACGCGGTCCAACACATGATCAACAAGGGCGTGTCCGGTGTCGAGTTCATCGCCGCAAACACCGACGCGCAGGCACTGGCCGCGTCGGGCGCGCACAACATCATCCAGATCGGCGAGTCGGGCCTGGGCGCCGGCATGCGTCCTGACGTCGGCCGCCAGCTGGCCGAGCAGACCCGTTCGCGCATCGAGGACTCGCTGCGCGGCGCGCACATGGTGTTCATCGCTGCCGGCATGGGCGGCGGCACCGGCACCGGCGCCGCACCGATCGTGGCCGAAGTGGCCAAGATGATGGGCGCGCTGACCGTGGCGGTGGTGTCCAAGCCGTTCTCGTACGAAGGCCAGAAGTGCATGGACATCGCCGACGCCGGCCTCGAAGAGCTGTCCAAGCACGTCGACTCGCTGATCATCATCCTCAACGAAAAGCTGGAAGACATCTACGAAGACGACTCGATGCTCGAGTGGATGAAGCATGCGGACGACGTCCTGAACAACGCGGTCGCCGGTATCGCCGAGATCATCAACGTCCCGGGCCACATCAACGTCGACTTCAACGACGTCAAGACCATCATGAGCGAGCAGGGCAAGGCCATGATGGGCACCGCGACCGCGTCGGGCGTCGACCGTGCGCGCATCGCGGCCGAGCAGGCCGTGGCCTCGCCGCTGCTGGACGGCATCGACCTGTCGGGCGCGCGCGGCGTGCTGGTCAACGTCACCGCCAGCCGTGGCCTGAAGGGTAAGGAAATCAAGGAAGTGATGGCGGCAGTGCGCGCCTTCGCCGCACCGGACGCCTCGATCGCGCAAGGCATCGCCTACGACGACGAGATGGGCGACGAACTGCGCGTGACCGTGGTCGCGACCGGCCTTGGCAAGGGCAAGAAGAACATCCAGCTGGTACAGACCCCGGCGCTGCGCACCGGCACCTACAACGCCCCGGTGATGGCGGCGCCTGGCGTCAACGGTGGTGGCGGCATGGCGGTCGGCACCATCAGCGGCGACGCGATGGGTGGCATGAAGCAGCCGGCGGTATGGCGCCGCGAGCAGGCATCGGAGCAAGTGCAAGCGATGCAGCGCAACGGCGTCGAAACCTACGACATCCCGGCCTTCCTGCGCAAGCAAGCCGACTGAACGATCAGCGTTTCACCTTGACCGGGGCCTGGCCCCGGTTTTTTTTTGCCCGAAACGGGTGCCTGTGCAAGAGCACGCCAGTTCGGGCATACTTGTGTGATTTTCAAAAACACAAAGAGGAGTACGGAAATGACCATCAATATCGGCGAGCGCCTGCCGGAAGGCACCCTGTCGGAGTTCATCGAAACCGAAACCGAAGGCTGCTCGCTCGGCCCGAACACGTTCCAGGTTGCCGACCTGGTCAAGGGCAAGAAGATCGTGATCTTCGGCCTGCCTGGCGCTTTCACGCCGACCTGCTCGGCCCAGCACGTACCAGGCTACGTCAAGCACGCCGGCGAGCTCAAAGCCAAGGGCGTCGACGAAATCTGGTGCATCTCGGTCAACGACGCGTTCGTGATGGGCGCCTGGGGCCGCGACCAGAAATCCACCGGCATCGTGCGCATGATGGCCGACGGTAACGCCGCCTTCACCAAGGCGCTCGGCCTGGACGCCGACTTCGCCAAGCACGGCATGGGTACCCGCTCGAAGCGCTACTCGATGCTGGTCGAAGACGGCGTCGTCAGGCAGCTCAACGTCGAGGCCAGCGGCTTCGAGGTGTCGAACGCCGAAACCATGCTCAAGCAACTGGGCTAAGCCGCCCGCCGCCATGTCAACAACGGCGCTGCGGCGCCGTTTTTGTTCTGCGCACATGATCGCCAACGCCGAGAAAAATAAAACCGTGAGCCGCAGCGCCGAGAATATGCGCAGCATTTACGCAATGCTGGTCGCGGTCGCGATGTTCTCGCTGATGGACACGGCCATGAAGCTGCTGGCCGCGCACTTCCCGGCGATGCAGGTGGCCGCGCTGCGCTCGCTGTCGTCGCTGCCGCTGGTGTTCGCCTGGGTCGGCTGGCGCGGCGGCCTGCGCACGGTATTCCGGGTCAACTGGAAGATGCACCTGCTGCGCGCCGCGCTCGGCATCGTGATGCTGTCGCTGTTCGCCTTCGGCCTGAAGGAACTGTCGCTGGCCTCCGCGTATTCGATCTTCTTCATCGGGCCGATCCTGATCACGGCGCTGTCGGTCGTCATGCTCAAGGAGGTCGTCAACGCGGCGCGCTGGATCGCGATCGCGGTCGGCATGGCCGGCGTGCTGGTGGTACTGCGTCCCGACGGCGCCGGCTTCCTGACCCTCGGCGGCCTGGCGGTGCTGGTCGCGGCGGCCTGCTACGCGGTTTCCGCGATCGCGGCGCGGATGCTCGCCCGTACCGACAGCAAGGAGCACATGATGTTCTGGCTGATGCTGCTGATGGCGGTTGGCGCCTCCGCCCTGGCGGCGCCCGGCTGGGTCGAGGTACAGGTGTCCCACCTGCCGCTGCTGTGCGGCCTGGCCGTCAGCGGTTTTTTCGGCCAGCTGGCGATCAACGAGGCGTTCAGCCATGGCGAGGCCTCGGTGGTCGCGCCGTTCGAATATTCGGCGCTGGCATACGGCGTCGCGCTCGACTGGCTGCTGTGGCGCACGCTGCCCGACCAGTTCACCCTGGCCGGCGCCGCCATCATCATCGGCAGCGGCTTGTACCTGATCCGCCACGAAAAGACACATGCCGAGGCCGAGCACCCCTAGAAGCGTCGCGCGGGCGCGACCCTCGCCGCCGAGTCTGCCACGCCGTTGGGCACCCTACGATATAATCGGTGGATGCTAAAACAAAGAACCATCAAACAGTTGGTTCGCACCACTGGTGTCGGACTGCACTCGGGCACCAAGGTCGAACTGACGCTGCGCCCGGCCGCCGTCGACACCGGTATCGTGTTCCGCCGCGTCGATCTCGATCCGGTGGTGGAGTTTCCGGCAAGTGCCGACGTGGTCGGCGATACCCGCATGGCATCGGTCCTGATCAAGGACAAGGCGCGCGTCTCGACCGTCGAACACCTGATGTCGGCCTGCGCCGGCCTCGGCATCGACAACCTGTACGTCGACGTCTCGGCCGAGGAGATCCCGATCATGGACGGGTCGGCCTCGTCGTTCGTATTCCTGCTGCAGCAGGCCGGCGTGCAGGAGCAGGGCGCGCCGAAGAAGTTCATCCGCGTGCTCAAGCCGGTGGAAGTGCGCCACGGCAGCGGCGCCACCGAGAAGTGGGCGCGCCTGACGCCGCACGATGGCTTCAAGCTCGACTTTTTCATCGAATTCAACCACCCGGCGGTCGACGGCACCACCCAGCGCGCATCGGTCGACTTCGGCAGCGTCTCGTACGTACACGACGTCGCGCGTGCCCGCACCTTCGGCTTCATGCAGGACGTGGAAAGCCTGCGCGGCATGGGCCTGGCGCGTGGCGGCTCGCTCGAAAACGCGATCGTGATGGACGAATACCGGATCCTCAATGCGGACGGGCTGCGCTACGACGACGAATTCGTGCGCCACAAGATCCTCGACGCGATCGGCGACCTGTACCTGGTGGGCTATCCGCTACTGGCCAGCTACGAGGCGCACAAGTCGGGGCACGCACTGAACAACGAACTGCTGCGCGAGCTGCTGGCGCAGCCCGAGGCGTATGAAATCGTCAGCTTCGATTCGCCCGGCAGCGTGCCGGTGTCGTACGTGCGCCAGATGGCGCGCGAGTGGGCGCTGACTTGATTGGTACGGTTCGCTCATAGGTGCGCTCGTAGGGTGCGTTCCTGAGCGCACGCGTGACGCCCGCGACCCGTTAGCCGCATCCGCATCCGCGCGCGCGTGCGCACAAGTGCGGACCCCACATTCCCGGCTCGCCGAGCCTTCCGCCCGCCTAGCCCTGCCTTCGCTTCGCCGCCATCGACTTGATCGCCGCGATCAGGGTTGCGTTCTGCGGCGTATCGGGCAACGCATCGCCCAGCTGTTCGAAGGCGTCGACCGCGGTCGGCGGCAGCTCCAGAATGCGCATCTGTTCCTGCGGCGGCATCGCGCGCGCCACCTGGACCTTCAGCTTCACCGATTCCACGCCCCAGCCGCGCTGCTGCAAGCTCGCCTGCAGCTTGGGCAGCTGTTGCTTGAGCCGGGCCGCGACGGCCGAACTGGGCACCGCCAGCACCAGCGCCGCGTCCTGGAACGACAGCACGTCGCAATTGCCAAACATCGGCGGCAGGGCGGCGGCGCAATCCTTCTGCAGCCTGCCCATCCGTACCGCGGCCGGCAGCAGGCGCGCCATTCGCTCGTTGGCGCGCAGGAAATCGGTCGCGCCGTGCGAGGTCTGGCTCGTCTTGGTCCCGAAAATGTGGAAAGGACGTTGGTTGGAGGAAGAAAACTGCATGGGCGAAACATACCACAGCTGACCCTGGCACGCTGCCCCATGTGGCGGCGAGTGCAATTTGATAACATTCTTGCCGGGCTGGCCTTGTTATCGGGGCGTTAAACCCCAAGTGTGGCCGGATCGCATGATAAAATCAGTGGCTTTTTGCCATAGGCGGTCTTCGATAGATATTAATCTGATATCATCCCTGGCTCTTTTTTGCGGCGTATTTTTTGTAGAAATTTAGCATGTCATTACTGACCCAGATTTTCGGCAGCCGCAACCAGCGGTTGCTCAAGCAGTACCAGAAAACCGTGCGCGAGATCAGCGCGCTCGAGCCGCAGATGGAAAAGCTGTCGGACGCCGAACTGCAGGCGAAGACGCCGGAATTGAAGTCGCGGGTTGCCAACGGCGAGACGCTGGACGCGATCCTGCCGGAAGCGTTCGCGGTGTGCCGCGAGGCCGCCAAGCGGGTGCTCAAGATGCGCCACTTCGACGTGCAGATGATCGGCGGCATGGTGCTGCACTACGGCAAGATTGCCGAGATGGGCACCGGCGAGGGCAAGACCCTGATGGCGACCCTGCCGACCTACCTGAACGCGCTGTCCGGCAAGGGCGTGCACGTCATTACCGTCAACGATTACCTGGCCCAGCGCGACGCCGAGTGGATGGGCCGCCTGTATGGCTGGCTCGGTCTCTCGACCGGCGTCAACCTGTCGCAGATGGATCATGACACCAAGCAGCAGGCCTACGCGTCCGACATCACCTACGGCACCAACAACGAATTCGGCTTCGACTACCTGCGCGACAACATGGTCTACGAGGCGCGCGAGCGCGTGCAGCGCAGCCTGAACTTTGCCGTGGTCGACGAGGTCGACTCGATCCTGATCGACGAAGCGCGCACCCCGCTGATCATCTCCGGCCAGGCCGAGAACCATACCGACCTGTACCACAAGATCAACGAACTGCCGCCGATGCTGACGCTGCAGATCGGCGAAGAGACGCCGGACGGCAAGGGCCAGGTCGAAGTCCCGGGCGACTACACCAAGGACGAGAAGGCGCACACGGTGCTGCTGACCGAAGCCGGCCACGAAAAGGCCGAGGCGATCCTGACCAAAATGGGCCTGCTGCCGGAAGGCGCCTCGCTGTACGACGCCGCCAACATCACGCTGATCCACCACCTGTACGCGGCGCTGCGCGCGCACGTGCTGTACCACAAGGACCAGCACTACGTGGTGCAGAACGGCGAAGTGGTGATCGTCGACGAATTCACCGGCCGCCTGATGACGGGCCGCCGCTGGTCGGAAGGCCTGCACCAGGCGGTGGAAGCCAAGGAAGGCGTGCGCATCCAGAACGAGAACCAGACCCTGGCCTCGATCACCTTCCAGAACTACTTCCGCATGTACGCCAAGCTGGCCGGCATGACCGGTACCGCCGACACCGAAGCCTACGAATTCCAGGAAATCTACGGCCTCGAAACCGTGGTCATTCCGCCTAACCGTCCATCGCAGCGCAAGG
>JBJMVW010000029.1:0-18923 GCA_045810465.1 Massilia sp. | reverse complement strand
GCTCAGCATGGGTCCCCGCTTTCGCGGGGACGACGCGGATCGGTCTTAGAACAGGTCTGCGTCGAGAGCCAGCAGGTTGTCGGCGCCGGAGCGCGCCTGGCGGATCAGCATCGCGGTTTCCGGGTACAGGCGGGCGAAGTAGAAACGGGCCGTGGCCAGCTTCGCCTTGTAGAAGCCGTCGCCCGAATCCTGCTTGGCCAGCGCGATCTTCGCCATCTGCGCGAAGAAGTAGCTGTACACCATGTGGCCGACCACGCGCAGGTACGGCACCGCTGCCGCGCCCACTTCGTCCGGGTTCTGGAATGCCTTCATGCCGATTTCCATGGTCAGCTTGGTGACCTTGTCGCCCAGTTCACCGAGCGGGGTGACGAACTCGGACAGGGACTCGTCCAGGCCGTTCTCTTCGACGAACGACTTGATCTTCTCGCCGAACTTGCGCAGCTTGGCGCCGTTATCCATCAGGATCTTGCGGCCCAGGAGGTCGAGCGACTGCACGGTGTTGGTGCCTTCGTAGATCATGTTGATCCGCGCGTCGCGCACGTACTGCTCCATGCCCCACTCCGCGATGTAGCCGTGGCCGCCGTAGACCTGCATCGCTTCGGAGGTCGCGATCCAGCCGTTATCGGTGATGAAGGCCTTGATGATCGGGGTCAGCAGCGCGACTTCGTCGGCGGCTTCCTTGCGCACCTCTTCGTCAGGGTGGTGCAGTTCGCGGTCGATCTGCAGTGCGACGTACGACGAGAAGGCGCGCGCGCCTTCCGCGTAGGCCTTGGCGGTCAGCAGCATGCGCCGCACGTCCGGGTGCACGATGATCGGGTCGGCCGGACGGTCCGGTGCTTTCGGGCCCGACAGGCTGCGCATCTGGATCCGGTCCTTGGCATAGGCCAGCGCGTTCTGGTAAGCGACTTCGGTCAGGCCGAGCGACTGCATGCCCACGCCCAGGCGCGCAGCGTTCATGAACACGAACATCGCGTTCAGGCCTTTGTGCGGTTGGCCGATCAGCCAGCCGCGCGCGCTGTCCAGGTTCATCTGGCAGGTCGAGTTACCGTGGATGCCCATCTTTTCTTCGATCGCGCCGCAGGCGATGCCGTTGCGCTCGCCCGGCATGCCGTTCGCGTCCGGGACGAACTTCGGCACCAGGAACAGCGAGATGCCCTTCGAGCCTTCCGGCGCATCCGGCAGCCGCGCCAGCACCAGGTGGATGATGTTCGCGGACATGTCGTGTTCGCCGGCCGAGATGAAGATCTTGGAGCCGGTAATCAGGTACGAGCCGTCAGCCTGCGGCTCGGCCTTCGAGCGCAGCATGCCGAGGTCGGTGCCGCAGTGCGCTTCGGTCAGGCACATGGTGCCGGTCCATTCGCCGGTCGCCAGCTTCGGCAGGTAGACCGTCTTCTGCTGGTCGGTGCCGTGCTCCTTCAGGCACTCGTAGGCGCCGTGCGACAGGCCCGGGTACATCGACCAGGCCTGGTTGGACGAGTTGAGCATCTCGTAGAACGAGTTGTTCAGCGCCACCGGCAGGCCCTGGCCGCCGTATTCCGGGTCGCACGCCAGCGCCGCCCAGCCGCCTTCGACGTACTGCTTGTAGGCTTCCTTGAAGCCCTTCGGCGTGGTCACGGCCTTGGTCGCGGCGTCGAAGTGGCAGCCTTCGCGATCGCCCGAGTGGTTCAGCGGGAACAGCACTTCCTGGGTGAATTTCGCGCCCTCTTCCAGCACCTGGTTGATGATGTCGGCGTCGATCTCCTGGTAGCGCGGCAAGGTCTTGAATTCCTCGGTGACGTTGAGGAATTCGTGCAGCACAAACTGCATATCCCGAATTGGCGCGACGTACTGACCCATGTTTTTCTCCTGACGAAAAGATTGTTGACTTACTGAGCGGGCGGGAAGCGCTCGCTTAACTGCCTTGCTTGTTATTAGGATTGCGGTAATTCTCGATCAAGCGCGCGAAGCCGCTGTGGGCCCGTTCGACTGCGCCAGGGACGCGCAGGAAACGCGCATCGTGGTGCAGGGCCAGGATCAGTCCGTACATTTCATAGACCAGCTGCTCGGCGTCGGTGTCGGCCTTGAGGTCGCCGCAGTCGATCGCCTGCTGCACGCAGCGCAGCAGCGCGCCCTGCCACGCCCGCACCATCGAGACGAGCTCCTCGCGGATCGGGCCCGGGCGGTCGTCGTACTCGACCGCGCCACTGATATAGATACAGCCCGAGGCGATCTCGACCGAGACGCGCTTGACCCAGCGCTCGAACATCGCGACCAGGCGCGGCAGGCCACGCGGCTCCTTGACGCTCGGGTAGAACACTTCCTGCTCGAAGCGGTGGTGGTACAGCTTGAGCACTTCCATCTGCAGGTCTTCGCGCGAGCCGAAATGCGCGAACACGCCGGATTTGCTCATGCTCATCCGGTCGGCCAGCAAACCGATGGTCAGGCCTTCCAAGCCGTTGCGACTGGCGAGCTCGAGCGCGACGTCGAGGATCGCGGCGCGCGTCTGTTCGCCCTTGCGCATGAATTTGACTGAAGTGCTAATAGATTACCCCTGCGTGAATCGAAAAAAAATCCGAACGCTCGTACTATTATCTACCAGCCCTCAAATGTCAAACGGGAACTTAGAGGTGGGGTTCTATTGATGTGACGCAATGATTTGCGAGGTGGCGGCAGTGTTCAGGAAGAACTGTACCTACGACATCTGAACGTCGTTCCCGCGAGCGCGGAAACCCATGCTGAGCTCGCATTACGATGGCTTAGGCGCAAGTGGTGTCCGCTTATTAAGCATGGGTTCCCCCTTTCGCGGGAACGACGGTCGAAGGTAGCGGAGTGGCGCGCATAATCACCCTGTCCAGCGGTGGTCAGCCGCCGAACTTGCCGATCGCCCGGCGGTCGCGCTTGGTCGGCCGGCCCTTGATGCTGCTGCCCGGCTCGGGGAACAGGCGGCGCGCTTCCTGGTCGTTGTCGCGGCGCGCGATGCTTTCCTCGGTCTCGCGGTACAGCATGCGCGCCACTGGCGCCGCCCCGCGCGTGCCGGAAATCCCGAGCACCACCACTTCCCAGCGGTCCGAGCCGTTGTCGATCGTGATCTTGTCGTTGATCTTGACGGCCCGCGCCGGCTTGACCGGCTCGCCGCCAATGCGGACCCGGCCGCGGTCGACCGCCTCGGCCGCCAGCGAGCGGGTCTTGAAAAAGCGGGCCGCCCACAGCCACTTGTCGATCCGTACGTTGTCGTTTTCCATCATTCCTTGCCGGTTGCCTTACGCGTAGCCGATTGCGAACACACGCATGGCCAGTTTATACAGAAGGAAGGCCATTTCATAGCTCGCGCGGCGCGCCCATCCCATCTGCTCGAGGTCCTCGCGCATTACCGGCACCGCGTCGGCGATGCCGCGCAGGATGCGCTCGCGCATGGTGGCCGCGAATGCCGGGTCACGCACCACTACGTTCGCCTCCTGGTTGACGAACAGCGACAGGCCGTCGCAGTTGCTCGAGCCGACCGTCGCCCAGTGCTCGTCGACCACCGCCACCTTGCCGTGCAACTGGGTCTTGCGGTATTCGTAGATCCGGACCCCGGCCGCCAGCAGTTTCGGGTAGAACGAGTGCGCCACCGCGTCCTGCAGGCGGAACTCGCCGACGCCGATCAGCAGGGTAACCTCGACGCCGCGCCGGGCCGCACGGGCCAGCGCCTCGCGCAGCTTGCGGCCGGGGGCAAAGTAGGGATTGGCGATCAGCACGCTTTTCTTCGCGTGCCCGAGCGCCTGCAGGTAGGCGCGCTGAATCATCTGCCGGTTGCGCAAGTTGTCGCGCACCACGAAGCCGGCCAGCATCGGGTGGTCGTCCTCGGCCGGCGGCATCTTGCGCATCTCGCGGTACAGCTCGATGCGGCGGATCAGGTTCATGTGGCCGACGCGCGCCCATTGCGCCTGCGCCTCGCGGTGGATTTCGGCCACCAGCGGCCCGCGCACCTGCACCGCAAAATCCCAGCGCGGCGCCGGCAGGGGCTCGTGCGGCTCGTAGTCGCACAGCCAGTCGTCGTTGACGTTGATGCCGCCGACGAACGCGACTTCGCGGTCGACCACGGTGATCTTGCGGTGGGTACGGGTGACGCCGCGCCGGAACCACGGATTGAACACGCGGTAATGCACGCCGCCGGCCGCGAACACCTGGGCCAGCCGGGCCGTCCTGCGGTGCCCGCTGCCGAACCAATCGACCACCACCCTGACCTTCACGCCGCGTTGCGCAGCGGCGATCAGCGCCGCTTCAATCCTGGCCGCGGTCGAGTCCGCGGCAAAGATGTAGGTTTCGAACAGGATCTCGTGCTTGGCGGCATTGATCGCAGCCAGCAGCGCGGGGAACAGCGCAATACCGCTTTCGAGGAGGATGACCTGGTTGTTGCCTACATACGAGACCGAGCGCATCGCCTTACGCCAGCTGGAGATTCGCCACGATCGGCGCGTGGTCCGACAGCCGTGCCCACAGCTGGCCGTGCATGACCTGGGCGCTGTCGATCGTGAAGCCGCGCACGTAGATGCGGTCGAGCCGGAACCACGGCAGCGCGGCCGGGAAGGTGCGCGCCGGCGCCAGCCGCGGCTGCCGGCCGGCCCAGTTGCGCACCAGGTCGCCGAGCGGGTTGCGCGGGCCCAGTTCGTCGAACACCTCGGCCACGCCGAGCGCGCGCCGCAAGCGCTCCGACAGCGTGTTGCGCCAGTCGTTGAAGTCGCCTGCGATGATGACCGGCTCGCCGCCGGGGGCCGACTCGTTGACCGCGTCGATCAGCGCTTCGGTCTGGCGCCCGCGCCCGGCCTCGAACAGGCCGAGGTGCACCACGTAGCAGTGCACCTTGCCGGCCGGCGTGTCAAGCACGCAATGCAGGATTCCGCGCTGTTCGTAGGCGTGATCCGACACGTCGTGGTTGCGCGTATCGCAGATCGGGAACGTCGACAGCAGCGCGTTGCCGTGGTGGCCGTGGTCGTAGATCGCGTTCATGCCGTAAGCCGAGTGGTGCGACTCGCCGGCGAAATACTCGTGCTGCGCCCCTTCCGGCCAGTGGCGCTTGCCGCCCTTCTGGTGGCCATAGCGCGCCTCGAAACGATCGTGGCGGCCCTGCACTTCCTGCAGGAACACGACATTGGCGTCGAACTGCGCGATTGCTTTCTTCAGCGCCAGCACACGCGGCGTACTGCGAAGCGAGGTCACGCCCTTGTGGATGTTGTAGGTCGCTACACGAATCTTCATGGGAACATTCTAACCCCATCAGACTGTGCGGTCGGGGTGCTTCCCCAATCGTGCGCTAACCCATCCAGGGCTCAGGCCGCCGGTTGAACCAGGTGGTCCAGGCTCATGTCATCGTGCCAGTTGCTTGACGGACCGGTCTCGACCAGCCGCGATTTGCCCGGCTTGCTGTCCGCATTTTCCCGGATCGGCCCGCTCAGGCGCATGCCGTCGAACAAGTCGATGTGGAAATATCCATCGGTGAAAAACAAGTCCTTGACCCGCTCTTCGATATTGTTGTTTGTCAGATTAGTCATACATTCCCCCTGCGATGAATCTGATCTGGACGTGCGGCTTATGCCTACGTGCGAGGAGTTGACGATAGGAGAATCATTTCCGCCTGTCAAACGGAGGAATGTATTGTGTTCAGATAACTTTGCCGAATTAAAATTTGCACAAAGAATGTTACTGCGCGATACAGGTCGATGCGGAGGATTTCCGTTCGAAAACTAAAAGTCGCGTCTGGACGTCGCGAAGCCGCAAGCTGACGGCAAAAGTGCATACGTCCCGTTTTAACTTCGGAGGAAACTTCTCAAGGGAAAAATCGTAACCGATTGTTACAGCGAGGTCACGACTGATGAGATAACGCGGCTGTTCAGCAACCGAACTTTGTTCATACCCGGGAGTGTTTGCCTCGCATGCGCCCAAGCAAATGGGTGCCTGCAAGCTAGGTGTTGCGCATCTGGGCCTGCGACACGTTGCTGCCCGGCGGGACGCTCTGGGTCAGCCAGACGTTGCCGCCGATGGTGGAGCCGGCGCCGATCGTGATCCGGCCAAGTACCGTGGCGCCGGCATAGATCACGACGTCGTCCTCGACGATCGGATGGCGCGGCGCTCCCTTGACGAGGGCGCCCGTTTCATCGGCCGGGAAGCGCCGCGCGCCGAGCGTGACGGCCTGGTACAGGCGCACACGCTGCCCGATCACCGCGGTCTCGCCGATTACCACCCCGGTACCGTGGTCGATGAAGAAGCTGGCGCCGATCTGCGCCGCCGGGTGGATGTCGATCCCGGTGAGCGAATGCGCGATGTCGGCCACCAGCCGCGCGAGGAACGGCACGCCCAGCCGGTGCAGGCGGTGCGCCAGCCGGTGATACAGGACCGCGATGGTGCCGGGATAGCAGAGCATGATCTCGGCCACCGAGGTGGCCGCCGGATCGCCGGCCAGCGCCGCCTGCACGTCCGACACCAGCAGCGCCCGGATCTCCGGCAGGCTGGCGGCGAAGGCGCGCGTGATCTCGCGCGCCCGCCCGGCCAGCGCAGCGTCGCCCTCATCCTCGAATCCGGGCGACAAGCGCAGCGCCCGCCGCACCTGCCCGACCAGGCGGTCGAGGGTGATGTTGAGCGTGTCGCCGACGAAGAAGTCGATGCTCTCGTCGTTCAGGTCGGGACGCCCGTAATGGGTCGGGAACAGCACCGCGGAGACGCCCTCGATAATCTCCAGCAGCGCTTCGCGCGACGGCAGCTCGCGCACCCGTCCCTGGTGCCGGATGTTGTGGGTGGTTTCGCGCGAGGTGCGCAGGGCCTCGATAATCGAGCCCAGCTGCCAATGGACCGGCGCGCCGCCGGACAGGTCGGAATGATCGTCGTTCATGGTTCGAGCCTACTCCAGCCCGCGCTGAAAATGAACGACTCAAATTACATTTTTATATGCAAAATTTTGCGGATTTTTGCCGCTGGCCAATATTTAGCGCTGGACGTGGCGCGGCAGCTGCAGGATGGCCTCGGCATTCGAGGACGAGAAGCAGCGGTCGGCCGCCTCGAGGTAAGGCAGCCAGGCAAACTGCACATGCTCGCGAGGGCTCAGGATGACGGGGATATCGCGCGGCACGCAGACCGAAAACACGTGCTCGGTATTGTGCGTGACGCCGGGCGCGTAGCGGTGGCGCCAGGTCGGGTAGATTTCGTAGATGTTGGACAGGCGCCAGTCGAGCAGCCGGATTTGTTCGCCGTCGGCGACGATGCCCGTTTCCTCGAACAGCTCGCGGGCGGCAGTGTCGACCAGCGGCTCGTCGAGCGCATCGAGCGAACCGGTGACCGACTGCCAGAACCCGGGCCGGTCGGCACGCTCGATCAGCAGCACTTCCATGTCGGGAGTGTGGATGACGACGAGGACGGATTCGGGGATTTTGTGCACTGTACTTCAGCCGGCTGCCAGCGGGCGAACCGTCCTGTCGCCGTGCCCCATCAGGAGATGCTCGACGCTGATGTCTTCGTCCAGCTCCTCCCAATGCAGGCCCGCTCCGGCGCCGCTGATCACGTAACGCGCCAGTTGTGCCGGCTTGGCGTTGAGCAGCCGCGGGAAATACGCGAGCGGGATCCCCAGCGTGCGGCCGTCGACAAGGTGGACCCACATGGTGTCCTCGTCGAAGGTCAGGACTCGTGCAAGCGGCTTATTCATGAAAAAAATCCTTCCACGCCTTCGCGAATGCATCTTTGTTCTGGCGCGCCACGCGCACCAGTTCACGCAGCTCCTTCGCCGACATGCCGTACGAGTCGGCCACGATCACGTCCGGCTCCAGCCAGAACTTGGCAGTGGCCGGACCGTTGCGAACATGAACATGCAATGGCTCACGCGGTACCCCTTCGTTGGAAAAGAAGAAGAAGGTGTACCCCTTGTAGCGTAACACCACCGGCATGTCAGCGAACCGTAGTTAAGCGACCTTCGGCTCGTTGCGCAGGCGAATGTGCAGTTCGCGCAGCTGCTTCTCGTCGACTTCCGACGGCGCATTGGTCAGCAGGCACTGGGCGCGCTGGGTTTTCGGGAACGCGATCACGTCGCGGATCGACTCGGAGCCGGTCATCAGCGTGATCAGGCGGTCCAGGCCGAACGCCAGGCCACCGTGCGGCGGCGCGCCGTACTGCAGCGCGTCGAGCAGGAAGCCGAACTTGGCCTGCGCTTCCTCGGCGCCGATCTTCAGCGCGCGGAACACCTTGCTCTGCACTTCCTCGCGGTGGATACGGATCGAGCCGCCGCCCAGTTCCCAGCCGTTCAGGACCATGTCGTAGGCCTTGGCGCCGCAGGCGCCCGGATTGGTCTCGAGCATGTCCTCGTGGCCGTCCTTCGGCGCCGTGAACGGGTGGTGGGTCGCGGTCCAACGGTTCGATTCTTCGTCGTACTCGAACATCGGGAAGTCGATCACCCACAGCGGACGCCATGCGTCTTCGAACAGGCCGGCCTTCTTGCCGAACTCGGAGTGGCCGATCTTCACGCGCAGCGCGCCGATCGCGTCGTTGACGACTTTCGCCTTGTCGGCGCCGAAGAAGATCAGGTCGCCGTCTTCGGCGCCGGTCAGTTCGAGCACCTTGGCCAGCGCTTCGTCCGACAGGTTCTTCACGATCGGCGACTGCAGGCCGTCGCGGCCCTTGGCCTTCTCGTTGACCTTGATGTAGGCCAGGCCCTTGGCGCCGTAGATGCCGACGAACTGGGTGTAAGCGTCGATCTCCGAGCGCGGCATGCTGCCGCCCTGCGGCACGCGCAGGCCGACCACACGGCCGCCGACCATGTTGGCGGCGCCCGAGAACACCTTGAACTCGACGTCCTTCATCACGTCGGTCAGGTCGGTGAACTGCAGCTTGACGCGCATGTCCGGCTTGTCCGAACCGTACAGGCCCATCGCGGTCGCGAAGTCCATCACCGGGAACGGGTTCGGCAGCTCGATGCCCTGGGTGTTCCTGAACACCACGCGCATCATCTCTTCGAACAGGTCGCGGATTTCCTGCTCCGTGAGGAACGAGGTTTCGCAGTCGATCTGGGTGAACTCGGGCTGGCGATCGGCGCGCAGGTCTTCGTCACGGAAGCACTTGGTGATCTGGTAGTAGCGGTCGAAGTTGGCAACCATCAGCAGCTGCTTGAACAGCTGCGGCGACTGCGGCAGCGCGAAGAAGTTGCCCGGGTTGACGCGCGACGGCACCAGGTAGTCGCGCGCGCCTTCCGGGGTCGACTTGGTCAGCATCGGGGTTTCGATGTCGATGAAGCCCAGGTTGTCGAGGTACTTGCGCACTTCCATCGACACCTTGTAGCGCAGGCGCAGGTTGTTCTGCATCTGCGCGCGGCGCAGGTCGAGCACGCGGTGGGTCAGGCGGGTGGTTTCCGACAGGTTGTCGTCGTCCAGCTGGAACGGCACCGGGACCGATGCGTTCAGCACTTCCAGCGAGGTCGCCACGACTTCGATCTTGCCCGACTTGAGGTTCGGGTTGACGGTGCCTTCGAGGCGGTTGCTGACGGTGCCGGTGACGCGCAGGCAGAACTCGTTGCGTACGTGCTCCGCGGCCTTGAACACGTCGGCGTTGTCGGGATGGCAGACCACTTGCACCAGACCTTCGCGGTCGCGCAGGTCGATGAAGATCACGCCACCATGGTCGCGGCGGCGGTGCACCCAGCCGCACAGGCTGACGGTTTGGCCCAGCAGTTCTTCAGTCACGAGGCCGCAGTAGTTGGTACGCATGGAGGACATATTTTTCTCTATTCCAGGTTGGTGTGTGGGTCGCCGGCCGGGCCGGCTTGATTCTGTGCTTCCGTTATTCGGGGGCGACGACGCCCATCGACACGATGTACTTGAGCGCCGCGTCGACCGTCATGTCGAGTTCGATGACCTTGCTGCGCTCCATCATCAGGAAGAAGCCGGAGGTCGGGTTCGGGGTGGTCGGCACGTACACGCTGACGTAGTCGCCGTCCAGGTGGTTCTTCACGTCGCCACCAGGCACACCGGTCAGGAACGCAATCGTGTGCGACTCGGCATGCGGGTAGGGTATCAGCACGGCCTTGCGGAACGCGTTGCCGGACGACGAGAACAGCGTGTCCGAGACCTGCTTGACGCTGCCGTACAGCGAACTGACCACCGGGATGCGGTGCAGCAGGCGCTCCCATTGGCGCACGATGAAATTGCCGACCAGGTTGTTGGTCAGCAGGCCGGTCAGGAACACGATCGCGACCGTCAGGATCGCCCCGATGCCGGGGATGTCGAAGCCGAACATGGTGCGCGGCTGCCAGCGGTCGGGCACGATCAGCAACGACTGGTCGAGCGTGCTGATGACCAGGTTCAGCACCCACGCCGTAATGGCGAGTGGAACCAGGATCAGCAAGCCGGTGATGAAATATTTGCGCATCGGGTTCTCGTTATTGTTATCGGCCGGGCATGGGCGCCCGGCAGCTCTGGTGTCAGGTACTGCTGCTGTCGCTGGACGGCGCCGGCGTTGCGGGCGCGGCGCTCGACTCGCCCGAGGGACCGCTGGCGGTGCCGGTCGCCGGCGCACTACCGCCGCGGAAGTCGGTCACATACCACCCGCTCCCCTTGAGCTGGAAGCCGGCGGCGGTCACCTGTTTTTTAAACGATGGTTTGCCGCACGACAGGCAGGTGGTCAGCACCGGGTCGGAAATTTTTTGCAGCACATCTTTGCTAAAACCGCATTCTTGGCAGCGGTAGGCGTAAATCGGCATTTGGTACTCCGCAAAAATCTTCAAAACCCTGAATTATAAAGCTTTTATAGAAGTTTTTGCCCGTTCATGGGCAAAGCGGCCGGGTCGTTGCGCCCACCGTCCCCCCTGCGGGCAGCGCGTTTGTTGTTTTTCGTCACCTGGACACGCAGGTTCCGTTTGCTACGGTTCAACGAAAGTGATTAAATATTATCCCTCAACAGTACACGTTGGCAGGAGGCAACCCCTGCCACGATTGACTAAGAAACAGAAGCTTGCGCGATGGTCTCATCGCCGCAATGTCGTAAAAGAAAGCTGCACTTGAAAAGCCCGCGCATGCGGGTTTTTTTTCGGCTGCAGCGGGCAGGACGAGGCGGCTTGCGCGGCGGCGCAACGCTCGGGGGGATGAGGTCAGCGAGCCTTGAAGACACTGTCAAGCGTGGGCGCTTCGAGGACTGCGATAGCCCATGCCTTGAGCTGCGATGCATGTGCCTTCGCTAAACGCTCCTCTACCTCGTGGGGAAGAGGACCAAAGCGGGCGCACAGCTGGTCGCGCAACAGGTCCAGCCCTCCCTCGAGCCGGCCTTCGCGCAGCCCTTCTTCCCGGCCTTTGCGCTCGAACGATGAGATGTAGGGCATGTTTCGCTTCCTCTCCAGTTGACTGATGTCGTGCATCAATTGCGACTGCAAGGCCGGTGGCAACTGCATCATCCAATCAATAATATTAAACAGGTCGATGATGCGTTGCCTGTCCCAGTTTCGCTCATACAGCATTCGGGCGAGGCGCCACTTCGCCGCATGGCGTTCGACATCACGGCCTTTGGTTTGTTGCGTCAGGAGATGGGCGGCAGTGACGAGCGCGAACGGGTTCGTGTCGCTCATCAGCTGCTCGAGCTTCGGCATGTAATCGTTGAGCTTCACGACAGGGAACCGGATCCCGACCGTGCAGCCGAAGAGCGTGTACTCAAAGAAGGTCGACTTCCACTTCGCACGGCCATCTCCCAATAGCGCGAGACTGGCTACGGGCCGCTGGTAGCAATCGTAGATCCGGTAGTTGTAGACGAAGACTCGCTCCGCGAACTGCTTGTCGTAGGTGCCTTGCACATCAATGTGCACAAACACCCATTCTTCCGCACCGCCATGCCTGGCCAGGCGCACCAGCTTGTCCACGCGGCGAGCGCCCAGCTTTGCATCGCGGACTACTTGCGCCAACTCCTGCTCGAGGAAAACATATGGACGAGTCCAGTCGATTTCAAGCCAGGCGTCGTGGAAGTAGAACGCCATGAACTCGGGAAAGTAGCGCGTAACTGCATCTTTCCATGGGGTGTCGTAAGCATCGGAAGGAGAATTCATCAACATGGCTCGGCGGCGGAGATACCGTTAGACCGGGCCCTGCCCTGGATGTTCAGTATCCGCTAGCGGCGGCGCCAGGTCATCCAGCGTTCCTTGCCCGCAAAGACAGGAACGGAATCGGAGACCGCCATGTCCTCGGTGCATTCGAAGTCCGGAGCCAGCAGCTCGTCGAGCTGGCTGCGTGAGATGCCAAACGGAGGGCCTTTGGGCGCGTCGTCGAAAAAGAAGAAACCGGCGAGGAGCCCGCCTCCGGGCAGTATCTCGGCCCAGCGGTCCGCCACTTGCGGCCACAGTTCGCGCGGCAGCGCGCACAGGAAAGCGCGCTCGTAGACCAGGTCCAGCGGCTGCCGCGGCTGGTAGCGGAAGAAATCGGCCTCGACGATGCGATCGGCCCACGGGCCAACCGCATCCTTCGCGCTGGCAACCGCGGCAGGCGAGAAATCGATCGCGGTGGCGTCCCAGCCCGCGTCGGCAAGGAAGGCCAACTCGTAGCCGGCGCCGCAGCCGGGAATCAGCGTGGCCAGCGGGCGTGTGGAGTGCGCGACGAAATGCCGCAGCGCCTCCGGCACCCCGCCCCGGTCCCACGGCGTGAAGCCGCGCTCGAAGCGCTCGTTCCAGAACGCCGGCTTGCGCGGATCGCGGGTCGCAAAGTCGGGCATGTCAGGCGAAGCCGTGCCAGCGTCCGTAAAAATGCATGGCCGCCACGCCGACCGCCGCCACACCGGCCAGGCACGCGACGAACACCAGCAGCCGGTTGGTGCGGCGCTGCTCGACCACCAGCATGCTCAGCAGCTCGTTATTGTCGAGGTCCGGGTGCGAATTGTTCTCCAGCGCGTGGAAAGCCAGGCGCGGCAACTGCGGGAAGATATGCGCAAAGCGCGGCGCTTCGGCCTTCAGCCGCTCGACCATGCCGCGCCAGCCAATCTGTTCTGCCATCCAGCGTTCGAGGTAGGGCTTGGCCGTCTTCCACAGGTCGAGGTCCGGGTCGAGCTGGCGCCCCAGGCCCTCGATGTTGAGCATGGTCTTTTGCAGCAGCACCAGTTGCGGCTGGATCTCGACGTTGAAGCGGCGCGAGGTCTGGAACAGGCGCAGCAGCACCTGGCCGAACGAAATATCCTTCAGCGGCCGGTCGAAGATCGGCTCGCAGGTGGCGCGCACCGCCGATTCGAGCTCGTCCACGCGGGTGTCGCGCGGCGCCCAGCCCGACTCGATGTGGGCCTCGGCCACCCGCTTGTAGTCGCGGCGGAAGAACGCCAGGAAGTTCTGCGACAGGTAATCCTTGTCGAAATCGTTGAGCGTGCCGACGATGCCGAAGTCGAGCGCGATGTAGCGCCCGAAGCTGTTGGGGTCGACCGACACCAGGATGTTGCCGGGGTGCATGTCTGCGTGGAAGAAGCCGTCGCGGAATACCTGGGTAAAGAAGATCTCGACGCCGTCGCTCGACAGTTTCTTGAGGTCGACGCCGGCCGCGGCCAGGCGGTCGATCTGCGAAATCGGAATCCCGTTCATGCGCTCCATCACGATCACGCTGTTCGAGCAATAGTCCCAGAACATTTCGGGCACCAGCAGCAGTTCCGAACCGGCGAAATTGCGGCGCAACTGGCTGGCGTTGGCGGCCTCGCGCATCAGGTCGAGCTCGTCGTGCAGGTACTTGTCGAACTCGGCGACCACCTCGCGCGGCTTCAGGCGCCGGCTGTCGGCCCACACGCGCTCGATCAGGCCGGCGGCCAGGTGCATCAGCGCGACGTCCTCGTCGATCGATTTCTTCATGCCCGGGCGCAGCACCTTGACCGCCACTTCCCGGCCGTTCTTCAGGGTCGCGAAGTGGACCTGGGCGATCGAGGCCGAGGCCACCGGCGTGCGCTCGAAGCTGGCGAACAGTTCGTCAGGATGGGCGCCGAGCGCGCGCGTGATCTGCGCGATCGCGAGATCGGAGTCGAACGGCGGCACCCGGTCCTGCAGCAGCGCCAGCTCGTCGGCGATATCGGGCGGCATCAGGTCGCGCCGGGTCGACAGCACCTGGCCGAACTTGACGAAGATCGGCCCCAGTTCCTCGAGCGCCATGCGCAGGCGCACCGCGCGCGGCGAGGTGATCCTGCGCCAGAAAAACATCGAGTTGACCAGCCTTGCGGTACGGGGAGCTTGCAGTCCGGAGATGGCGATTTCGTCGAGCCCGTAGCGGGTCGCGACGGTGAAGATTTTCAGCAGGCGCAGGAATTTCAATATCATCAGCTATCCAGGGTGTGGTCCCCGCGCGGGCGGGTCGTCGACGCGGCGCTGCGCTGCGCCAGCTGTTGCTCGATCCGGGCGATGCGCTTGGCGCTGCGTTCGACGTCGTCGCGCAGGCGCGTCACGTCGGCCGTGAACTCGTCCAGCAGCGCCGGGCGCACCAGCAGCGGCCGCTCCTCGAGCAGGTATTCGGCGAGGTTTTCCGCCAGTTTGCGGCCGGTCGCGGCCGCGCCGGAAAAAGCGCTGCGCGCGCCCCCTGCCAGCCGGTTGGCGCCGATCGGGCCGACCCAGCGTTCGAGGTCGTGTTCAAGGTCCCAGCGCAGGCCCTTGGCCAGCTGGGAAATCGTATTGGCGAACCCGGCGTCGCCCTCGACCTGCACGTATGAAAAGGCGCGGTCGCGGTTCTGTGCGATCAGCGGCAGGTCGGACAGCTTGACCCGGATCGTTACGCTGGCCGGCCCGTCCGAGGTGGACGCCTCGACCATGCCATCGCGCGCGACGCGCATGCGCAGCGTGAGGTGGCCGGTGTCGATGCATGCTTCCTTGCCGGCGTGCAGCGCCAGCGATTCGCGCGCCCAGGCCTCCTGGGCCAGCAGGTGATTGAGCGCGGCCAGCGCGGGCGCCAGCAGCGCGCGTTGCGGCGACAGGTAGGATGAAGTCGAAGGCATGGCAATAGGCATAAAAAAACAAAACCGCCCGGTGTCGCGCGGGCGGTTTCGATCTTACCAGTTTGCCGGGCGCAAACCCGGCGGCACGGGAACTTTACTAAAAAATAATTACGACAGCTGCTGGATACCGGCCAGCACCCAGCCGCCGTTGCCCACCAGCGGCTTGGCCAGGTTCCACACCTCGGTGAACGGCTCGGCCGGCGCGTTCGGCGCGTTGCGGATCATGCCGTCGAACTGGACGCTGGCCAGGTAGTCGCGCTCGGTCTTCTCGATGCCCAGCAACTGGGCGTCGATCGACACCACGTCGGTAAAGTCGGGCTGGCCGCCGCGCTCCTGGATCTGCATCTTCAGCTCGGCGTACACTTCCGGCGAGGTGAATTCGCGCAGGTCGTCGACGTCGCCCTTGTCCCACGCCGCTTGCAGGCGGATGAACATCGCTTTGCCCTGGCGCAGGAAAGCGTCGGTGTCGAAGTCGGCCGGCACGCCCCACGGGCTGTGCGGGGCGGCGCCGCCCTTGTCCAGTGCCACGCCGGAGGCCGCAGGCTGCATCGGCTGGTAGGCGTTCGGCTGGTAACCGCCCTGGCCCAGGCCGGAGCCGATTTCAGGCGTGGCGCTGGCGCCGGCCGGGACCGGGGTGCTCAGGCTGCCCGGGAACGAGGCGTTGGCGGGCGTGTCCTTGCGGCGGAACATGCGGACGATGAACATCACCGCCAGCGCCAGCAGCGCGATCATCAGGATCGACGACAGCACGCTGGCCATCGCGCCGCCAATGCCCAAGTGCGAGAACAGGGCGCCCAGGCCGAAGCCCAGCAGCGCTCCGCCCAGCAGGCCCTTCCACATGCTCGGGCGCTGCTGCGGCAGCGGGGCCTGCGGCGCGCGCGGGGCGGCCGCCGGTTGGGCCGGCTGGCGCTGGAAGCCCTGGGACGGCGCCGGCGCCGGGGCCGGCATCTGGCGCACGGATTGCGACTGGCGGCCGAACGAACGCCCGCCGCCGATCGGACGCGCGACCGCTTCGGCGAGCATCGACAGCGCGGTCAGAGCGAACATCATGGTGACCAAGAATTTTTTCATGCTGTTCATCCTAAAGTTTGATGCCGGTGTGCAGCGCAGCCACACCAGCGGTCAGGTTGAAGTACTGCACCCGTTCGAGGCCGACAGCTTCCATCATCGACTTCAGCGTGTCCTGGTCCGGGTGCATGCGGATCGACTCGGCCAGGTAGCGATAGCTGTCGGCGTCATTGGCGATCTGCTTGCCCAGCCATGGCAACACCGAAAACGAGTACACGTCGTACGGCTTCTGCAACGGCGCGGCCACCTTCGAAAACTCCAGCACCAGCAACTTGCCGCCCGGCTTGAGCACGCGGCGCATTTCCGCCAGTGCCAGGTCCTTGTGCGTCATGTTGCGCAGGCCGAAGGCCACGCTGACCCGGTCAAAATAATTGTCCGGGAAAGGCAATTTTTCTGCGTCACAGAGCAATGTTGGGGTGACAAGACCTTTATTCAATAGCCGGTCGCGCCCCACCCGCAGCATTGACTCGTTGATATCGGTCAGCCAGACTTCGCCGCTGGGGCCGGCCTGCTTCGCGAACGCCTTCGACAGGTCGCCGGTGCCGCCCGCGATATCGAGCACCTTGAAGCCGGGACGCACGCCGGCCTGGGCGATGGTGAAGGTCTTCCACAGCCGGTGCAGGCCGGCCGACATCAGGTCGTTCATCACGTCGTACTTCGCCGCGACCGAGTGGAATACCTTGGCAACTTCGTGAACCTTCTCGTCTTCCGAGACCGTCTTGTAGCCGAAATGGGTGGTGTTGGTCATAGAACTAGCCAGTTTGATCTTGCCGCATTATACAAGCGCCGCCCAGCGGCGCGCGCCCCGGCCTTGCGCACGATACGGGTGGGTAGGCGCGGCCCGCATTGCTAATTGCATAATTGCCGGGAGTAATCAACCGAAGCGTTGCTGGCCACTGGCCAAACCGTATGCGATCGAGAATATCGTGGCGCTGCTGTCGAAGGTGGCGGCCGGCAGCTGAGGCGTCAATCAGGCAGGCTGTCGGCCGCCAACTGTGGTTGCGCGCCTTGGTAGGGTGGGCACCCCGTGCCCACGCGTACATTTGCACAGTGTTTCATTCCGCGTGGGCACGGGGTGCCCACCCTACTTGCTGGCTTGCTATGCTACCGCGGCGCGTTAGTGGTGGTGGCCGCAGCCACCCGCACGCGCGGGCGCGCCTGGCAGCACGGTCCCGGCCTCGCGCCCGCTGTCGCCCTCGAACCCGGCGCCATGCAGCCGGCGCAGGTAGTCGTCCCACAGCGCCTGCTGCTCGTTGCCGAGCTTGTAGAGATAGTCCCAGGTGTAGATGCCGGTGTCGTGGCCGTCGGTGAACAGCGGCTTGATGCCGTAATTGCCAACCGGCTCGACGCCCTTGATGCCGACCTCGCGCTTGCCGACCTGGAGCACTTCCTGCCCCGGGCCGTGGCCCTTGACCTCGGCCGACGGCGAATACACGCGCAGCAGTTCGAACGGGATCGAAAACGCGGCGCCGTCGCCGAAGGCGATGTCGAGCACGCGCGACTTCTGGTGGACGGTCAGTTCGGTCGGATTCGGCATAATGCTTCTTACCTTAAAGTTTGCTCATGCGCCGCTCGATCGCGGCAGCCAGTTGCGGCAGCCGCGCGCGGCGCGCGGCCAGGGTCTGTTCGTCGGGCGTGCGCACGGCCGCCGCCCACACCGGGTTCGGGAAATGGGCGTCGTCGGCAAAGCGCGGGATCACGTGCCAGTGCAGGTGCGGAACCACGTTGCCGAGGCTGGCGACATTCACCTTGGTGGGCGCCAGCACTTCACGCAGCGCGGTTTCGACCCGGTACACGGCTTCGTTGAGCAGCAGCCGCTCGGTCGGGTTCAGGTCGCTCATCTCCTTCACGTGGTCGTTCCAGATCACCCGGCAGAAGCCCGGATAGTTCGGATCGTCGACCATGATCACCGTGAGCTTGTTGTCACGGTAGATCGGCGCCGTCGCCAGTTCGCACAGCTCGCAAGCCCCCTGCTGCCAGCTCATACCAATACCCTTTCGATGCCGCCGTTGTTGGCGCGCGCCACGTAGTCCGGCATCCAGTTCTCGCCCAGCAGGTGGCGGGCGATTTCGACCACGATGTAGTCGGCGGTGGTGCCCGAGTCCTCATTGTAGCGCGACAGCCCTTGCAGGCAGGACGGGCAGCTGGTCAGGATCTTGACGTCGCCGTCGAAGCCGTCGGCGCGCAGCTTGGCCGCGCCCTTCTCCATCTCGCCTTCCTTGCGGAAGCGGACCTGGGTCGCGATGTCCGGACGCGAGACCGCGAAGGTGCCCGACTCGCCGCAGCAGCGTTCGTTCTTCTCGATCTTCACATTGTCGACTGTCGATACCAGCGCGTTCACGGTTTTCACCGAGTCCTGCATCTTCATCGGGGTGTGGCACGGGTCGTGGTACATGTAGCGGGTCCCGGTCACGCCTTCGAGCTTGACGCCCTTCTCGAGCAGGTACTCGTGGATGTCCATGATGCGGCAGCCCGGGAAGATCTTCTCGAACTCGTAGGTCGCCAGCTGGTCGTAGCAGGTGCCGCACGAGACCAGCACGGTCTTGATGTCGAGGTAGTTGAGCGTGTTCGCCATGCGGTGGAACAGCACCCGGTTATCGGTCATCATCTTGTCGGCCTTGTCGTACTGGCCGGCGCCGCGCTGCGGATAGCCGCAGCACAGGTAACCCGGCGGCAGCACGGTCTGCACGCCCACTTCCCACAGCATCGCCTGCGTCGCCAGGCCCACCTGCGAGAACAGCCGCTCGGATCCGCAGCCCGGGAAGTAGAACACCGCCTCCGTATCCGCGTTGGTCACCTTCGGATTGCGGATGATCGGGATGACCTTGTCGTCCTCGATGTCCAGCAGGGCGCGCGCGGTCTTCTTCGGCAGGTTGCCCGGCATCTTCTTGTTCACGAAGTGGATCACCTGCTCGCGGATCGGCGCCTTGCCGGTGGTC
>JBJMVW010000028.1:0-3295 GCA_045810465.1 Massilia sp. | reverse complement strand
TTCATTTAGCCAGCCTCGGTAAAGGCCAGATACAACTCCCGCGCCTGCCGCGCCACCGGTCCCGCCTCGAGCGTGTGGTCCTCATAGCGCGTGCATGGCGTCACCTTGCCGTAATTTCCGGTGCTAAAGATTTCGGGGGCCGTCAGCAGTTCTTCCGGCTTCACGCTGCGCTCTTGCACCTTGATGCCCGCCTCGCACAGCAGCGCCATCACGCGCGCCCGGGTGATGCCGGCCAGGAAGGTACCATTCGCCACCGGCGTCACCACCGCCCCATCCTGCGTCACCAGGAACAAATTCGACGAGGCAAACTCGGCCACGTTGCCGGCCGCGTCCAGCATCACCGCCTGGTCGAAGCCGCGCGCCTTCGCTTCGCGCATCGCGCGGATCGAGTTGGCGTACAGCGCCGACGCCTTGGCGTCGGTCGGCGCCATGGTCGGTTCGGGCCGAAGCAAGGTCGACAGGCAGGCCGAAAAACCGGCAAACGGCGGCAGCGGCGCGTCGAACAGCGTCAGCGCAAAGCCGCTCTTTTCGGCGACCGGGATCAGGAACCCGTCCGAACCGAACACCAGCGGACGCACGTACAGCTCGGCGTCGGACGGGAATTTGGCCACGCCCTCGCGCACCAGCGCTTCCATCTGGTCGACCGACAGCGGGCAGCGCAGGCCGAGCGACTCGGCCGAGCGGATCACCCGCTCGAGGTGCGGGCGCAGGTCCGGCAGGCGGCCGCGGATCGCCCGCGCGCCGTCGAATACCGACGAGCCCAGCCATACGCTGTGGTCCATCGCGCCGTACAGCGGCACGTTCCCCTCCGTCCATTGACCGTTGTAATAAGTAAGGTACATTTTTCCCTCGTTTCGATTATGAACTCAAGTGTACCCGATGTGCCCGGATGTTTCCGGCAGGTTAGGCCCAAGTCCGTTCGCCCGCGCCCGTCGTTCCCGCGCAGGCGGGAACCCACTTTTGCATGCGCTCCTGCTCCGCTTGCATCAGGCGGTATGCGCCAGAACTTGGGTTCCCGCCTCCGCCGGAACGACGTTTCAGAATTGTTTCCCACGCCCGTCGTTCCGCGCAGGCGGGAACCCAATTTTTGCATGCGCTCCTGCTCCGCTTGCATTGAGCGGTATACGCCAGAACTTGGGTTCCCGCCTCCGCGGCAACGACCTTTCAGCATCAGTTGTTTCCGCCAAGCTTGGCTCAGTCCGTTCGCTAGCGAACAAAGTTCCCGCTATCCACACGCGTACACTGTGTTTTTCAATCAATTATCTACCCATGCTCGCCATCCTCGAACGCATCGACCCGCACAGCGACCGGATCGACCTGTTGGTCGACCTGGTCGAATGCCTGCGCCCGCGTCCGTACTGGCGATACGACCGCGCGCGCGAACGGGTGCGCACGCTGTGCCAGCTACTAAAAGGAAATCCCGCACAGGCGTGGTCGCTGCGCAGCTATATCACCACGCTGCTGGAGCGGCGCCGCCATACCAGCCTGTACAGCGACATCGGCATCCTGTCCAACGATGGCTTCTTTACCGAACTGAAGCGGCGCATCGCCTACCGTTTCCTGCCGCCCGCGCTGGACGACCTGTATTTGTCCGACGCGCTCGACCAGGTGTTGTACGCCGAAACCGATTACGAGTGGATTCGCGTGGTCCCCAGCGCCGACTGGCTGGAGCTGTTCGACGTGGTTGCCAACGCGCCGCCGCCGGCCGACGCCGCGCCCGACCGCGCGCGCCTGGTCACCGTGATGGGCCTGCTCGACGCGATCCGCACCTTGTCGTGCCGGGTCTGCGCGCTGGGCCTCGAGCCGCGCCTGGTGCACAGCTACAGCGAGATCGAAGCCTTCGATTCACCGTTCCTGATGCAAAACATCGAGGTCAACCAGTACCTCGACGAATACGGCCGCTACCTCGACGGCATGAACGACCAGCCCGAAGACGCCAGGCACCTGCTGGTGATGCTCGACCAGTGCGAGGAGGTGGTGACCAAGATCCGCAGGGGCGCGCTGGCGCAGGGCACCAGTGTCGCGCTGACCTACCTGCTGGTCGCGCTGATGCAAAGCATCGACCGCCTGCGCAAGCTGCTGTTCCTGGTCGACGTCAGCGGCGAGCTGCCGAGCGCGCCCACGGTCGATCTCGAAGCGGTGGCGAACCAGGCCACGCCACTGGAAGCGCCGCCGACCAGCTTGCGCCGCGCCGCCGCCCTGTCGCTGGCGCAGGAACTGATCGAGGCGCACAACGCCAAGTACCGGGTGCGCGGCCTGTTCCGTGACAATATCGACCTGCTCGCACGCAACGTGACCGAAAACGCCAGCCGCACCGGCGAACACTACATCGCGGAAGACCGCACCGAGCTGCGCCAGATGTTCCGCTCGTCCGCCGGCGCCGGCGTGGTGGTTGGCTTCATGGCGATGGTCAAGATCCTGCTGTCCTACCTGAAGGCGGCGCCGCTGGTCGAGGCCTTCCTGTTCAGCCTCAACTACTCGTTCGGCTTCGTGCTGGTGCACGTGCTGCACTGGACCGTCGCCACCAAGCAGCCGGCGATGACCGCGCAGCGCATCGCCGCCGGCCTGCACAGTACCGCCGGGCGCGGCATCGACCTCGACCGGATGGCCGAGCTGATCAACAAGGTGTTCCGCACCCAGATCGTGGCCGTGCTCGGCAACCTCGCGACCGTGATCCCGGTCGCCTACCTGATTGCGCTGTCGTGGCCTTACCTGACCGGGCATCACCTGGTGACGCCGGACAAGGCGCAGCACCTGATCGCCGACAGCGACCCGGTGCATTCGCCGGCGCTGTTCCACGCCGCGATCGCCGGGGTCTGGCTGTTCGTGTCGGGCCTGGTGTCGGGCTATTACGACAACAAGGCGCTGTACAGCCGCATCGGCCAACGCGTGCGCCAGCTGCGCGGCCTGCGCCGTGTGCTCGGCGCCGAGCGGCTGGCCCGGCTGTCGCGCTACATCGAGAACAACCTCGGCGGCCTGATGGGCAACCTGTATTTCGGCATCCTGATGGGCGTCACGGGCACCATCGGCTACCTGCTCGGCCTGCCCCTCGATATCCGCCACGTCACCTTCTCGTCAGCCAATTTCGCAATCGCGGTGGTCGGCCTCGACCACCACGTCAGCCTGGAAACGGTGGCCACCACGGTGGCCGGCATCACCCTGATCGGCGCCGTCAACCTGATCGTCAGCTTCGGCCTGGCGCTGTGGGTGGCGCTGCGGGCGCGCAAGATCCGGTTCCGCCATGGGATCAGGCTGGTTGTGGAGATGGGAAGAGGGTTGTGTAGGGATAGTGTGT
>JBJMVW010000027.1:0-8076 GCA_045810465.1 Massilia sp. | reverse complement strand
GTTCGTCGACAACGCGCGCAAGCTCGGCATCGACGTGCCGATCGTGGCGGGGATCATGCCGATCACGAACTACACGCAGCTGATGCGTTTTTCCGACATGTGCGGGGCCGAGATCCCGCGCTGGGTACGCTTGAAGCTGGCCAGCTTCGGCGACGACAGCGCGTCGATCAAGGCATTCGGCCTGGACGTGGTGAGCGCGCTGTGCGAGCGCCTGTTGGCGGGCGGCGCGCCGGGGCTGCATTTCTACAGCATGAACCAGGCGGCCGCGACCACCGCGATCTGGCAGCGGCTGGTCGGCCGCTAGCGCGAAGACCGTCATTCCCGCGGATCCTCGGCGGCCCCGCGGAAATCCCAGGTCACGCACACGCAAACTGGGGTTCCCGCGGGGCCGCCGAGGATCCGCGGGAACGACGTGTTAACAGTGGCGGCCCGGGCGGCTCAACTCACATCGGTCGCCTCGGTAATCACCACGTCGAGCGCCACATCGTGCGGCGCCCGCGCGAACGCGGCCTGCTGGCACGCATACGCAATCCCCAGTGTGAACGGCCGCGGCGCCCCCTCCAGCGTGCGGTCGTAGTAGCCGCCGCCATATCCCAGCCTGTATCCCTCGGCATTAAACCCCAGGCAAGGCACCAGCAAGGCCAGTGGCCGCTCGACGAAATGCAGGTCGCCCGGCACCATTACCCCCATCCCGTCGGTGACCATCGGCTCGCCCGGGTTCCAGGCCGCGAATGCCAGCGGCGCGTCGCGCGCGACCACCACAGGCAGGGCCAGCCGTACGCCTGCCTGCACCAATTCGGCGTAGGCTGCACGCAGGTCCGGCTCGCCATGGATCGGTAAATACACGCCCAGTTCCGGCACCTGGCGCTTGCGCCACCAGGCCAGCACCTGCGCGCCGATGTGCGCGTCCCATTGCACTTTCGTGGCCGGGTCGAGCGCGCGCCGCGCCGCCTTCAGGGTCGCGCGCAAGGCCGCCTTGGCCGCCTGGGTGTTGTTTCCCGTGTCGGATGAGCCGGAGTCTGGCAGCCCGGGCGAGCCGCATGGTATTCTTGAACCGCCGGTCATGGTTTGAATGAAGCGCACATTGAGAGTTGCATTGATGTTTCCGTTGAAATTGTTAGCCGGCGCTATTCTCGCCGCTACCAGCCTCCTGTCGATCGCCGGGCAACTGCCCGACGAGGACCCCGCGCCGGGCGCGCCGCCCGCGAACGTCCCGCTCGCCGTTGCGCCGCTTCCCGCAGCCGGGGCCGTGCCTGCGATCCCCGGTCCCACGCCGGCCATCGATGCCCAGGGCGACGACGAAACCTTTTTGCTGCTGCGCGAGGCCGCGCGCCTGAACGATAGCGCCAGGGCCAACGCGCTGGCGTCGCGCCTGCCGAACTACGCGATCGGCTCGTACGTGGACTATTATCGTCTCAAACCGCGCCTGCGCGAGGCCTCGCCCGACGAAATCCGCGGCTTCCTCGCCAAGTACGACGGTAGCGCAATCGCCGACCGCCTGCGCAACGACTGGCTGCTCCAGCTTGCGGCCATGCGCGACTGGGCCAACTTCGACCGCGAGCTGCCGCTGTTCGTCAAGAACGACGATTACCAGGTCCGGCTGTACGCGCTGCTCTCGCGCGCGCTCAAGGGCGAGAAGGTGGCCGCCGAGGCGCGCGAGCAGCTGGTCAGCCCGCCGGGCTATGGCGACGCCGGCGCGACCCTGGTCGCGCAGCTCGCGCAGTCCGGCCAGTTCACGATCAACGACCTGCTGGCGCAGCTGCGCCTGGCCGGCGAAACCCACGCCACCGGCCCCGCGCGCCGCACCGCCGTGCTGCTCGGCGCCTCCGACACCCGCGCCGCGCAGGCGGTCGACGTTCCCGCCATCGCGATGGCGCGCGGGATCGGCAAGACCCGCGTCGAACACGAAATCTACCTGGTGGCGATCGGCCGCATGGCGCGGACCAGCATCAAGCTGGCGACAGTCGCGCTGAACAAGAATGCATCGAAGCTGTCGCCCGAGGAGCAGGCCATCGGCTGGTCCAACATCGCGCTGGCCGCGTCGATGACGCTGGCGCCCGAGGCGTGGGATTACTGGCGCAAGGCGGCCGGCGCGCCGCTCTCGCTCGAGCAGGTGCAGTGGAAGGCGCGCATGGCGCTGCGCCGCGGCGACTGGAAGCAGCTCGCGGCGGCCATCGAGTCGATGCCGCGCCCGTTGCGCGCCGACCCGGCCTGGGTCTATTGGCGTGGCCGCGCGCTCCAGTCCGAAGGCGCGCAAGACGAAGCCGACGCGCTGTTCCGCGGGATCGCCGACCAGAACAGCTTCTACGGCCAGCTGGCCATGGAAGAACTGGGCCAGAAGGTGAGCATTCCACCGGCGGCCCTGCCGCCGACCCCGCTCGAACTGGCCCAGGTCTCGAGCAACCCGGGCTTCAGGCGCGCGCTCAAGTTCTTCAGCATGCGCCTGCGCTTCGAGGGCACGCGCGAATGGAACTGGGCCCTGCGCGACTTTTCCGAGCGCCAGCTGCTGGCCGCGGCCGAATACGCACGCCAGAACAACATCCTCGACCGCATGATCGACACCTCGGGCCGCACCCGCACCGAGTTCAATTACGCGCAGCGCTTCCCCGACCCGCACGACGACATCATGCACCCGACCGCGCAGGGCCTCGGCCTCGACAAGGCCTGGGTCTATGGCCTGATCCGCCAGGAGTCGCGCTTCATCGCCGATGCGCAGTCGGGGGTCGGTGCGTCGGGCCTGATGCAGGTGATGCCGTCGACCGGCAAGTGGGTCGCCACCAAGATCGGCCTGACCGACTTCGTGCACGGCATGCTGAGCGACCTGCGCACCAACATCACGCTCGGCGCCAACTACATGAACATGGTGCTGGCCAACCAGGACGGCTCCGAGGTGCTGGCCACTGCCGCCTACAACGCCGGCCCGTCGCGCGCGCGCGCCTGGCGCGCCACGCTGGCGGCGCCGATGGAAGGCGCGGTGTTCGTCGAAACCATACCCTTCAACGAAACCCGCGACTACGTGCGCAAGGTGATGGCCAACGCGACCAATTACGCGGCCCTGTTCACGAAACAGCCGCAGTCGATCAAGACCCGCCTCGGCACGATCACGCCGCGCGCGGGCATCGTGCTTCCCTGACCTGAGAGGATCCATGCGAGACATGACGGTGGTGGTGTTTGGCGGTACCGGCTTCATTGGCAGCCACATGGTGGCGCGGCTGGCGGGCGAGGGCGCGCGCGTGCTGGTGCCGACGCGGCGCTACGAAAACGGCAAGCACCTGATCCCGCTTCCCGGCGTCGACGTGGTCGAGGCCGATGTCCACGACGAGGCCATGCTGCGCCAGCTGGTGGCCGGACGCGACGCCGCCATCAACCTGGTCGGGCTGCTGCACTCGCGCCGCGGCGTGCCGTACGGCCCCGATTTCCGCCGCGCCCACGTCGAGCTGCCCAAAAAGATCGTCGACGCCTGCGCGCTCGAGCGCGTGCCGCGCTACCTGCACATGAGCGCCCTCGGCGCCGACCGCGACGGCCCGTCGATGTACCAGCGCTCCAAGGCCGACGGCGAAATCGCGGCGCGCAGCCACCCTGAAGTCGCCGCGACGATTTTCCGTCCTTCGGTCGTGTTCGGCCCCGAGGATAAATTCCTGAATACGTTCGCGCGCCTGCAGCGCCACCTGCCGGTCGTGCCGCTGGCCTGCGCCAACGCCGCGTTCCAGCCGGTGTACGTGGGCGACGTCGCCGACGCGTTCACGAACGCGCTGCGCGACCCGAAAACGAAGCACCTGGTGTTCCACCTCGGCGGCCCGCAGATCTACACCCTGGCCGAGCTGGTGCGCCTGGCCGGCCGTTATTCGCACCACGAACGGCCGATCATCGAACTGCCGCCTTTGCTCGGGCGGCTGCAGGCGCTGCTGTTCGAACTGCTGCCCGGCACCCCGGTCATGAGCCGGGATAACCTCGACTCGATGAAGGTCGATAACGTGGTCGACCCGGCAATCCAGGCCTTGACAGCAGCCTCGCTCGGAATCAAGCTCACTGCGCTCGAAGCGGTGGCGCCGCATTACCTGGCGCCCGGCGATCGCCTCGACCAGTTCCGCACCCACGCCGGACGCTAACCATAGACCCAGGAACCACCATGCAGAGCACCGAACTCGATCCAAGCTTATCGACCACCCTCGACCAGGCGCGCCAGCCGGGCCTGGCACTCGTCATCGGTTCCAAGAACGTCTCGTCGTGGTCGATGCGCCCGTGGGTCGCGGCCAAAGCCTTCGGCATCCCGTTCACCGAAGTGCTGGTGCCTCTCGACCAGCCCGACACCGCGGCCACCATCGCGCGCTATTCGCATGCCGGCCGCGTGCCGGTGCTGCTGGCCGGCGACATCACGGTATGGGACAGCCTGGCCATCTGCGAATACCTGGCCGAGCAGTTCCCCGACAAGCACATGTGGCCGCAGGACGTGGCCGCGCGCGCGATGGCGCGTTCGGTGGTGGCCGAGATGCACTCGGGCTTTACCGGCCTGCGCAGCGCGATGTCGATGAACGTCAAGGCGCGCCTGCCGGGCCGCGGCCGTACCCCCGAGTGCCAGGCCGACATCGGCCGCATCGGCGAGATCTGGGAAGAGTGCCTGGGACGTTTCGGCCATCACGGCTTCCTGTTCGGCGAGTTCTCGATTGCCGACGCATTCTTCGCGCCGGTCGTGTGCCGCTTCCAGACTTACGGTGTGGCGCTGGCGCCGGCGCTGCAGGCCTATTGCGAGCGCGTGCTGGGCCATCCGGCGGTGGCGAGTTGGGTCGAGGGCGCGCTGGCCGAGACCATGCCGACCCCGCTGCACGACGCGGAGCTGCCGAAAGAGTAGGCATGATGAAGACTTACGTGGTCGGCGGCGCGGTACGCGACGAACTGCTTGGCCTGCCGGTCCAGGACCACGACTGGGTGGTGGTAGGCGCCACGCCCGACGAGATGGTCGCGCAGGGCTTTCGCCCGGTCGGCAAGGACTTCCCGGTGTTCCTGCATCCCGACACGCAGGAGGAATACGCGCTGGCCCGGACCGAGCGCAAGACCGCGCCCGGCTACCACGGCTTCGTGTTCCACACCGCGCCCGACGTCAGGCTCGAGGACGACCTGGTGCGGCGCGACCTGACCATCAACGCGATGGCGCGCGCCGAGGACGGCGCCATCGTCGATCCGTACGGCGGCCAGCAGGACCTGCGCGAGCGCGTGTTCCGCCATGTGTCGGATGCCTTCGCCGAAGACCCGGTGCGGATCCTGCGCGTGGCGCGCTTTGCCGCGCGCTTTCCCGAGTTCCGCGTGGCCGGCCCGACCCTCGCGCTGATGCGCAAGATGGTCGATGCCGGCGAAGTCGATGCGCTGGTGCCCGAGCGCGTGTGGCAGGAGGTCTCGCGCGGCTTGATGGAGCAGAAGCCTTCGCGCATGCTCGAAGTGCTGCGCGACTGCGGCGCGCTGGCGCACATCATGCCGGAGCTCGATGCGCTGTGGGGCGTGCCGCAACCGGCGCTGCACCACCCTGAGGTCGACACCGGCGTCCACATGCTGCTGGTGATCGACTACGCCGCCGAACGCGGGTTCGAGCTGCCGGTGCGCTTCGCCGCGCTGATGCACGACCTCGGCAAGGGCGTCACGCCATCCGCAGGCTGGCCCAGCCACCACGGCCACGAAGGCCTCGGCCTGAAGCTGATCGGCGCCTTGTGCAAACGCCTGCGGGTACCGAACGACTGCCGCGAGCTGGCGTTGATGACCGCGCGCGAACACGGCAATGTCAGCCGCGCCGAGATCCTGCGCCCGAATACCATCGTCACGCTGTTCGAACGCTGCGACGCATTCCGCAAGCCCGAACGCTTCGCCCAGATGCTGCTCGCCGCCGAATGCGACTTTCGCGGGCGCGGTCACGACGAGCATGAACGCCACGATTTCCGCACCCGTCCCTATCCGCAGGCGCCGCACCTGCTGCGCGCACTGGAAGCGGCGCGCGCCGTCAACGCCGGCGAGATCGCGGCGCGCTACGCTGAGCAAAAGGACAAGATCCCGCATGCGATCCACGCGGCGCGCGTGGCGGCGGTGAAGGTGGCGACGCGCGACCCGCGCGTCTGACCGGGCGCCACTCCGGATCTTTGTTTCAATTTGAAACTGGGAAACTTTTTGGCGCGTCAACTGTCTACAATGGTTGAGCGCAGGGCCGCCACCACTTCGTTGTGGCTGCCGCCTGCGCCGTTTGGCGACGGAGGATGCGATGTTTGGCGTGTTGGCACGACGCGCGGCGAAGCTTGGCCCGCGCCGCCGGCTGCAACTTGCGTTTGCGGCGGTGGCTGTGCTGACCCTGCTGCTTGCGTTTCTATTTATCCGTACCGAAGGCGTGGACCTGCAAGCCCAGAACCGGGTCATGCTCAACCTGCGCGAGCTGGAAAAGCTCGACGCCGAGTGGAACGCCAATATCCTGCGCGCCCACATCGGGCAGGCCCAGGCCGACGAACGCCTGACGTACCAGCTGCCGCGCATGCACGAACTGCAGGCGCAACTGGCCGCGGCGCTGCCGCTGGCGCGCGGGGGCGCGGCGCGCGACGCGTATGGCCAAGTGCTGCAGGCGATGCAGGCCAAGGAGCAGCTGGTGGAGCAGTTCAAGCAGCGCAACCCGCCGCTGCGCGCCTCGCTGCTGTACGTACCGACCACGGTCACCTCGCTCAAGACCGAACTCGGTGGCATCGAAGGCGCGCTGGCGCCGGCGCGCATCGTGCTGCGCCTCGACGCGCTGCTCAACGACCTGCTCACCTACATCCTGCGCTATAACCTCGTCCCCACGCACGCGCTGGCCTCGCGCATCGACGAGACCCTGGGCGACATCGAGGCGCGCGAAATCGCGTTTTCGCCGGCCGTCGTCGAAATGATGGACGCGCTGGCGCGCCAGAGCCGGATCATCCTGGTCAACCGTCCGGTCGTGAGCACCATTGAAACGAACATCGCCAACAGCGGCACGACTGAAGCGCTGGATCGCCTGGGGCGCGAGTTCGACCGCTCGTTCACCGCGGTGCTGGCCGAACGCCAGCGCTATCGCGGCTACCTGTTCGCATACTCGGTGCTGCTGCTGGCGCTGCTCGTTTACTCCGGCGTGCGGCTGGGCCGCAGCTACCGCATCATCGGCGACGTCAACCGCCGGCTGCAGTCCGCCAACGAGACGCTCGAGCAGCGCGTGGCCGAACGCACCGCCGAACTCGAGGCGCAGTCCAGGCAGCTCGAACTGCTGGCCCAGCACGACGGCCTGACGGGCCTGGTCAACGTGCGCCAGCTGACCCGCCTGCTCGAACGCGCGCTGGTGCGCGCCGGCCGCCGCGACACCGTGGTGGTCGTCATGTTCATCGACCTCGATGGCTTCAAGGCGGTCAACGACACCTGGGGCCACGCCACCGGCGACGTGGTGCTGCAGGAGGTTGCGCGGCGGGTCAAGGACAAGCTGCGCGCCGAAGACTCGCTGGCGCGCCTGGGCGGCGACGAATTCGTGATCCTGCTCGAGGAAGTCAACTCGCGCGAAGGCGCGCTGCGCGTGGCCCAGCTGGCGCTCGAGCAGATCCGCGGCATCACCGAGGCCGGCGGCCATCCGGTCAGGATTTCGGCCAGCATCGGCATCTCGAGCGCGCGCGGGCGCGAGGGCGCGGCGCGCGGCGCCCAGGTGCTGCTGGCCGAGGCCGACCACGCGATGTACCAGGCCAAGCAGGCCGGCAAGGGCGTGTTCGTGATCAGCCCGCAGGCCGAGTGGGAGGGCGCACGCTAGAAGCCGCGCCCGGCCAGACATGGCCGAATCCGCTACAATGTCCCGGTTTGATGCGGTGCACAAATCGGGGCGGGAAACGATGCGGAACAATCCACTAAGCCGCTGGCTGGCTGGCCGGAAAGGCAAGAAGGGCCGGGCCACGGTGCCGGTCAAGGAGCTCGGCGAGCGCGACCGCCGCCGCATGCTCCGGCATTTCCTCGCGCTGGACCAGAGTGATCGCTTACTCCGTTTTGGCAACGTGGTGCCGGACGAGCAGGTCCAGGCCTACGTCGCCAATATCGACTTTTCGCGCGACATCGTGT
>JBJMVW010000026.1:0-18642 GCA_045810465.1 Massilia sp. | reverse complement strand
GCACGTCGCCGAGGTCCGAATGGCCGCTGCCGGAAAAATGGGTATGCGAAAAGCCGAGGATCGAATTGTCGTCGTAACGGTAGCCGGCCGCCCACGGATAGCTCTGGCGGAAATGGCGCACCTGCGTATCGGGGCTCAGCTGTACCATGCCGAACGGGCGCGTGGCCCCGGGAAAGGTGTGGCCGTCGCCGCCGGTCCCGATGAACACGTTGACGGCAGCGGCCGGACTGCCCGGCTGCGCCGCCTGCGCGGCGGTGATCGCCATGGCCGCCAGCAGCGCCAGGCCGATCTTGCTTCGAATACCCATTTTGTCTCCTGTTATCGTGCGGGCGGCGCCGGCGCCGCCCGTTGCCGAACCGGCTTAGAAGGTGTAACGCGCCGTCAACGCCATGTAGCGGCCGATCGCCCCGCTTTGGTGATAGTTCGGGTTGTAATTGATTTGCCCGTAGGTTTGTACATCAAGCGGAGCCATCTTATCGAACAAATTGCTAACCGACAGCAACAATTCCCATTGACGGGTCGCCTTCCACTTCACGCCCAGGTCGACCGTGGTGAACGAATCGATATGGCAATCCAGGTAAGGCACGCCGGCGGCGCTGGTATCGAGGCAGTCGGACGTGGTGTCGTTCTTGTCGCTCATGCCGCTGACGTAGTTGACGGTGCCGGTCACGCTCCACGGCCCGCGATCCCAGCCGAGCACCCAGTTGGTGCGCAGCTTGGGCGTGCCGCCGTTGCCCGACAGGTCGGTGTCGCCGTGGGTGCCGGCGAACTCCTGGATGCTGCCGTCGCCGTTCCTGCGCTTGAAACTGTGGGTGTAGGTGGCGGTCACGCCGGCCCGCACGCGGCCGACGCCGGCGACGTTGAAGTGGCTGCGCAGGTCGAGGTCGAGGCCGTCGACGCTGGTGCGGCCGGAGTTCTGGAACGGCGCCTTGACCAGCAGGATCGGACCCGGCAGGTTGGGGAAGTCGGTGGTCGATTCGCCGCGCGTGATGCTGGCGTTCGGGTAGGCTTGCGGATTGGCCAGCACCGCGGTCGGCGACACGCCGACGATTTCGTTGCGGCGCACCAGGCGCCACAGGTCGAGCGACAGGCTGACGTTCTTGACCGGCTCGACCACCATGCCGAGCGTGAAGTTCTGCGAGGTTTCCGGACGCAGGTCCTTGTTGCCGACACTCATCACGCCGATCGTGGTCGACGAGCAGTCGGCCGGCAGGTTGGTGACCGGGCAGCGGACCGGGTCCTTCGGCCGGGTGGTGGCGCCCGAGGTGGCGCTGTCGCCGCTTTCGGCCGCCGACGGCGCGCGGAAGCCTTCCGAGTAGCTGCCGCGCAGGGCCAGCGCGGCCAATGGCGTGTACTTGAAGCCGACTTTCGGCGTCACCGACTTGCCGTAGTCCGAATAATGGTCGGCGCGGCCGGCCAGTTGCAGTTCGAGCGTCTTGAGGATCGGCGCGGCCAGCTCGGCGTACGCGGCCACCACGGTGCGCGCGCCGCGGGCGGCGGCGTAGGAACCGTTGATGTCGCCGGTGTAGGTGCCCGGGGTCGGTTCGCCGTCCAGGCTTTCGTGGCGCACCTCGGCGCCGGCCGCCAGCGCCAGCGCGCCGCCCGGCAGCGCCATCAGCTCGCGGGTGGCCTTGAAGTCGGCCGACACGTTGCGGGTCTTGGCGGTGTTTTCCAGCACCGGGATCACCTTGGCCAGCACCTCCGGCGAATTGAGGCCGAAATTGGTGCCGATGCGGAAGGTGCCGGCGTCGATCGCGGCCTTCAGCGCGCTCTGGCTGTAGGCGCCGCGCTGGGTCTTGTGGGTGGTGCTTTGGGTGAACAGCACGCCGCTGTCGAGATCCCAGGCGCCGGCGCTGCCCTTCAGGCCGGCCAGCACGCGCACGGTGTCGGTGTCGTACTCGTTGCGGCTTGGCATCTGCTCGCCGGCCCAGCGCGGCCGCGCGCGGTAATTCGGGAACGGATTGTCGGGGTGGCCGATCGGCAGCAGCAACTGGTCGGGACCGGACCCGGTGTTGTAGACCTGCTGGGTCGCCAGGTTGAAGCGGGTGCCGGTGGGGCCGGCCGGCGTGCCGACGGTCTTGACGTCCGAATTGAAGTAGCCGATTTCGGTGTAGGCGGTCAGCGTCTCGCCGAGGTTGAACACGCCGCGCGTGAACAGGTTGACGTTTTGCGAGTCAGGCTGGATCTGGCGGAACTGCACCGGGTCGTACAGGCAGCCGCCGGCCGAGTTGTTGTTGCCGGTCGGATCGAGCATGGCGGGCGGACAAACCCCGGCCAGGTTCTGGACCGGCATGCCAGGAATCACGTTGCCGGCGGCGTCGACTGGGCGCACGTTGCCGAGCAGGCTGTTGCCGCCACCACCGCCGAGCGCGGTGCCGCCGGAACGCTGGTCGCGCCCGCCCCAGGGGCGCGCATCGGCCTGGCCGATGTAGTCGTCGCGATCACGTTGCCAGATCGCCGACTGCTTCTTGGCGGTCAGGTTGACCAGGATGTTGTACTTGTCCTCGGCCAGGTCGCCAAAGCCCATCGTGGCCGAGGCGCCGGTCTGGGCGCCATCGCCGCGGCCCGACTTGCCGCCGGTGGCGCTGAAGGTCTTGCCGGTGTAATTGCGGCGCAGGATGATGTTGACCACGCCGGCCATCGCATCGGAACCATAGATCGCCGAGGCGCCGTCCTTGAGCACCTCGATGCGCTCGACCGCGTCGAACGGGATCGAGTTCAGGTCGACGAAATTCTTGGCGCCGTCGTCGCCAAAGCCGTAGTTGGCGGTGCGGCGCCCGTTAATCAGCACCAGCGTCGAATTGACGCCCAGTCCGCGCAGCGACACCCCGCTGGCGCCGGCCGCGAAGCCGTTGAAGCCGGCCGAGATGCTGCCGTTGCCGTCGGCGGACAGGGTGCGCAGCACGTCGGAAATGGTGGTCTTGCCGGACTGCTCGATATCGGCGCGGGTCAGCACCTGCAGCGCGGCCACCCCTTCGGCTTCGGTGCGCTTGATGCTCGAGCCGGTGATTTCGACCCGCTGCATCTGCGGGGCAGTGGTGGTTTGCTGGGCTTGCGCCTGGGCGTGGGCCAGCACGGTCGTGATGGCAAGGACAGCGGCACGGACGGCCAGGACACCGGCCTTCTCGTTCGGAAGCAAAGAAACATTCATAGTTGTTTTCCGTTGTGATGACGATCAACCGGATCGCTCCGGGGGTCTCCTCGAACTCGCGGCGCAGATGGACGTCCGCACTCCACTTATAGCGTCACCACTTTTTCTCCCGCAACTGAATGTTTCGGAAGCGCTGCAGTTTATGTTGTTTAGTAAACGCGCAAGGGATCGCGGGGCCGTGCATGGTTGTCATCAGCTTGAAACAAGGGCCGATTAATCTCTGCTCCATCCACCCGCCGCGCCCGCTTGCCGCGGCACGTATCCACGAACCTGGAGTGCACGAGAATGACCCAACAACTCGACCTGTCCCGGCGCCGCCTGCTGCGCCTGTTCGCCGCCGCTCCCGCGCTGCCGTTCACGACGCTGGCCAGCGGCAGCGCGCTGCTGTCCGCTTGCGGCGGCAGCGACAGCGCAGTCGCCGCCACCCCGATGCCGCCGGCAGGCCCGGTTACGCTGAGCAGCGTCACGTTCAACGCGATGCCCGCGCCGGCACTGTCCAACGCGGCCGCGATGGCGACCACCACCGTCGGCTCCGGCATGACCGCCAACTTCAGCGACGGCAGCAAGCTCGATTACAAGCTGTCGTACCAGCCGTTCTTCATCACCGGCGACCTGGTGCCGGACGGCAGCGGCGGCAAGATCCTGGCCGGTGGCTACTACGACATCAACAACAAGCCGATCATCGATGCGACGGTGCCGGGCAAGGAGCGCCAGTTCTTCTCGGATTCGCCGGATGGCACCTCGCTGCTGGCGGTCCCCAACGCGAAGGTCGCCGGGGTCAAGGGCAATACCGTGTTCGCGGTGGTGCAGTTCGAGTACACCACCTGGGCACAGGACGGCAGCACGGGAATGTACGGCCGCCTGCCCTCCCCGATCGCGGTGCTGACCCTGGATCAGGACCCGGCCACCGGCAAGCTGTCGCTGGTGAAGTACCACAATGTCGATACCTCCGGCGTGAACGGCCTGTGGATCACCTGCGGCGCCAGCCTGTCGCCATGGGGCACGCACCTGTCGAGCGAAGAGTACGAGCCGAACGCCTTCACCGCGGCCACCGATGCGCAGTTCAAGGCCTACAGCAAGAACCTGTATGGCAGCGAGACCGCGGCCAACCCGTACCACTACGGCCACCTGCCGGAAGTGACGGTCAATGCCGACGGCACCGCGTCGATCAAGAAGCACTACTGCGTCGGGCGCATTTCGCACGAGCTGGTGCAGGTCATGCCGGACAACCGCACCGTGATCATGGGCGACGACGCGACCAACAGCGGCTACTTCGTGTTCGTGGCCGACCGCGAGAAAGACCTGTCGTCGGGCACGCTGTACGTGGCCAAGGTGGGTGCCGGCTTCTTGCTCGACCCGAACGCTGCGGCCACGCCACTCACCTGGATCAGGCTCGGCTCGGCGTCGAGCGACGAGGTCAAGGCGCTCGCCAGCACACTCAAGGCAACCGACATCATGGTTGTTAAGACCACCGACCCGCAGGACGCGAGTTACACGAAAATCGCCGCCAGCGGCAAAATCGAATGGGTCAAGCTGGCGCCAGGCATGGAGAAGGCCGCGGCCTTCCTCGAAACCCATCGTTACGCGGCGCTGGCCGGGGCCTCGATGGGCTTCACCAAGATGGAAGGCACGACCGTCAACATCAAGGACAAGATCGCCTACTCCGCGCTGCAGAACTGCCAGGGCTCGATGGTCGCCGGGAACCCGGCGAACGTGCCGGGCAACGGCATCTCGATCCCGAAGGCGCTCGACGCCGGCGCGGTAATGATGCTGAACCTGCGGGGCGGGCAGAAGGATACGGCCGGCGCCGCGATCAACAGCGAATGGATGCCGGCCGATACCAGGGCGCTGGTCACCGGCGAGGACATCGCGCCCGACGCGCTCGGGAACACCGGCAACCCCGAGCGTATCGCCAATCCCGACAACCTGAAGTTCTCCGAAAAGATGCGCACCTTGTTCATTGGCGAGGACAGCAGCCAGCACGTGAACAACTTCCTGTGGGCGTACAACGTCGACACCAAGGTCCTGTCGCGCGTGATGTCGGTGCCGTCGGGCGGCGAATCGACCGGCCTGCATGCGGTCGACGAACTGAATGGCTGGACCTACATCATGAGTAACTTCCAGCATCCGGGCGACTGGGGCGGCATCCACGGCGTGGTCAAGCCGACGCTCGATCCGCTGGTGCGGACCAACTACAAGGACAAGTTCGGCGCGGCAGTCGGTTACCTGACCGGGGAACTGAGCCAGGCCAGGCTGTCGAAACCGTGACGCCCAGCCTGTCCGGATCGCTTACAGCCTCGAAATTTCCTTCGCCGGCATGCCTTTCGGCGCCGCAAAGCGCCAGGTCGCGGCCATCCGATTGAACATTCGGCGACCTTGCCCTTGCCCATCGCCGCAGCTACCAGCGCTGGAGCGGGCTCGAGCGGCGTGTGAGTATTCGTTGCGGCTCGGGAAGGCCGGGCTCCGGGTGTGGCTGATTCCAGACAGCGTTGTCGACCACATGCGCCCGGCGCAGGGCAGACTGCGCGCCGGCCCGTTCGGGCGCAAACATTACTTCAATATCCGCAACCGCATCGCGGTGGCCAGGCAGTACGGGGCGCTGCCGGTGGCGCTGGCAGGCGCCGCGCTGGCCGGCGCCCCGGCGCGGCGCGTTCACGATTTTTCGGCAGGCTGTCGCGGATGGATTGGCGGGCCGTCTTGGCGGCTATCCGCCGGCGCTTGCGAGGCTGGAGCCAGGGTGTCCGACGCAGCCTGCGCTGCCTGCGCGTTCAGGCAAAGTCCCATGAGGATAAACACCATCTGCGCATAAAACAGGCACGACCGCATCGACCAGAAAATCACCTCGGTCAGGCCGAAACCGAGGTAGGCCAGGACGAACAGCATCCCGGCCAGCGACAAGGCACGGCCCTCGCGGCCGTCCGCCTGCTTCAGCTGGCGCCAGAAAAACACCAGCGGCGCGGCGAGCGTGGCGGCCCATGCCAGGAAACCGGGAATGCCGCGAGTCACCAGCATTTGCAGCGCGTCGTTGTGCAGGTGGGACGGTTCCGGCGGCGCGAACACCAGCGGGTTGAGCACGCCCAATGCGACCCAGTCGTGCATCTGCTGCTTGTAGGCCGAGGTCTCGAGCCCCGACCACGGATGTTCGCGCACCAGCATCAGCGCAGCCTTCCACAGCTCGAGGCGCACGCTCAGCGAGGTGGCGGCCATGTTCCCGTCCAGGTAAATCGACAGCTCGCTGACGCTGGTCAGTACCCGGTCGCGCACGCCGGTCTGTGGCGCCAGGTACGCGAGCACGACCAGCAGCACGGCGGCCACCGGCAGCGCCAGCGCGACCTTGCGCGGTACCAGTTGGCGCTGCGTGACCAGCAAGGCCAGCGCGAACGGCAGTACGATCCAGCCGCCGCGGCTGCCGCTGAGCAGCGAGCCTGCCAGGCCAGCCAGCGCACCGATCGCCGCAACCGCCCGCGTGCCGCGCGCGCGCTGGTCGAACCCCGACGCCAGCGCAACCAAGGCCAGGGACAGCGACAGGTCGCCGAACGTGATGGGGTTCATCAGGGCGCCGGGGCGCGGCATGCCGAGCGCGAAGCGCTGCCATGCGACCAGGCAGGCGCCAGCCAGCGCGCCGCCTGCGGCGCCCCACCACAGCCAGCGCGCGCGCGGCCGGGCCGCCAGCACGAACAGCATCGCTGTCACTGCCAGTAACATGCGCGACGGTTCGTCGAGGATCCCCAGGTCCAGGCCGCGGCTGGCGAGCAGGAACAGCGCGAAGCCGAGGTTGCCGAGGAAGGCGAGGATGACCCAGCGCGCCTGGGGCCAGCTGGCCTGCAGCGCGCGCTTGCTGTCGCGCCAGCACCAGAGGGCGCTGCCAAGGAACAGGAAACTGGCCAGCCCGATGGCGTCGGTGCTGACCAGGCTGAACGACGCAAGCGCGAAGACGACAGCCGCGGCCCATGCCTGGCGGGGTGGTGGCGTGCTCCATTTGGAAAGAACGCGCATGGCATGGAATGACGGCAGACAGGAAACGGATTGCCCTCGCCCATCGGTGCCGCGGCCGGACGCCGCAGCCTTCACGATCGCAGTCTAGCGCCGGCGCCCCGCGCACAAGCAGGTCGCGCGGGGAAGTTTGATATGCATCGACGACGAACGCATTTGGCTGTGGCTTGGCTGTGGCTTGGCCGTGGCCGAGATGCGCTCATTACCTGATAAAAAGTTTCTGCGCATCAGGGACGACTGTGCCCTTCCTCCCCGCGTCCAGCCTCATATGGCATCCGTGCTCGTTTTGACGTCGCATTTCGTCTCGTTCTGTCGAATTTGAACTCATCCGCGAGAATACGGCCTAACTGACAGAACGAGACAAAACGAGACACAACGCGCGAGGCAAACGAGTATGGATGCCATATGGCCGTCGGCGGACATCACCCCAGCCCTCCTCGAGCTGGGCGATTTCCTCAGGAAAGTTGAGAGCCCGCTTTCAAGCGCGCAAGCCGTGGCGCTGGCAATCCGCAGCTGGATCGACATGGAACGCCAAGGGTCGGGCCACCGGGCGGACGCTTCATCGGCTGGTGCTCCGGCGCGAGGCTATCAATGGAAGTGCCTGTTCCTGCCGGATGGCACGGCGCTGCGCATGACGTACAACGAGCAAAACTTCTTCGCACACGTTGAGCGGGATGCCATCATGTACCAACGCCGGCCGGTATCGCCCAGGCAGTTCACGCTGGCCATCGCCGGTGACGGCCGCAACGCGTGGCGCGACCTGTGGATTCGCTTTCCGGGCGGTGAATCCTGGATGCGGGCCATGCTGCTGCGCCGCCGGATCGAGCGGCGCGACGCGCGCCAGCCCGTGTCGCCGCTCGACGCCATGCGCCAGGCCGCAGCCAGCATGTCCGAGACGCTCAAGAACGCGCTGGCGCTGGTCGATCATACGAACCAGCTGGCCTTGCCGAAGTACGAACGGCGCCTCACCCGCGCGCGGCGCGCGGACGACGTGTCAAGCGACATTTGCAGGCTGGACTGAGCCGGCCCGGGCCTGGGGCGCAGAACAGCGGCAGCCGCTTGTGGGCCTCGAACTGCGCGATCTCCATTCCGTGCGGCGCCAGTTCCGCGGCGGCGCGCGGCAGGGCGCCGCTCCACGATCGGGCGCGCCGGCTTGCGCACAGCGCGAGTAGCTGGATCGTCACGGCGCGACGGCGGTCCGCATGACCGGATACAGGTTGAAACGTTCGTCCCACGACGCGTGGCGGCGCGCGAAGAATTCCAGACGCGCGTGCGCATTCTGCGCGAACGCGGTGTCGGTCGCCAGCTTGTTTTTGAACTCGGCCGCGAGCGCCGGCTCTTTCGCCATCTGCTCGCGCGCCACGTCCTCGGCCACGTATTCCTCCATGTATTCCTTGCGTTCGAAGGCGTTATTGAATACGCCCCAAGCCAGCAGCGAGTCGGGCGCCTTCGGTTCGAGCAGCGCCATCACCAGCCGCGCTTTCGGCTGCGCGATCGGCACGAACAGCGCGCCCTTGCCGACAGGCCGCAGCTCGCTCTTCCAGCCGCCCTCCACCGCCAGCCGCTGGTGCGATTCGAACGAGGCCGGCGCGAAGCTGGCCTTGTCCGCGCGGAAGGTCTGCACCTGCGCATTGTCCAGCGCCTTGTCCAGCCTGCGATAGCTGATGTCGTGCTGGGCCAGCTTGGCCGCGACCAGCGCCGCGTGCGCCGCCGGCACGATGTAGCCGGCGCCAGGCGCCTCGACCTCGAGCTCCGCCACCACCTCATCGCGGAGCGGAACGCGCCAGACCTGGGGTTTGGTTTCGTCGTAACGTGTCATCAGGATGCCCGATACGTCCGATGGCGTACGGCTGTAGGCGTAGCCCTGGAAATCGACCATCGTGCTCTTGTCGGTGGTCCTGTAGCTGAGCGCGACCGGGGCGCCGGCCAGCCTGGTCGCGCGGGTATCCGCGTCGGCCGCGGCCCGCTGCCACTCCTTGCCGTGCGCCGCCACCTGTTCCAGAACCGAGATGACCGCGTTATGCGTCACCCGCACGCGTGTCGGGTAATCCTTCCACGAATGGGTTTCGACCAGCATCGCGATGCGGTTACGCAGCTGGAAGTAGCCGGTCGAGAAGCGCGGCTCGGACACACCGTCGACAAACCCGGATGCGGGATCGTCGGTTTTAGCGAACGACATGTAGTACGACTGCGGCGTCGATCCCTGCTTGGTGATATCGGCGATGACGTTGGTGCGCAGCGCCAGGCCGGCCTTGCGGAACTCGGGGTCGCCCGAGTTGACCGGCTCGACCTGGATCGAGACGTCGTGCTGGAACATCGCGCCATCGGTCACGTGCAGGTCGACATAGGCCAGCGGGTCCCAGGCGTTGACCAGCGCCAGCATCGCCTGCATCTCCGGCGCGTCGGCCTTCATGTAATCGCGGTTCAGGTTGAAGTTCTGCGCGGTGGTGCGCCAGCCCATCTCGACCGGGCCGCGCTGGTTCGGCCGATTCCACCTGGCGAAGCGCTCGTGGCCGTCGACGTTAAACACCGGGACGAACAGCAGCACCTGCTTGTCGAGCACACCCTTCGCAACACGGTTGTCGAGCACCTCGCGCAGCGCCAGGAAACCGGCGTCCTTGCCGTCGATTTCACCGGCGTGGATGCCGCCCTGGATCAGCGTGACCGGCAGGCCCTGTTTGCGCGCGGCTGCGGGCGTCATCGCGCCGCTGCGGGTGGCGACCAACGCCAGCATCGCGCGCCCTTCCGGAGTGCGGCCGAACTCGATGCACCTGACGTCCTTCGGGTACGCCTTCTGGAACGCCGCGCACAGCTTGACGACTTCGTCGTAACGGCCAGTGTGCTGGAAGCCCGAGCGTTCCGACACGGTGGCCAGGTCGGGCGCGGCGTAAGCCAGCGGGAAGGCGGCAAGCAGGGCAAGCAGCAAGGCAGGACGAATCATCGGTGAGGCTCCGGCAAAGGTTGAGGAAGAGTCTGGCCGGAAATTATAGACGGGTTTGCCGCACTGCCCCATCCGTCGTTCCCGCGCACGCGGGAACCCATGCTGAAGTGCTGGGTGCCATCGCGGTGGATTTGCCGCGACGCTGGCCAGGCATGCCTTGCATGGGTTCCCGCCTGCGCGGGAACGACGTGCCGGACGCCGCGTCAGCGCGGGCGCGTGTAGATCGCGATCTCTTTCGCTTCCGGCCGCACCAGCGTCATCGGCACCGCCCTTGCGCGCGCGGTCGACGCCGCCGGGCAGGCATTGTTGGCGCGGTAGCTGAGCGCGGCGGCCAGCAAGCCTTCGGCCGGATCGCCGACCGCGTGCGCCAGGTCGTCCGGCACCTTGCAGGTCGGCGCGATGCCGTCCGGGTAGTCGCCGAAGCCCTTCTGGTTCACACCCTGGAACTCGATCGAGAAGTAGGTGGTGCCGCAGTTCGGCACCGGCGTGAAGGCATACGGCTTGCCGCAGGTCTGGCCGCCGATCACGTTCACTTCCACATCCACGCCGCGCAGGCTGTTGATGACCGACTCGCTGGCCGAGCAGGTGCCGGCCGTGGTCAGCACCGTCACGCGCTTGAGGCCGAGATAGGGCAGCGCCTGGCCGGCCGGCGCCGGATTGGGCGCCGCAAAACCCCAGGCGGTGGAGCGGAACAGGATCGGCGGCTGGGCCGCGATCTTGTCGTTGTACAGCGGGCGCTCGAAGACCTTGCCGCTGGTCGGTCCCGGCCCGGCGATCATGTAGGCCAGTTCGCTGGCCACATACAGCAGGCCGCCGCCGTTGTAGCGCACATCGAGCACCAGGTCGTTCACGCCGGCGCCCTGGAACCGGGTGAAGGCATCGATCAGCTGCTTTTCGGCGACCGCATTGTGGCTGTCGAAAGTCAGGTAGCCGACCTTGCCGGTCGGGGTATCGATCACCTTGACGTTCTTGACCGACGCCGCGCTGACGGCGGCCGACGACAGCGCCATGTCGATCGTCGCCTGCCCGCGCCGGATGGCCAGCGTGTGGCGCTCGCCGGCCTTGTCCGGGAACAGGCCGGCATTGATTGCGGCGACCGCTGCGGTATCGCTGCCGTTGACGAAATCGACGCCGTCGACGGTGACCAGCATGTCGCCGCGCACGATGCCGGCAGCGGCGGCGGGCGAGCCCGGTTCGACCACGGTGGCCAGCCAGGTGCGCGGCGCGGTGGGACTGTTGCGCGACCAGGTCACGCCATAGCCGACGTCCACGCCGGCATTGGTGAGCGCCTCCCACTCGGCGCTCGGATAGGTGAAGTGGTACTTGTCCTTCGGCGCGCCGGACGCGGTCAGCACGGGCGTCTTGAGCACCTTGAAGTAATCGAGCGCACTGGTGAAATCGGCCATGTGGTAGGTGGTCGGGATTTCGCTGTACCAGAGATAGTAATCATTGGCCCAGCCGCGCAGGAACTTCAACTCGTCGAGCAGCGTGCCCTGGCGGTCGGGGAAGGGCTTGCCGTCGGTGTCCAGGCCGGTCCGCGGCGCGGCGCAGACATTCCAGTAGGTCGCGAACACATTTTGCGGGATCGGATCGGCCTGCGGGTCGGCCCCGGGATCGGGCGTAGGCGCAGGTGGCGGCACCTGCGACACCGGGCTCGGGTTGCCGGTGGAACCCGGCGCGCCGCCCCCGCCCCCGCAGCCGGCGAGCAGCAACAGCGCCGCCAGCGTGGCCGGCAACGCCAGCGGCAAGCGGATCGAGCGACGGACGGAGGACGGTTTCATACGTCCCGATTATAGTCGGGGCCGCTCAAACACAATGCAACGAACTGTAACAGTTGGAAAATGTGGACAAGTTACAAGCAACCGCCTCGAAAACAATGAGGGTCAGAGTCGAATTAATTAGCAATATTTCCCAACAATGGGGGTCAGAGTCGAATTAATTGGAAACATATCAGCTGGTAGGGTGGGCGCCACCTGCCATGCTGATGCTGACGCTGGCATGACGCGGCCGTCCGCGTGGGCACGGGGTGCCCACCCTACCTGTTTCCTGCACCCTAGGCGGCGCGCGGAGCCTCGGCCTGCGAATGGAAAGCCGCCAGCAGCGCCGCTTCCTTGTCCTTGGCCGCCTTCAGGTGGCGCTCCTTGACGTGGCCGAAGCCGCGGATGTCCTCCGGAATGCTGGCGATGGCCACTGCCTGCGCCAGGTTATCGGCGCTGAGTTTCGGCAGCAGCGCTTCGACCGCCTGGCGGTACTCGCCAATCAGCGCACGCTCCATCCTGCGCTCGGCCGTGTAGCCGAACACGTCGAGCGCGGTGCCGCGCACGCCCTTGAGCTTTGCCAGCACGCCGAACGCCTTCATCATCCACGGGCCGTACTCTTTCTTCATCAGGCGCCCTTCCTTGTCGTGCTTCGCCAGCAGCGGCGGCGCGAGGTGGAACCTGAGCTTGATGTCGCCTTCGAACATGGCGCCAATCTTCTCCATGAAAGCGGGGTCGGTGTACAGGCGCGCGACTTCGTATTCGTCCTTGTACGCCATCAGCTTGTAGAAGTAGCGCGCCACCGCTTCGGTCAGCCGCGTGCCCTTGCCCAGTTTCGCTTCCTCGGTGCGCACGCGCTCCACAAACGCCTTGTACTGCCCGGCATACGCCGCATCCTGGTAGGCGGTCAGCAGCGCGACCCGGCGGTCGATGATCTCGTCCACGCCCTGGCTGCGCTTGAACTCGATGACCTTGGCCGGCGCCGTGAGCTTTTGCACCAGCGCGAGGTCGTGCGCGGCCGTGCGGCCCCACTGGAAGGCGGCCTTGTTGAACGGGACTGACACCCCATTGAGTTCGATCGCTTTCAGGATCGACGCTTCCGACAGCGGTACGTGGCCCTTCTGGAACGCGTAGCCGAGCATGAACATATTGGTCGCGATCGCGTCGCCCATCAGCGCGGTCGCCATCTGGCCGGCATCGACGAAATCGACATTCGCCGCGCCGCACGCCTGCGCGATCGCGCCGCGCGAGCCCTCGGCCGGGAACTGCCAGTCCGGGTTCTTGACGAATGCGGCGGTGGTGGCGCCGGTCGCGTTGACGGCGGCCCAGGTGCGGCCCTCGCCCATGCGCGAGAGCGCGTCGCGGCTGGCGGTCACAATCTGGTCGCAGCCGATCACCAGATCGGCGCTGCCGGTGCCGACACGGGTCGAATGCAGGTCTTGCTGGCGGTCGGCCAGGCGCACGTGCGACATCACTGGCCCACCCTTCTGGGCCAGGCCGCTCATGTCGAGCACCAGTGCGCCCTTGCCTTCCACGTGGGCCGCCATCGCCAGGATCTGGCCGACGGTGACCACGCCGGTGCCGCCGATACCGGTCACCAGGATGCCGAACGGCGTTGCGGTGCCCGGCACCACAGGCATCGGCAACGCGGGCGGCGCGGCTTCGCCGGCGGCGGCCTTCTTCGGTTTCTTCAGCGCGCCGCCTTCGACCGTGACGAAACTCGGGCAGAAGCCGGTCACGCACGAGAAGTCCTTGTTGCAGGACGACTGGTTGATCTGGCGCTTGCGGCCCAGTTCCGTCTCGAGCGGCTCGACCGACAGGCAGTTCGACTGCTTCGAGCAGTCGCCGCAGCCTTCGCACACGGCTTCGTTGATCACCGCGCGCTTGGCAGGATCCGGATAAGCGCCCTTCTTGCGGCGGCGGCGCTTCTCGGACGCGCAGGTCTGGTCGTAGATCATCGCCGACACGCCAGGCTTGTCGCGCAGTTCGCGCTGCACGTCCATCAGTTCGGCGCGGTGGCGCACCGTCACGCCTTCGGCCCACGGGTAGCCGGCCGGGTATTTTTCGGGCTCGTCGGTCACGACCACGATCGGGGTCACGCCTTCGGCCGCGAGCTGGCGGCTGATCTTTGCCGGATCGAGCGGGCCGTCGACGGTCTGGCCGCCGGTCATCGCGACCGCGTCGTTATACAGGATCTTGTAGGTGACGTTGACCTTCGCCGCCACCGACGCGCGGATCGCCAGCACGCCCGAGTGGAAGTAGGTGCCGTCGCCGAGGTTGGCGAACACATGCTTCTCGTTGGTGAACGGGGCCTGGCCGACCCAGGTCACGCCTTCGGCGCCCATGTGGGTGAAGGTCGAGGTCTCGCGGTCCATCCACAGCACCATGTAGTGGCAGCCGATGCCGGCCATCGCGCGCGAGCCTTCGGGCACCTTGGTCGAGCTGTTATGCGGGCAGCCGGAACAGAAGTACGGGATGCGGTCGGTCTCCGGGTTAGCCTTGGCCGGGATGTTCTTTAACACCAGCTCCTTCGCTTCGAGGAAGGCGATGCGCTCCTTGACGCGCTGCTCGACCGGATGGCCGGCGCAGTAGTGCGAGAGGCGCGAGGCGATCGCGCGCGCGATCTGGGCCGGGTTCAGTTCGTAAGTTGCGGGCAGCAGCCAGTCGCCGTGGCCGGTGCGGTTCTTGTTGGACCATTCGCCGGTGTCGTCGAACTTGCCGACCACGCGCGGGCGCTCGCCGTCCGGCAGGTTGTACAGCTCTTCCTTGAGCGCGTATTCGAGCACCTGGCGCTTCTCTTCGACCACCAGGATCTCGTCGAGGCCGCGCGCGAACTCGTGCACGCCTTCGGCTTCGAGCGGCCAGGTCATGCCGATCTTGTACAGGCGCAGGCCGATGTCGCGCGCGGCTTCCTCGTCGATGCCGAGGTCGGCCAGCGCCTGCCGCGTGTCGAGGTAGGACTTACCGGCGGTGATGATGCCGATCTTCGCCTTCGGGCTGTCCCAGATGATGCGATTGAGCTTGTTGGCACGGGCGTAGGCCAGCGCCGCATACCACTTGTAGTTGTTCATCCGCGCTTCCTGGTCGAGGATCGCGTCGGGCCAGCGGATGTTCAGGCCGTCCGGCGGCAGCTCGAAATCGGCCGGGGTGACGATCTGCACGCGGTCCGGGTCGAAGTCGACCACCGCGCCCGACTCGATGATGTCGGTCACGCACTTCATCGACACCCACAGGCCGGTGTAGCGGCTCATCGCCCATGCGTGCAGGCCGTAGTCGATGTATTCCTGGACCGAGGACGGATACAGCACCGGGATGCCGCAGGCGGTCAGGATATGGTCGGACTGGTGCGCGGTGGAGGACGACTTGGCCGCGTGGTCGTCGCCGGCCAGCACCAGCACGCCGCCGTGCTGCGCGCTGCCGGCGTTGTTGGCGTGCTTGAACACGTCGCCGCAGCGGTCGATGCCCGGGCCCTTCCCGTACCACATCGAGAACACGCCGTCGTACTTTGCGTCCTTGAACAGGTTGGTCTGCTGGGTGCCCCAGACCGCGGTCGCGGCCAGGTCCTCGTTCATCCCGGGATGGAAGTGGACGTGGTGGGCTTCGAGGTGTTTTTGGGCCTTCCAGGCGGTCTGGTCGACTTGGGTGACGGGCGAGCCGCGGTAGCCGGTGATGTAGCCGGCGGTGTTCAGGCCGGCCTTCAGGTCGCGTTCGCGCTGCAGCATCGGCAGGCGGATCAGCGCCTGGGTGCCGGTCAGGAAGGCGCGGCCGCGCTCGAGCGTCCACTTGTCGTCGAGCGTGATGTCGTGCTGCGGCTGCGGGTCGAGCTGCGAGCGGTCCAGGGGTGCGTTCATTCGGGTGTCTCCGTTGTTCTTTCAGTCGTGCGGCTGTGCGGCGGCGGGTTGAACGCGTGGGCGGGGGACCCGCCCACCCTACCGGAGAGGCTATCGCTTCCGTAGGGTGGGCAGCTTGGCTGCCCACGCGTTCAACCGGCGCGTGCAGGTCCGCGACTCTTACGCGGCCGTTTTGTCCTGCAATACGCCGCGGCGAATCTGGTCGAGCTCAATCGATTCGAACAGCGCGCGGAAGTTACCTTCGCCGAAGCCCTGGTCGCCCTTGCGCTGGATGATCTCGAAGAAGATCGGGCCGATCACGTTCTGCGTGAAGATCTGCAGCAGCAGCTCGTTCTTGTTCTCGGCGCTGCTGCCGTCGACCAGGATGCGCAGGCGGCGCAGCTCGTCGAGGTTCTCGCCGTGGTTCGGCAGGCGGCGGTTGACCAGCTCGTAGTAGGTCTCGATGGTGTCCTGGAACGCGATGCCGGCGTCCTTCATGGACTGCACCGAGTGGTACACGTCGTCGGTGCCGAGCGCGATGTGCTGGATGCCCTCGCCATGGTACTCGTCGAGGTATTCGGCAATCTGCGATTTGTCATCGGCCGATTCGTTGATCGGGATGCGGATTTTGCCGCACGGGGAAGTCATCGCCTTCGAGGTCAGGCCGGTCAGCTTGCCCTGGATGTCGAAGTAGCGCACTTCGCGGAAGTTGAACAGGTTCTCGTAGAACGCGGCCCATTCCTTCATGCGGCCGCGGTGCACGTTGTGGGTCAGGTGGTCGATGTAGGTCAGGCCGTTGCCCACCGGGTTGGCCACGGCGCCCGGAAGCGCGACGAAATCGACGTCGTAGATGCTGATGTCGCCGATCGCGCCGGGCGTGCTTTTGCCGCGCCAGCGGTCGACCAGGTACAGCAGCGAATCGCCGACGCCCTTGATGGCCGGGATGTTCAGCTCCATCGGGCCGTTCTTGTTATCGAAGCTCCAGGCGCCCAGTTCGAGCGCGCGCTTGTAAGCGTAGGCGGCGTCGTCGACGCGGATCGCGATGGCGCACACCGACGGCCCGTGCGTGCGCGCGAAACGCTGCGCGAACGAGTCCTGCTCGGCGTTGATGATGAAATTGATCTCGCCCTGGCGGTACAGGGTCACGTCCTTGTGGCGGTGCCGCGCGATGGCGGCAAAGCCCATCTGTTCGAACAGCGCGCCCATCGCCTTGGGGTCGGGCGCGGCGAACTCGACGAACTCGAAGCCGTCGGTGCCCATCGGGTTGTCCCAGGGGGTAAATTGCATGCTGGTCTCCTCGTTTTTATAGCGCCCAGTATATTCCTGAGGCATCGGCATTAAATTTCAAACAATTCCCCCGCTCGCGGAGTTTGCGCAATAAAATTGCGATACAGCGCAACCCATGGGGGATTTATGTCGAAAATCGAGCTCGATAAAACAGATCGCAAAATCCTGGAGATCCTGCAGAAGGACGGCCGCCTGTCGAACCAGGACATTGCCGAGCAAGTGAGCCTGTCGCCGTCGCCCTGCCTGCGCCGCATCAAGCGGCTGGAGGAAGCCGGGGTGATTCGCCAGTACGTGGCGCTGGTCGACCCGGACAAGATCGGGCTCGGCCTGCTCGCGTACGTGAACGTGCGGCTGGAAAAGCACAGCGAAGGCCAGGCCAGCGCGCGCCTGCCGGCGACCTCGCCACGCACCGATTTCGCGCAGTCGGTGGCGAACTGGCCGGAGGTGGTGGCCTGCTATGCGATGACCGGCGAGATGGATTTCCTGCTGCGCGTGCACGTGGAAGACATGGACCACTTCTCGCGCTTCATGATGGCGACTTTGCTGCGCCATCCGGCGGTGCTGGACGTGAAGTCGAGCTTCGCGCTGCAGCGGATCAAGGAGACGACGGCGTTGCCGATTGTGTGAGGGTGGCCGCTAACTTTAAAACGTCATTCCCGCTAACCTAAAGACCGTCATTCCCGCGCAGGCGGGAATCCAATTTTGTTCGCGGACCGCTGCCAACTGGGGTTCCCGCCTTCGCGGGAACGACGGTTTTGGGGGTGGCCGGACCGTGTTTACTTCTTCGGCGTCAGCCACTTCACGGCCGCGCGCGCGTTGGCCTTGACCGCATAATCGATCGTCGCGAACTGCTCCTCGAACGCCTCCTGCAGCACGCTGCCCGGGCTGGGCGGCGGCAGGTGCAGGTAGGCGTCGGCCTCGCCGTACTCGCGCTTGATCTGCATGCCGGCTTTTTTCGCAATGTGCATCATCGTCTTGTTCGACGACAGGCATTGCATGTACAGCGTGTCGATGTCCGAATTGCGGCAGTTGATCGCCGCGCGCTCGAACAGGCGCGAACCGACCCCCTGCCCGCGCGCCGACTTCGACACCGACACGCCAAATTCGGCCACGCGCTCCTTGCTCGTCGCGGTCGAGCCCTGGCCCGCCGGCGCAAACGCCAGGTGGCCGACGCCGACCAGCTGGAACACCTTGTTGTAGACGCCAAACACGATGTCGCGCGAAAAGTCGATGTTGGCGACGTAGGCCTGGACCTGCTCGTCCGGCACCACGTTGCCAAAACGGAGTAAGCGATCACTCTGGTCCAGCGCGAGGAAATGCCGGAGCATGCGGCGGCGGTCGCGCTCGCCGAGCGCCTTGACCGGCACCGTGGCCCGGCCCTTCTTGCCTTTCCGGCCAGCCAGCCAGCGGCTTAGTGGATTGTTCCGCATCGTTTCCCGCCCCGATTTGTGCACTGCATCAAACCGGAACATTGTAGCGGATTCAGGCGTGTCCGGCCGGGCGCGGCTTCTAGCGTGCGCCCTCCCACTCGGCCTGCGGGCTGATCACGAACACGCCCTTGCCGGCCTGCTTGGCCTGGTACATCGCGTGGTCGGCCTCGGCCAGCAGCACCTGGGCGCCGCGCGCCGCGCCCTCGCGCCCGCGCGCGCTCGAGATGCCGATGCTGGCCGAAATCCTGACCGG
>JBJMVW010000025.1:0-4977 GCA_045810465.1 Massilia sp. | reverse complement strand
CTGCTGCAGCTCCGGCAGCGCGGCCACCGGCTCGCCCGGCGTGGCGGCGTCGGCCGCTTCCTCGACATGCGCCGGGGCGCCGGCGCCGACCGCCGCGCGCGGGCGCAGGAAGTGCTGCCCGCCCACCGCCACCAGCGTCAGCACCCGTACCTGCGCGGCCCCGGCCAGCTCCTGGACCGCGGCGATCACCGAGATGTCGAGCATTGCGTGGTCGCGATGACCGGTGATGTCCACCATGTGTTTGAGCAGGGAATTCATGTCGTTCTCGGCAAGATTTCAGCCAGCTGCGGCGTGGCGTTTTCCAAAGAGCAAGCGAGGAAGAATAAAGGGTTTTTGTCTAACTGGCAATTATCCATGCTGAGTTTTTGACCCCGCCGCACCACAGTTTCACCTTCCTCCCATCCGGCGCAACGCCAACACCCGCTAAATAATTCCATACGGCAAGCTTGCTCTGAGTCAACTTGCCGTCTGGAATCATCTTTTATAGTGAACCCAATGGCGCAGGAAACACCGGACGGCAGCCAGTCCAGCGGGAAGCCACGCAGTCCGGCCTTCCACCCGCGTCAGGGTTTGTTCTTTTTATCAACACCATGGAGTTAATGATGAGCAAATTCATCTCGGCAGTCAAAACGTTTGTCGCTGACGAAAATGGCGTCACGGCGCTCGAGTACGGGATGATTGCGGCGCTGATTGGCGCTGTGATTGTCACCACCGTCGAAGGCCTCGGGACCACCATCAACACCGCGTTCCAAAAGATCGCGACCGCCCTGGCCTGATCGCCTGGCGTGTGACCTCCCGGGTGCGGTCTGGCCCGGGAGGTTTTTTTTATCCCGGAGAGCCCGATGTCCGTCAACCTCTGTCTCGACCTTGGCCTGCTGGTGCTGGTGCTGCTGGCCGCCGCCAGCGACCTGGCCACGCGCCGCATCCCGAATCGCTTGTTGCTGGCCGGCCTGGCCGGCGCGCTGGCGCTGCGCCTGCTGGGGCCCGCCCCCGGCGCGGCCCTGCTGGCCGCGCTGGCCGGCGCCGGCACCGGCCTGCTGGTGTTCCTGCCGCTGTACCTGCTGCGCGGCATGGCCGCCGGCGACGTCAAGTTCCTCGCCACCGTCGGCGCCTTCAGCGCGCCGCCCGAAACCCTGCACATCGCGCTGGCGGCGGTGCTGGCCGGCGGCGTGCTCGCGCTCGTGGTGGTGGTCGCGCGCGGCCGCCTGTGGCGACTGCTGGTCAACCTGCGCGCGATGCTGGCCGCGCTGGTGTTGCGCGCCAGCGGCGTTCCGGCCACCCTGGCCCCGCCCACTCCCAGCGTCGGCTCGCTCCCCTATGGCGTCGCGATCGCCGCCGGCGTCATCTATATGCTGGCGCAGCGCCACCTCGGCTTCCCATCGTTGCTTTAAGTCAAAAGACGGGCCAGTTGCATCGCTACAATCGATCGCATGACCCGAGGAAAGATTGCCCCCACCTGGAGGAGGATTCCGATGTTTGAGGCCGCAACCCCTGTCGTGCCGGCGCCGTCGGCGGGACGCCGCGCCGCCCCGCAGCAGGATGCCGCAATGGTCCTGCCGCCGCAGCCGAAAACCATCGCCGACACTGGCCTCGACCGCCAGATGGTGCTGGCGCTGGTGGTCAAGGCGATCGGCCAGGCCGGCGACGCCCACCTGCCGGCGCTGGCCCATCGGCTGCGCCTGTCGATGAGCGCGCTGCGCGAGGCGCTCGACCTGCTGGCGCGCGAGCAGCTGGTCGACATCGCCGGCCGCGGCGAGACCGAGATCGACATCCAGTACCGCCTGACCGAACGCGGCAAGCTGTATTGCGCCGAGTGCCTGGCGCAGTCGCGCTACGTCGGCCCGGCCCCGGTCACGCTCGACGCGTTTCGCGCCGGGCTGGCGCGCGACGCCGAACGCAACGGCGCCGCCAGCCGCATCAGCCCGGCCGAGCTGGCCGCGGCGCTGGCCGACGACGGCATCGACGGCGCGCTGCGCGAGCAGCTCGGCGCGGCGCTGCACTCGGGCCGCGCGCTGTTGCTGCACGGCCCGTCGGGCGCTGGCAAGTCGGCGCTGGCGCGCAAGCTCGGCCGCCTGCTGCATGGCGTGGTCGCGGTGCCCGACGCGATCCTGGTCGGCCAGCAGATCGTCCAGTTCCACGATCCGCTGGTGCACCACAAGCCGCCGCCGGCCCAGGCCGCGCGCTATGAGGAGCGGCGCAATTGCGACACCCGCTGGCGCGTCTGCCAGCGCCCGGTGGTGCAGGTTGGCGCCGAGCTGGCGCCGGCCATGTTCGAGCTGCACCTGGACGCCGGCGACGGCGTGTGCCAGGCGCCGGTGCACCTGAAGGCCAGCGGCGGCCTGCTCGTGCTCGACGACCTCGGGCGCCAGAAAGTGCCGGCCGCGGCCCTGCTCGACCGCTTCATCGGGCCGCTCGACTACGGGGTCGAACAGCTGGCGATGCAGGGCGGCCACGCCGAGACCGTGCCGTTCGCGCTGACCCTGGTGTTCGTGACCAACCAGCAGCCGGCCGCGATCCTCGATGAGCCGCTGCTGCGCCGGATCGCCTACAAGATCCACCTTGGCGGCCTCGGCGAGGCCAGCTACCGCGCGCTGCTGCGCCGCGAGTGCGACGCCCAGGAGGTGCCGTTCGACGACGCGGCCGCCGATTACCTGGTCGGCCAGCTGCACGCCGGCAGCGGCCGGCCACTGCTGGTCAGCTACCCGCGCGAGCTGGTCGGCCGCATCGTCGATTTCGCCAGCTTCGCCGGCACCAGCGCGCGCCTGAGCGCGGCCGCGCTCGACCAGGCCTGGACCAGCATGTTTGCCTGCAGCGCGCCGGGCGCCCCCGCGCGCGCACCAGTTTCGTTCGGAGGAAAACCATGAGAATCAAAAACAAGCGGGCCGTTGCAATGCTGGCCCTGGCGGTGCTGTTCGGGCTGGCGGCGGTGGTGCTGGCCTCGCGCTGGCTGCTGGTCCAGAGCGCGTCGGGCGCCAACAAGATCGTCGTCGCCGCGAGCGACGTCAACATCGGCCAGCGGCTCGGCGCCGACATGCTGACCCTGGCCGAGTGGCCGCTGGCCAGCCGCCCGCAAGGGGCGTTCAGCGACCCGGCCAAGCTGGCCGGGCGCGTGCTCAAGAGCAGCATCCTGCGCGGCGAGCCGTTCTCGGAGGCCAAGCTGGCGCCGGGCGGCACGGTCGGCGGGCTGTCGGCCCTGATCACCGAGGGCAAGCGCGCCATCACGGTGCGCGTCAACGACGTGATCGGCGTGGCCGGCTTCGCCCTGCCCGGCAATTACGTCGACATCATCGTCAGCACCAGGAAGGATGCGGCGCCGGGCGACCGCAATGGCCAGGAACAGAACATCGCCAAGATCGTGCTGGAACGGATCCTGGTGCTGGCGGTGGCGCAGGAGGTCAACCGCGACGACACCAAACCGCGCGTGGTCAATGCCGTCACGCTCGAGGTGTCGCCGGAACAGGCGGAGAAGCTCGACCTGGCGCGCAGCGTCGGCACGCTGTCGCTGGCGCTGCGCAACCAGGTCGATCCGCAGGACACCAAGACCACCGGCGCCACCAAGCTGACCCTGCTCGACGAACCGGCGCCACCGCCGCGCGCGGCGCCGCCGGCCAAGCCGGTGACCGCCAGGGCGCCGGTGGTGCACCGGGTCGCGGCCGAGGTCAGGCGGAACTGCGTGGGCGTGCTGAACGGCGTGCACGCGTCGCAAGAGTGCTTCTGAAATGTCAACCGTGTCTTTCTTGGGGATGAACGCGATGAACGGATGCGTCGGATATGCGCGGTCGATCCGCGTGCGCCGCCTGCTTGGCTGCGTGGCGTTGGCGGCAGGGGCCGGTTCCAGCTGGCAGGCGGGGGCGGCCACCGCCCGGGCCCAGGAAGCACCGGCCGCGGCCCCGGTGGCGCTGCGCGAGGTGGGACCGCGCTGCAGCGGCGAGGCCGCCAAGCCGGCCAACATGCAGCTCAAGCTCGGCAAGTCGACCATGCTGCGGTTGCCCGAGCCGCTGCTCAACCGCAGCGTCGGCAACCCGGCGGTGCTGCAGACCATGCTGGTGGCGCCGGACACGATGTATATCGCCGGCACCGACGTCGGCAGCACCAACATGATCATCCAGGGCCGCAGCGGCGCCTGCAGCGTGGTCGACGTGGTGGTCACGATGGACCCGTCGGCGTTCGAGGCCGCGCTGGCCGTCGTGCTGCCCGGCGAGAAGGGGATCCGGGTCACCGCCGCCGCCGATGCGCTGGTGCTGACCGGCGAGGTGTCGGACGCCGCCACGCTGGTCCACGTGGGCGAGCTGGCCGGGGCCTTCGTGCGGCGCCCGCTGCAGCCCTTGACCGCGGTCGGCAAGGCCGACCCGGCGCCGCCGGATGCGGGCCAGGCCGCGCGCGCCGCCACCGCCGGGCCGGCCGGCGCGCGCGTGGTCAACCTGCTCAACGTCAGCGCGCCGCAGCAGGTGATGCTGGAGGTGAAGATCGCCGAGGTCGCCAAGACCCTGCTCGAAAAGCTCGAAGCCGGCGCCACCCTGCGCATGGGCTCGGGCAGCTGGGGCGCCACCTTGCTGTCGAATTTCGTGACCGGCTCCCTGGGCGGCCTGTTCGACGCCCGCAAGACCAGCGGCAAGCAGCAGTTCACGTTCGAGGCGCAGAAGGACGACGCGCTGGTACGCATCCTGGCCGAGCCGAACGTGATGGCGATCAGCGGCCAGCAGGGCACCTTCCTGGCCGGCGGCAAGATCTTCATCCCAGTGGCCCAGGACAACAACCGGGTCACCTTGGAAGAGAAGGAATTCGGCGTCGGCCTGCGCTTCACCCCGACCGTGCTGTCGGGCGGCCGCATCAACCTGCAGGTGGCGCCGGAAGTGTCGGAGCTGTCGCGCGAAGGCGCCGGGTACTCGGTGTCGGGCATGCCCGGCGCCTCGATCCTGCCGCTGATCACGACCCGGCGCGCCAGCACCACGGTGCAGCTGTACGACGGCCAGAGTT
>JBJMVW010000024.1:0-4974 GCA_045810465.1 Massilia sp. | reverse complement strand
GGCGGCGCCAGCGCCACCCCGGCCGGCGCGGCGGCCGCCGCGCCGCCCGCGGCGGAGCGCCCGGTCGACCAGCGCTGGCTGCGGCGCGCCGCCGACAACGGCGTCGCCGAGGCCCAGTTCACGCTGCTGGAACAGGCATGGAGCGAGGGCCAGCACCTGGCCTACCTCGAGCGCGCGCTGCCGCTGGCGCGCGCGCTGCTCGCGACCGCCGCCAACGGCAAGGGCACCCAGCGGCCCTCACCCGACGAGGTCACCCTGCTGTCGCGCTGCGCGCGGCTGGCCGGCGCCGACCCGCGCCAGCCGCTCGACGCGGCGGAGCTGCACCGCTTCTGGGAGCTGGCCGCCGCCGAACACGACCGCCACGCGCAGCTGGCGCTCGGCCTGTGGTACGCGCGCATGCAGGTCGACGGCAAGCGCGTCGCCGCCGGCGCCGGTTCGGCCAATTTCAAGAAGGCGATCCGGTGGCTGACGCTGGCCGGGGAGCAGGGACTGGCCGAGGCCTGGTACGCGCTGTCGCGGATCTATATCAAGCCCGAGTTTTCGCAGCGCAACGTGGGCGACGCCCAGCGCTACCTCGAGCGCGCGGCCGAGATGGGTTACCGCGACGCGCAGTTGGAATGCGGCAACAACGCCTGGCGTGCGCGCCGCGAGAACGAGAACAACGACGTGCGCGCCGTGTACTGGCTGCAGAAGGCGGCCGCGCAGGGCTGCGCCGAGGCCGCCGCCGCGCTGGGCAAGATCGCGCCGCGCAGCAGCGCGCCGTCGTACACCGAGACCGGGGCCTTGTTTGCCGCCGTGCGCGAGCTGGCCGGCGCCCATCCGCTGCTGGCCGCGCGGCTCGAGCTGGCGGCGTTGTTCAACCTGACCCGCGCCGAGGCCCTGTTGCTGGACGTTAAGGCTGCCGACCAGGGCCACTGCCTGGTGATCGACATCCGCGCCAGCTACGGCCGCAGCAAGCGGCGGCTGGTGGTGGTCGGGAGCGCGCACGAACGCCAGGCGCTCGACCGGCTCGCACGCCTGTTCGACAACGTCGATTGCGGCCCGGGCGGGCCGGAGGGCAATTACCGCCAGCGCCTGTACCGGCTGCGCACCTTGCTGGACGCCGCGCGCGATGGCGGCGGGCTCGATTACGGCTTGGCGGCCTGAGCATTGGCCAGGCCGGGCGGGACCCGGCCGCCGGGGTTCAAACCTCGATTTCGCCTTCGAACACGGTCACCGCCGGCCCGCTCAGGTACACCGGCTGGCCTTCGCCATCCCACGCGATCGACAGGACGCCGCCGCGCGCCTCGACCCGCACCGGCGAGTCGAACAGGCCGCGCCGGATGCCGGCCACCACCGCCGCGCAGGTGCCGGTGCCGCATGCCAGCGTCTCGCCGGCGCCGCGCTCGAATACGCGCAGCCGGGCATTGTGCCGGTCCACCACCTGCAGGAACCCGGCGTTGACCCGCTTCGGGAAGCGCGGATGGTGTTCGATCAGCGGGCCGGTTTCGCGCACCGGCGCGGTATCGACGTCGTCGACCAGCTGCACCGCATGCGGGTTGCCCATCGATACCACCGACACGAACACCGGAGCGGCCGCGCCGTCGAGCGCCAACGGCCAGAGCGTGTCGCGCCCCTCGCTGCGGCCCTCGAGGCCGGCGCTGTCGAAGGGGACCGCTGCCGGCTCGAGCACCGGCGGGCCCATGTCGACCGTGACGTTGCCGTCGTCTTCCAGCCGCGGCGCAATGACGCCGCCCATGGTCTGCACCCGGATGCTGCGCGCGCTCGACAGGCCTTTTTCGCGGACGAAGCGGGCGAACGCGCGCGAGCCGTTGCCGCACTGCTCGACCTCGCCGCCGTCGCTGTTATAGATACGGTAGCGGAAGTCGCAGCCGGGCACGGTCGGGCGTTCGACCAGCAGGATCTGGTCGGCGCCGATGCCGAAGCGGCGGTCGGCCAGGCGCCGCCACTGCTCGGTGCTGAACTCGACCGGCTGGTTGATCGCGTCGATCACGACGAAGTCGTTGCCGGCGCCGTGCATCTTGGTGAACTTGAGTTTCATATATATTAGTTGTCGTACAGCGAAGGCGCGCCCGGCGGACGGGTCTTGAAGCGCTTGTGCGTCCAGAAATACTCGGCCGGCGCTTCGCGCACCCGGTCCTCGATGAAGGCATTCATGCGGCGGGTCGCGGCCAGCATGTCGTCGCCCGGGTAGTTCTCCCACGCCGGGTAGAACACCACCCGCCAGCCCTTGTAGTTTGGCATGAAAGTGGCGACCACGGGGATCACTTTGGCGCCGGTGGTGGCGGCCAGCCGGCCGAGCGCCGTCAAGGTAGCGGCCTCGACCCCGAAGAAGGGCACGAACTGGGCATCCTTCTCGCCGAAGTCCATGTCCGGCAGCATGAAGTAGGGGTAGCCGTCGCGCAGCGCGCGCAGGATCGGCTTGATGCCTTCCTTGCGCGTGATCAGCCGCACCGGGCCGTAGCGCTCGCGGCCGTGGCGCAGCAATTTGTCGAACGCCGCGCTTTTCTGCGGTGCGTAAATCGTCGACAGCGGGATCACGCGCGAAGCGACGCCGGCGATGTCGAGGCACACGAAGTGCGGGCACAGCAGGATGGTGGGGCCGCTTTCCATCTCGGCTTTCGGCACCGCTGGCTCGATATGGATCAGGCCCCGCAGGCGCTCGACCGGCGCCCACCACAGCAGCGAGCGCTCGAAGATGCTGCGGGCATAGGCCTGGAAATGGCGGCGCGCCAGCTGCACCCGTTCCTGCTCCGACAGCTCCGGCATGCACAGGCGCAGGTTGGTCAGCGTGATCTTGCGCCGCTTCGGGATCGCGAGGAACATCAGGCTGCCGACGACTTCGCCGAAACGTCCGAGCAGCGGCAGTGGCAGCCAATGCAGCAGCCACATGAATACAATCAGCAACCTCATGCCACGGCCTCGCTCTCCGGCAGCGCCACGCCCTGCGGTTGCTTGTAACGGTTGTAGCTCCAGAAGTACTGTGCCGGGCAGCGCGCGACCAGCTGCTCCATCGCTCGGTTGATCGCGGCGGCCTGCTCGGCCGGGGTGCCCGACAAATCGCCGTCGAACGGCACGAAGCGCACCACGTAGCCTTTGCCCTGCCCGAGGCGCTCGGCGTAGACCAGGATGATCTCGGACCTGCCCAGTTGCGCCAGCTTGGCCGGCAGCGTCATCGTGTAGGCGTCGCGGCCGAAAAACGGCGCCCACACGCCTTCGCCTTCCTGCGGGACCTGGTCGGGCAGCAGGCCGATCGGCTGGCCGGCCTTGAGCGTCCTGGCCAGGATGCGCACGCCGGACAGGTTGGCCGGGGCCAGGTGCAGGTTGTGGCGCGCGCGCGCGCCTTCGACCAGCGGCTTGAGCGCGCTCTTGCGCGGCGGGCGGTACATCACGGTGAGCGCCGTGTGCAGCGCGATCTGCTGCGCGGTCATCTCGAAGCAGCCCAGGTGCGGGGTCAGGAACACGATGCCGCGCCCGGCGTCGAGCGTTGCCTGCACGTGCTCCCAGTTCTCGACCGTTGCGTGGCGCGCGACGCGCTCGGGTTTGGCGCACCAGACGAACGCCAGTTCGATGATTGCCTTGCCGGCTTCGGCCACGGCCTGCCTGCGGTAACGGCCGTAGCCGGCCTGTTCAAGATTGGCGTCGAGGCGCCGCCGGTAGGATGGCGAGGCCAGGTAAACGAGCCAGCCGAGCGCCGACCCCAGCGCGTGCAGCATGGGTAGGGGAAAGATCGATAAAACTCGGAACAAAAAAACTAGCATTTGATTGACAGGGGTTCAAGGGCGCGGCTGCTTGCCGAGCCAAAATTTCTCAAGACGCGTAAAATACCACTTTAAGCAGGATCCGCCGAGTTAATAGACAACTTGCGAAGCGGAATATAAATGTCGCTAAAGCGTCGCAGGCAACCGTTGCTGCGGCAGTTTTTTGAACAGTAACAGGAGCCTCCATGTCTTCTAACGACTATCTTTTTACTTCCGAGTCGGTCTCGGAAGGCCACCCGGACAAGGTCGCCGACCAGATTTCCGACGCCATCCTCGACGCCATCCTCGAACAGGATCCGGGCGCCCGCGTAGCCGCCGAAACCCTGTGCAACACGGGTCTCGTGGTGCTGGCCGGCGAGATCACCACCCACGCCAACGTCGATTATATTCAGGTGGCGCGTAACACCATCAAGCGCATCGGCTACGACAACACCGACTTCGGCATCGACTACAAGGGCTGCGCGGTGATGGTCTGCTACGACAAGCAGTCGCCTGACATCGCCCAGGGCGTCGACGAAGGCGCCGGCATCGACCTCGACCAGGGCGCGGGCGACCAGGGCCTGATGTTCGGCTATGCCTGCGACGAGACCGCCGAGCTGATGCCGGCCGCGATCCATTACGCGCACCGCCTGGTCGAGCGCCAGTCGCAGCTGCGCAAGGACGGCCGCCTGCCATGGCTGCGCCCGGACGCCAAGTCGCAAGTCACGCTGCGCTACGTGAACGGCCGCCCGGTGGCGGTCGACACGGTGGTGCTGTCGACCCAGCACGCGCCGGAAGTCACCCACAGCCAGATCGAGGAAGCGGTGATCGAAGAGATCATCAAGCCGGTGCTGCCGAAGGAATGGCTGGACGGCACCCGCTTCCTGGTCAACCCGACCGGCCGCTTCGTCATCGGCGGCCCGCAGGGCGACTGCGGCCTGACCGGCCGCAAGATCATCGTCGACACCTATGGCGGCGCCGCGCCGCACGGCGGTGGCGCGTTCTCGGGCAAGGACCCGTCCAAGGTCGACCGTTCGGCCGCCTACGCCGCGCGTTATGTGGCCAAGAACGTGGTCGCGGCCGGCCTGGCGCGACAGTGCCAGGTGCAGGTGAGCTACGCGATCGGCGTCGCCAAGCCGATCAACATCACGGTGTATACCGAAGGCACCGGCGTCATCCCGGACGACAAGATCGCCCAGCTGGTGATGGAGCACTTCGACCTGCGCCCGAAAGG
>JBJMVW010000023.1:0-24715 GCA_045810465.1 Massilia sp. | reverse complement strand
TGGCCGCGGTGATCAGCGAGCGCAGCCGGCGCGAGGCCGAGGCGGTAGCCCTGCGCTGGCGCCCTGGTCAACCGCTGCCCGACGACGCAATCGCCCCAGTCACCCCAGCCGCGCCGGCCCGGCAGGTAGCCGCCGCGCCGGGCGCTATTGCCCAGTAGGAAGCCGGGCCTGTCAATGGTATGATCCCAGCGTTTTTGCCACTCTTGTCTGTCGACCCGTCATTGGACTAAAGCACAGTGCGTCTTTCATCCATCAAGCTGTCCGGATTCAAATCCTTCGTCGATCCCACCAACTTCCAGGTGCCGGGTCAGCTGGTCGGCGTGGTCGGCCCGAATGGCTGCGGCAAGTCGAACATCATCGACGCCGTGCGATGGGTACTGGGCGAATCGAAAGCGTCCGAACTGCGCGGCGAATCGATGCAGGACGTGATCTTCAACGGCTCGACCCACCGCAAGCCGGCCGGGCGCTCGTCGGTGGAGCTGGTGTTCGACAACCACGCCGGCAAGGCCGCCGGCCAGTGGGGCCAGTACGCCGAAATCGCCGTCAAGCGCACGCTGACGCGCGACGGCACCTCCACCTATTACATCAACGGCCAGCCGGTGCGCCGGCGCGACATCCAGGACATCTTCCTCGGCACCGGCCTGGGCCCGCGCGCCTACGCCATCATCGGCCAGGGCATGATCGCGCGGATCATCGAGTCGCGCCCGGAAGAGCTGCGGGTGTTCCTCGAGGAGGCCGCCGGCGTCTCGAAGTACAAGGAGCGCCGCCGCGAGACCGAGAACCGGCTGTCGGACACGCGCGAGAACCTGCTGCGCGTGGAAGACATCCTGCGCGAACTGAACGCCAACCTCGAAAAGCTGGAGGCGCAGGCCGCGGTCGCGAACCGCTTCCACCAGCTGCAGGCGGACCAGGAGGAGAAGCAGAAGCTGCTTTGGCTGCTGCGCAAGAACGAGGCGCAGGCCGAGCAGACCCGCTACTTCCGCGAAATGGAAGAGGCCCAGACCGGCCTCGAAGAGCACACCGCCAAACTGCGCCACGTCGAGCTCGAACTGGAGCAGATGCGCCAGTCGCATTTCGCGGTCGGCGACCGCCTGCACACTGCGCAGGGCGCGCTGTACCAGACCAATTCCGAGATCGGCAGCCTGGAAGCGCAGATCAAGTTCGTGATCGAGTCGCGCACCCGCCTGCAGAACCAGCTCGGCACCCTTACCGCCCAGCGCGACCAGTGGCTGGCGCAGGGACAGGAGTACGAGGAGCAGATCGAGGAAGCGCAGATGCGCGTCGAGGAGCTGGCGGCGCGCGCGGAAGGCGCACAGATCGCGGTCGAGGTGCACAACGAACGCCTGCCCCAACTGGACGCGGCGTGGCGTGAAGCCCAGCAGAAGGGCAACGAGTCGCGCGCCCGCATCATGCAGGTGCAGCAGCAGATCGAACTGGCCTCGGCGCACCAGCGCAACGCATCGAACATCCTGGCCGGCCTGGCCACGCGGCGCGAGCGCCTGCAGCAGGAGAAGAGCGGCCTGAACCTGCCCGACAGCAGCCACCTCGAGAACCTGCGCATGCAGCTCGAGGAGAAGACGCTGGCGCTGGAAGAACAGACCATGCTGCTGGAGGAGGCGAGCGAGCAGCAGGAGCGGGTCGAGCAGGAGCGCAAGCAAGCGCACGGGCAGGTGCAGGTCGAGAATGCGGCCAACGCCCAGCTGGAGGCGCGCCTGTCGGCCCTCAGGCAGCTGCAGGACCGGGTCCAGACCAAGGGCAAGGTCCAGCCGTGGCTGGAGAAGCACGAACTCGATACGCTGCCGCGCCTGTGGCAGAAGCTGCAGATCGAGGACGGCTGGGAGACCGCGCTGGAGGCCATCCTGCGCGAGCGCACCGGCGCACTCGAGATGTCGAACATCGACTGGGCCAAAGCCTTCTTCGCCGACGCCCCGCCGGCCCGGCTGGCGCTGTTTGCGCCGGCCCCGGGCGCTGCCGCTGCCGCCGACGTGGCCGGCCTCAAGCCGTTCGCCGGCCTGCTCAAGCTGAACGACCCTGGCCTGCGCGGCGTGCTGAACGACTGGCTGCACCACGTGTTCATCGCGGACGACGCCAGCACCGCATTTGCCGATCGCGCACGCCTGCCGGCGGGTGGCTGCTTCGTCACCCGCCAGGGCCACCTGGTCACGCAGTCGAGCGTGCGTTTCTACGCCTCCGACTCGGAGCAGGACGGGGTGCTCGGGCGCCAGCACGAAATCGACAACATCGGCAAGCAGCTGCGCGCACAGGCGCTGCTGGCCGAGGAGGCGCGTGCCCGCGCGGTACGTGCCGACGCGGCGGTGGCCGACCTGGGACGGCGCCTGCAGGACGCGCGCCAGCGCATCGGCAACCTGACGCGCGAGGTGCACGCGCTGCAGATCGACGTGGTCAAGCAGGGCGAAGTCCAGGCGCGCTTCAACCAGCGCAGTGGCCAGATCGAAGCCGACCTGGCCGAGATCGCGGCGCAGGAGGCGGAGCAGCGCCAGGTCAAGGCCGAGGCCGAAGAGCAGTTCGAGCAGCTCGACATGGAGCTGGCCGAGATGCAGGGCTCGCACGAGGATGGACAGACCGAGTTCCTGCAGAAGGAGCAGGCGCTGGCCGACGCGCGCGACAAGCTGCGCGAGCTCGAACGCGGCGCGCAGGAGGCGCTGTTCGCCGAAAAGTCCCAGCGCAGCAAGATCGAGGAGCTGCGCCGCAATATCGCCACGGCCAGCCAGCAGGCCGCGCAGGTGGCCGAAAGCCTGGCCGCCGGACGGCTGGAGCTCGAAGCGCTCGAAGCCGGGACCGCGAACGAAGGCCTGCAGGAGCTGCTGGACCGCCGCACCGCGCAGGAACGCGCGCTGGCCGACGCGCGCCATGAGCTCGACCAGATCACCCAGCAGCTGCGCCATGCGGAAGAGGCGCGCATGCAGGCCGAGCGCAGCCTGCAGCCGCAGCGCGACAAGATCACCGAGATGCAGCTCAAGGAGCAGGCCGCGCGCCTGAACCAGGAGCAGTTCGCCGAAGCGCTGGCCGCCACCGGGGCCGATGAAGCGCTGCTGGCCGAAAAGCTCGATCCGGAGATGAAGGCTTCGTGGCTGCAGGGCGAGGTGACGCGCCTGACCAACGCCATCTCGGCGCTCGGCGCGGTGAACCTGGCGGCGGTCGACGAACTGGCGCAGGCGTCCGAACGCAAGCGCTTCCTCGACTCGCAGAACGCCGACCTGCAGGAAGCGATCGCCACCCTCGAGGATGCGATCCACCGCATCGATAAAGAGACGCGCGAGCTGCTGCAGGCGACCTTCGACCAGGTCAACATGCATTTTTCGGAGCTGTTCCCGATCCTGTTCGGCGGCGGTAACGCCAAGCTGGTGATGACCGGCGACGAGATCCTCGACTCCGGCGTGCAGGTGATGGCCCAGCCGCCGGGCAAGAAGAACGCGACCATCCACCTGCTGTCGGGCGGCGAAAAGGCGCTCACCGCGACCGCGCTGGTGTTCTCGATGTTCCGCCTGAACCCGGCGCCATTCTGCCTGCTCGACGAGGTCGACGCGCCGCTGGACGACGCCAACACCGAGCGCTTCTGCCGCATGGTCAAGCGCATGTCGGAGCAGACCCAATTCCTCTTCATCTCGCATAACAAGATCGCGATGGAGATGGCCAATCAACTGATCGGTGTGACGATGCAGGAACAAGGTGTATCGCGCATCGTGGCGGTGGACATGGAGTCCGCCGCGAATTTCGCTACTGAGGCACAAGCAGCATGACTGATTTCCAAATGAGCCTGATTGCGGCTGGCGGGGTATTCGTCGTCGGCGTCATCACCTACAACAAGTGGCAGGAGTACAAGGCCCGCAAAAGCGTCGAGCGCGCCTTTTCTTCGGACCATGACGACGTCCTGATGCGCGGCGGCGCGGCCCCGGCGCCACGCCAGGAGCCGGTGCTCGACCCTGGCGCGGCTCCCGAGGCTGACGGCGTGCTGGCCGACCCGGTGCCGGTGGCCACGCGCGCAACCGCAGGCGCTGGCGCGGGTGGCGGCGCTGCCGGCCCGGACGCGATCGCCGCTTCGCTGCCCGGCGCCGCGCCCGATACGCCGCCGGCCGAACTGGCCGAAAGCCTGGTCGACCCGCTGATCGACTGCCTGATCCCGCTGGCGCTGGAAGCCGCGGCGCGCGGCGATAAAATCCTGCCCGCGCTGCAGAAGCTGCGCCGCGTCGGCAACAAGCCGATCCACTTCATCGGCCTGGCCGTGAACGGCGACTGGGAGCCAATCGTGCATGGCGGCGTGTATACCAAATTGCAGGCCGGCGTGCAGCTGGCGACCCGCACCTCGGCGCTGAACGAACTTGAATACTCGGAGCTCGTCACGCGCCTGCGCGCGGTGGCCGACGAGATTCAAGCGGAGCCGGAAGTGCCCGACATGATCGAGGTGATGAGCGAAGCGCGTACGCTGCACCGCTTCGTCGCCGGCCACGACGCCCAGCTTGGCGTGAACCTGAAGTCGAACGGCGCGCCATGGGCGATCTCGACCCTGATCGGGGCGCTCGAAAACCAGGGCTTCGACGTGCGCCCGGACGGCCGCTTTGCCATGCCGGACGGCGCCGGCGGCGTGCTGTTCACGCTGACGACCAATGTCACCCTGGGCGCGGACACCACCTCGCGCCTGACGCTGCTGCTCGACGTGCCGTGCGTGGCGCCGGCGCGCGATGGGTTTAACGCGATGGCCGCCTGCGCCAAGGCGCTGGTGCAGCGCCTCGACGCGACCATCGTCGACGACTTCGACCAGCCGCTGCTCGACGAAGCCCTGGCGGCGATCAACGGCCAGGTGCAGGAGTTCTACCAGGAGATGGAAGCGGCGGACATACCGGCCGGTTCCACCCGCGCGCTGCGCCTGTTCAGCTAAGGACCAGGCAACGTGACGCAGCAAGACGTGACGCAGCAAGACCAGATGGCGCGCATGGCGTGGCTGGTGAAGGAACTCAACCACCACATCTACAATTACCACGTGCTCGACGCGCCGACCATTCCGGACGCCGAATACGACCGCATGTTCCGCGAACTGCAGGAGCTCGAGGCGGCCCATCCCGCGGCGGTGTCGGTCGATTCGCCGACCTTCCGTGTCGGCGCCGCGCCTATCCCCGAGTTCAGGCAGGTCACCCACACGGTGCCGATGCTGTCGTTAAATAACGGCTTTTCAAGCGAGGACGTCGAGAACTTCGACCGCCGCGTGCGCGAAGGGCTGGGCGCGGTGCAGGTCGAGTACGCGAGCGAACTTAAATTCGACGGCCTGGCGATCAGCCTGCGCTACGAAAACGGCGTGTTCGTACAGGCCGCGACGCGTGGCGACGGCACCACCGGCGAGGACGTGACCGCCAACATCAAGACCGTGAGGGCGATTCCCTTGCGCCTGCACGGCGACAGCGTGCCGGCCGTGCTGGAGGTGCGCGGCGAGGTGCTGATGTACAAGGCCGATTTCGCGAAGCTGAACCAGCGCCAGCGCGACGCCGGCCAGAAGGAATTCGCCAATCCGCGCAACGCCGCGGCGGGCAGCCTGCGCCAGCTCGATTCGCGCATCACCGCGCAGCGCAGCCTGCGCTTTTTCGCTTACGGAATCGGCGCGCTCGAGGGCGTGGACATGCCGCAATCGCACTCGGCGCTGCTGGACTGGTTCGTCGCACTGGGGATGCCGGTCTCGAAAGAGCGCGCGGTGGTGACGGGCGCCGATGGCCTGCTCGGCTATTACCGCGACATCGGCCAGCGCCGCGCCAGCCTGCCGTACGAGATCGACGGCGTGGTCTACAAGGTCGACCGGCTGGAGGACCAGGTCCAGCTGGGCTTCGTGTCGCGCGCACCGCGGTTCGCGCTGGCGCACAAGTTCCCGGCCGAGGAAGCGCTGACGCTGGTGCACGAGATCGAAGTGCAGGTCGGCCGCACCGGCGCGATCACGCCGGTGGCGCGGCTGCAGCCGGTGTCGGTCGGCGGGGTTACCGTCACCAACGCGACCCTGCACAACGAGGGCGAAGTGCGGCGCAAGGACATCCGCATCGGCGACACCGTGATCGTGCGCCGTGCCGGCGACGTGATCCCGGAGGTGGTCAGCTACGTGCCGGAACGGCGGCCGGCGAACGCGCGCGAATTTGTCATGCCCGCCAACTGCCCGGTGTGCGGCTCGCCGATCGTGCGGCCGGAAGATGAAGCGGTGGCGCGCTGCTCCGGCGGCTGGACCCATTGTCCGGCCCAGCGCAAGGGCGGGCTGCTGCAGTTCGTATCGCGCCGCGCGATCGACATCGAGGGCATGGGCGACCAGCTGGTCGACCAGCTGGTCGACAAAGGGCTGGTACGCAACGCGGCCGACATCTACAAACTCGACAAGCCCAAGCTTTGTTCGCTCGAGCGCATGGCCGACAAGTCGGCCCAGAACGTGCTGGACGCAATCGACAAGTCGAAGGCAACCACCTTCGCGCGCTTCATTTACGCGCTCGGGATCCGTAACGTCGGCGAATCGACCGCCAAGGCGCTGGCCCAGCACTTCGGCAATCTCGACGCGCTGCTGCATGCGGCGCGCTGGGAGAACGGCATCCAGCTGCTCGAGGTGCCCGACATCGGTCCGGTGGTCGCGCGCTCGATCGCCGACTTCCTGGCCGACCCCGAGAACAGTGCGCTGGTCGAGGAGCTGCGCCAGCACCTGCACTGGAAGGAGGGCGAGCACGTGATGAAGGCGACCGGCGCATTGGCCGGCAAGACCTTCGTCCTGACCGGCACGCTGCCGACGCTGTCGCGCGACGAAGCCGCCGCGCTGATCGAGGCGGCAGGCGGCAAGGTGTCCGGCTCGGTATCGAAGAAGACGTCGTACGTGGTGGCAGGCGAGGAAGCCGGCAGCAAGCTGGCCAAGGCCGAGTCGCTCGGCATCGCGCTGCTCGACGAACCGGGCCTGCTGGCGCTGCTCGGCGCGGCAAACGGCGACGCACATGAACAGGAAAAGAATGGCAATGACACCGATTAAAAAGGCCGTATTTCCGGTCGCCGGCCTTGGCAGCCGCTTCCTGCCCGCGACCAAGGCGCAGCCGAAAGAGATGCTGCCGATCGTCGACAAGCCGCTGATCCAGTACGCGGTCGAGGAGGCGGTCGCTGCCGGCATCACCGAGATGATCTTCATCACCGGCCGCAACAAACGCGCGATCGAGGATCACTTCGACAAGGCCTACGAGCTCGAATCGGAACTGGAGGCCGCGGGCAAGCAGCAGCTGCTCGACCTGGTGCGCGGGGTGATCCCGAAGAACATCAACTGCATCTACATCCGCCAGTCCGAGCCGCTCGGCCTCGGCCACGCGGTGCTGTGCGCGCGGCCGGTGGTCGGCAATGAACCGTTCGCCGTGCTGCTTGCGGACGACTTCATGGACACCGCGCCCGGCCAAAAGCCGGTGCTGGCGCAGATGACCGACCTGTACGCGTACGAGCAGTGCAGCGTGCTGGCGGTGCAGGACGTGCCGCGTGAGCATACGCGCCAGTACGGCATCGTCAGCTCGTCGAGCTACCGGCCTGGCCTCGAACTGGTCTCGGGCATCGTCGAAAAGCCGCAGCCGGAAGCGGCGCCGTCGACGCTGGCCGTGGTCGGCCGTTATGTGCTGTCCGGCGCGATTTTCGACTATCTCGACAAGCTCGGACTTGGCGCCGGCGGCGAGATCCAGCTGACCGACGGTATCGCCGCGCTGATGCAGGCCGAACGCGTGCTGGCGTACCGCTACGCCGGGCAGCGTTATGATTGCGGTTCGAAGCTCGGATACCTGAAGGCGACCACGGCGATGGGCCTGAAACACCCTGAGACCGCGGCCGGCTTCCGCGCATTCCTCGAGCAGCTGCAGATCGAAGGGGGACACCAGTGACAGTCCGCGACATCCTCAAGATGGGCGACCCGCGCCTGCTGCGGGTGGCCGAGGCGGTGCGCGAATTCGGCGGCGCCGAACTCGACGCGCTCATCGCCGACATGTTCGACACCATGCACGCGGCGAACGGGGCCGGCCTGGCCGCTCCGCAGATCGGCGTCAACCTGCAGCTGGTGATCTTTGGCTTCAAGCAGAACCAGCGCTACCCGGATGCGCCGGAGGTGCCCGAGACAGTGCTGATCAACCCGGTGCTGCGGCCGCTGTCGGACGAGATGGAAGAGGGCTTCGAAGGCTGCCTGTCGGTGCCGGGCCTGCGCGGCAGCGTGCCGCGCCATATCCGGCTGCATTACGACGGCTTCGACCAGCGCGGCAACCGCATCAGCCGCGACGCCGAAGGCTTCCATGCGCGCGTGGTGCAGCACGAGGTGGACCACCTGCTCGGCATCCTGTATCCGATGCGGATCAAGGACTTTTCGCGCTTCGGCTTTACCGAGGTGATGTTCCCCGGGCTTGACGCGGGAGCGGACGATTGAGCACCCGAGCCATCAAAGCCGCGGCCCTGCTGCTGTGCGCGGCCGCGCCGCTGGCGCAGGCCGATGACCTGTTCACCAGGGTCGATGCCACGCCGAAGAGCGAGTTCTGGATCGACAGCGGCTTCCTGACCGCGCACTTCAACCGCGGCAAAGACCTGAACGGCGAGAACCACGGGCTCGGCGCGGAGTACAAATTCTCCGGCACGATGTCCGCTGCCGCCGGCCGCTTCTATAACAGCGACCGCGAATACTCCAATTATCTTGGCGTGATCTGGCAGCCGTTCGCCATCGGCCCGGTGCGGCTGGGCGCGGCGCTCGCAGCCTTCAACGGCTATCCGCACATGCGCGGGGGCGGCTGGTTCCCGGCCGCGGTCCCGACCGCGACGTTCGAATACAAGCGGGTAGGCGTGAATATCGGCGTAGTCCCGAGTTACAAGGACCGGCTGTATGGCGGGATTTCGGTGCAGCTGAAGTTCAAGCTGTTCGAATAGCGTTCGGCCAAGCGGCTTCGGCGCGTTCCGAAGCCGGCTTGGTACTGCAGTTCTCGATCACTTTTCCTTCAACAGGATCCGGCCGGTCAGCGCCACGTTGCCCTGGCCGGTAGCCATGTCCTCGCCGCCGGTCAGGTCGCCGCCGCCGCTGGCACGCGCATACCGGCCGGTGCCGCCGGTGATCTGGAAGGTCGCGTTACTGAACACGTATTTGGTGCCTTCGCCGGTTGGCACGAATTGGCCGCTGTAGTTCGCGTACACCTGTTCGCCGGTGGCGGTGGTGATGATGAAGCGGCCGTCGCTGAAGGTGTACAGCGAGCCGTTCGGCGTAATGCAGTCGGTCGCGATGAAGACAACCTTGCCCAGCAAGGCGCTGTCGCCGGCGCCCAGGATCGTGCCGCCGAAATTGGACGCGCAGCGCGGCGACGGGCCGGGAATCTCCTGCAACGAACCCTTGAGCTGGAAGGCCTGGTCGGCAGTCGCGGCGCTGGCGGTGGCGCAGATCGACGCGAGCAGCAGAACGGAACCGGTGGCCAGGCGCAGGGCGGATTTGATCATGAAACGTCTCCAGGTGGGGTTGTAAATGATTCAATAATATCGATATTGCATCGGTAGCCGCGCACGGCTGGGTTCGCTCGACTGTTTTGCTGGATTCGTGCGCCGGCCAGGTGCTATCTGCCGTCACAATTGGAACCAATAAATAACTGTGGAGAAAACATGCGCATCGCGACCTTCAACGTCAATGGAATCGGCAGCCGCCTCGGCGCGCTACTGCAGTGGCTGGAGGAAACCAGGCCGGACGTTGCTTGCCTGCAGGAACTGAAGGCGCCGCAGGAACGGTTCCCGGAGGCGGAACTCAACGCCGCCGGCTACCAGGCGATCTGGCATGGACAGAAAAGCTGGAACGGGGTGGCGATCCTCGCGCGTGGCGCCAGGCCGCAGGAAATCAAGCGTGGCCTGCCGGGCGATCCGGACGATGAGCAGAGCCGCTACATCGAGGCGGCGGTCGACGGCATCCTGGTCGCCTGCCTGTACCTGCCCAACGGGAATCCGGCGCCCGGCCCCAAGTTCGATTACAAACTCAATTGGATGGAGCGGCTGATTACGCACGCAGGCGAGTTGATTGCCACCGGTGCGCCGGTGGTGCTGGCGGGCGACTTCAACGTGATGCCGACCGAGATCGACGTGTACAAGCCGGAGCGCTGGGTGAACGATGCGCTGTTCCGTCCGGAGACGCGCGCCGCGTTCCACCGTTTGCTGGAGCAGGGCTGGACCGATGCGCTGCGTACGATGCACCCGGACGAAACCATCTTCACCTTCTGGGACTACTTCCGCAACGCTTTCGGACGCGATGCGGGACTGCGCATCGACCACCTGCTGCTCAGCCCCGCGCTGGCGCCGAAGCTCAAGGCGGCCGACGTCGACCGCGCTGTGCGGGGGCGCGAGAAACCCAGCGACCACGCGCCAACCTGGATCGAGCTCGACCTGTAAGCGCAGCGCCTACGCCGGCTGCGCCACCCCGACGCGGTGCGCGGCGGTACACGACAGCACGCTGGCGACCAGCAGCAGGATCGCCGCACCTTCCGCAAACGTGGGCAGGCGCTGCTCCCACACGAACCCATACAGCAGCGCGAACAAGGTCTCGAACAGGATCATCTGCCCGGTCATCGTCAGCGGCAGCAGGCGGCTGGCGCGGTTCCAGAATGCGTTGCCGAGGATCGAACCGCACAGCGCAACGACGCTGACGACGCCCGCGAAATAAAGCCACTCGGGCTGTGCATGGCTGTCCCGCGCGAACAGGAAGGCCGGCACCGCAAGCAGCAGGGCCTGGGCGCCGGTGACGACGCCCGTCAGCAGGCTCCATTCATGCGACGACACGTGGTCGATGCGCGCCAGCCAGCGGCTGTTCTGCACCGCGTAAATGGTCCACGAGGCCAGCGCGCCAATCGCGCACAACACGCCGACCAGCGAGCCCTGTGTCGACCCCGCCAGCGATTGCCAGCCGATACAGGCGATGCCGGCGGCGCTCAGGAGCAGGGAAGGGACCAGCTGGACGAAGGGCACGGCGTTGCGTTCGCGGCTGCCGACAATCGTGACCGTCACCGGCAACAGGCCGACGATCAGCGATGTCATCGCGATGCCGCCGGCCTGCACGGCGCGCGCCAGCAGCACGAAGTAAATGATATTGCCCCACAGGCTAAGCCAGGCAAGGGCGCGCCATTCGACGCCGGACAGTTTGGCGGCCACCCGCCGCCACGAGGGCGCGAGCAGCAAGGCGGCGATCAGGCCATACGCGAGGTAGCGGCCGGCAGCCAGTTGCGGCGGCGTGAAGCTGCGCGCGAGTGCCGGGGCCAGGAAGACGACTCCCCACAGCGCGCCGGCGATGACGCCGCAGCCGATGCCGAGCCAGGTATTTTTTGAAACCATCAACGAGATAAGTGCGGCTTGCCCCGCTGCGGGGCGGTTTGCGAGTGTAGCAGAAAGCGCACTTCCAGCGGAGGCCTTGGCTACCGGCCGCTCCGGTAAGGGCTCTTGCCGCCCTCCGCGATAAAGCGGTCGATACGCCCCTCGAGCACCGGCAGCGGCACCGAACCTAGTTGCAGCACCGTGTCGTGGAAGGCGCGGATATCGAACCTGGCGCCAAGCGCCGCCTCCGCCTTCTTGCGACCGTTCATGATCGCCATCTCGCCCAGGTAGTACGACAGCGCCTGTCCGGGCCACGAGATATAACGGTCCACCTCCGTTTCGATCTCGTGGTCCGACAGCGCGGTATTGTCGTGCATGTAGGCTTGCGCCTGCTCGCGCGTCCAGCCCTTCGCGTGGATGCCGGTGTCGACCACCAGCCGCGCCGCGCGCCAGGCTTGGTAGCTCAGCATGCCAAAGGTTTCGTACGGCGTCTCGTAGATGCCCATGTCGGTGCCGAGCCGCTCGGTGTACAGCGCCCAGCCCTCGCCATAGGCCGAGATGTACGCGCGGCGGAAGGGCGGCAGGCCTTTCTGTTCGAGTGCGATCGGGATCTGGAACGCGTGGCCGGGCGCCGATTCGTGCAGGGTCAGCGCCGGCAGGCTGTAGAGCGCGCGCGCCGGCAGGTTGTAGGTGTTGACCAGGTAGACGCCCGGCCCGCCGCGCGCCGCCGGGTAGTAGGGCGCCTGGTCGGCCGGCACCGGCGTGATCGCGAAACGGCGGCGCGGCAGGTAACCGAAATACTGGTCGGCCTTCGCATCGAACTTCTTGGCGATCCAGGCAGCGCGCATCAGCAGTTCTTCCGGGGTGCGCGCATAGAAGCGTGGATCGGTGCGCAGGAATTTCAGGAAGGCCGGCAAATCACCGCTGAAGCCGGCCGCCAGCATCGTCTGCTGCATCTCGGCGCGGATCTTCGCCATCTCCGACAGGCCGATCTCGTGGATCTGCTGCGCGGTCAGCGAGGTGGTGGTGTACTCGACGATCTTCGACTGGTAGTACGCTTTCCCGTCCGGCAGGCTCTCGGCCGCCAGCGACGCGCGCGCCTTCGGCATGTACTCTTCGCGCACAAACCGGAGCACCGAGGCATAGGCCGGCTGCACCGATTCTCGGATCACGTTTGCGGCCTGCTGGCGCAGGTTCTCCTGTTCGGCAGGCGGGATCGAAGCGGGCATCGACTTGAACGGCGCATAAAACACGGTGTCCTGCGGCGACTTCGCTTCGGCCACCGACGCCAGGGGCGCATCGCGGCCGGCGAGCGTCACTTTCGGCGGCGTGAAGCCGCGAGCCAGGCCGGCGCGCATGTTGGCGGTCTCCTCGCTGAAGTAGCGCGGCATCTGCGCCATCTGCCGGATGAAGTTGCGATAGTCGGCCAGTGTCTTGAACGGCCGGCGCGCCGGCCAGGTGACGTTGGTCCAGAACGAACTGTCGGCGTTGACGGGCTGCTCGTATTCGCGGAAGCGCTGCGCCTCGATCAGCGCCGCGATCTGGTAACGATAGACGTCATAGTTAATGCGCTCCGCAGGCGGGAGCGCGGTGCGCGGCACGTCGTCCAGGCGCCTGAACACCCCTTGCCAGTACGCGAGCCGGCGTTGCTGGGTCGCCGCGTCGACATGCGGCAGTGCGGCGCTGACCGTATCGCGCCCGTCCTCGTCGTCGGCGAGTTGCTGCGCCACGCGCCACTTCCATTCCTCGCTGTAGATGGCCTTGAAGCGAGCGTCGGCGGACGCGGCAACGGCCGGAGCCGCGGACAACAGTGCACATGCAAACGAAACGGCGGCGCCCAGCGTGAGGTTCATCGTCTTCCCGATCTAAACGGCGGTTATGAAAAAATCAAATGAGGGTCAGAGTCAAATTGTTCGGCAAGTCACAAATAATTCGGAAGATTTGACTCTGACCCTCATTGGGAGAATGAAGGAAGCTTGCAAAACAATTGGGGTCAGAGTCGATTTAATTGGAACATTGTGACATTTCCGATTAATTCGACTCTGACCCTATTTTTCCTGACCCTACTTTTCGACGGGGTTTGCCCATCGGCTCGTTGGCGTTCCAGGTCGGCATCTTCGGTGCATTCGCTACCGCGTACCCGAGGTTGAGCGTGAACTGCGCCTGTTGCACCATCCCGGACAAGTCCCAGCCCGGGTTGTATTCGTCGCTGACCTGGTGGTAGCGCTTGGTGAAGCCGACCATCGCGGCACTCGCCGCAGCCTGGTCGTGCGCGAATTCGAAGGTGCCGTCGCCCGAGAATACGGCGGAGCCGACGTTGAACGCGGGGACGCCGGCCTTGGCGAAGTTGAAGTGGTCGGCGCGGAAGTAGGCGCCACCGAGGTCCGGCACCGCCGGCGCCAGCCGCAGGCCCATCGACCGGGCCACTTGCCCGGCGGTGGCGTACAGCGAACTGCGCTCGGCGCCGGGCACGCCGATGTCGCGCGTGGCGCCGACGAAGTTCATGCTGTCGAGGTTGAGGTCGGCGGCGGTCTGCGCCAGCGGCCAGAGCGGCGCGCGCACGTAGCGTTGGCTCCCAAGCAGGCCCTGTTCCTCGGCCGCCGGCCACAGGAAGATCTGGGTGCGCCGCGCCGGATGCGCTACCGCGGCCTGCGCCATCGCCAGCAGCGCGGCCGCGCCCGAGGCGTTGTCGATCGCGCCGTTCCAGATGTGGTCCGGCTTGCCGTTGCCCTGGTCGATGCCGAGGTGGTCCCAGTGCGCCGAGTAGATCACCGCCTGGGCGCGCAGTGCGGGGTCGGTGCCGGGCACGATGCCCGCGACGTTGAATTCCTCGACCTGGCGCACCGCGCTGTTGATTGTGGCGTGCGCGAGCGCGCCCAGTGCGACCGGCTTGAAGCCGCGCACCTCGGCCTGGGCGCGCAGCGCATCGAGGTCGTGGCCGGCTGCGGCGAACAATGCGCGCGCGGTATCCTCGGCAATCCAGCCTTGCAGTGTGTTGCCCGCTCCGGCCAGGTGGAACTGCTCGTGGGCGAAGCCGTTGGCCGGCACGCTCCACGGGTACGAGGCCGATGCCGTGGTGTGGATCAGCAGGATGCCGGCCGCGCCCTGGCGCACCGCCTCCTCGAACTTGTAGATCCAGCGCCCGTACCAGGTCAGGGATTTGCCGCCGAAACGCGCCGGCTCGGCGGCGGTCGGCTGCGGGTCGTTGACCATCGCGACCAGCAGCTTGCCTTTGACGTCCACGTCCTTGAAGTCGTTCCAGTTCTCGTCGTCGGCGTGAATGCCGTAGCCGACGAACACCACCGGGGCATCGACCCGGCTCGCGTTGGCGCCGTTGGCGTTGCCGAACACCACCTCCGCGCCGGGCACCGGGGCGATTGTCTTGCCGCCGGCCTCGAAGCGGATCGCGCTGCCGGCCAGCGTTTTCTGCCCGATCATCGGCACTGGCTGGCGGTAGCTGTTGCCCAGCGCCGGCTTCAGGCCGATCGCCGCGGCCTGGGTTTCGAGGTAGCGCACCGCCAGCGCGCCGCCGCGCTGGCCGGTGCCGCGCCCTTCGAGCAGGTCGTCGGCCAGGAACGCGAGGTGGGCCCGCAGCGGCGCTTCGGCAACCACCGGCAAGGGCGCGGCGAACGCGACCGGGCTGGACAGGGCCAGCCCCAGCAGGATGCCGCAAACGGCGCTGGACGGACGGAAGCGATAGGTCGGCAAGACGGTCATGGACATTGGCGCGGGCGGTGAAAATTGTTAAAATGGCTACATATGGTAACACTGCTGGTGTGCTGCAGCTGTGCTCGGCACTATACAGATATCTCAACTAGAACAGCGGATTGCCCGCTTGTGCTTGGTTTATCTTTATCTGCGGTTGCAGGAGGTTTGATAGATTTTGTTGCTTGTTGGCATGAAAGAGCGGCTTTGATCATCCGGTGCGGATTTTTGGGCTCTGGAAATGCAAAAAATGTCCGCACGGCGATCTAATAAAATTCACATTCTGGAAAGTCGGGCTATAATCTCCGATCAAACAGAAGAATCAGCCGTCTCGACAGCGCCGCGCGAGCACCAAAACGAGAATGATCAGCCTGCATGGATAAATACCACGACAAGCGGCAGCAACTGCTCCTTGACTTGATGAATACAAAGGGTACTTCCAGTCCCCCTGAAAGTATGGACCAGCTGCTGCTGCCGTGGCGTCGTCTGGCCGTACACCTCAGCCCGCTCATCGGGGAGAGCGGCTTTTGCGCCTTGTATGTGCGCGCGGCCAGGCTCGCCGCGTCCGAATTCGACTGGTTGGTGGCCGGTCCGTCGTGCCACTCGATCGTCCAGGCGCTGTCGGCGCTGGGCGAAACCTATGGCACGGTGGATCCGGCCGTGGCCCAGGCAGGAAACGCCGGGTTACTCAACACTTTTACGAAGCTGCTTGCGGACCTGATCGGCGAAGCGCTTACGATTCGGCTACTGCACTCGGCAACGAGCGGCGCGGGTGAGCAAAAGAATGCACAGGAGCACAAGTAAATGACCGGCAAAGTTACCTTGAGAACGCTGAGTACTGGAGTTCCAGGGCTGGACGTCCTGTTGGGCGGAGGACTCAGCGAGTTTTCGTTCAACCTGATCGCCGGCGCGCCGGGAAGCGGCAAGACCACACTGGCCCACCAGATCATGTTCGCGCTGGCCACCACCGAGCGCCGCGCGCTGTTCTTTACGGTGCTGGGCGAGCCGCCGCTCAAGATGCTGCGCTACCAGCAGCAGTACGGTTTCTTCGACATGGAAAAGGTCGGCTCCGCGGTCCGCTACGTGAACCTGGCCGACGACCTGCGCGCGGGCGACTTCAGCGGCGTGCTGGAGCGGATCATGAAGGAAGTCGAGGCGTTCTCGCCAAGCCTGGTGTTCGTCGATTCGTTCCGTTCGGTGGTGCAGACCGCGAAGAGCGGCAATGAAGGGATCGCCGACCTGCAGTACTTTGTGCAGGAACTCGGCACCCGGATGACCAGCTGGCAGGCGACCACGTTCCTGATCGGCGAATACGCGCAGGCCGAGGCGGAGGCGAACCCGATCATGACGGTGGCCGACGGCGTGTTGTCGCTGTCGCAGTCCCACGAACGCAATTCGGTGGTGCGCAAGATCCGGGTGGTCAAGATGCGCGGCCAGGCCCACCTGTCTGGCTCGCACACCTTCCGCATCAGCAGCGCCGGCCTGCAGGTCTTCCCGCGCATGCTGCCACCGTTGGCGGACGACCGCCACCCGGGCGAGCTGGTGGACCGTGAGCCGCGCCGCATTCCGACCGGCGTTCCCGACCTCGACCTGATGCTGCACGGCGGCCTGCCGCAAGGCCATTCCATGCTGGTGGTCGGCCCGTCCGGCTCCGGCAAGACCATCCTGGGCACCCGCTTCCTGCAGGAGGGCGTGCGGCAGGGCGAGAAGGGCGTGGCCATGTATTTCGAGAAGGGCACCTCGCGCCTGCGCAACGCCGAACTGGCGGACATGGTGCGGGCCGGGCACGTGGAGGTGGTCGAAAGCCGCATGCTCGACCTCTCGGTCGAGGAACTGGTCGACAGCCTGCTCGAGGCGATCGACCGCACCAGCGCTTCGCGCGTGGTGATCGATTCGCTGTCCGAGCTGTCCTTGTACCTGGCCCCCGAATTCCAGCAGGACCTGCGTGACGCCGTGTTCCGGATGCTGACGAGCCTCGCCAAGCGCGCCGTCAGCGTGATCGTGACGGTTGGCCTGGACGACCGCTTCACCGAGTTCCGGCTGGGCCAGGCCGACATCGCGTTCCTGACCGACGCGATCATCGCGCTGCGCTATGTGGAAACGGCGGGCCGGCTGGCGAAGGTGATTTCGGTGGTCAAGGTGCGCGGCACCGGCCACAGCACCGACCTGCGCGAGTACCGGATCACCGACGCCGGCATCGAAATCAGCCAACACCCGTCGGAGTTCGACGGAATTCTGACCGGGCGCGCCGTGCCGCGCAAGCCGGGACTGTAAAAAGGACAGGGATGGGAACGACTCAAGACGCATCGCAAGGCTCTCTCCAACGTTCCCATAACGACGCGACAGCCAGCGCCCAGTCCTCCGGGCCGCAACTGCCGCATTTGCTGCTCGACCGAATCGCCGCGCTCGAAGACGAGCTCGAGGCGCTGCGCGCGGTGGCGCGGCAGCAGGGCGAGCTCGAAGACCGGCTCGCGCAACTGCGCGAAGCGAACGAAAACCTGGTGCTGGCGGCGGTCAACGCGCACAGCCTGCGCGACGATGCCGAAGCGACCAACCGCCGCCAGAACGAGTTCCTCGCCATGCTGGCCCACGAACTGCGCAACCCGCTGGCGCCGATCAGCATGGCCGCCGCGCTGCTCGAGCGCGTGCCGAACGCGCCGCCGCAACTGCTGTACCTGACCCAGGTGATCGGTCGCCAGGTCGGGCACATGGCGCACCTGCTCGACGACCTGCTCGACGCGGCGCGCATCAGCAGCGGCAAGATCACCTTGTCGATCGAGCCGATCCTGCTGTCGGAAGTGATCGAACAGGCGATCGAGACGGTCCAGCCGCGCATCAAGGAACGCCAGCAGCACCTGCTGGTCGAGCTGCCGCCGGACGCGATCATCGCCGACGGCGACCGGGTGCGCCTGACCCAGGTCTTCACCAACCTGATTGGCAACGCGTCGAAGTACACCAGCGACCACGGCCAGATCCAGCTCAGCGCGGTCGTGCAGGATACCGATATCGTCATTGCGATCGAGGATAACGGTGCGGGCATCGCGCCCGAGGTGATCCCCCACATCTTCGACCTGTTCACCCAGGGCCCGCGTTCGCTGGCCCGTTCCGAAGGCGGGCTTGGGGTGGGGCTGAACGTGGTGCGCAACCTGGTGTCGATGCACCGCGGCGCAGTGCATGCCGAGAGCGCGGGCGAGGGCCAGGGTAGCCGGTTCACGGTCCGGCTGCCGCTGTCGGCGCAGTGCCTGGTGGCGAACCTGCCGCCGGCCTCGGGACGCAGCCGCGAAAGCGCGCAATGCCAGGTGCTGCTGATCGAGGACAACCTCGACGCCTGCAGCACGCTGCAGCACTTCCTGATGCTCGAAGGCCATGACGTGAGTGCCGCGCACGACGGCCAGGCGGGGCTGGAGATGGCCATTGCGCAGCCGTTCGACGTCGTCATCTGCGACATCGGCCTGCCGGGCATCGACGGTTTCGACGTGATCAAGGGACTGCGCGAGTCCGCGCGCGGCGCGACGCCGTTTGCGATCGCCTTGTCCGGCTACTGCCAGGCCGAGGACCGCTCGCGCGCGATGGCGGCCGGCTTCGACCATTACGTCGTCAAGCCGGTCAGCCCTGAGTCCTTGCTGGCGCTGATCGCCTCGGACGAGTGCCAGGCACGGCGGCCCTGAAGGCCGCGCTGCCCGGCCTTACTGGCCGAACAGCTTGCGCATCCGCGCCACTGCTTCTTCCAGCCGATCGTACCCGGTCGCATACGACAGGCGTACGTGCCGCGACGGTGCGGCGAAGCCGAAGTCGTCGCCGGGCACGATCGCTACCCCTGCCTGCTGCAGCAACGCCATGCTGAAGGCCGCGCTGTCGGCGCTCGCCGCATGCCCAACGGCGCTTATGTCCGCATACACGTAAAACGCGCCGTCCGGCGTCACCGGAATCTTGAAACCGAGTTCGCGCAGTTGCGGCACCAGGAAATCGCGGCGGCGCTTGAATTCGAGCCGGCGCTGCTCGTAGACCGCGATCGCGTCGTCACGGAAGCAGGCGAGCGCCGCATGCTGGGCGATGGTGGACGGGCAGATGAACAGGTTTTGCGCCAGCTTCTCGAACACCGGCACCAGCGCCTCCGGCACCACCAGCCAGCCAAGCCGCCAGCCGGTCATGTTGAAGTATTTGGAGAAGCTGTTGACGGTGATGACATCGTCGCCATAGGACAGCGCGCTGGCCGGCGGTCCGTCGTACGACAGGCCCTGGTAGATTTCATCGACGATTGCAAAGCCGCCACGTGTGCGCACGGCCGCCAGCATCTGCTGCAGCTGCTGCGCGGTCATCGAAGTGCCGGTCGGGTTCGACGGCGACGCCACGATGACGCCGCGGGTGCGCGCGCCCCAGCGCTGGCCGACATGGCCGGCCGTCAGCTGGTAACGCTCGTCGGCGCTGGAGGGCACCAGCACCGGCGCGCCGCCGAACGCGGTGACGAAGTGGCGGTTGCACGGGTAGCAGGGGTCGGGCATCAGGACCTCGTCGCCTTCGGCCACCAGCGCGGCGCAAGCGAGCAGCAACCCGGCCGATGCCCCGGCGGTGACGACCACGCGGCGCGGATCGAGCGCCAGCCCGTACGCGCGCTCGTAATGCGCCGCGATTGCCTTGCGCAGGTCGGGCAGGCCGAGCGCGTCGGTGTACTGCGTGACGCCGGAGCGGATCGCCTCGACGGCGGCGTCGGCGACCATTTGCGGCGCGGTGAAATCGGGTTCGCCGACGCTCATCCCGATGACGTCGACGCCGGCGCCTTTGAGTTCACTGGCCGCCTTGACCATTTCCATCACGCGAAACGGTTCGATCGCATGCACGCGCTGCGCCACCTGGAGCGCACGCGCGGCCTGCTGTTCAAGATTGTTCGATGTGCTGTCTAACATGCTGGCTGTCTTCTGCTGCTAAGGGAATCCCGTCATCTTATATGAATGGCGCGCGCGCCGCTACGCAGCCACGTCGTTCCCGCGAAGGCGGGAATCCATGCTGAATCGGCGCTGCGGCTGCATCAGGTATGCCACGAGCGCGAGCTCAGCATGGGTTCCCGCGTGCGCGGGAACGACGGCAATGGGAAGGATTTACGTGCCCACCAAAACCTGGCGCGCATGCCACTGCGCGCGCGTGAGCTGGTAGACTGCCGTGTCACGCTCGTACCATTGCTGCTGGCCCTGGTAGCGCATGCCGAGCTTCTCCATCACGTGTGCGGACGCGCGGTTTTCAGGCATGCACACGGCGCACACCAGTTGGCTATTCAAGGCGTCGAACGCGAACCGCGCCATGCACTGCGCCGCCTCCGACGCGAAGCCCTGGCCCCACTTGTCCTGGCGCAGGCGCCAGGCCAGTTCGAGCGGATTCGCGGGGTCCTTGCCGAGGTACTGCACGCAGCCGGCGCCGATGATCTCTCCGGTGCCGTGCTCGATGAAGCTCCACCACGAAAAACCGTACTCGATCCAGCGCGCCTTGACGCGCTCGATCATGGCGTAGGTATCCTCGATCGTGTCGGGTTTGCCGGTGATGAAGCGCATCACCGCCGGATCGCTGTTCAGCGCGTACAGCCCGTCGAAATGGGCGTCCGCGAACGGCTCCAGGCGCAGGCGCGGCGTGGCCAGCACGGTCATCGTTACTGGTGCGCGTGGTGGGTCGCGGTCAGCTTGCGCATCAGCGGCAGCACCGCCAGCGCGACCACGGTGCAAGCGATCGCGCCGATGCCGAGCTTGTTGAACAGGCTGGTGTAGATCGGCAGGGTCTGCAGCGGGTCGACCAGGTTTTTCGGCACACTGGCCAGGTTCGCGACCACGCCGCCAAGGTACTGCGAGATACCGGTGGAGACATAGTAGGCGCCGATCATGAAGCCGCTCATGCGGGTCGGGACGTAGCGCGCCACCATCGCCAGCCCAAGCCCGCTGACCAGCAGTTCGCCCAGCGAATAGAAGCCGTAGCCGGCGATCATGACCCACGACGAGGTCTTGCCGCCCACCGCGAACTGGCCGGCCACGCCGTAGGTGAAAAAGCCGACCGCGACGACCGCGAAGCCGAGCGCGAATTTGCCGGCAATCGACAGGTCCTTGTCGGACCGTGCCGCCGCCGTGTAAATCCAGGCCAGCACCGGGCTCAGGACCATGATCCAGATCGCATTGAGCGCCTGGAACTGGGCCGGCGACCAGGTCCACAGTTGCGCGCCAAGCACAGTGAACTCGAGATCGACGTTGCGCAGCGCGAACAGCGACAGCGAGGTCGACATCTGCTGGTAGAAGATGAAGAAGAACACGGTCTGCAAGGTCAGCACCAGTGCCGCGATCAGGCCGGCGCGCTCGCTCGGCACGCTTTTGCTGATCAGGCGCAGGAAGATGCCCAGCACCACGATGCCAGCCAGGTAGACAAAGGCCCGCGCCACGCCCTGGTATTCGAGGATGACGGCCGACATGCCGACCGCGAGCACGCCGCCGGCCAGCACCGCCAGCAGTTTCGGGACCTCGAGCGGGCGCTCGTCGGGCGCGGAGCCGACGTGGCTCAGGGTCTTGCGCATGAGCATCAGGTTGAGCAGGCCGAGCACCAGGCCCACGCTGCACACCGCAAACGCGGCGTGCCAGCCGAGCCCGTTGCCGTAGTGTTCGTTGACGTAGTCCTTGATCCATGGGGTGGCCAGCATCGAGATTGTCGAGCCGATGTTCACCGCCATGTAGTACATCGTGAACGCGCTGTCGAGATGCGAATCGTCGCCCTCGTAGATCTTGCGCACCAGGTTGGCGTTGTTCGGCTTGAACAGGCCGTTGCCCACCACGATCACGCCGAGGGCGCAGAACAGGAACCAGGTGTTTTCAGTCGGCACTGCCATCAGGGCATAGCCGAGGGCCAGGATGGTCGACCCCAGCGCCACGCAGCGCTTGGCGCCGAGTACCTTGTCGCCGATCCAGCCACCGATCGCCGGCGCAACGTAGATCAGCGCGGCGGCCGCGCTCCATACCAGGTTCGCGCGGCTGTCGTCGAAGCCGATGCGCTGCACCATGAAATAGACGATCAGCGCCTGCATGCCATAGTAGCCGAAGCGCTCCCACAGCTCGATCAGCGCGACCGTCATGAACGAGCGCGTCTGTGTATACGGCAGGGCCTGGATGTCGTTTTTCATGTGCCTCCCTCGGTTATTGTGCGCTGCGAGAACGAAAGATGAGCCGGCGAAACATGCGGCAATCTTCGGATGCTACGCGACAAGACAGCAGTACGCAATCTTGACAGGCAAGACGGGAGGCGGATGGAAGTGCGTCAGGTGTGGGAGGAGCTGGCTTCGGTCTTGCATCAGGCATCGGCCGCGCTGGTGCGGGCCGGCCTGGCGGCTTGAGCAGCAAGAAACGGGCGCGGCCGGATATGCGGATGCGCGCCTTGGCGCCCGCTCGCTCAGCCTGCTGCGTTAGCGGGTGGTGCCGCCGTTGGTGCCGGTCGTGGTGCCGGTGCCGGTGGTGCCAGTGGTGCCGCTGGTGCCGGTCGTGCCAGTGCCGCTCGTGCCGCTGGTGCCGCTGGTGCCGGTCGTGCCAGTGGTGGTGCCGCTGGTGCCGCTCGATGCGGGGGTGGCGCCGCTGCGGCCGCTTTCCGACGAGGTGCCGGTGTTGCCCCAGCCGTTGTTGCCGGTGCTGCTGCTCGTCGACGAGGTGCTCGAGGCACCCGAGCTCATGCTGCTGTCGCTGCTGCTGGTGCCGTTGGTCCCGGTCGAGCTGCATGCGGCCAGGGCCAGGGCAAGAACGCCCCCGAACACAACGGTTTGGTACTTATGCTTCATGATCGGACTCCTGTGGTTGCAAAGAAGTGCTAATGATCGGCGCGACGCGACCTGTCCACTATAGGATGAGTCCGTCAGGCGATGTAGGAGAATCCGGACAGTCAGGTGGAAAGATCGAGGCGGGGATAGCCGCGGGACGCACCGCGCCCCGCGAACCAGGGACCAGGCCAGGCCGTCAGGCCATCGAGTGCAGCCCGATCATGTTTCCTTCGGTGTCGGTGACGAGGGCGATGTGCCCGTACTGGCCGATCGAAAACTTTTGCTTGCAGATTTTTCCGCCGGCCGTGGTCGCGCGGCCGGCTTCGACCGCGCAGTCGTCGCAGTTGAAATACACGAGCACGCCGTTGCCGCCCGGCGCAAAACCTTCCATGCGAACCAGCGCGCCTGGCGCCCCAAAGGAATCCCGATGCATCGGGAAAGCCAGCATCTCGAGTCCCTCGGGGCCGGGCTGCCCGCTGTCGCCAGCGTCGGCCTCGGGCGCAAGGCGCATCAGTTCGACCTCGAACACCTTTTCGTAAAACGCTCGTGCACGTTCCATGTCCTGGACGTAGATTTCAAACCAGCCAACCGCATTTCTGTTCATGGCAGTCCTTTCTGGGAATCGAACGGGTGGAGCGCCCGCCGGCCGGCGCCTGGCGTATGGCCTGCCAGCCCGGCGGGCGCGTGGCTGTTGAGACCTGTGAACAGGCCGAATGTTCGGTCCCTGGATAGGACGATCGCGATTTACCTGGGATGGCGGGTTTGGGGCGCGGACCGCGGCAGATCAGTCTGCCTGATGCTTCTGGTTGTTCGTCGAGGTGCCGGAACCCGTGGCGCTGTTTGCGCCGGAGCTGCCGGGGGTCAGCGTCGAGCCGATGTTGGCGGTGCCGCCGGTATTTTCATTGCTGTTGGGGTTCGAGGTGCAACCTGTCAAGGCCATCATGCTGCCGAACAAAATAGTGTAGTACGTGCTGTTCATGACGTTCCCCTTGGTGGAAAAGGCGACTATGGTCGGCTTTTCACGACTGTGAAGGTATAGGAGCGGCGCCAGATGCCGTGTAGGACAAGGCGCAGCTAGGCGCGGATGTGAGCGCCGGCTCGTCCAGTTGCCGTCAGAACTGTTCGTCCGCCCCCAGGTAGCGCCACTGCCCGGCCGGCAGGTCGCCCAGCTTGACGCGGCCGATGCGCACGCGCTTGAGCCCCAGCACCTTGAGCCCGACCATCTCGCACATCCGGCGGATCTGGCGTTTCTTGCCTTCGCGCAGCGTGAAGCTGAGCTGGTCCTCGTTCTGCCAGCGCACCTTGGCGGGAAGCAATGGTTTGCCGTCCATCCACAGGCCATGGTTCAGCTTTTTAAGGTCGGCGTCCGGCAGCTTGCCCGGTTTGCTGTACTGCACCCGCACCAGGTATTCCTTCTCGATCGCGGTGTCCTGGCCGATCAGGTGCTTGGCGATGCGCCCGTCCTGGGTCAGTACCAGCAGGCCGACCGAGTCGATGTCGAGGCGGCCGGCCGGCACCAGGCTGCGCAGCTGGGTCGGGTGGAACTGTTCGGGCGACCGATCCTCTGGCCAGCGGTTCTCGGGTTTGACCAGCGTTACCGCCGGCTTGTAGCCGTCCTCGGCCTGGCCGCTCACATAGCCGACCGGCTTGTTGACCAGGACCGTGACGCGCTTGGACTGCTCGGCCGCAGCCTGGCGCTCGACCGTGATGCGCTGCGACGGCAGCACCTTGCTGCCCAGTTCCGAGACGACTTTGCCGTCCACCCGCACCCAGCCGCGCGCGATCCATTCGTCGGCTTCGCGGCGCGAACACAGGCCAAGTTCGGACATTCGTTTGGACAGGCGTAGCGGTTCAGTCATGAGGCAAAAAGGGAAAAAGAGAAAAGTGGAAAATCAGACTTTGAGCGCGTCGAGCAGTTCGGTCTCGAGCTGCACC
>JBJMVW010000022.1:0-2928 GCA_045810465.1 Massilia sp. | reverse complement strand
TGCGGCTCAACCGCAACCTGGTCGGCGGCAGCGCCCACAACAAGGGCGGCGACATCCACGTCAAGGGCGTGGCGTCGAACTCCGTGATCCAGGCCGGCGGCGCGGTGGTGCTGCAGCGCGCCGAGAACTGCATCATCTCGGGCGCGCGCGTGACGATCGCACATGCGGTCAATTGCGAGATCATCGCCGAGGACGTCGAGGTCGGCGAGGCGGAAGGCTGCGCGATCGCGGGCCTGCGCATTGCGATCGCCAGCGCCGCGCCGCGCCGGCAAACCGAGATGGTGGTGTATGCGATGCACCCGGACGTCGGCCGCATCGACGAGGCGATCAACCAGGTTGGCGAGCGGGTGGCGGAGTTTGGGGCGCTGGCCGCGCACCACAGGGCCGAGATCGCGCGCCTCACAAGCCTGCCCGCGGTACGCCACTACATGCAGCTGGCCACCCGCGTGCGCAAGAACGAAATCACGCTCACGCCCGAGCAGGTGCCGCAGTTCCAGAAGATGGCAGTCGCGGTAGCCGCCGAGCTCAGGGCGATCGGGCGCGCCTCGAGCGAGGCCCAGGCCGCCGAGGCCGAGCAGCAGTCGGGGCAGGCACTGCTTGCCCAGCTCGCGCAGCAGCGCGCCGACACCTCGGAACCGTGCGCGGTCAGCGTGGGCCAGGTGCGCGGCGAAATCCAGGTGCGCGCCGAAGCCTTCCACCCGGACGGCAGCGGCATCTACCACCTGCCAGCGCGCGACATCAAGGCGCGGCTGCGCGAGGCGGGGCGCGGCGCGCTGCTGTTCGCGGGCGCCAGCGGCAGCTACCAGTGGAGCAACCAGCGCGTCTTCGCCTGAAGCGCCTGAGTATTGCCCCAAAACCGGTGCCCCAAAACCGGGGTCCGAGCACGGGTTTCGTGGTATGTTTGACGAAAACCGTGCTCTGACCCCGGTTTTCGTTTGCGGGGCGGCGCCCCGGACAGCGGTTAGCACCGATCGCGCGGCGTCCGTCGCTGTCCTGTCAAATAATTCCCAATGAAAAAGTTGATTGGAGTCAACAGGGGCAATCGGTCCTGCCCGTACGATAGGATTTGCTTACGAAAGGACCCACCATGCATGACGACATCGTTATTGCCGGCCCCGCAAAGATGGAATTCCTGAGCTTTACGCTGGGCGGCCTCGAGTACGGGCTTGACTTTGGCAAGGTGCAGGAATTGCGCGTGCTCAAGTCGCTGGAGCGCTTCGCCTCCGACGGCGAGATCATCGACGGCGTGGCGGTCTCGCGCGGCGTCATCATGCCGATCGTCGACATGCGCGCCGCCTTTGCCGGACGGCCTGTCGTGCCCGACCCGATGACCGACGTGATCATCCTCAGGTTGTCGAGCTGCGTGATGGGGATGGTGGTCGACACCGTGACGGGGGTGGTGACGATGTGCACCGACCAGATTTCGGCGATCCCGGGCGCGGACGGCAGCCGCATCGACTACCTGCTGGGCGTTGGCGAGAGCAATGGCCGGCGTTTGATTTTGCTCGACATCGACCGCCTGATGTCGATCCAGCGCGAGGCGGGCTCGCGGCAGGTGGCGTAGGGTGGGCACCCGGTGCCCACGCGTTACGCCGGCGGACCACAACTGTCCGCGTGCGCTCGAGAGCGCACCCTACGCGGTTCCTCTCAGGCAGCCAATCCTTCCAACTGCTCCTGCAGCTCCAGCCACTCGTTCTCCAACTCCCCCAGGTCGCGGCTGCAGAAGGCCTGGTCGGCGACCAGGTTCTTCAGCTCTTCCTTGCTGGTCGCCTCGTAGATCGCCGGATCGAGCAGCCGCGCGTCGATCCCGGCCTTTTTCGCATTCAGCTTGGCCATCTGCTCTTCCAGCCGCTTGATGCGGTTTTCGATCGGCTTCTTCAGCGCCGCCACGCGCTGGCGCTCCCCGGCCTCGAGCCGCTTCTGTTCCTTGCGGTCGGCCGCGGGGACCGGCGCCGGCGGCGCGCTCGCGACCTTGCTGTCCTGCGCCGCCGGCAGCACCACGGTGCCTTTGCCCAGCTTGGTCTGGAACAGCCAGTCCTTGTAGTCGTCCAGGTCGCCGTCGAACGGCTGCAGGCGGCCGTCGGCGACGATGATGAACTCCTCGGTGGTCGCGCGCAGCAGGTGCCGGTCGTGCGAGACCACCACCAGCGTACCCTCGAACTGCGCCAGCGCCATCGTCAGCGCCTCGCGCGTCTCGAGGTCGAGGTGGTTGGTCGGTTCGTCCAGCAGCAGCAGGTTAGGGCGCTGCCACACGATCAGGGCCAGCGCCAGGCGCGCCTTCTCGCCGCCGGAGAACGGCGCGATCGGGCTGGTCACCATATCGCCCGGGAAGTTGAAGCCGCCGAGGAAGTTGCGCAGCTCTTGCTCGCGCGTGGTCGGCGCGATCTTCATCAGGTGCCACAGCGGGGACTCGTCGTGGCGCAGCATCTCGACCTGGTGCTGCGCGAAGTAGCCGATCGACAGGCCCTTGCCCAGCGTCGCCGTGCCGGCCAGCGGAGCCAGTTCAGCCGCGATGGTCTTGATCAGCGTCGACTTGCCGGCGCCGTTCACGCCCAAGAGGCCAATGCGCTGGCCGATCTGCAGCGAGAAGTTGATGCGCTTGACGATCGTCCTGGCCCCGACCTTGTCGCCGTGGGCGTCGAGGATCGGATAGCCGGCGTCGACGTCCTCCATTACCAGCAGCGGGTTGGGCGCCGACAGCGGCTCGCGGAATTCGAACGAGAACTCGGCCGCCGCGCGCAGCGGCGCCAGTTCTTCCATCTTGGCCAGCGCCTTCATCCGGCTATGGGCCTGGCGCGCCTTGGTGGCCTTGGCCTTGAAGCGGTCGATGAAGCGCTGAAGCTGCGCCACGCGCTCCTGCTGGCGTCCGTGCGCGGCGGCCTGCTGCGACATGCGCTCGGCGCGCATCTCCTCGAACGTGGAATAGTT
>JBJMVW010000021.1:0-11838 GCA_045810465.1 Massilia sp. | reverse complement strand
GTCCGGGTTGTTGATGAAGTACGGCGACAGGTAACCGCGGTCGAACTGCATGCCTTCCACGATGTCCAGCTCGTCGTTCAGCGACTTGCCGTCTTCCACGGTGATGACGCCTTCCTTGCCGACTTTTTCCATCGCTTCAGCGATACGCTCGCCGATCGAGTAGTCGGAGTTGGCCGAAATCGCGCCAACCTGGGCGATTTCCTTGGAGGTGGTGCACGGCTTGGCGATCTTCTTCAGTTCTTCGACGGTGGCGGCCACGGCCTTGTCGATACCGCGCTTCAGGTCCATCGGGTTCATGCCGGCGGCAACGAACTTCATGCCTTCGCGCACGATCGCCTGGGCCAGCACGGTCGCGGTCGTGGTGCCGTCACCGGCGTTGTCGCTGGTCTTGGAAGCGACTTCCTTGACCATCTGCGCGCCCATGTTCATGAGCTTGTCTTTGAGTTCGATTTCCTTGGCGACCGACACACCGTCCTTGGTCACGGTCGGCGCGCCGAACGAGCGCTCCAGCACCACGTTGCGGCCTTTCGGGCCCAGGGTGACTTTGACTGCGTTGGCGAGGATGTTGACGCCTTCGACCATTTTGGCGCGCGCTGCGTCGCCGAATACAACTTCTTTAGCTGCCATGAGTATTTCTCCGTTTAATTCGAGGAAGTGTTCTTTGGAAGGATTACTTGACCAGCACGGCCATGATGTCTTCTTCGCGCATTACCAGCAGCTCTTCGCCTTCGACCTTGACGGCCTGGCCCGAGTATTTGCCGAACAGCACGCGGTCACCGACCTTCACTTCCAGCGGACGAACCTGGCCGTTTTCTTGCACTTTACCGTTGCCGATGGCGAGGATTTCACCCTGATCCGGCTTCTCAGCCGCGGCATCAGGAATGATCAGGCCGGAGGCCGTCTTGGTTTCCTGGTCGAGACGCTTCACGATAACGCGATCGTGCAATGGGCGAAGGTTCATGCAAAACTCCTTTAAATTCAATGGGTTTGGTTAGCTATCATTGGCCGTCGCAGCGAGTGCGGCGGCTGCAAAGAGGTTGTTAGCACTCTCTACTAACGAGTGCTAATTATAGGGACGATAAGGGGGCTTTTCAAGCTGATATGTTGTTTATTTAACTGACTTTTTTTGAGCCCGCGCAAACCCGTACGGGCTGGCGCGGGGGACAAAGGGGCTCGCCAGACGGAGGTCCATATGCAGCAAAAACCCTCGCGTACACCGTGGGAGCCCGGCTTTCCGCCGGTGCTTATTCATGCGCCAAGGTCGGAGGTTACCACCCATCCGTGGTTTGCCACCGCACGAACCGGCGACGTGGATGCCGCCGCGCTGCTGGTGGCCGACGTCCTGTCCGGGGCGGTGGCCGACCGGCTGGCGCAACTCGGCGCCGGGCAGGATCCGGTGCTGGTCGGGGTCCATGCCCAGAAGCTGGAAGGGCTCAATGTGCTTGGCGAAGTGCTGGCCTACGGCCTGCACATGCTGCTGGGCTGGGAGCTCGACGCCCGGCTGGTGCAGGCCAACATCGTCGACCATGCGGGCGACATCGGTTTCAACCACCTGGCGCTGCAGGCCGTGTTCGACGGGCAGGTGGAGGCGGGGCGCGCGCACGTGCTGGTCGACGACTTCATCGGGCAGGGCGGAACCATGGCCAACCTGCGCGGTCACATTGTGCGCAACCGGGGCAGGGTGCTCGGCGCGACCGTATTGACTGGCAACTCGTCGGCCGCGGCGCTGGTGCCCGACCCGGCCATCTTGCAGGAATTGAGGGACAAGCATGGCAGCATCCAAAGCTGGTGGGAACAACACTTCGGATACGGCTTCGACTGCCTCACGGCAGCCGAGGTCGGCTTCCTCGTCAACAACTCCGACTCCGGCTACATCCGGTCGCGGATCGAAGCGGCTTGGGGTGCGTGACGAGCCGGGCATCGGCGGCTTCCTGGTCGAGTTGCAACTCGATCCCGCCGCGCCGCCCGGGCTGCGCGCGCTCGAGCCGGCCGAGATCGACCGGCTGCGCGCCATCAAAAAGATCGTCTGCAAGCGGGCGGCCGATATTTTCGAGCTGCGCACGGCGATGCCGCCACCCGAAATGCATATCGGGCATGAATAGCCCGATAACTCGACGCAGCCGCCTCCGCGGGAACGACGTGCAGGATAATCGGGCCGCAGACGCTCGATTCTGTTGACGGACATTCCTTCTCGATCCTATAGTTACGGATGATTTCCGAATTCCAAGACCTCTCCGACAAGATCGACCGGCTCGCCGAGTTGACCCAGTCGCTGCGCAGCGAGAATTATTTGCTGCGCCAAGCCAACTCCCTGCTCAGTGCAGAGAACCTCGCGTTCAAGGAACGCCTGATCCTCGCGCAGCAACGCGTCGAGGCGCTGCTCGCCCAGTTGCCGGCTCCTGAGACCAACAACGACGTTGCCGACGATGAGGAAACGACCCAATGATCCATCTCGATGTCACCATCATGGGCCAGCCCTACCGCCTGGCCTGCAAGGAAGGCGAACAGGGCACCTTGCGCGAAGCCGTGAACTACCTCGACAGCAAGATGTGCGCGCTGCGCGACTCGGGCAAGGTCAAGGGCACCGACCGCATCGCGGTCATGGCAGCGCTCAGCGTGGCCGCCGAATTCCTGACCGTCAAGTCGCCACAAGGCCCGCTTTCCGAGCTGTCGATCCTGGAAGTCAAGCAAAAGCTCGACGCGATGCACACCGTGTTGGACACCGCGCTGACGCCGCAAGAAAATCTGTTTTGAGAACCAAATTCGTTTGACATGCTGGTTCAAGGGAGTAAACTTCGCTCTACCCTGCGGTGTTCGAGATTTGCCATATATTCCTTGAACCATTTTTGTGCAACGGTTGCGGGATTATGTTCGATGGGCGTGAGCGTCACTAGTCTGACGAACCCGAAATTGAACTAACTGCGACCACCTTGAACCGTCAGGTTCGGGATGCCGGCAATAACGGCACAGGCGGGGCTTTTATTCGACAGGAGCGGTTGCGAACATATGTTCTGCAGCCGCTTTTTTATGCGCGCATGTTTTTGGCAAGCGCGCTTTTTCTATTTGCAGCGGCTGACCGTCGGGAGTGAAAACGCATGCGCTATTGGTTGATGAAATCCGAACCGGATGAAGTCAGTTTCGACGATGTCCTGGCCGCCCCCGGCCAGACGGTGGCATGGTTCGGCGTGCGCAACTACCAGGCGCGCAACTTCATGCGCGACGCCATGCAGGTCGGCGACGGCGTGCTGTTCTACCACTCCAGTTGCGCGGTGCCAGGCGTGGCCGGAATTGCGGAGGTGGCCAGCACGCCGTATCCCGACGAGTCGCAATTCGACCCGGACGGTAAATACTTCGATCCGAAAGCGACGCGCGAACAGCCGCGCTGGATCTCGGTCGACGTGCGTGCGCGCGAAAGCGGCCGTTATTTACCGCTGGCCGAGCTGCGCGCGGTTCCGGCGCTCGCCGGCATGGTGCTGCTGCAGAAGGGCAGCCGCCTGTCGATCTCGCCGGTGACGCGCGCCGAATGGGACACGATTGTCCGCATGGTGCGCGCAGCGCCAGGCGCCAATAACAGAAAGGACGTGTGAATGGATTGGGAATTGGGACTTGCGCTGCTGGCCATGGGCGCTTTCGGCGGCTTTGCGGCCGGATTGCTCGGTATCGGCGGCGGCATGATCCTCGTGCCGTTCATTACCATGATCTTCACTGCCCGGCACATCGCGCCCGACCTCGTGGTGCACATGGCGATCGCCACTTCGCTGGGAACGATCCTGTTCACGTCGATGTCATCGGTCCGTGCGCACAACAAGCACGGTGCGGTGCTGTGGCCGCTGGTCAAACTGCTGGCGCCGGGCATCCTGGTCGGCTCGTGGATCGGGCCGTGGATCGGCAAGCAGATGAGTACGCCCACGCTGGCGCTGTGCTTCGGCCTGTTCGTCGCGTTCTCGGCCACCCAGATGCTGGTCAACAAGAAGCCGGCCGCCGGACGCGACCTGCCCCAAGCGCCGGGGCTGTTTGCGGCGGGTGGCGTGATCGGTGTGCTGTCGGGGCTGTTCGGGGCGGGCGGCGCCTTCATCTCGGTCCCGTTCATGAGCTGGTGCAACGTCAAGATCCACAATGCGGTCGGGACCAGTTCCGCGCTCGGGTTTCCGATTGCGCTGGCCGGAACGATCGCGAATATTTATTTTGGCTGGGGCGAGCCGGGCTTGCCGCCGTATTCGCTGGGGTTCATCTACCTGCCGGCGCTGGCGGTGATCGCGGCGGCCAGCGTGACGATGGCGCCGCTGGGGGCGCGCACCGCGCACCGGCTGCCGGTGGACAAGCTCAGGAGGCTGTTTGCGATGATCCTGTACCTGCTCGCCGCATACATGCTGTGGAAGTCGTACGCGACGTCGCGATAGCAGGTGCGTAGGGTGCGTTCTCGAGCGCACGTGGTGCGCGGACGCGCGCGCCCGGCTGTCGTCCTGGGCGCGGCCGATCGGACGTGATTTGAACGCGTGGGCGGGGAACCCGCCCACCCTACAATATCAGCAGGGGGCCTTTCGTAGCGTGGGCGGGTTTCCCGCCCACGCGTTCACCCGGTGCATGCACAAGTGTTACGCGTGCACGGCCCGCTTGTTTTCGCGTGAATAAGCCCAGCCCAGCATGACCAGGCCGGCGACGATCATCGGCAGCGACAGCATCTGCCCCGACGTCACCGGCACGCCCGCCACCGATACCTGCCAGTCCGGCACCCGGAAATACTCGGTGAAGAAGCGCGCGCAGCCGTACAGCAGCGTGTACACCGCGCCCACCGCCAGGCGCGGGCGCGGCTTGCGTGCGAACAGCCACAGGATCACGAACACCAGCACGCCGTCGACCAGCGCCTGGTACAGCGGCGACGGATGGCGCGGACCTTCGACCCCCGGCCACAGCATGGCCCAAGGCAGGCTCGGGTCGGCCAGCCGCCCCGGCAACTCGGCGTTGATGAAGTTGCCGATACGCCCGGCAGCGTAGCCGAGCGGCACCATCGGCGCGATGAAGTCGTACACGTCGAGCAGGTTGCGTCCCGCCTTGCGCGCCCACAACGCCATCGCAACGAGCACGCCGATGAAGCCACCGTGGTACGACATGCCGCCGTGCCAGACCATGAAGATTTCCTGCGGATTGTGGAAGAAGAACCCGGGCCGGTAGAACAGCACTTCGCCCAGCCGTCCGCCGAGCACGACGCCGAGCATGCCGTAGAACAGCATGTCGTCGAGGTCCTCCGCCTTCCAGCCCTGGGCAGCGATGTGCGGTTGCCTGATCCGCACCCGGCCCAGCGCCAGGAAGAGCGCGAACGCCAGCACGTACATCAGGCCATACCAGTGCACCTGCACGGGGCCGATGGAAAAGGCAATCGGGTCCGGCTGCGGATGGATCAGCATATTCAGTTTTTCCTTAATAATTCCAAAAAGCCTTGCAATACGGGCGAGGCGTTGTCGCGCCGCCAGGCCAGGCCGGTTTCGACCAGCGGGGTCGGGCCGGCGAGGGCACGGTATTCTACGCCGGGACGCATCAGGTTGGACACCGATTGTGGCACAAGTGCCAAGCCCATGCCGCCGGAAACCAGGCTGACGATGGTCTGCATCTGGATCGCTTCCTGGCCGATTGCCGGCGTGACGCCGGCGTCGCGGAAGCACGACAGGATCGCGTCGTGCAGCGCCGGCGAACTGCGGCGCGGGAAGATCACCAGCGGCAGCGGCGGCAACTCCTGCAGGCGGACGGGGCCGGCGCCGCGCAGCGCTTCGAGGCCGGCCGGGGCGCACAGGATCAGGGGCTCCTCCAGCACTTTCATGTAGTCGAGCTCGGCGCGCGCCTTGTCGGGCAGGGGAGGGATCAGCAGGCCGGCGTCGATGCGTCCGCGCAGCAGGTCTTCCACCTGCAGGTCGGAGGTCGCTTCCTGCAGCGCGATGGCGACGCGCGGAAAGGCCGCGCGGTAGGCGCGCAGGAAGGGTGGCAGCACGTTGTAGTCGGCCGAGGTGACGAAGGCCAGCGACAGGCGGCCCGCCTCGCCGGCGGCCGCGCGGCGCACCAGTTCCGGCAGTTCGGCGGCCCCGGCCAGCAGCCGGCGCGCTTCGGGCAGCAGGGCGGCGCCGGCCGGCGTCAGTTCGACCTGGCGCCGGTTGCGCAGGAACAGCGGCACGCCCAGCATGTCCTCGAGCGCCGCAATGGTTTGCGAGAGCGGCGGCTGGGTCATGTGCAGGCGCTCGGCGGCGCGGCCGAAGTGCAACTCTTCGGCGACCGTGACGAAATAGCGCAGCTGGCGCAGTTCGAGGTTCATTCGTCCGTCCGGGACGTATCATCAGCACGTCGTTCCCGCGCAGGCGGGAACCCCAGTTTGCAGCACGGCAGCGAAGGAACTTGGGTTCCCGCGTGCGCGGGAACGACGGGGTAGCTTTTCATATGTCCTTCTGTTTAAATTTGGTTCTGTGATATGCCTGGCGAATTACAGGCACGCGAATCTTATATTTGACGGGGCATGGCGCGCAAGGCATTCTGGCAAGTTCTGTTATCCAGGAGTCCACCATGGCCGACCAGCCGCGCTACAACCGCCGATCCCGCAACGTCACCGAGGGCGTCGCCCGCAGCCCGAATCGCTCGATGTACTACGCGATGGGCTACCAGAAGGAAGATTTCGACAAGCCGATGATCGGCATCGCCAACGGCCACTCGACGATCACGCCCTGCAACTCCGGCCTGCAAAAGCTGGCCGACATCGCGATCACGACCGTCAAGGAAGCCGGCGCCAACCCGCAGGTGTTCGGCACGCCGACGATTTCGGACGGCATGTCGATGGGCACCGAAGGCATGAAATTCTCGCTGATCTCGCGCGAGGTGATTGCCGACTGCATCGAAACCTGCGTCAACGGCCAGTGGATGGACGGCGTGGTCGTGATCGGCGGCTGCGACAAGAACATGCCGGGCGGGATGATCGCACTGGCGCGCGCCAACGTGCCGGGCATCTACGTCTACGGCGGCACTATCAAGCCGGGCAACTGGAAAGGCAAGGACCTGACCATCGTCTCGGCGTTCGAGGCGGTCGGCGAATTCACCGCCGGGCGCATGAGCCAGGAAGACTTCGACGGCATCGAGCGTAACGCCTGCCCGTCGTCCGGCTCGTGCGGCGGCATGTACACCGCCAACACGATGTCGTCCTCGTTCGAGGCGCTCGGCATGGCGCTGCTGTATTCGTCGACCATGGCCAATCCAGACGATGAGAAGGTTGGGTCGGCGGCACAGTCGGCACGCGTGCTGGTCGAAGCGGTCAAGCGCGACCTCAAGCCGCGCGACATCATCACGCGCGAATCGATCGAAAACGCGGTGGCGTTGATCATGGCCACCGGCGGCTCGACCAACGCGGTGCTGCACTACCTGGCGATCGCCCATGCGGCCGAGGTCGAGTGGACGATCGACGATTTCGAGCGCGTGCGGCGTAAGGTGCCGGTGATCTGCAACCTCAAGCCGTCCGGGCAATACGTCGCGACCGACCTGCACAAGGCCGGCGGCATCCCGCAGGTGATGAAGCTGCTGCTCGACGCCGGCCTGATGAACGGCAACTGCATGACCATCACCGGCCGCACGCTGGCGGAGGAACTGGCGCAGATTCCATCGGCGCCGTCGGCAGGGCAGGACGTGATCCGTCCGCTGGACAAGGCCTTGTACAAGCAGGGCCACCTGGCGATCCTGAAGGGCAACCTGTCGCCCGAAGGCTGCGTCGCCAAGATCACCGGCCTGAAGAACCCGGTGATTACCGGGCCGGCGCGCGTGTTCGACGATGAATACACGGCGATGGACGCGATCCTGGCGGACCAGATCAAGCCGGGTGACGTGCTGGTGCTGCGCTACCTCGGTCCGAAGGGCGGGCCGGGCATGCCGGAAATGCTGGCGCCGACCTCGGCGCTGATCGGCAAGGGCCTGGGCGAATCGGTCGGCCTGATCACGGACGGACGCTTCTCGGGCGGCACCTGGGGCATGGTCGTCGGCCACGTCGCGCCGGAAGCCTACGAAGGCGGCACCATCGCGCTGGTGAAGGAAGGGGATTCGGTGACGATCGACGCGCACCAGCAGCTGATCCAGCTGAACGTGCCGGACGACGAGATCGCGCGCCGCCGCGCGCAGTGGGTGCGTCCGGCGCCGCGCTATACCCGCGGTGTGCTGGCCAAGTTCGCTGCGCTGGCCTCCACCGCCAGCAAGGGCGCGGTCACCGGCTAAGACCCGATCCCGGAGGCCGTCGTTCCCGCGGGGCCGCCGAGGATTCGCGGGAACGACGTGCTGAGGGCGGCTATTTGCGCTTGTCGAACGCCTGCTTGACGCGTTCCTTGCGGCGCTGTTCGTCGACCTTGTGTTCCTTCTTCTTGTCGAGACCGAAGATTTTTTCGACGAACTCGAACCAGATGAAAGCAAACACCATCAGCCCGACGATGTACCACCACGACAGTTCCGCAAAGCGCCAGACCTCGAAAAAGCGCAGGCCTACCAGCAGAACAATCAACAGAATCAATGGCATGGGAAAGCTCCTTTGCCGACATCTTACAAAGAATTTGATGCTGTGTGGCAAAACGTGGAGGAAAGAGGGGTGGTGTCAACCCACCTTGTTGTTGGCCCGTTACATGCGGGCGGCGTGCGCCTTGGTAGCGAATCACGTAAAATGCATGAAGTTTTAACCATGGAGAAGCAGATGAAACGGTCCCTCATGTTCGTAGTATTGTCGGCGCTGGCGTCGACGAGCGCCTTCGCGCAGTCGCAGGCAGACTTGGCCAAGTCCAAGAACTGCTTCGCTTGCCACGCTGTGGCTACCAAGCTGGTCGGCCCCGCATACAAGGACGTGGCGGCCAAGTATGCCGGTCAGAAAGACGTCGAGGCAAAGCTTGTGCAAAAGGTCATCAAGGGCGGCTCAGGCGTCTGGGGTCCAGTGCCGATGCCGCCCAACCCACAGGTGAGCGACGCCGAGGCCCACACCCTGGTCAAGTGGATTTTGTCGCTGAAGTAATTCCTGCCTGATAAAACAAAAAGCGCGCCCGCGAAAGCTGGGCGCGCTTTTTTTGCGGCTGTCCCCGCTAAGTGCGATACGTGTTCCCGCGCAAGCGGGAACCCATACTGAGTTGGCTCCTTACGTTCAGCATGGATTCCCGCCTTCGCGGGAACGACGTGCTAAATCCTTAGCGCAGCACGTCGATCTTGTTCTTCTTGCCGCCCTTGTAGGTGAACAGGGTCAGCGCGCCGTCCTTGATGTCGCCGTTCGGGTCGAACTGGATGGTGCCGGTGACGCCTTCGTACTTGATCTTCTTCAGCTCGGGCAGGTACTTGGCAGGGTCGGCCGACTTGGCGTTCTGCATCGCGGCGGCCATCACCATCACCGCGTCATACACGTACGGCGCGTACAGCTGCACCTCGGTGCCGTACTTTTGCTTGTAGCGCGCGCGGAAATCGTCCATCGCCTTTTCCTGCGGACCTTTCACGCCGCCGGCTTCCGCACAGATCACCCGGCCTTCGCCGATCGCGTCGCCGGCCAAGCGTCCCAGCGCCTCGGTGCAGATGCCGTCGCCGCCCATGAAGGCTGCGTTGATGCCCAGCGCCTTCATTTGCTTGAGCATCGGGCCGCCGACCGAGTCCATGCCGCCGAAGAACACCAGGTCGGGCTTCTTGGCTTTCAGCGAGGTCAGGATCGCGGTGTAATCGGTTGCGGTGGCGGTGGTGAACTCCTTGCCGACCACGCGCACCCCCGGCGCCTTGGCGCCCTTGACGAATTCCGCCGCCACGCCCTGGCCGTAGGTGGTGCGGTCGTCGATCACCGCGATGTTCTTGACCTTCAGGTTCTGGATCGCGTAGCGCGCCAGCGTGCCGCCCAGCTTGCTGTCGCTGGCGACCACCCGGAACGCGCCCGGGAAGTGCTGGCGGGTGTATTCCGGCGCGGTGGTCGACGGCGAGATCTGCACAATGCCCGCGTCGTTGTAGATTTTCGATGCCGGCACCGTGGTGCCCGAATTGAGGTGGCCGATCACGCCGTTGACGTGCGCATCGACCAGCTTTTGCGCCACCGCCGTGCCTTGTTTCGGGTCCGCGCCATCGTCCTCCGAGATCAGCTGCAGCTTGACCTTTTTGCCGCCGAGATTGAAGCCTTTTGCGTTGAGCTCGTCGATCGCCATCCTGGCCGCGTTTTCATTGTCCTTGCCGAGGTGGGCGCTGGGGCCGGAGATCGGCGCCACGTGCCCGATCTTCACGATTTCCTGGGCGGCGGCAGAGCCGGCAAACGCCATCGCGATGGCAAGTGGAATGAGCTTGGTGGTGAACTGCATGGACATTCTCCAAAAGGATAAGAAGCGACAGCGCTGGTCACGCCGCAATGTTTTGCATACAGCAAAAGGTACAACAAATTGCCGGGTTAGCAAAGGGGAAAACGTGCGGGGAGGGGGCCCCCACGCACGTCATTCCCGCGGAGGCGGGAATCCAAGTCCGTCGCGTTGCGCTAGTGGACTTGCCGCCAGCGCCTGTGGATTGCACGGGAACTGGGGTTCCCGCCTTCGCGGGAACGACGGGTGAATTGCGGGAACGACGTGAAAATTACTTCTTCAGGGTCTGCAAATGCGCCAGCTCCTGCGATACGGCGCGCGCGACGATTTTCTCTATCGTCTGCTGCAAGCCTTCGCGGATCTCTTCGGTCAGCCCGGTGAGCGCGTGCTGCAACACGTCGGCCATGCTGTCGCGCAGCCGCTGTTCGAGCACGAAATCAACCCGGCCCTGCAGTTGCTGCAGGATGCGTTCCGATAGCCGGCGTTCCAGCAGCTCCCACTCGTGCGCGCTCCAGCTATCGAGTGCGCGCGCTTCCACGGCCGCCTCGGCAGGCGGGGCGGGCTCGGGCGCCACTTGCGGCGTTTCGTCGACAACTTCGGTCAATACCGGGATGCTTGCATCATCGAACACCGCGTTCTGGCTCATGACTGTCCTGCGACAAAGTGGGTCAGTGGGTAGGATTGCTGCTTGTAGGCGACGTAGCGCTTGCGGCCGGCGGCCGCATCGTCTTCGTCGGTGGAAATGATCTCGAACACACGCTGGAATTGCGCGAAGGTCGAGGGCGTGCGGCGCGTCAGGTTGACCAGCATGTCGTAGTGCGGCAGCGCCGCCTCTTCGCTGTCGGTCACGATCACCGGCGTCTGCGCGGCCAGCGGATCGCCCGCCATCACGTGCGGGATGAAGTCGGTCTCCGACAGCGTCCACAGCGCCTCGTTCAAGGCCGCGGCCTGCGCCGCGTCCTCGGCCAGCAATACCAGCTTGGCGCGCGAGGCGTAGGCCTTGCGCGCGAGCCGGCAAGCGTAGCTCAGCTTGTCAGGAATATTGGTATGAAAGTCGATTCGTGTCATCGTCTCAGGTTTTCATGCCGCTATGGCGCAGCAGCGCGTCGATCATTGGCTCGCGGCCGCGGAAGGCCTTGAACGATTCGAGCGCCGGCCGGGCGCCGCCAGCCGCCAGGATCTCCTGCTGGAACCGGCGGCCAGTCTCGGCCGACAGGTCCCCGCCGCCTGCCTCGACCGCTTCTTCAAACGCGGCATAGGCGTCGGCCGACAGCACCTCGGCCCACTTGTAGCTATAGTAACCTGCTGCGTAACCGCCGGCAAAAATATGGCCGAAGGAATGCTGGAAGCGGTTGAACGAGGGCGGGATCAGCACCGAGAACTTCTGGCGCACTTCATCGACCAGGTCTTGCACCGTCTGTGCACTGTTCGGGTCGAAGTCGTAGTGCAGGTGCATGTCGATCAGCGAGAACTCGACCTGGCGCAGCGTCTGCATGCCGGACTGGAAGTTTTTCGCGGCCAGCATCTT
>JBJMVW010000020.1:0-58007 GCA_045810465.1 Massilia sp. | reverse complement strand
TCGCCGCCGCCGCACCACGACATCTACTCGATCGAGGACCTGGCGCAGCTGATCCACGACCTGAAGAACGCGAATCCAGCGGCCTCGATCTCGGTCAAGCTGGTGTCGGAAGTGGGCATCGGCACCGTGGCCGCAGGCGTCTCCAAGGCCAAGGCCGACCACGTGGTGGTGGCCGGCCATGACGGCGGCACCGGCGCCTCGCCGCTGTCGTCGGTCAAGCACGCCGGCACGCCGTGGGAGCTGGGCCTGGCCGAGACCCAGCAGACGCTGGTGCTCAACGGCCTGCGCAGCCGTATCCGGGTGCAGGCCGACGGCCAGATGAAGACCGGCCGCGACGTCGTCATCGCCGCCATGCTGGGCGCCGACGAAATCGGGTTCGCGACCGCGCCGCTGGTGGTGGAAGGCTGCATCATGATGCGCAAGTGCCACCTGAATACCTGCCCGGTGGGCGTGGCGACGCAAGACCCGGTGCTGCGCGCGAAGTTCCAGGGCAAGCCGGAGCACGTGGTGAACTACTTCTTCTTCGTGGCCGAAGAGGCGCGCCAGATCATGGCCTCGCTGGGCATCCGCAGCTACGACGAGCTGATTGGCCGCGCCGACCTGCTCGACCGGTCGAAGGCGATCTCGCACTGGAAGGCGCAGGGCCTGGATTTCTCGGCCATCTTCTATCAGCCGAAGAACGACGAGCCGCGCCAGATCTATCACAGCGATGCGCAGGACCATGGCCTCGACCGCGCGCTCGACCACAAGCTGATCGCGCAGGCCAAGGCGGCGCTGGAGAAGGGCGACCGGGTGTCTTTCATTTCGCCGGTGCGCAACGTGAACCGCACGGTCGGCACGATGCTGTCGGGCGAAGTGGCGAAGCGTTACGGGCACGCCGGCCTGCCGGATGACACGATCCACATCCAGCTGCAGGGCACCGCGGGCCAGTCGGCGGCGGCGTTCCTGGCGGGGGGCATCACGCTCGACCTGGTCGGCGAAGGCAACGACTACGTCGGCAAGGGCTTGTCGGGCGGGCGCGTCATCGTGCGTCCGAACACCGAGTTCCGCGGCTGGGCGGTCGACAACATCATCGTCGGCAACACCGTGCTGTACGGCGCGATTTCCGGCGAGGCGTTCTTCAACGGCGTGGCCGGCGAGCGCTTCGCGGTGCGTAACTCGGGCGCGACGGCGGTGGTGGAAGGCCTCGGCGACCATGGTTGCGAGTACATGACGGGCGGTACGGTGGTGGTGCTGGGCGAGACGGGGCGCAACTTTGCGGCCGGCATGTCCGGCGGCGTGGCCTACGTGTACGACCCGAAGGGCGACTTCGAGAAGAAGTGCAACACCGCGATGGTGAACCTGGAGCCGGTGCGGTCGACCCGCGAGCAGGACGACCGGTCAGGCTGGCACAGCCAGACCCGCGGCGGCGAGCGCGAGTCGGACGAGGTGATCCTGAAGCGCCTGATCGAACGCCACTTCAAGCACACCGGCAGCACCCGCGCGCGCAACCTGCTCGACGACTGGGCCAACAGCCGCGGCAAGTTCGTGAAGGTGTTCCCGACCGAGTACAAGCGTGCGCTGGAAGAGATGCACAACAGCAGCATGGAAGAAGCCAACGACCAGATCGAGCTGGCGGCCTAAGCACCAAGGTAGCGTCGCAAATAAGGTAGCGCTGCAAATATAGATAACGTCGTCCTCGCGAAAGCGGGGACCCATGCTGAGTGTGCAGTAACGCGGCGTTCATGACGCCGGATCCTCAGCATGGGCTCCCGCTTCCGCAGGAGCGACGGTGCTCCGACACAAGGAAAAACAACGTGGGTAAAATCACTGGCTTCATGGAATTTCAGCGTCAGGAAGAGGGTCACCTCGAGCCTGCCGCGCGCCTCAAGAACTACAAGGAATTCACGCTGACCCTGAGCGACGCGCAAGCCAAGCTGCAGGGCGCGCGCTGCATGGATTGCGGCATCCCGTTCTGCAACACCGGCTGCCCGGTGAATAACCAGATCCCCGACTGGAACGACCTGGTCTATCACGGCAACTACCGCCTGGCGGTGGAAAACCTGCATTCGACCAACAACTTCCCGGAATTCACCGGCCGCGTGTGCCCGGCGCCGTGCGAGGCGGCATGCACGCTGAACATCAACGACGAGCCGGTCGGCATCAAGTCGATCGAGCGCAAGATCGCCGATAGCGGCTTTGAGCACGGCCTGGTCGTGCCGCAGCCGTCCGCCAGCAAGACCGGCAAGAAGGTCGCGATCGTCGGTTCGGGCCCGGCCGGCCTGGCCGCCGCCCAGCAGCTCGCGCGCGTCGGGCACGACGTGACGGTGTTCGAAAAGAGCGACCGCATCGGTGGCCTGCTGCGCTACGGTATCCCGGACTTCAAGATGGAGAAGCACCTGATCGACCGCCGCGTCGAGCAGATGCGGGCGGAAGGCGTGACCTTCCGCACCAGCGTCCTGATCGGCAAGGATTTCCCCGCCGCTGTGAGCAACATGGCCCGTGAAACCATCTTTCCGGAAGACCTGGACAAGGAATTCGACGCCGTGATCCTGGCCGGCGGCGCCGAGCAGCCGCGCGACCTGCCGGTGCCGGGCCGCGAGCTGAAGGGCGTGCATTTCGCGATGGACTTCCTGCCGCAGCAAAACCGCGTCAATGCCGGCGACAAGCTGAAGGACCAGCTCAAGGCGACCGGCAAGCACGTGGTCGTGATCGGCGGCGGCGACACCGGTTCGGACTGCGTCGGCACCTCCAACCGCCACGGCGCCGAATCGGTCACCCAGTTCGAGCTGATGCCGCAGCCGCCCGAGCAGGAGAACAAGCCGCTGGTCTGGCCGTACTGGCCGACCAAGCTGCGCACCTCGTCCTCGCACGAGGAAGGCGCCCAGCGCGACTGGGCGGTGGCCACCAAGCGGTTCGAAGGCAAGGGCGGCAAGGTCGACAAGCTGGTCGCCTGCCGCGTCGAGTGGAAGGATGGCAAGATGCTGGAAGTGCCCGGCTCGGAATTCGAGATGAAGGCCGACCTGGTGCTGCTGGCGATGGGTTTCGTGTCGCCGGTGCAGCAAGTGCTGGAAGCGTTTGGCGTGCAGAAGGATGCACGCGGCAACGCCCGCGCCACCACCGATGGCGAACGCAGCTACCACACCTCGTCGCCCAAAGTGTTCGCCGCAGGCGACATGCGGCGCGGCCAGTCGCTGGTGGTGTGGGCGATCCGCGAAGGGCGCCAGTGCGCCCGGGCGGTGGACGAGTTCCTGATGGGATCGTCGGTGCTGCCGCGCTGAGGCAACCGCGCCATATAAAGAACGCGGCCCGGTTTTCCGGGCCGTTTTTTTGCCGGTGCGGCTGCCGTGGGTACGCCGTATGTCGATTTGGCCGCAACCCAAACGTCGTCGACAATGGCCCCGGGGCGCCCGTAAAACCGGGGTAAATGTTGCACCGCGAACCGCGCATTGCTAGGGCGCATTACTTAACGAAAATCAATATTTCGCAAGCTTGTCATATATGCATACCTCAGCAAAAACAGATACTTACGTGCGGAAATAGCTGACTTTCCGGTTATTAGTGTTGTATTCTTACCTCGACGCCCCTGCGCAAAATAGTGGGCCTCCAGCAGCGATTGCCGTTTCTGCACTACAATATGGGATTGCAAAATTCGAACACCACTGTGTCCAACCTAGTCGAAATCCGCGATCTGCACTTCGCTTACCGCGATCGCCCCATCTTGTCGCACCTGCGCATGGATATCCCGTGCGGCAAGCTCGTCGCGGTCATGGGCGGGTCGGGCAGCGGCAAGACCACGGTGCTGCGCCTGATCGGCGGCCAGATCCGTCCGCAGAAGGGCACGGTCAGCGTCGGTGGCGAAGTCGTGCACCGGCTCGATACCGAGGGCCTGTACCGCCTGCGCCGCAAGATGGGCATGCTGTTCCAGTTCGGCGCCCTGTTCACCGACCTGTCGGTGTTCGACAACGTCGCTTTTCCGCTGCGCGAACACACCGACCTGCCGGAAGAACTGATCCGCGACCTGGTGCTGCTCAAGCTGCACGCGGTCGGGCTGCGCAACGCGCACAAACTCAAGCCGGCTGAAATTTCCGGCGGCATGTCGCGCCGCGTGGCCCTGGCGCGCGCCGTCGCGCTCGACCCGCAACTGATCATGTACGACGAGCCGTTCGCCGGCCTCGACCCGATTTCGATGGGCCAGGTCGCCAACCTGATCCGCAACCTGAACGATACCCTGGGCTCGACCTCGATCCTGGTCTCGCACGATGTCAATGAGACGTTCTCGATCGCCGACTACGTCTACTTTATGTCCGCAGGCAAAATTGTCGCGGAGGGCACGCCGGCCGAATTGCGCGCTTCGGAAGATCCGTATGTGAAACAATTTGTCAACGCCGCGCCCGATGGCCCGGTGCCTTTCCATTATCCTGGCAAGTCGCTGGCCGAAGACCTCGGCCTGGGAGCACGCCGATGATCGCTCGCCTGCTGGAAGCGCTTGGCCGCACGGTGCGTGAAACTATCGGCAGCGTCGGCTACGCGACGCGCTCGTTCTGCAACCTGCTCGGGGTGACGCCGGGCGCGCTGCGGCGCCCGACGCTGATCTCGGAGCAGGTGCACTTCATCGGCAATTACTCGCTGCTGATCATCAGCGTGTCCGGCCTGATGGTCGGCGCGGTGCTCGGCCTGCAGGGCTATATCACGCTCAACGCCTACGGCGCCGAGCAGAAGCTGGGCCAGGTGGTCGCGCTGGCGCTGGTGCGCGAGCTCGGACCGGTCGTCACCGCGCTGCTGTTCGCCGGCCGCGCCGGTACCTCATTGACCGCGCAGATCGGCCTGATGAAGGCCGGCGAGCAGCTCGCCGCGATGGAAATGATGGCGATTAACCCGGTCCAGCGCGTGCTCGCGCCGCGTTTCTGGGCCGGCGTGATCGCGATGCCGGTGCTGTCCGCGGTGTTTTCGGCGGTGGGCATTTTCGGTGGCTATATCGTCGGCGTGCAGCTGATCGGCGTCGACGAAGGCGCATTCTGGTCGCAAATGCAGGCCGGCGTCGATGTCCGCACCGACGTGCTGAACGGAATGATCAAGGCATTCGTGTTCGGCATCCTGGTGACTTTCACCGCGCTGTTCCAGGGCTACGAGGCGCAGCCGACGCCGGCCGACGTGTCGCGGGCCACCACCCGCACCGTGGTCATCTCGTCGCTGATGGTGTGGGGCATGGATTTCATCCTGACCGCCCTGATGTTTAACAAATAGTTTCGAAAGTCCGGCTGCCGCGTCCGCGCCGTAATTAGTTAGGAAAAATTATGCATCGCAAGATTATCGACGTCTGGGTCGGCCTGTTTGTGCTGTTGGGACTGGCATCGCTGCTGTTCCTCGCGCTCAAGGCCGGCAACATGAGCACGATCTCGTTCAGCAAGACCTACACCGTCACCGCCAAGTTCGACAACATCGGCGGCCTCAAACCGCAGGCGCCGGTCAAAAGCGCCGGCGTGGTGGTCGGCCGCGTGGGCGACATCAGCTTTGACGACAAGAGCTACCAGGCGCTGGTGCGCCTCGACCTCGAGCCGGTCTACAAATTCCCGAAAGACAGTTCGCTGAAGATCCTGACCGCCGGCCTGCTCGGCGAGCAATACGTCGGCATCGAGCCGGGCGGCGATGCGAACAATCTCGTCAACGGCGACCGTATTTCTCATACTCAATCCGCAACCGTGTTGGAGGACCTGATCAACCAGTTCATCTACAGCAAGGCCGCAGAAGGAAAGGATCAACCGAAATGACTTCGACTACGACCACCGCGCAAGCGCGATGGCGCAGCCTGGCCCTGGTGGCCGCGGCCGGCCTGCTGTTGTCCGGCGCTGCCGCCGCACAGAATCAGCGCGACCCGTTTGAAAAATTCAACCGAGCAATGTTCACTTTCAACGACGCAGCCGACCGCGTCGCCCTGAAACCGGCCGCGACGGCCTATAAAGAACATACCCCGGGCTTTGTGCAAACCGGCGTCAACAATTTCTTCGGCAACCTGACCGACGCCTGGAGCGCGATGAACAACCTGCTGCAGGGCAAGGGTCAGGAAGGCATGAGCGATTTGACCCGTTTTGCCTTCAACTCGACCTTCGGCATCCTCGGCTTGCTCGACATTGCTTCCGAAGCTGGGTTGCAGAAACACAACGAAGACCTTGGCCAGACCCTGGGCATGTGGGGTGTGCCAAGCGGCCCGTACTTGATGTTGCCGCTTCTGGGCCCATCTACGGTGCGTGACACCGCGGCCCTGCCGGCCGACTTGTGGGGCGATCCGTGGTCGCACAAGGAGCCGGTCGGCTGGCGCAACGCCGGGATCGGCGTGCGCGCGGTCGACCAGCGCGCCACCGTGCTCGATGCGTCCAACCTGCTCGAAGAGGCGGCGCTCGACCGTTACGAATTTATCCGCGACGGCTACCTGCAGCGCCGCGAAAGCCGGGTGTTCGACGGTGAGTCGTCGCGCAAAAAGGGAAAATCGCAGCGTCGCGCCGACGCAGATGAGGTTGCGCCGCAACAGCAGGACGCTCCAGTGTCATCCGAAGCGCCCTCGAAGTAGTTAACCGGGGTAATGCTTCGCGCCCATCGAGCGGCGCGCAGCCTGGCCCACAACGAACAGGAAGAGAGCCTATGAAACCAATCGTACAACTCGTTTTCGCCACCGCCGCCACCTTCGCGTTTTCGGGCGCCGTGCTGGCCGCGCCTGCCGCTACCGAGGCGCCGGACCTGCTGGTCAAGCGCATCAGCAGCGACGTGATCGACACCGTCAAGGGCGACAAGGACATCCAGGCCGGCAACCGCAACAAGATCATGGACCTGGTCAACGCCAAGATCCTGCCGTACGTCGACTCGGAAAAAATGACCTCGCTGGCGGCCGGCCGCTACTGGCGCCAGGCCACCCCCGAGCAGCAGAAGCAGCTGTCGGACGAGTTCCGCACGCTGCTGGTGTTCACCTACTCGGGCGCGCTGTCGCAGATCCGTAACGAGACGGTTGAGTTCAAGCCGTTCCGCGCCGACCCGGCCGATACCGAAGTCGAGGTACGCTCGCAGGTCAACCTGACCCGCGGCGAGCCGATCACGCTCAACTACCGCCTGGCCAAGACCCCGGCCGGCTGGAAGATCTTCGACATCAACGTGCTGGGCGCCTGGCTGGTCGAGACCTACAAGGGCACCTTCTCGTCCGAGATCAGCAAGGGCGGCATCGACGGCCTGATCAAGAAGCTGCACGACCGTAACCAGCAGCTGGCCAACAAGCCGCTGAAACCACCGAAGACGTAATCGCATGGCAGAAGCCACCACCATGCTGTCGCTCGAAGCGCTGACCTTCCAGACCGCGCACGCGGCGCTGGAACACGGCCGCGCCGCGATCGCCGCCGGCGAGACCGTGTTCGACCTTGGCGGCGTGAAAAGCGCCGACTCCTGCGGCGTCGCGCTGATGCTGGCCTGGCAGCGCGAGGCCCGCGCCGCCGGCCACCAGCTCACCTACATCAACGTGCCGGACAACCTGCACACGCTGGCCCACCTGTACGGCGTCGACGCCCTGCTGCCGCAGTCCTGATCGCGGCCGATCCGCAGGCGCTTTCAAGGCCACAACGCCAACACGTCATTCCCGCGCACGCGGGAATTGATACGTCGCTGGCTGACCTGGGCTCAGCATGGATTCCCGCCTGCGCGGGAATGACGTTCCCGGGCCGGGCGCTGCGTGCGGACCGGTGCGCAGCTGCCGTTTTCGATTCCGTAGCGTGCGCACTCGTGCGCACGCCGTCCCAAATCTTCCCCACCGAACTCTTCCGATTCGGATTTCCCCTATAATGGGTCGTTTCCCCGCAAGGCCCGCGCGGCAGCGCCGCGGCCGCCCCTCCCAATAATAATGACCGCGATCCAGATTGACAGCGTCGAGAAAAGCTACAAGGCCCTCAAGGCCCTGAAAGGCGTTTCCCTGACCATCGAAGAAGGCGAATTCTTCGGACTGCTCGGCCCCAACGGCGCCGGCAAAACCACCCTGATTTCCACCATCGCGGGCCTGATCCGGGCCGACGCCGGCAGCGTCAGGATCCACGGCCACGACGTCGTCAGCGACTTCCGCGAAGCCCGCAAAAAGCTTGGCGTGGTGCCGCAGGAGCTGGTGTTCGACCCCTTCTTCACCGTGCGCGAAACGCTGCGCCTGCAGTCGGGCTACTTCGGCATCAAGAACAACGACAAGTGGATCGACGAGGTCATGGAAAACCTCGACCTGACCAACAAGGCCGACGTCAACATGCGCGCCCTGTCGGGCGGCATGAAGCGCCGCGTGCTGGTCGCGCAGGCGCTGGTGCACAAGCCGCCGGTGATCGTGCTCGACGAGCCGACCGCCGGCGTCGACGTCGAACTGCGCCAGACCCTGTGGAAGTTCATCTCGCGCCTGAACCGGGCCGGCCACACCGTGGTGCTGACCACCCACTACCTCGAGGAAGCCGAGGCCATGTGCCAGCGCGTCGCGATGCTCAAGGCGGGCCGCGTGGTGGCGCTTGATACCATGCAGGCGCTGCTGCGCCGCGTGTCCGGTTCGCAGCTGATCGTGCACCTGAAAGGCGGCGAGCTGCCGCCCGGCCTGCGCCACCTGGTTTCGCATGACGAACATGACAATGGAAACGGCGGCGGCAACCGCTACAGCCTGCGCGTGAACGCGCCGGCTGAAGTCGAGGGCATCCTCGCGCACCTGCGCGAAGCCGGCGCCGTCGTCGACGAGATGCAGATGCAGCAGGCCGACCTGGAAGATATCTTCCTGCAGATTATGGGGGGAGAAACCCGATGAGCATGATATCCGTGGGTTTCCGTACCCTGTTCTTCAAGGAGACGCTGCGCTTCTGGAAGGTCGCCACCCAGACCATCGCCGCGCCGATCGTCACCTCGATGCTGTACCTGCTGATCTTCGGCCACGTGCTCGACGGCCGGGTCGAGATGCTCGAAGGCGTCAGCTACACCGCGTTCCTGATCCCGGGCCTGGTGATGATGAGCGTGCTGCAGAATGCGTTCGCCAACTCGTCGTCCTCGCTGATCCAGTCCAAAATCACCGGCAACCTGGTGTTCATCCTGCTGCCGCCGCTGTCGCACTGGGAGATCATCTCGGCCTACGTGGCGGCCTCGGTGGTGCGCGGGCTGGCCGTTGGCGCCGGCGTGTTCATCGTCACCGCCTGGTTCGCCGACCTGTCGTTCACGGCGCCGCTGTGGATCGTCGTGTTCGCGCTGCTCGGCGCCGCCATCCTCGGCACCATGGGACTGATCGCCGGGATCTGGGCCGAGAAGTTCGACCAGCTGGCCGCGTTCCAGAACTTCCTGATCATGCCGGCCACTTTCCTGGCAGGTGTATTCTATTCAATCAAAAAGCTGCCACCGTTCTGGCTGGCAGTCTCGCATTTCAATCCGTTCTTTTATATGATTGACGGATTCCGTTACGGTTTCTTCGGCAAGTCGGATGTCTCGCCGTGGACCAGCCTGGCCATCGTGTCCGTGTTTTTCGTCGCGCTGGCAGCCGTAGCCATCAACCTGCTCAGGCGCGGCTACAACCTGCGCCACTAAGATCGTCGTTACCAAGATTTAAAGGAAAACCGTGGCTACCACCCCTGAACTGATCCACAGCTACATCAGCAACGGCCTGGAATGCACCCACCTCGAGGTGGAAGGCGACGGCCAGCACTTCAACGCGGTGATCGTGTCGCCCGCGTTCGCCGGCAAGCGCCCGATCCAGCGCCACCAGCTGGTGTACGCCGTGCTTGGCGACCGCATGCGCGAGGAGATCCACGCGCTGTCGATGAAAACCCTGACCCCAGACGAATACCAAGGATAACAATGGATAAGCTCCAGATTGTGGGCGGCAAGCGCCTCGACGGCGAAATCGTTATTTCGGGCGCCAAGAACGCGGCGCTGCCGATCCTGTGCGCGGGCCTGCTCACTTCGGGCGACCTCGAACTGTCGAACGTGCCGCACCTGCACGACGTGAAAACGATGCTCAAGCTGCTGGCCCAGACCGGATTGACGGTCAGGCAGGACGACGAGCGCGTCACCCTCAACGGCGCCAACATCGACACCCTGCTCGCGCCGTACGAGCTGGTCAAGACCATGCGCGCGTCGATCCTGGTGCTGGGCCCGATGCTGGCGCGCTTCGGCGAGGCCAGGGTGTCGCTGCCCGGCGGCTGCGCGATCGGTTCGCGTCCGGTCGACCAGCACATCAAGGGCCTGCGCCAGATGGGCGCCGAGATCACGATCGAAGGCGGCTACATCCACGCCACATGCGCGCGGCTGAAGGGTGCGCGCATCCACACTGACATGATCACCGTGACCGGCACCGAGAACCTGCTGATGGCGGCAGTGCTGGCCGAAGGCGAGACCGTGCTGGAAAATGCCGCGCGCGAGCCGGAAGTGACCGACCTGGCCAACCTGCTGGTCGCCATGGGCGCAAAGATCGACGGCATCGGCACCGACCGCCTGGTGATCCAGGGCGTCGACGAGCTGCATGGCGCGAGCCACGCCGTGATCTCGGACCGCATCGAGGCCGCCACCTTCCTGTGCGCCGTTGCGGCGACCGGCGGCGACGTGCTGATCTCGCGCACCCGCACCGACATCTTCGACGTCGCGCTCGACAAGCTGCGCGAAATCGGCCTCGAGCTGACGATCGGCGCCGATTCGATCCGCGCCCGCATGAACCGCCGTCCGGCCCCGGTCTCGTTCCGCACCACCGAATACCCCGGCTTCCCGACCGACATGCAGGCCCAGTTCATGGCCGTCAACACGATCGCCTCCGGCACCGCGCGCGTGACCGAAACCATCTTCGAGAACCGCTTCATGCACGTGCAGGAGATGAACCGCCTGGGCGCATCGATCGAGATCGACGGTAACACGGCGTTCATCCAGGGCGTGGACCGCCTGGTGGGCGCGCCGGTGATGGCGACCGACCTGCGCGCTTCGGCCTCGCTGGTGATCGCCGCCATGGCGGCCGAAGGCACCACCGTGATCGACCGCATCTACCACCTGGACCGCGGCTACGACCGCATGGAAGTGAAACTGTCGAAGGTTGGCGCCGATGTCGTGCGCATCAAGTAAAGCCACGCCGATGAACACCATGAGCAAACCCGGCGGCGACCAGCTGATCCTGGCGCTGTCGAAGGGCCGGATTTTCGAGGACACGCTGCCGCTGCTGGCGGCGGCCGGGATCACGGTCCTCGAAGACCCCGAGACCTCGCGCAAGCTGATCCTGCCGACCAACGACCCTGCCGTGCGCGTGCTGATCGTGCGCGCCACCGACGTGCCGACCTACGTACAGCATGGCGCTGCCGACTTCGGCGTGGCCGGCAAGGACGTGCTGCTCGAACACGGCGGCGAAGGCCTGTACCAGCCGATCGACCTGCACATCGCCAGCTGCCGCATGTCGGTGGCGGTCAACGCCGGCTTCGATTACGAGACCGCGGTGCGCCAGGGCGCGCGCCTGCGCGTGGCCACCAAGTTCGTGAACACCGCGCGCCAGCACTTTGCGTCGAAGGGTGTGCACGTCGACCTGATCAAGCTGTACGGCTCGATGGAGCTGGCGCCGCTGGTCGGCCTGTCCGACGCGATCGTCGACGTGGTCTCGACCGGCGGCACGCTGCGCGCCAACAACCTGGTCGAAGTCGAAAAGATCATGGACATCTCGTCGCGCCTGGTGGTCAACCAGGCCGCGCTGAAACTCAAGCGCGAGCGCCTGCAACCGATCCTCGAGGCCTTCGAGCGCGCGTCCTCGGCGGCCCCGTCCTCGGCGGCCCCGTCCGAACCACAAGCCTGAATCGAATCATGCAAGTACAGATCCGCAAACTCGACTCCACCGCGCCAGATTTCAAACAGCGCCTCGATGCGTTGCTGGCTTTCGAAGCCGAAACCGATGACGCCATCGAAAGCGCGGTTGCGCAGATCCTCGCCGACGTCAAGGCGCGCGGCGACGCCGCGGTGCTCGAGTACACCAACCGCTTCGACCGGATTCCTGGCGGCGCGCCCAGCATGGCGGCCTTCGATATCAAACAGGAAGAGCTGGAGCAGGCGCTGGCCTCGCTGCCGCAGGCGCAGCGCGCCGCACTGCAGATCGCGGCCGACCGCGTGCGCGTGTTCCACGAACGCCAGAAGCAGGAACTGAACGGCTTCACCTACACCGAGCCCGATGGCACCGTGCTGGGCCAGCGCGTGACCCCGCTCGACCGCGTCGGCATCTACGTCCCGGGCGGCAAGGCCGCCTATCCGTCGTCGGTGCTGATGAACGCGGTTCCGGCACAGGTGGCGGGCGTGAAGGAAATCGTGATGGTCGTGCCGACCCCGGACGGCGTGAAGAACCCGATGGTGCTGGCCGCTGCCGCGATCGCGGGCGTAACGCGCGTGATCACGATCGGCGGCGCACAGGCCGTCGGCGCGCTGGCCTACGGCACCGAGACCATTCCGGCGGTCGACAAGATCGTCGGCCCCGGCAACGCCTACGTCGCCGCCGCCAAACGCCGCGTGTTCGGCACGGTCGGCATCGACATGATCGCCGGCCCGTCCGAGATCCTGGTGCTGTGCGACGGCACCACCGATCCGGACTGGGTCGCGATGGACCTGTTCTCGCAGGCCGAGCACGACGAGCTGGCCCAGGCCATCCTGCTGTGCCCGGACGCCGCCTACATCGCGAAGGTGGAGGAGAGCATCCACAAGCTGCTACCGGCGATGCCGCGCAAGGACACCATCGCCACCTCGCTGGCCGACCGCGGCGCGCTGGTCAAGGTGCGCGACATGGATGAAGCCTGCGCCATCGCCAACGCGATCGCGGCCGAGCACCTCGAAATCTCGGCGGACGAGCCGCAGCAATGGGCCGACAAGATCCGCCACGCCGGCGCGATGTTCCTCGGCCGCTTCTCGTCCGAAGCGCTGGGCGACTACTGCTGCGGCCCGAACCACGTGCTGCCGACCTCGCGCACCGCGCGCTTCTCGTCGCCGCTGGGCGTGTACGACTTCCAGAAACGCTCGTCGGTACTGTTCGTCAGCGAAGCCGGCGCGCAAACCTTGGGCAAGGTGGCGGCGGAGCTGGCCTACGGCGAAGGCCTGCAGGCGCACGCCCGCAGCGCCGAATTGCGGATGCAATCCGTGCGCTTGAAACCCCAATCATGACGGCCTGGGTCAACCAGGTATTCTGCGAGGATGCGCTCGCGGGCCTGGCGCGCATCCCGGACGGGTCGATCGACCTGATCCTGACCGACCCGCCCTACAACCTCGGCAAGGACTACGGCAACGACTCGGACCAGCAAAGCGTCGAGGACTACCTGGCCTGGACCGAACAGTGGATCGACAAGGCGCTGCCCAAGCTCAAGCCCAACGGCAGCCTGTACATCTTCCTGACCTGGCGCTTTGCGCCCGAGATTTTCGTGATGCTCAAGAAGCGCATGACCATGATGAACGAGATTATCTGGGACCGCCGGGTGCCGTCGATGGGCGGCAGCACGCGCAGCTTTTCGTCGGTGCACGACACGATTGGCTTTTTCGCCAACCGCAAGGACTACTACTTCGACCTCGACGCGGTGCGCATCCCGTACGACGCCGAGACCAAGAAGGCGCGCTCGCGCTCGATCTTCGTGGGCGCCAAATGGCTCGAGGTAGGCTACAACCCGAAGGACCTGTGGAGCGTGTCGCGCCTGCACCGCGAGCATCCGGAGCGCGCCGACCACCCGACCCAGAAGCCGCTCGAGATCATCGAACGCATGGTCAAGGCCTCGTGCCCGCCGGGCGGGGTGGTGCTCGATCCGTTCATGGGCAGCGGCACCACCGCGATCGCCGCGCGGCGCCTCGGGCGCCAGTTCGCGGGCTTCGAGCTGAACCCGGCCTACTGCGAGATCATCGAGGCGCGCCTGGCCGCGCCCGAGGTCCCCGAGGCGGGCGCCAAAAAGCGCAAGGCCGCCGCCGGCAAAACGTCGTTCCCGGCCTCGGCGGCAGCCCTGCGGGAACCCGTGCCGAGCCAAATGAGCGCGCGGCCTATGGATTTGCGCCGGGCTGCCGCCGAGGCCGGGAATGACGTTTCAGAGCTAACACTTAATGCAGGCGAAGCGAACGACGACGCGTCCACCGCCTAAGGAGCGACCCATGACTTTCCTCGACAACCTGATCGCCAACACCATCCGCGCGGACGTAGCAGCGACCGCCAGCTACCACGTGGCCGACGCCAGCGGCTACATCAAGCTCGACGCGATGGAGAATCCGTACGAGCTGTCGCCGCCGCTGCGCGAGGAACTGGCGGCGCGCCTGGCCGCGGCCGTGATCAACCGTTACCCGGTGCCTTCGTACGCCAGCCTGAAGCAGAAGATCTGCGACAAGCTGGGCGTGCCGGCCGGGTACGGCGTCATCCTCGGCAACGGCTCGGACGAGCTCATTTCGATCGTACTGGCGGCCACCGCGCGCCAGGACCGCCGCGCCGTGGTGCTGGCGCCGGTCCCGGCGTTCGTGATGTTTTCGCGCTCGGCCCAGGTCGCCGGCATGGACTTCGTCGGCGTGCCGCTCAAGGCCGATTTCTCGCTCGACAAGGCGGCAATGCTGGCCGCGATCGCCGAGCACAAGCCGGCCGTGGTATTCCTGGCCTACCCGAACAACCCGACCGCCAACCTGTTCGATCCCGCCGACATGGCCGAGATCATCCGCGCCCTCGGCGACAGCGGCATCGCCGTCGTCGACGAGGCGTACCAGCCGTTCGCGCGCGCCAGCTTCATGCACCGCCTGCCCGAGTTCGAGAACCTGCTGGTGATGCGCACCCTGTCCAAGCTGGGCCTGGCGGGGATCCGGCTCGGCTACCTGTCGGGCGCGCCGCGCCTGCTCGAGCAGCTCGACAAGGTGCGCCCGCCGTACAACGTCAACGTGCTGACCCAGATCGCGGCCGAGTTCGCGCTCGACCACCTCGACGTGCTGAACCAGCAGGCCGAGGCGCTCAACGCCGCCCGCGCCACCTTGTCCGCCGAACTGGCCGCCCTTCCGGGGGTCGAAGTATTTCCGTCGGCCGCGAACTTCCTGCTGGTGCGTGTACCCGATGCGGATACGGTCTGTGCGAATATGCTCGCGGAAAAGGTGCTGATCAAAAATTTGAGTAAAATGCATAAACTGCTGGCCAACTGCATTCGCGTGACGGTCAGCACCCCGGACGAAAACTCCGTATTCCTGAATGCTTTGAAGGCGTCCCTGGCCGGGGCGTCCTGACCTGACCGAGCCGCTTTCATGACCCGCACCGCAGAAATTACGCGCAACACGAGCGAGACGCAGATTCGCGTCGCCCTCAACCTCGACGGCACCGGCCGCCAGCAACTGAACACCGGCGTGCCCTTCCTCGACCACATGCTCGACCAGATCGCGCGCCATGGCCTGATCGACCTCGAGGTCGAAGCGGTGGGCGACCTGCACATTGACGCCCACCACACGGTCGAGGACACCGGCATCACGCTCGGCATGGCGGTAGCGAAGGCGATCGGCGACAAGAAGGGCATCCGCCGCTACGGCCACGCCTACGTACCGCTCGACGAAGCGCTGTCGCGCGTGGTGATCGATTTTTCCGGCCGTCCCGGCCTCGAGATGCACGTGCCGTTCACGCGCGCGGCGATCGGCACCTTCGACGTCGACCTGACCATCGAATTCTTCCGCGGCTTCGTCAACCACGCCGGCGTGACCCTGCACATCGATAACCTGCGCGGCCACAACGCGCACCACCAGTGCGAGACGGTGTTCAAGGCCTTTGGCCGCGCGCTGCGCATGGCCACGGAACTGGACGAACGCGCGGCAGGCATGATCCCGTCGACGAAAGGCAGTCTCTGACGCCGCCACGGAACCCAGGATGATGAACAAGATTGTTGTAGTCGACTATGGCATGGGAAACCTGCGCTCCGTCGCGCAGGCGCTGCGCGCGGTCGCGCCCGAGGCCGACGTGCGCATCTCCGGCGAGGTGGCCGAGATCGATGCCGCCGACCGTATCGTGCTGCCCGGCCAGGGCGCCATGCGCGACTGCATGCGCAGCCTGCGCGAGTCGGGTGTCCAGGACGCGCTGCTGCGCGCCGCCGCCTCGCGCCCCGTGATGGGCGTGTGCGTCGGCGAGCAGATGCTGTTCGAAATGAGCGAAGAGGGCGACACGCCGGGGCTTGGCCTGTTGCCGGGCAAGGTGGTGCGCTTCCGGCTGGAAGGCCGGCTGCAGGCTGATGGTTCGCGTTTCAAGGTGCCGCAGATGGGCTGGAACCGCGTGCGCCAGGTGCGCGCGCACCCGCTGTGGGACGGCGTCGAGGACGGCAGCTATTTCTACTTCGTGCACAGCTATTACGCGCAGCCCGGAAACGCGGCGCAGTCGATCGGCGAGACCGAATACGGCGAAGCGTTCTGCTGCGCGGTCGCGCGGGACAATATCGTCGCCACCCAGTTTCACCCGGAGAAAAGCGCGGCCGCCGGGCTGCGCCTGTACCGCAATTTCGTCCACTGGAATCCTTGATCCCAATCCTGACCATTAACCGACAACGACCATGCTGCTGATCCCCGCCATCGACCTGAAAGACGGTCACTGCGTTCGCCTCAAACAGGGCGATATGGACCTCGCCACCGTATTTTCCGAAGATCCCGCCGAGATGGCGCTGCACTGGCTGAAGAAGGGCGCGCGCCGCCTGCACCTGGTGGACCTGAACGGCGCCTTTGCCGGCAAGCCGAAGAACGAAGCGGCGATCAAGTCGATCCTGCAGGTGGTGCAGGACTACGCCGACCAGAACGGGATCGACGAGATCCCGGTCCAGCTGGGCGGCGGCATCCGCGACCTCGACACCATCGAACGCTACCTCGACGACGGCATCAGCTACATCATCGTGGGCACCGCCGCGGTCAAGAACCCCGGCTTCCTGCACGACGCCTGCGGCGCCTTCCCGGGCCACATCATCGTCGGCCTCGACGCCAGGGACGGCAAGGTCGCGACCGACGGCTGGAGCAAGATGTCGGGCCACGAAGTCATCGACCTGGCCCGCAAGTTCGAAGGCTACGGCGTCGAATCGATTGTCTACACCGACATCGGGCGCGACGGCATGATGGGCGGCGTGAACATCGAGGCCACGGTCAAGCTGGCGCAGGCGGTCCGGGTGCCGATCATCGCTTCGGGCGGCGTGCACAACGTGGCCGACGTCGAAGCGCTGTGCGCGGTGCAGGACGAGGGCATCGAGGGCGTGATCTGCGGCCGTTCGATCTATGAAGGCACGCTCGACCTGGCCAGCGCCCAGCGCCGCGCTGACGAACTCACCGAAGGAACCGAAGCCTGAACGTCGTCCTCGCGAACGCGGGGACCCATGCCGGGCTGGTTTAGCCAAGCCAGCATGGATTCCCGCCCGCGCGGGAGCGGCGTTCTGGCTGGCCTGAACAAAATTATGCTCGCAAAACGCATCATCCCCTGCCTCGACGTCACCGGCGGCCGTGTGGTCAAGGGCGTCAACTTCACCGAGCTGCGCGACGCCGGCGACCCGGTCGAGATCGCGCGCCGCTACGACGGCCAGGGCGCGGACGAGATCACCTTCCTCGACATCACGGCGTCGTCCGACGGGCGCGACCTGATCCTGCCCATCATCGAAGCGGTGGCGTCGACCGTGTTCATCCCGCTGACCGTCGGCGGCGGCGTGCGCAAGGTCGAGGACGTGCGCCGCCTGCTCAACGCGGGCGCGGACAAGGTCAGCATGAACACCTCGGCGGTGACCAACCCGCAGCTGGTGTACGAAGCCTCGCAAAAACACGGCGCGCAGTGCATCGTGGTGGCGATCGACGCCAAGCAGGTCGCGCCGGGCAAATGGGAAGTGTTCACCCACGGCGGGCGCAACCCGACCGGACTCGATGCGATCGAGTGGGCGCGCAAGATGGAGAGCCTGGGCGCCGGCGAACTGCTGTTGACCAGCATGGACCGCGACGGCACCAAATCCGGTTTCGACCTGGGCCTGACGCGCGCGGTGTCGGACGCGGTCGGCATCCCGGTGATCGCTTCGGGCGGCGTGGGCGGCCTGCAGGACCTGGCCGACGGCGTGCTGCAAGGCCGCGCGGACGCGGTGCTGGCAGCCAGCATTTTCCACTACGGGCAGCATACGGTGGGCGAAGCCAAGCGCTTCATGGCCGAACGCGGCATCCCGATGCGCCTCGAATAAGGAAACCGCATGCCGAACACGATCACGACGCCAGGCGGGAATGCGAAATGGCTGAAGAAGGTCAAGTGGGATGAGCACGGCCTGGTGCCGGTCATCGCACAGGAAGCGTCGAGCGGTGACATATTGATGTTCGCCTGGATGAACCGCGACGCGCTGGCCAGGACCGCGGAGCTGGGCGAGGCTGTGTACTGGAGCCGTTCGCGCAAGAAGCTGTGGCACAAGGGCGAGGAGTCCGGGCACGTGCAGAAAGTGCTCGAGATCCGCCTCGACTGCGACGAGGACGTGGTGCTGCTGAAGGTCGAGCAGGCTGGCGGCATCGCCTGCCACACCGGGCGCCACTCGTGCTTTTTCCAGAAGTTCGACGGCAGCGAATGGCAGGACGTGGAGCCGGTGCTGCGCGATCCCGGCACGATTTATACCAACCCGAAGAAGAGCAAATGAGCGTTACCCTTGAGCGCCTGGCGGCGGTGATCGAATCGCGCAAGCTGGAAAACGGCGGCGACCCGGACAAGTCGTATGTGGCGCGCCTGTTTTCGAAAGGCGACGACGCGATTCTGAAGAAAATCGGCGAGGAAGCCACCGAGACGGTGATGGCCGCCAAGGACGCGCGCGTGTCGGGCGACAATGCAAAGGTGCTGTACGAGTGCGCCGACCTGTGGTTCCATTCGATGGTGATGCTGGCCCATTTCGGCCTGACGCCGCAGCAGGTGCTGGACGAGCTGGCGCGGCGCGAAGGGCTGTCGGGGCTGGACGAGAAGGCGGCCCGCAAGGACGGGTGATCCCGAACGTATGCGCTGGGTAGGGTGGGCAGCCCCTGCCCACGCGGAAGCTGGCGATACGCTAACGTACGCGTGGGCACGGGGTGCCCACCCTACCGAGTGCGCCGCCACCAACAATAACCGGAGATAATCGATGGACAACTGCATTTTCTGCAAGATCGCCGCCAAACAGATTCCAGCCGGCATCGTCTACGAGGACGAGAATGTGCTTGCATTCAAGGACATCAACCCCGCCGCCCCGGTCCACCTGCTGGTCATCCCCAAGCAGCACATCGCCACCCTGTCCGAATGCAGCGACGACCATGCCGACGTGCTCGGCAAGATGATGGCGCTGGTGCCCAAACTTGCCGCTGAGCACGGCATCGCGGTGAAGGTCGACGCCGACGGCGAGCGCAGCGGGGGCTTCAAGACGCTGATCAACACCGGTCCCGACGGCGGCCAGGAGGTCTACCACTTGCACCTGCACCTGTACGGCGGCCCGCGTCCGTGGCGTGGCTTGCGGACCTGACAGCATAAAGATGGGGCCACGGTTGCCCTGCATGGCTTATACTGGCGGCGTACGCTTCAACTGAATCGGGCGCGCGCGCCTCGCAAGGAGAATATTATGGGTTCGATGAGTATTTGGCACTGGCTGATTGTCCTGGTCGTTGTGATGCTGATTTTCGGCACCAAAAAGATTGGCAACATGGGTTCCGACCTCGGCAAGGCGGTCAAGGGTTTCAAGGACGGCGTCAAGGGTGAGGAAGACAAGGCGGCCGCGCCTGGCCAGCCGACCCAGCAGGTGGCCGACAAATCCACGATCGACGTCGAAACCCGCGAAAAGACCCAGAACCGCTCGTAATTCCGCTCGCGTTTTATGATCGATCTCGGACTTTCGAAACTCGCCATCATCGGCGTGGTGGCGCTGGTCGTGATCGGCCCTGAAAAGCTGCCGAAGGTGGCGCGCATGGCCGGCACGCTGTACGGCCGCGCCCAACGCTACCTGTCCGACGTCAAATCCGAAGTCAGCCGCGAAATCGAGCTCGACGAACTGCGTAACCTGCACAAGGAAATGACCGAGAGCGCGCAGTCGATCCGGGAAGATGTCGAAAACACCGTGGCCAGCACCGCCGGCGAGGTCGAGGCTGCGTGGCGTGGCGACAGCTATTCGGCGCCACCGCCGCCGCCCGCCACGGCGACCGACATCGAACGCAAGGCGCGCGACTTCCGCCGCAAAAAGCTGGTGCGCACCTCGAGCATTCCGGCGTGGTACAAGCAACGCGCCGGCGTCAAGAACCATGTGCTGTCCGGCGCCGCCCGCGTGCGCAAGTTCCGCCCCGGCGTCAAATCCAACACGTCCTTTTTCTAGATGACCGAACAAGCCGCGGGCGAAGAGACCTTCATATCCCACCTGGTTGAGCTGCGCGACCGCCTGGTCAAGGCGTCGATCGGGATCGCGGTGGCCTGTGCGGCGCTGATGATGTGGCCGGGGCCGGCGCGCATCTACGACATCATCGCGGCGCCGATGCTGGCCGCGCTGCCGGTCGGCTCCAGGATGATCGCCACCGGCGTCGTCGCGCCGTTCCTGGTGCCGATGAAGGTCACGCTGCTGATCGCCTTCATCCTCGCGCTGCCGTGGGTGTTCTACCAGCTCTGGGCGTTCGTCGCGCCCGGACTGTACGCGCACGAAAAGCGGCTGGTGCTGCCGCTGGTGATTTCGTCGTCGTTCCTGTTCATCGCCGGCGTCGCCTTCTGCTACTTCTTCGTGTTCGGCCGCGTGTTCCACTTCATCAGCAATTTCGCGCCGACCTCGATCGCGGTCACGCCCGACATCGAAAACTACCTCGACTTCGTGATGTCGATGTGCCTGGCGTTCGGCGCCACCTTCGAGGTGCCGGTGGTGGTGGTGATCCTGGTGCGCATGGGCCTGGTCAGCGTCGACAAGCTCAAATCGGTGCGGCCGTACGCGATCGTCGGCGCCTTCGTGATCGCGGCGATCGTGACGCCGCCGGACGTGGTCAGCCAGCTGGCGCTGGCGTTGCCGATGTGCCTGCTGTTCGAGCTGGGCCTGCTGGTCGCGCCAGTCTTCGTGCGCGCCACCCAGGCCCCGGAAGAACCAGCCTGAGGCACGTAGCTGCGCTCCCGGGCGCACCGGCACGCATCCCCGTCAGTTGGTCCGCAACACCCCGCCATTCCCCAGCCCGCCCTCGACCGCCTGCGCCTTGTACGTGCGCACCGCCCGCACCATCTGGTTGTACGCATCCATGAACGAGGCCGCCAGCACCTTGCCCTGCGGCGTGTTGCTGAAGCCGTTGGCCCCCGCCAGCCCGTGCCTGAAGAAGCCGGCCATCATGCCGAAGTCCCAGTTTTGCGCGCTGCCTTCGGCGGCAGCCAGCTGCACCCCTGAACGGCTGTCGGTCAGCAGCAGCATGGTCGACGCCTCGTTCGATTTCATCGATCCGCCGAGCAGCGACGCCACCGCGCCAAACCTGCCGGCCACCAGTGCGCCGGCGCCGCCGGTATCCTTCTGGCTGAACGTGACCGACGGCGTCATCGTATAGTCGGCCGCCACCATCTGGCCCTTGCCGAGATTGCTGGTCTTGCGCAGTTCGCCCGCCTGCATCAGCTGGCGTTCGCCCTGCATGTTGCGCATCGCCTGCCCGCGCTCGATGATGACGAAGCAGTTCGACTGCTGGATGATCATGCGCAGCAGCGGCACCGTGCTCTGCATCCGGTACTCGGCGGTCAGCTGCTGCACCCACGGCTGGTTCGATTCCTCGACAATCGCCAGCGTTCCCAGGCTGCGCTCGCAACGTTCGAGCTGCTCGTTGGCGTTGACACTGCCGGCGCCGCCGGCCGCGCCGGTCGCGACGGTCTTTGCGCCCCCGGCGCCGAGGGTGGGGGTGGTGCCGGCGCAGGCGGCCAGCGCGAGCATCAGCGGGACCAGCGATAACGAGGGACGAAGCGGCTTCATGGAGGGCATCCTTGTGACGGGTGGGGGAGAGATCCCGCCATCGTAGGCTCGCCACGCCCGCTGCACATTGCGTGCAGTCAAGTCTTACTCTCGCGCATCAACGTAGAGCGCTTCCTCGCGAGGGCCGGCGCGTCCCCCGGCCAGGGAGAGCGCCGGACGGCGGATTACTGCATCAACTCGCCGATCATGCGCACCGGCGCGTTGCCGTAGCTGAGGAACTGCTCGTTGAACTGCTTCAGGTTGAAGCGTTCGCCCAGCTCCTGCTTGCGCCGTTCGCGCAGCTCGACGATGTCGCTGTAGCCGCTGAAGTAGCTGGTCAGCTGCACCGACGACAGCTGCACCCGGCGCCACTTCTCGGCTGCCTCCTGCGGCGTCTGGAAGGCCTGGCGCACCAGCAGGTCGAGCGCCTGCTCCTGCGTCATGCCCAGCACGTGCACGCTGTAGTCCAGGATCGTGTTGGTCACGCTGCGCAGGTTCCACTTCGACCACATCAGCCACATCTCGGGCGCGTTGCCGCCGTAGCCCGACTCGAGCATCATGCGCTCGCCGTACACCGCCCAGCCCTCGACCATCGCGCCGTTACCGAACAGCGACCTGACCAGCGACGGCGAGCGATTCGCATACGCCAGCTGCGCGTAGTGGCCCGGGATCGCCTCGTGGATGTTCAGGATCTGCAGCATCCACTCGTTATATTCGCGCAGGCTGCTCTCGGCCTGCTCGGCCGAGAGGCCGTCCAGCGGCGTGACGTTGTAATAAGTGCGGTCCTTGGGCCGGTACGGGCCGGGCGCGTCGATGCTGGCGCCGGCCACGCCACGCTGGTAGGCCGGCGTCTCGCGCACCACCAGCGGCTTGCTGGCGTCCAGCGACAGCAGGTTGTTCCTGACGACATAGTCCTGCAGCAGCGGGATCTGGCGCCGGATCTCCGCGAAGAAGTTCTCGCGCGCGACGTGGCGCGCCGACAGCTTCTCGATCACCATGCCGATCTTGCGGGTGCGGTCCTGCGGCTTGGCGGCGTCGCCCATCGTGGCGGGCCACAGCTGGTCGGCCAGGCCGTCCATGCGCGCCAGCAGGTCGTCACGCGCGGCCAGCGCCTTGCGATAGGTCTGCTCGGCGCTGCTGGCCGACTGGATCTCGAGCGCGAACTTCTGCTCGTACAGCTCCTTCCCGATCCGGAACGAGCGCGCCTGCTTCGTTTGGTGCTGCGTCTTGTCCAGTTGCGCCAGGTAGTCGACCCAGCCCAGCACCGCGCTGCCGGCGTTGGCCACGCGCTGCGCGAAGATCGCCTTTTCCTGCACCGACAGGATCGAGTCCTGCGCTGCCTTGCCGAGGTCCGCCAGCACGGCCAGCGTGCCTGGCGCCTGCGCGAGCGCGAGCTGGATGTGCTCGTGCGTCGGGTTGGCGATCGATGCCTGCGCCGCCTGGTAGTAGGCCGGCACGTTGGCCAGGCGCTTCATGATGGTGCGCAGGCGCTGCGGCTTGGCCGCGTATTCGGTGTTGAGGATCAGGTCCAGCGGCTGGGCGACGTTGTACAGCGCCGGATTCCATTCGTAGTCGCGGAAGGTGGCCAGGCGCCAGCGGTCCTTTTCCAGTTTGTTGACCAGCAGCGCACGGTCGGTGCGCTGCCCGGGCGACAGCTGGCGCTCGTTGAGCTTGCCGAATTTTTCGAGCCACTCGTTGGCAAACGCCAGCCGTTTCGCGCGGGCCGCGGCGTCGGGAATGGTCAGGTTGGCGGCGGCGTCGAATTTGCCGACTTCGATACCGCTTTCAGGGTCGATGCGCCAGAGGGCGGTCAGGAACTGCATCGAGAGGGTATTGAGGGTGCGGTCCTGGCGGCTTTCGGCGGGCGCGGAAAGCGCCGCGGATGCCGGCGCGGCCGCGCGTGCCACCGGCGCCTTGCCCGCTGCTTTCGGCTTGACCGAGGCGCCGGCTTTGGCTACCTTGCCATGCTTCGCCTTGGCCGGTTTGGCGCGCGCTGCCTGGGCCGGCGCCAGCGCAACGCTGGCCAGCAGCACAGCCAGCGCAATTTTCGTTTTCATCATCGTAATCGGCCCTGTAAAGATAGAGGTCGGGATGCCGGCGCAGCTCAAGCGCGCCGGGGCGCCAGATTAGCATCAATCGCGCGGCTTGCGCGATGGCCGCTTTGTAACAAATGTAGGCCCCAGCAGCGCCAGCGCGGCGGCCCGGGTCATGACCTGGGCGGCGGCGGCGGCATCGGCGGGCAGCCAGTCGGGGAAGGGCGTTTCGCGGTTGGCGTGGCGCCCGCTCGCCATGTGCTCCTGCGTCACCCGGCACAGCCGCTCCGGTGCGATCTCCGGCGCCAGCACGGCAAGCGCCGGCCACTGGCGGCGGTGCACGAGCGTCAGCTTGCCGTCGACCAGACGGCATACCAGCACGTCGGGATCGGCGCACACCAGCTGCAGCAGGTCGAAGATGCGCTTGCCCTGCGCGTGGCCCCACCAGCTGCCCCTGATCGGCTCCCCGGCGATGGCGTCGGCCAGCGTCGGCGCCGGCCCTTTCGCCGACACCAGCACAACGCCATGTTGGCGAACGAAGTCGAGGGCGGCCGCGGCGTCCATCAGGCGATCACGTTGGCGCGTATGAGGTCCTGGTGCTTTGCGTTGATGGTGGCGACGGCGTCCTTGCCGCGCGCGATATTGGTCAGCACGATTTCGCTCTCTTTGGTGAAGCGGTGGCCGATGCGCACCGTGTACGAGCGCGTGGCCCAGCTGGAGAAGCCGTTGACGAACGTCGCTTCGTCCATGTCGCGCCACTTCACGCCGGTCACGCCCTTCTTCCACGGCAGTACGCCGGAGTAGACCCACACGCCGATGTCGTCGACGTACAGCTGTACGCTGCGCACTAGCAGGAAGCGGTAACCGACCAGCAGCGCGGACAGGACAAGGACGGCGCCGGCGGCGACCTGGTTCCACAGGAAGGCAAGCGGCAGCAGCACGAAGAACAGCAGCGCGGCCAGCGCCGCCACCCCCGCATAGGCGAGCCAGGACTTGACGCCGATGACCTGGGCGTTGGGGGATGCGTTGGCTGCGTTGTCTTCGTCCATTCCTGGTGCCTTTTTTGTAAAAACCGAATGATCACATGGATAACGCGGCAACGCCAGACGTGGCGCGTGCGGGCGATTGTTCGACGCGTGGGCAGGAAACCTGCCCACCCTACCGCGCCAGCCCTTCCTGCAGCATCGCCATCATATCGTCGGGCGACATGCGCGCGGCGATGTCGCTTCCTTCGAGCAGGCTGTCGGCCAGGTCGCGCTTGTGCTTGTGCAGGTCGACGATGCCTTCCTCGATCGTGTGGCGCGCCACCAGCCGGTAAATCGTCACCGGCCGCTGCTGGCCCATGCGGTGCGCGCGGTCCGAGGCCTGGTCTTCCACGGCCGGGTTCCACCAGGGGTCCATGTGGATCACGTAGTCGGCCGCGGTGAGGTTGATGCCGACCCCGCCCGCCTTCAGGCTGATCAGGAACAGGTCGCCGTCGCCGGCCTGGAACGCGTCCACGCGTTTTTTACGCTCCTTCATCGGCGTCGACCCGTCCAGGTACTGGTAGCGGATGCCGCGCGCATCGAGGTGCTTGCGGATCAGCGACAGGTGGTCGACGAACTGGCTGAACACCAGCACCTTGTGGCGGTTCTCGAGCAGGCCGTCGACCAGGTGGGCAAAGGTGGCCAGCTTGCTGCTGGCGATGCCGAGGCCGGGCGCGACCAGCTCCGGGTTGCAGCAGGCGCGCCGCAGTTTCATCATCTCGGCCAGGATCTGGATCGCCTTCTGGCTTTGCGGCGCTTCGAGCGAGGCCAGTTTGTCGAGCGCTTCGCGCCGCAGCGATTCGTAGAGCGCGGTCTCTTCGGCGGTCAGTTCGACCGGCAGCACGATCTCGGTGCGCGGCGGCAGTTCGGTCAGCACCTGGGCCTTGGTGCGGCGCAGGATGAAGGGCCGGGTCAGGCGCCGCAGCCGCGAGCGCGCCCCCGCCTCGGCGCGCTTGTCCTGCGCGCGCTCGATCGGCCCGGCGAAGCGCAGGTTGAACTGGTCGCTGGTGCCGAGCAGGCCCGGGTTGATGAACCTGAACAGGTTCCACAATTCGCCCAGGTGGTTCTCCAGCGGGGTGCCGGTCGCCACCATCCTGAAATCGCCCTGCAGCGCCATCACCGCCTGCGAGCGGCGCGTGTTCGCGTTCTTGATCGCCTGCGCTTCGTCGAGCACGATCGTGTGCCAGCGCCGTTTGGCGAACAGCGGCGCTTCCAGCTGCAGCAAGCCGTAGCTGGCGACGACCAGGTCGAACGGCTGCGCATCGTCGAGCATCGCCGCGCGGTCGCCGGGGCCGAACAGCTTCACGTTCAGGGTCGGCGCAAACCGGGCCGCTTCGCTGATCCAGTTCATGCAGACCGACGTCGGGGCCACGACCAGTGCTGGTCCGCCGGGCGCGCGCGCCAGCAGCAGCGCCAGCGCCTGCAGCGTTTTGCCGAGGCCCATGTCGTCGGCCAGGCAGGCCCCGACGCCCCAATGCGCAAGGCGCGCCAGCCATTCGAAGCCGTCGACCTGGTAGTCGCGCAGCTCGGCCTGCAGCGTCGAGGGCAGCTGCGGCACGTAGTCGGCGTTCGCCTGCATGCGCTTGAGGTGATCGCGCCACGCCTTGTCGGCCTTCACGCCGCCGGCGTCCTGCGCCAGTTCCTCGAGCGCGAAGCTGGCCAGCGGATGGACCCGCACGCCATCGCCGGTCGCTTCGCCGTAGGCCGACAGTTCCATCAGGCGGCGGTGCAGTTCGTTCGACAGGGCGAGGAACTGGTTGTCGCCCAGCGCCACGAAGCGGCCTTCGCCTTCGCGCAGGCGCTCGAGCAGGGTGCGCAGGTCGAGCACCTTGTTCTCGTCGACCTGGATCTCGCCATCGGCGGCGAACCAGTCCTTGTCGCGCTTGATGTTGATGCGCACCGACTTCGAGTCGACCTTCCGGCTGACGCGGAATGGTTCGCCGTCCGGCCACGCCACCAGCACCTTCGCCGGGTCGAGCTCCTGCAGTTCGGCGACCAGTTCCAGGCACTGCAGCGGCTGGCCGAGGAACCATTCGCCGTGTTCCAGTTCGGCGTGTTCGAGTGCGTGGCAGGCGCCGACCAGTTGGCGCTCCGCCTCGCGTTCGCCGTTCAGGTTGCGGCGCGCCTCGGTGCGCACGCCGTTCACGTCGGCGATCACGCTCTCGGCGCCGTCGCCCGGCGCGTAGTAGGCGCCGGCGCCGGGCAGCGGGCGCACCAGCACCTGCATGCGCAAGCCCTGCTGGTAGGGCAGCAGGTGCAGGTGCAGGCGGCTGTCCGCTTCGACCTTTTCGATGTCGGCCGCGCTGCCGCCAATATCCGACTGGACGGTGACGATGGTGGAGATCGCGCTGATCGCGTCGAGCACCTTGCGTTCCGCCGCAAGCGGCACCACCAGGCCGGCGCCGAGGATCGCGCCGATGCGCCGGTGTTCGTCCTTGATGCGCACCACGCGCAGGCGCGTCGGCGTCTCGCGGGTGACGATCACGTCGCCCATCTGCTCGCCCAGCGGCGGCTGGATCGTGATCGTGACATTGCCGCGGCCCGCCTTGACCAGCAGTTCCGGCTCGCCCGGCAGCAGCTCGACGCGGGTGCCGGGGGCATCCATCAGGAACAGCAGCGGGTGGCCAACCAGCGCCGCTACCGCCTTGTCGACGTCGAACTCGTAGCGCACGCCGCTGCCGCTGTAGTAGTTACGGTAGCCGCCAATCGCGGCGGCGGCCTGTACGTCCTGCGCGGTCAGGAAGTCGAGCTGCGCCGCTTCCTCGGACAGGCGTTTGAGGCCAATCGCCCGGCCACGGCTCCAGCCGCCTTGCGCATCGCGCTTCTGTTCGCGCGGTTCGAGCTCCTGCAGCCCGAGGTGCGGGTCGTAGCGCACCAGCCAGACCAGCCGCGATTCCTTGACCACCTCGACGTTCACCGCCGGCTGCAGGTTGATCAGGGCGTTGAGCTGGCGCTCCCACGGTTCCTCGCGCTCGAACCAGAGGCTCATGTCGGTGAAGCGGTGGCGCTGGCGCAGCCCGGTCGCGCGCTCGTCGTAATAGGGTGATTCGAGGTGCGCCAGCACGCCCGCCAGTTGGGCGGCGATGAAGTCGAAGCCCGCCTCCTCGGCCTCTTCGACCACATTTTGCAGTTCATGCTCGCGGGCCTCGCCGAGGGGAAGCCCCAGCCAGTAGTGCAGCAGCGTCCGGAACATCGTCGGTTGCAGGGCCGTTTCCCAGTTCCGCGATGGCAGTACGTCGGCGGCAACGGTGCCGTTGCGGATCTGGCGCAGCATCGACAGCTGCTGGTAGACCGCCGTGTCGTGGCTTTGCACCGCGCGCGTCGCGCTGTCGAGGTAACTCTCGGCCGCCTTCTGGTGTTTCGGGTCGCTGCTGCGCAGCAGGGCGGCGACGTACAGGTGGCCGCCGATCCCGCCGAAGACGGCCTTGCGCTTGCCGGTTTCGCGGCGCAGCGCCTTGAGTGCGGTGCCGAAGCCTTCCAGCGCCAGGTCAACGTCGTCACGCAACAGCGAAATCACGGCGTGGAAGAACAGGGCCGCCGAGTCGTCGAGGTCGTACACCAGCGCCGCTGCGTCGTCGAGCCTTCCGCACAGGATCAGGTGCTCGATCAACGCCGAGCGCAGCGCCATCGATCCGCCGTCGGGCTGCGCGACGAGGTCCTCGGCGTACGCGCGGATTGCGGGGGCATCGATCGGCTCGCGCTGCACGTTACTGACCAGTGTCGCCAGCACGTCGGCACGCAACGCCGGGTTGATGTATTCCATCAGCCCTGGGTCGAACGGCCGCGCGCAGATGTCGACCAGCGGATGCAGGTAGGCCGCCTCATGGCACTGCAGGCAGGCGGAAAGCAGGGGCGCCACATGCCTGGCGCCCTCGCCGCCAAGCAGCGCCATGCGCAGCAGCGCGACGCCCTGCCGGTAGCTGCGCAGCAGCGGTACCCCCTGCCAGTCGTGGCGGACGGGCGTGAGGTGCTCGTACCCGGCGCGCAGTTCGGGAAACAGGCGGCTCTTGAGCGCGAACTCGATCGCCGGCCATGCCGCTTCCGGCGCGACCACGATGCCACGGCCGACCATTTCCCGCGACAAGTGGCGCTCGCGCAGTTCGGCGAGGTCGTCGGTCAATTGCTGTGCCGTGCCGGTGCGGTCGATCAAACCCAGGTGTTCGCCGATGCGGGCCTTGCCCATCGGCTCGCCGGCCAGCGCGAGCAGCGCGAGGATGGTTTTCCGGCTGGTGCTGCTCGCCTCGAATGCCGTCTGCAGGTCTCGCGCACTCATGCTGCCAGGTTCTCGATCGTGACCGGCGCCAGGCCTTGCGGGGCGGGGATGCCGAACACGCGCAGGTAGAAATACAGCTCCGCCTCGAGCGTGCGCACGATGCTCGCGGCCTGGCGGAAGCCGTGGCCCTCGCCCTCCAGCGTGATGTAGGCGACCGGCACGCCGCGCGCGCGCAGCGCCTCGACCATCACTTCGGACTGCTGCGGCGGCACCACCTTGTCGTCCAGTCCCTGGAAAAAGATCATTGGCCGGCGCAGCTTGTCGGTGTGGTTGATCGGCGAGCGCTCCAGGTACAGCCGGTCCGCCTCGGGGGCAGGGGCGATCAGGTACTCGTTATAGTGCGACTCGAACTTGTGCGAGTCCGCGTCCAGCCCCTTCAGGTCGGACACGCCATAGTAACTGGCGCCGGCCTTGAACAGGTCGTGGAAGGTCAGGGCGTTGAGGGTAGTCAGCCCGCCCGCGCTGCCGCCGCGGATCACCAGCCGCTCCGGGTCGACCAGCCCCCGGTCCGCCAGGTAGCGCGCGCCGGCCACGCAATCCTCGACGTCGATGACGCCCCACTGGCCCTTCAGCAGGTCGCGGTAGGCGCGCCCGAAGCCGGTGCTGCCGCCATAATTCACGTCGAGCACCGCGATGCCGCGGCTGGTCCAGAACTGGGTCGCCAGTTTCAGCGTGCTGGTGGCCATCCCGGTCGGGCCACCGTGGCCGATCACCATCAGCGGCGGCTTTTCGCCGGGGAGCGGCTCGAAACCGGCATTTTGCGGCGGGTAGTAGAACGCATGCGAGGTGCGCCCGCCGCTGCTTGGATAGCTGATGGTTTGCGGGACCGACAGGTACTCGACGGCCGGCAGCTGCTCGATCGAGCGTGCCAGCACCTGGCGGGCGCCGCTGGCAAGGTCGATGCGCGCCAGTTCGAGCGCCAGCGTAGGCGATCCGCCCAGCAGCGCCAGCGTGTCGCCGGCCACGCGCAGCTCGCGGATTTCCTGGTAGGGCGTGGCGATCCCGGCAAGCAGACCGGTTTGCGGGAACAGCCGCGCGAGCCGGCTCACGCCGCCCTCTATATAAGTGCAGATGATCTCGTCGTCGGAACGGAAACCGTACATCGAGCCGCCAAAGCTCCAGTGCGGCGCACCGAATTCGGCCTCCCGCACGCACAGCGGCTGCACCACGCCATCGGCGAAGCGGTACAGGTTCCACCAGCCGCTGCGGTCGGAGACGAAGTGCAGCGTGCCGGCCGGCGACCACTCCGGCTGGACGATCGATTCGTCCTCGCCGCCGGCGATCAGGCGGCCGTTGACCAGCGTGCCGTCCGCCGCGATGTCGGCCAGCCACAGCTCGGTGCCCTGCCACGGCATGCGCGGGTGGTCCCAGCTCAGCCAGGCCAGCTGGCTGCCGTCGGGCGAAAGGCGCGGCGCCGCATAGAAGTCGTTACCATCGACCAGCACCGCCTGGCTGCCGTCGAAGCCGATCGCGCATACCGTATTGACCGGACAGGCTTCGCCCGCCGAGTGATCCTCGCGCACGCCGACCAGCCGCTGGCGCTGGCTGTCGAGCACGAAGTCGGCGTAGCGCAGCGCGGCATCAGGCGTCATCGGTACCGGCGCGGCGCCCTCGTCCACCCGGTAGATACGGTTGTCGGCGAAATTCGAAAACCAGGCGGCGCCGCCGCTGGCCAGGCAGGCGCCGCCGCCGTACTCGTGGACCCGGCTGCGCACGTTGAACGGCGCCGGCGTCAGTTCCCGCACCTGCCCGCCGCGCTGGCGCAGCAGGGTAGTGCGGCCGCCTTCGCTGGCACGGCCCGCCAGCCAGCACACGTCGGCCCCGTCGAGCATGACCTGCGACAGCGGCGCCGCCCCGGCCGCAACCACCGCGGCACTGATCGGCGAGGTCCAGCTACCGCACGGGGCGGGCTGTTTGCGGTTAGCGTCAGTCATCGGGAAAGGTCCTGTTGGGAGGGCTGGAAGTGCATTATAAGTGCGCAGCGGAGGATGCGATAATAGCGGCTTCGCCGTCGTCCCATATTGCCTGCCATGCCACAATTTGCCCCACTCCAGAACGATACCTTCCTGCGTGCGCTGCTGCGCCAGCCGACCGACTACACCCCGGTGTGGCTGATGCGCCAGGCCGGGCGCTACCTGCCGGAATACCGCGCCACGCGCGCGCGCGCCGGCTCGTTCATGGGGCTGGCCACCAATCCGGATTTCGCCACCGAGGTCACGCTGCAGCCGATCGACCGCTATCCGCTGGACGCCGCGATCCTGTTCTCGGACATCCTGACCGTGCCCGACGCGATGGGCCTGGGCCTGTACTTCGCCGACGGCGAGGGCCCCAAGTTCGAACGCACGGTGCGCACCGAAGCCGAGGTGAAGGCGCTGCGCGTACCCGACATGGCGTCGCTCGACTATGTATTCAAGGCGGTCACCCAGATCCGCACCGAGTTGAATGGACGGGTGCCGCTGATCGGCTTTTCGGGCAGCCCGTGGACGCTGGCCTGCTACATGGTCGAAGGCGGCGGCTCGCGCGAGTTCCATACCATCAAACAGATGCTGTACTCGCGCCCCGACCTGATGCACCAGATCCTCGCGATTAACGCCGAGGCGGTGGCGCAGTACCTGAACGCCCAGATCGACGCCGGCGCCCAGGCCGTGATGATCTTCGATTCGTGGGGCGGCGCGCTGGCCGACGGCGCCTACCAGGAATTCTCGATGGAGTACATGCGGCAGGTGGTAGGCCGCCTGCAGCGCGAAAAGGACGGGGTGCGCATCCCGGCGATCGTGTTCACCAAGGGCGGCGGCCTGTGGCTGGACGAGATGGCGGACATCGGCGCCGATGCGCTGGGACTGGACTGGACCGTGAACCTGGGCCGCGCACGCGCGCTGGTGGGCGAGCGCGTGGCCCTGCAGGGCAACCTGGACCCGGCGATCCTGTTTGCCGGCCCCGAACAGATCCGCGCCGAGGTGGAGCGCTCGCTGGGCGCATACGGCACGCCTGCCCCCGGCGCGGGCCACGTGTTCAACCTCGGCCACGGCATTTCGCAGTTCACTCCGCCCGAATCGGTGAGCGCGATGGTGGAGGCGGTGCACAGCTTCAGCCGGCGCCAGCGCGGGCAGTAACGCAGCTGCGGCAAAAGAATGGGTGCGACGCAACAAAATCACACTTGTTCACATGTTTCACAAAAGCAACAGATTCACCTGTGGAAATGTACAGGGGTTGCGGTGATGCGCTAAGCTGTTGATCTGAATAAGTTTTCTCGAAATTGTCATAGGCGGAAGCGGCGCCCTCGGGGCGTCGATCAAGCCGCTCAATGAAGTTTCGGGCGTTTTGTTCACAAAGTTATTAACAGCCAGTTTGCATAACCCGGAAAAGTCCTGCGTTTACCGCGACTTAGCATCGGTCGACGCGTCCCTGGCCGGGTTTTCTGTTGCAATGCAAGACATTTTGGCCGCGCAGCCGCTTACTTATGCACAGCGCAAGCCGAGCGATGGACCCCAATGGACCTCCCTAGGGTGAAATTCGTAAGTCATTGAAAACAAACAGGAAAAAAACCTTCATTTTTGGCGGCGACGGAATCGGCTTGCGCTAACGTAAACTACCGGCCCGGTCAAGCCCTCCATTGTCCACAAAGTTTTCCACAGTTCCCCGAACAAGGTCCAGATTGGCGTATTGCATCCTACAAGTCGCGCTCGATACCCCGCTCGACAGCTGCTTCGACTACCGCTGGCCGTGCGAGCCGGGCGCCGAGCCGCTGGTGGGCCAGCTGGCGCTGGTCAGTTTCGGCCGGCGCGAAGCGGTCGGGCTGGTCGTCGCGGTCAAGCACGAGACGGATGTGCCGCCTGAAAAGCTCAAGGATGCGCTGGCGGTGCGCAGCCAGCTTTCGCCGCTGCCCGCGCGCTGGCTGGCGCTGGCCGGCTTCGCGGCGGACTATTACCAGCGCCCGCTGGGCGAGGTTGCGCTGCCGGGACTGCCGAAGAACCTGCGCGTGCCGACCACCGTGGCGCTCGACCGCGCGCTCAAGAAGCTGGCGAAGCACGAGGCGCCGCACGATCCGGCGCCGGCCAACATGCCGGTGCTGAACCCGGCGCAGCAGCAGGCCGCCGACGCGATCGGCGGCGCCCAGGGCTTTACCCCGCTGCTGCTGTACGGCGTCACCGGCAGCGGCAAGACCGAGGTCTACCTGCAGGCCTGCGCCCAGGTGCTGGCGCGCGACGCGGACGCCCAGATCCTGGTGCTGGTCCCGGAAATCAACCTGACGCCCCAGCTGGAGGGGAACATCCGCGCCCGCTTCCCCGGCGTGATGCTCGCCACCCTGCACAGCAGCCTGTCCGAAGGCGAACGCATGTTCCACTGGCTGGCCGCGCACCAGGGCCAGGCCCGCATCGTCCTCGGCACCCGGCTGGCGATCCTGTCGTCGCTGCCGAACCTGAAGCTGATCGTGATCGACGAGGAGCACGACCCGTCGTACAAGCAGCAGGAAGGATTGCGCTATTCGGCGCGCGACCTGGCGGTGTGGCGCGCGCGCCAGCTGGCGATCCCGATCGTGCTCGGTTCGGCCACGCCCTCGCTCGAGAGCTGGCACCACGCCCAGTCGGGACGCTACCGCAAGCTGGAGCTGCGCGAGCGCGCCGTGAAGGACGCCGTGCTGCCCAAGGTGCGCCTGCTCGACATGGAACGCGACCGCCCGAAGGACGGCCTGACCAGCCAGCTGGTCGCGGCGCTGCGCCAGCGCATGGAACGCGGCGAACAGTCGCTGCTGTTCCTGAACCGGCGCGGCTACGCCCCGGTGATCACCTGCGACGCCTGTGGCTGGATCAGCAACTGCACCCGCTGCACCTCGTTCATGGTGCTGCACAAGCCCGAGCACCGGCTGCGCTGCCACCACTGCAGCCTGGAGCTGCGCATCCCGCGCTCGTGCCCGACCTGCGGTAACGTCGACCTGCAGCCGCTCGGGCGCGGCACCCAGCGCGTCGAGGAGGGCCTGCAGGCGATGTTCCCGGACGCGCGCATCCTGCGCATCGACGCCGACTCGACGCGCCGCAAGGGCAGTGCGCAGGCCGCGTTCGACACCGTGCACCGCGGCGAAGTCGACATCCTGGTCGGCACCCAGATGGTCGCCAAGGGCCACGACTTCAAAAAACTGACGCTGGTCGGCGTGCTCAATCCGGACACCGCGCTGTTCTCGCAGGATTACCGCGCCAGCGAACGCCTGTTCGCGCAGCTGATGCAGGTGGCCGGCCGCGCCGGCCGCGCCGGCCGCCTCGAGGGTGGCAGCGACAGCGAAGTGCTGGTCCAGACACGCTATGCCAGCCATCCGCTGTACGCGGCCATGGCGCGGCACGACTACGACCGCTTCGCCGGCAGCCTGCTCGAGGAGCGCCGCCAGGCCGCGCTGCCGCCCTACATGTACCAGGCCTTGCTGCGCGCCGAGGCGCCGGAGCTGGCGACCGCCGTCGCCTTCCTCGAGGCGGCGCGCGACTGCATGGCGGTCGACGGCGTGATGCTCAACGACCCGATCCCGATGACGATGACGCGCGTACACAACGTCGACCGCGCCCAGCTGCTGGTCGAATCGGGCTCGCGGCCGGCGCTGCAGGCCTTCCTGAAAGCGTGGATCGTCGCGCTGCGCGAGATGAAGGGCCGGGTGCGCTGGTCGCTCGAGGTCGACCCGCTCGATATCTGAGCCCGGCTATCCCGGTTGTCCGGCTGCCAGCCGAAACCGTAAAAAAAGCGTATCGTCACAAGCGGCAGACAAATAAGGGGGGCAATATGAAGAAATTGAAGGTCGACGTCGCCGTGATCGGCACCGGCACCGCGGGCATGGCCGCCTACCGGGCCGCGCAGGCGCAGGGCGCGCGCACGGTCGTCATCGAAAGCGGCCCTTATGGCACCACCTGCGCGCGCGTCGGCTGCATGCCCAGCAAGCTCCTGCTTGCCGCCGGCGAGGCGGCGCACATGCTGCACGCAGCCAGCGGTTTCGGCGTCCACGCGGGCGAGGTGCGCATCGACGGCCGCGCCGTGATGGAGCGCGTGCGGCGCGAGCGCGACCGCTTCGTCGGTTTCGTGCTGGAGGGCGTCGACCAGATCCCGGCCGCGGACAAGCTGCGCGGGCACGCCCGCTTCACCGGCCCGCAGTCGCTGCAGGTCGACGACCATACGCAGGTCGAGGCGGCGCGCGTGGTGATCGCGAGCGGCTCGACGCCGGTCCGGCTGGCGCAGCTGGAGGACGTCGGTCCCGGGATCGTCACCAGCGACGATGTGTTCTACTGGGACGACCTGCCGGCGTCGGTGGCGGTGATCGGCACCGGCGTGATCGGCCTCGAACTCGGGCAGGCGCTGGCCCGGCTAGGCGTGCGCGTGAGCGTATTTGCGCGCGGCGGGTCGGTGGCGCAGCTGACCGACCCCGAGGTGCTGCACGTGGCGACCAGGGTGCTGGCCGCGGAACTCGACCTGCGCTTCCAGACCGAGGTGGTGAGGGCGGCGCAGGAGGGCGCCGAGGTGGCGCTGACCACCCGCGACGCGCTCGGCAAGGAAACCACGGAGCGCTTCCAGTACGTGCTGGTGGCGGCTGGCCGCATTCCCAACGTTGGCCAGATCGGCATCGAGCACACCGGCCTGGAACTGGACGTCAACGGAATACCGCGCTTCGACAGCCGCACCATGCAGTGCGGCGACAGCCATATTTTCATCGCGGGCGACGCCAACAACGAGCGCCCGGTGCTGCCGGAGGCGGCCGACCACGGCAAGATCGCCGGCGACAACGCCGGCCGCTACCCCGACGTGCGCCCCGGCCTGCGGCGCACGCCGCTGACGATCGCCTTCACCGGGCCGAACATCGCGACGCTCGGCGCCACCTATCGCGTGCTGTGCGCAGCCGGGAAGCCCAAGTTCGCGGTCGGGATGGTGTCGTTCGAAAACCAGGGGCGCAGCCGGGTGATGCTGCAGAACCGCGGCATGCTGCGGGTGTACGGCGAATACGGCAGCGGGCGCTTCCTCGGCGCCGAGATGATGGCGCCTGGTGGCGAACACCTGGCGCACACGCTGGCGTGGGCCTGCCAGGCGCGGATGACGGTGGAGCAGATGCTCGAGATGCCGTTCTACCATCCGGTGGTGGAAGAGGGCGTGCGCACCGCCCTGCGCGAGCTGCATGTCGAGCTGGCCAAAGGGACGTCGCACGATACCGTGGCGGCGGATTCGGAACCGGGGGCGTGAAGCCGCGTGCGCACTTGTGCGCGCGCGGATGAAGCGCACCGATAGCGGGCGTTAGCCGTCAGTTCAAATAACTCGCATCGAGCCTGCCCTCCGCCGCCAGCTGGCGCAGGATCCGGATGGTGTCGATATCCGCTTCCTGGTACGCCGACTTCTTGAATTCGTCGTACATCGCGTTGGCTTCGTCGGTCGCCGCGTCGTGGCCGTCGTCGTAACGGAAGCGCACGAACAGCATCCCTTCGGACGGCGCCTCGATCGTCATGGTCAGGCTCGAGGCGCTGATCTCCCCCTGCGCGGGCACTTCGTAGCGCACTTCCTGCAGCGGGGTCAGGACCACGCGGTCCTCGACCACCAGCTCGCCGTAGCGAAGGCGGCGCGTGAAGGTGCCGCTGCTGCGCTCGCCAATCGCGCACTCGTCCAGGTGCGGCACAAACATCTTCGGCGACTCGGCGCGCATCACCAGCCCGCGCCACAACTGCTCGCGCGTGATGGTGTCGATCAGCGGGTTGAGCGGATCGTTAATTTCAATCAGGTGTTCAAATTTCATGATGCTACTCGCTAAGCGGTGACGCGCATTCGCGCTCGAAGACGGGATGGTAACGCATTGCGCCAACCCGGCGCGGACGCCGCCGCGCCGCGCATCGTGTATTGACATAACTTCTTGACATTGGAACTGTTCGTTAATTCAGGCACACTGTTGCCGAGCCGGATATTTCACAATGATTTAACAGTCTTTACGAATGCAAATCGATCGCGTTCCACCAATGTTACAAAGCGTTGCCCAGGTCCGTAACTGGGTGGTCGAGAATGTGCCGGGCACCGATTCGATGCTCGGCTACGACCTGTTCCTCAAACTCGGCAACGATGTGCTGGTCGGCCGCCCGCTTGACCTGCGCTCGCTGGCCGCTGCGCTGCCGTACCCGGAAGCCGAGGTGACCCAGCAGGTCACGCGCATGGCCCAGGGCGGGCTGCTGCAGCTCGAGACCTGCGGCGACGATCCGCTTGCCAGCATCCTGCTCCCGACCGACCTGTTTGTCACGCTGCTCGACCGCTACAGCCGCAAGTTCGAGAGCCTGTTCATCGTGCGCCACAACCTGCGCAACCAGCAGTTGCTGCTGCTGGCCGGCGATCCGGGGCTGGGCGAATTCGGCCGCCTGCTGTACGACCGCATCTACGACATGGGCTGGATCTACCTGCATAACTTCGGCAGTGCCTGCTTCCTGATGGCGTCGCTGGTCAAGCGCATCGCCGAGGCGCATGGCGCTAGCGGCTAGTTCGACAGCAGGATCGCGCTCTGGCGGCGCTGCAGGAACGCGATCCCGGCCAGGATGGCGAACGAAATCGCCAGCAGGATCAGCGCGTAGGCATGCGCCGCGCCGTAGTTGAGCTTCTGGGCCTCGTCGTACAGCGCGATCGAGGCGACCCGGGTCTGGCCCGGGATGTTCCCGCCCAGCATCAGCACCACGCCGAACTCGCCCATCGTGTGCGCGAAGCTGAGCGAGACGCCGGTCAGGATCCCATGTCTGGACAGCGGCAGCACGATCGACCAGAACGCCTGGCGGCGCGTCAGGCCCAGCGCCAGCGCCGACTGGATCATCTCGCGGCCGACCCCGCGAAACGCGGCCTGGAACGGCTGCACCGCGAACGGCAGGCTGTACAGCACCGAGCCGGCCACCAGGCCCGCGAACGAGAACGGCAGCGGGTGGCCAAACACCGATACCCAGGCCGCGCCCAGCGGTTGTTGCGGCGCCATCAGCACCAGCAGGTAAAACCCGATCACGGTCGGCGGCAGCACGATCGGCAGGCTGACCAGCGTTTCCAGCAGAATCACCCCGCGCATGCGGCTGGTGTTGAGCCAGTTGGCCAGCGGAATGCCGATCGCCAGCAGCACCAGCGAAGTGGCCAGGGCGAGGCGCAGCGTGAGGCCGATCGCCTTCCACAGCTCGGGGGCGAACATCGAGTCAGCCATGCGGTCGCTTTACGGGCAGGCCGAAACCGTTGCTCTCAAGAATAGAACGTGCCGCCGGCGAGCCAAGGAAGCGGACGAAGCGCGCCGCCAGCGGGTTGCCGGCGCCGTGGCGGGTGACGATCGCGCCTTGCTCGATCGGCGCCATGCCGGTGTCGGCAATCAGGTAATAGCGGCCGACCCCGGCCAGCCTGGGCGAGTGCAGCGACGCCAGCGACACGATGCCGAGCTGGGCGTTGCCGCTCTGGACGAACTGGGTGGCCTGCGCGATGTTTTCGCCGATCACGAGGCGTGGCTGCAGCGCGGACCACAAGCCGTCGCGTTCCAGCGCCGCTTTGGCGGCCCGCCCGTACGGCGCCGTCGCCGGGTTGGCGATCGCGATGCGCTGGGCGCGCGGGTCGCGCAGCGCCGCCATCCCTTGCGCCAGGTCGAAGCGCGGATCGACCGTCCACAGCGCGATGCGGCCGATCGCGTATGGCGCCAGCGTCGCGCCGTCGGCGGCGCCCAGCCTGGCCAGCTGGGCCGGATAGTCCATGTCGGCCGACAGGAACACGTCGAACGGCGCGCCGTTGCGGATCTGCGCGAAGAAATTCCCGGAGGCGCCGGTCGACACCTTGATCTCGGCGCCGGGCGCTTCCTTGCGAAAGGCGGCGGCCAGGTCGTCGATGCAGTAGCTCAGGTCGGCCGCCGCGGCGACCAGCAGCGGCGCGGCGCATGCCGGCAATGCCACCAGGCTTGCCAACAAGATCATGAGCAGTTTTTTCATGTCGGTCATTTTAGCGCGACACCCCAAGGTTCGTTAAAATGCTCAGCTGTCCCTCCTGAAAAGTTTCCCATGTCCAACGCACCAAAGTTCGGCCTCAACGGGCCGCAAAGCGAAGCCGTGCTGTACCTTGACGGCCCCTGCCTGGTGCTGGCTGGCGCCGGTTCGGGCAAGACGCGGGTGATTACCCAAAAGATCGCCTACATGATCGAGGACCGCGGCTACGACCCGCGCACCATTGCCGCGCTCACCTTCACCAACAAGGCGGCGCTCGAAATGCAGGAGCGCATCGCCAAACTGCTCAAGCAGCCGAAGCAGGCCAAGCAGTTGACGGTCTCGACCTTCCACTCGCTGGGCGTCAAGATCCTGCGCCAGGAAGCGGCCGGGGTGGGCCTCAAGGACCGCTTCTCGATCATGGACAGCGACGACTGCTACACCATTGTGTCGGACCTGGCCATCACCACGGACAAGCAGGAGATCCGCCGCATCCAGAACGCGATTTCGCTGTGGAAGAACGGGCTGGTCGACCCCGAGGACGCGATCCGCGCCGCGCGCGACGAGGACGAGGCCCAGGCCGGCCGCATCTACCGCAGCTATGTGGCAACCCTGCAGGCCTACCAGGCGGTCGACTTCGACGACCTGATCCGCCTGCCTGTGGAGTTGTTCCGACACAACGAACCGATCCGCGACCGCTGGCAGCGGCGCCTGCGCTACCTGCTGATGGACGAGTACCAAGACACCAACACCTGCCAGTACGAACTGGTCAAGCTGCTGGTGACGGGCCTGGGCAAAAAGCCGATGTTCACCGCGGTCGGCGACGACGACCAGGCGATTTATGCCTGGCGCGGCGCCTCGGTCGAGAACCTGAAGACCTTGCAGACCGACTTCCCCGACCTGCGCGTGGTGAAGCTGGAGCAGAACTACCGCTCCACCACCCGCATCCTGCAGGCCGCCAACGCGGTGATCGGCAATAACCCCAAGCTGTTCGAGAAATCGCTGTGGTCCGAGCACGGCCTGGGCGAGCCGATCAAGGTGCTGGGCATGCAGAGCGACGAGCAGGAAGCCGACCAGGTCGCGATCATGATTTCGGCCGACCACTTCCAGCGCAAGAACAAGTGGTCCGACTTCGCGATCCTGTACCGCGGCAACCACCAGGCGCGGGTGATCGAACAGGCGCTGCGCAAGGAGCGCATCCCGTACACGATTTCGGGCGGCCAGAGCTTTTTCGACAAGGCCGAGATCAAGGACATCATCGCCTACCTGCGCCTGATCGCGAACGAGGGCGACGACCCGGCCTTCATCCGCGCCATCACCACGCCCAAACGGGGGGTGGGCATGGCCACGCTGGAGGCGCTGGGCGAGTTTTCCAAACAATGGAACTGTTCGCTGTTCGAGGCGGCGTTAAAGGGCGGCATCGAAGCGAAGCTGCAGGAGCGCCAGCTGGCGCCGCTGCGCAGCTTCTGCCACTTCATCAACGCGCTCGAGTCGCGCGCCAGCCGCCCGGGGCCCTCGGGCAGCGGCGAGAACGCGGCCGAGGTGCTCGACGACATGATGAAGGAAATCAACTACGAGCATTACCTGTACGAAAACTTCGACGACCGCGCCGCGCAAAGCAAGTGGCAGAACGTGCTCGAATTTACCAACTGGCTGAAGGAGCGCGGCAAGGGCGGGCGCGACGGCAGCGGCGAGGAAAAGAACCTGCTCGAGCTGACCCAGATGGTGGCGCTGATGTCGATGCTCGAAGGCCAGGACGAGGAGCCGGACGCGGTGCGCATGTCGACCCTGCATGCCTCCAAAGGGCTGGAGTATCCGCACGTCTACCTGGTCGGGGTCGAGGAAGGCATCCTGCCGCACAAGGGCGACCCGGACGCGTCGGTCGAAACGATCGCGGCGCGGATCCAGGAAGAACGGCGCCTGATGTATGTCGGCATCACGCGCGCCCAGCGTAGCTTGCAGATCACCTGGTGCAAGAAGCGCAAGCGGGCAGGCGAGCTGGTCCACTGCGATCCTTCGCGTTTCATTAAGGAAATGGCGCTCGATGTCGGCGACGCCGTGCCCACCGAAGCGGAGGTGCTGTCGCCGAAAGAACGGCTGGCAAGCCTGAAGGCCTTGCTGGCCACGCCGAAGAATTAATTTTTAAAAAACAATGTTGTGCAGTGACCTTGTTCGTTTGATAAGAGGTGCGCACGATTGAAATTCTTATTTGACTTCAACTGACGGGCAGGAAATACTTTCCTCACGGTGACTTTTGTCACAGCGGAATTACTTTTGCTGCAACTATTGAAGACGAATAAGCATGGCAACCGTATCAGACATTGAAAAGACGACCCCGTCGGGGCTGAACCACATCGACGCCCTGCTCGACAAGGGGCCAGACTGGAACTACCTGACCCCGGTAGGCAATACCCTGCAGTACACGTTCTCGGTCACGTCGGGCAACGAAACCGGCCAGTCCGGGCAGGAGGCGTTCACGCTGGCCCAGCAGCTGTGCGTGCGCGGGGCGTTCGACTACATCTCGCGCCTGACGGGCATCCAGTTCGCCGAGACCGCGAACGGTGCGGCGGCCCAGCTGCACTTTGCGAACATCGATATCACCGATCCGATCGTCACCGGCCTGTGCAGCTGGACGCATTCGTACACCTATACCACCGACAACCAGCTGGTCAGCTACGACGCCAACGCGTACGTCTACCTCGACAACGTCCAGTGGTACGCGCAGAACCGCGACCTGTCCGTCGGCCGCGACGGCTATGAAACCCTGCTCCACGAGCTCGGCCATGCGCTCGGCCTGAAGCACCCGTTCCGCGAAGCGGACGACCCGGCCAGCACGATCGTGCTGCCGCAAAGCCAGGACAACACGACCAACACGCTGATGTCGTACACCCACATCGGCGGCCCGCGCGCCGCCTTCAGCCAGTACGACGTGGCGGCGCTGAACTGGCTTTACGGTGGCGACGGCCTGGGCGGCGCGCTGGGCGTGAATTCCGTCACCGGCGCACGCTACATCACAGGAACCAACGGCGCCGACACGCTGATGGGCACACAATTTGACGACACTTTGGAAGGCGATGGAGGAAATGACATGATCAACGGAGGAAACGGCACCGACACCGTGGTGTTCCGCAACGCACGCAGCACCTACACCATCAACCAGCTTCCCGACGGCGACCTGGAGGTGGCTGGCACGACCGACGGTGTCGACCACCTGACGTCGATCGAGGTCCTCAGTTTCGCGGACGGCAGCTTCCAGCGCGCCCAGGTCGGCAGCGACACCACGGCGCCGGCGGCGCCCACGCTGAAGGTAGCCAAGAACGCCGCCGGCTATTCGCTCGGCAATACGCCGCTGGTGAGCGGCCAGGCCGAGGCCAACGCCACCGTCAAGCTCTACAAGGGCGACGTCCTGCTCGGCACCACGCAGGCGGATGCGAAGGGCCTGTGGACCATGACGACGATCAAACTGGCCGATGGCTTGAATTATTCGGTCTTCGCCAAGGCCACCGATGCGGCGGGCAACACCTCGGTTGCGAGCGCCGTCGACACCTTCAATGTCGACGCCACCGCACCGGTCATCCCGACCGCCGCCGTGCTCGCGCCGGACGGCAACAACCAGCCGCTGTTCAGCGGCGCCGGCGAAGCCGGTACCGTTATCCACCTGATCCGCGCCGGCGACTTCATCGAAATCGGCCGCACCACGGTCGGTGTCGACGGCAAGTGGGTGCTCGATTCGGCGCCCTTGCCCAACGGTAAATACGATGTCAGCGTGGTCTCGGCCGACCAGGCCGATAACGCGACCACGGCCGCTGCCCGCCTCTCGTTCACGGTTGCCAGCACCGCCAACCTGGCGGGCGGGGCAGCCAACGACCAGCTGCGCCCGGGCGCCGGCAACAGCGCCGTCGACGGCCAGGGTGGGATCGATACCGTGAATTACCAGGGGCCGCGCAGCAACTTCACCGTGACCAAGGACGTGTGGGGCTATTCGGTGGTCGACAAGGTTGGCGATAACGGCCACGACTCGCTGATCAACGTCGAGCGCATCCATTTCGGCGACGACAGCTGGCTGGCGCTGGACGTCAACGGCGTCGCCGGCCAGGCCTATCGGATGTACCAGGCCGCATTCGACCGTACCCCCGACCTGGCCGGACTGGGTTACTGGATCTCGCGGATGGATAACGGCGCCAAGCTGAACCAGGTGGCGGCCGAGTTTATCAACCAGCCCGAATTCGACGCGCTGTACGGCAAGAATCCGAGCTCCGCCGACTTCATCAATCACCTGTATAACAACGTGCTGCACCGCGCGCCCGATGCGGCCGGCTTCAACTACTGGATGGATTCGCTCGACGTCCAGCATGCCACCCGCGACTATGTGCTCGGCTTCTTTACCGAAAGTCCGGAAAACCAGGCCCTGGTCATTGGCAGCATCCAGAACGGCTTCGCTTTCGCGCCCTGGCAAGGCTGACCGCTCGGCACGGCCGCCTGCGCTTGCGGGCGGCATCGCTGGCATAATGCCGGCTTTGCCGCCCAGGAGCCTGCCATGAGCCAGGAAGACCGTTTTGTCGATATCGAAATCAAGCTCGCGCACCAGGAAGACCTGGTCGAAACGCTGAACCGCACCATCTACCAGCAGGGCCGCCGCATCGACCAGCTCGAGGCCATGGTCGCCAAGCTTGCCGAGCACGTCCGCAACCTTCAGGAAGCGGGACAAAGCCCGCTCAACGAAAGGCCGCCACATTATTAAAACGCGGCCACGCCATTGCCCATTCCATTTGCCGCCGCAGCTCATCGAAAACGTGAACCGGACCCACTTCCGGTAATCGCGGCCGGCCTTTCTTTACCCTGATCGAATTACGGCTTATTTCACGGAAACATATTCATGCAAATATGTTTCCGCGCATTTGCACGTTAGGTTTTTTTTAACGAAAACACTACACGTAAATACTCGTTTTCTGTATCATCGCCCATGATGTAAATATTACAGATCAATGCGGCGACAGATGCGCTGGCGTTCTGTTTTTTTAAATGAATCCTGGCGATCAGCCGATGCAAATCACGAACCATACCCGGCCTAGTCGATCAACAGTTTCCCTCGCGGCCAGATATGAAAGCGACAGCGCGGAACCGGAGTTTTCGGGCATTTCACCAACGGCCGGACCCGACAGCGATACCGGCTTCGAGATTATTATCGGAACCTCCGGTTACGACCGCCCGGTCGTCGATGCGGACTGGCGGCGCATGTTGCGCGAGAGCCCGAGTATAGAAAAACTGTACCAGTCTCCGGAATTTTTCCGCTATCTGGCCGAAACCGCGGAGCCAGGCAATGGCCGATTTGAATTAATCGTCATAAAAAAGAAAACTGGTTCGGAAATCGTCGGCATTGTCCCGGTGCGAATGACCAATCAGTGCGTCGATTTTCGCGTTGGCACCCGGACGCTGGTATCCAGGCGCCTTTCCGTTATCCAGTTGCTGGGCAGCGCGCCGATGCTGTCGGACGACCCCGGGCTGATGCGCTACCTGATGAATCACCTGCTGGAGTATTTCCCGGGCGCCCAGGCAATCGTGATGCAGGCGCTTCCGCAAGCGCTTTACGACGGTTATTGCGAGCGCCACGGACTGGCGTCGTACGTGCTTCATGGCTGGCGCGATTGCCATACGATCCCGCTGCCGCCAAGCTTCGAGGAATACCTGCAAAAATACAGCGCCAAAAAGCGCTACAACCTGTCGCGCCAGGTGCGCCTGCTGGCCAAGGAGGCCGGGCCGGTAAGCGTCCTCCGTATCGATCGTCCGGACCAGGTGGCGCAATTGTTCGAGGCCATTACCAACGTGGTTCCGCGGCGCGATTACGAGCATCTGGCGCCGCCCGCCAAGTTCGAACGGCTGGCAGCCAACGGCTTGCTGCTGTCGTACGTGATCAAGGCGGGCGACGAAGCGGTGGGCGCCGTGGTGGCGACGCAATCGTGCGCAACCTGGCTCGTGCACAATATCTTCAGCACGCACAAATACCAGCACCTGTCGGCCGGAACCAGCACCATGCACCTGGCCCTCGAGGATCTCATCACCAACTTCTCGTTCACCGATGTCGACTTCGGTTATGGCACCCCGAGTTCGGAATTCCGCTCCACGCACGTGCTCAAGAAGCGCGGCCACGTCCTGCTGTACCGTCCGGTTGGCCTGACGGCCGCGCTGCTCGCCGTACACCGCGTGTACGACCAGGCGCACGAAGCCCTCGCCAAACATCTGAAGCAGGCCAGGAAGAAGTTCAACGAGCGGCGCGGCGCGCGGCAAAAACGCGCCCCGGCGCCGAAGTAAGGCCGCAGGTCAGGGCTGCGAGGCGGTGCGCAGGAACGCCAGCATCTCGTCGGTCATTCCCCGCCCCATCCTGAGCACCGGCTCGGCCTCGACCGCCTGGCGAAATTGCGCCACCGTGTCGGGCGCGCTGCCGATCATGTCGCGGAACAGCTCGAACCATTGGCTGGCGACCTGGCGCGCCCCCGGCGAGTGCGGCGACGGGTCGGCTGCCATCTGCGCCTTTACGCCCCGGAGCAACGCCGGCCATTCGCGCGCCCGGGTCGCCTGGTGGCGCCGCATCTGTTCCATTGCCGCCGGTGGCAAATACTTTGCATACAGGACAAACTTGGCTTCCGCGATCGCCTTCAGGATATAGCCCTTCAGTTCCGGCGAAATCCCGCTCTCGTGCTGGACCGAAGGCTCGCTATCGTGCATCGTGTCGAGTTGCACGATGAGGTCGGGATTGCCGCCGGTGTCGCGTTCCAGCATGGCGATCCAGCGCAGGCCGAGCTGCCTGGCCGATTCGTCGCCGGGCGGCACCCTCGCGTCCATTGCCTGCCGTACCTGCGCGACCAGCGCCTTCCACTCATCCTGCGCCGTGCTGTCCTGGACCATGCGCAATTGCTGCAGGTCGTCCTTCGAAAAATATTTGTCGTACATGGTCATTCGCTCCAGTGTGGTTAGCCATGTGGACAGTTCCGGCGCCTCGCCGTTCGATAACTGGCTTCGCAGCAGCAGCAACTGCTCGCGCACGCGCGAGGCATCGGCAATTTGCCGGTCGAGCGCCGCAAGCTGCTGCTCGACGATTGCCAGCGGCGACGCGCCGGGCCTGTCCAGGTAAGCCCCGATGTCCGACAATGCCATCCCAAACTTGCGTAATGCCTGGATCTGGTGGAGGCGCGCCACGTCCTCCCGCTTGTACAGGCGGTAGCCGGCATCGGAGCGCGCAGAAGGCGAAAGCAGGCCAATGCTGTCGTAATGATGCAGCGTACGGACCGTCAAGCCCGCGCGCGCCGCCAGTTCCCCGACTTTCAACATTGGTCGCTCCTTGTCTTCATGCGGATGCCAGCGTCAAGCCTGACGCCACGTCAGGGTCAAGCGGTTTCGCGCGCGCTTGAAATGTGCATGCCGAGCCGTTTGCCCAGGCATAGCAGGGTCAGCGTGGGCGGCAAGCCCCACGGCCCGGGAATCACCGACGCGTCGCAGACGTACAGGCCCGGGGTTTGCGTTTGAAGCTGGTTGTCGACGCGCTCGCCGATCGGCACGCTGCCGCCGGGATGGGCCGCGAAGTGCCAGCTCTTGAAAATGTGGCGCGCACCGGCTTTGGCCAGGATCCCGCGCGCCAGCCCGATGCCCTGCCTGAACTTGTTGCGGTCCGCCTCCCGCAGCGACTTGTCGACCCAGCGCGGCCCGATGCCGCCGCCGATCTCGTCGCGGATCTTGACCATGATCGACAGCGTGCGGCGGTGCGCGAACAGGCGGTCGATCCGGCCCACCTGCGCGGCGAAGGCCTGGTACATCGGCCTGGGCAAGGTCAGGTCGGCCAGGGCGATGCCCTCGGCGTGCAGCGACGCGCCGGCCGCCATCGGCACTTCGGCGCCGCCATCGAGCCCATCGACGCTGCCCATCACCGCCACCACCGGGTCGCTGAAGAACGGGACGGTGCGCGGACCGAGTCCCGAGGCATGCAGCAGGCGCGGGCTGCCGATGCCGCCGGCTGCGAGCACCACCACGGGGGCCTTTAGCGTTTGGTGCTTGCCGCCGATCACCGCCTCGACCCCGGCCACGCGGCCGTCTTGCATGATCACGCGATTGGCGCGCGCGTCGTCGAGCAGCTGCGCTCCATGCGTGCAGGCCTCGTCGACCAGATCGCGCGCGGTCCATTTCGCGCCGAACGGGCAGCCGTAGACGCAGCGCCAACAACCCGTGCGGCATGTTTGCGGGCGGATCATCTTGTCCAGCTTGTGCCAGTCCAAGGACATCGCGCGCGCCGCTTCCATGATGCGGCCCGCCATCGGCCCGACCAGCCGGTCCGGCAGCGGCGCCATCGGCAGCTCGGCGCGCAGTGCCTGCAAGGCCGGCTCCAGGTCGATGCCGTGGGCCGCGAACAGGGCGGAGGGAGGAGCGGCGGCGGTCGCGAAATTGATAGTCGAGCTGCCGCCAGCGGTGATGCCGCGCACCAGCAGCGAGGCGTCGCGATGGAAGAAGGCTCCCTTGCCCGGGACCGCGGCCATGGCGGCCATCTGCCCGAGCGTGCCTTTGACCGGCGCTGCACTGCCCTGTTCGAGCAGCAGCACCCTGGCGCCGCGCTGCGCCAGCTCGCGCGCGACGCTCGCTCCCCCGGGGCCGGTTCCGACCACGATGGCGTCATATGAGGGGCGAGGTGCTGGCTGCATCGTGTTTCGAGGGGAGGGACCGGGACGCAAGCATGCTACCACTGCCGCAGAGAGCACAACAGGGTCCTTCCCGCGCTCGGTGGCGAGGCCCGCAAACTTGGGTTCCCGCCTCCGCGGGAACGACGTGCTGCTGCTAACACGCGTGCTTCTGCTAACACTCAACCCAGACAACACAATCCCGGCATTGCGCGCAGGCGCGAACGACGTGCTACTGCTAACACTCAACCCAGACAGCGCAATCCCGTCATTCCCGCGCAGGCGGGAATCCCAGTTCTCACGCTCTGTGCGTGCGGCGCTGGCCGCCCTGAGAGGCGAGAAGGGCCGCAGGTTGCTTTGCCAACAATAGTATGACAGCATGGAACGCAACCGTGGATGGTTCAGGAGCCAAAGGACAAGCGATGCCAACTGAACTGATAGAGCAGATATCAGCTGTCGAGGAACGCCTGCGCCTCGCGATGCTGGCCTCGGAATGCAAAACGCTGGACGAGCTGATTTCCCCTGACCTGATCTTCACCAATCATTTCGGTCAGGTGCTTGGGAAGCAAGACGATCTGGAGATGCACCGGCGCGGCGTGCTTAAGTTGCTCAAGCTTGCGCCATCCGAGTCGCAAGTGAAAGCGAGCGGGGGAGTTGCGGTGGTCTCCGTGCGTATGCAGGTGGCAGGCAGCTACGCCGGTTCCGCGTTCGACGAAGACCTGCGGTACACGCGGGTCTGGGGCCGGTCAGTGCGCGGAACCTGGCAAATACTGGCGGGCCACAGTAGCCGGGTGGCCGTGCTATGAGATTCAATATCTACGGCCGGTTTCAACTCGAGGTACGACGGGAGAACGATTGTTGGGAGGTGTATCGTCTCGAACATGGAAAACGTGTAATGGTGAATGACGTCGTTATTCCGCCTGCGCTGGAAGTGGAAGAAATCGCGACCTACCTGGACGACATTTTTCATGAACTTTCAGGCCCCGGCCAACGAATTGAGCTTCTGTCCTGAAATCCCCGCAGCTTCGCCCCAACCTTGCAACCAGCACGCGTGCGGATCCGGCCACATCAAGCTTTCTGGCGAATATGCGGGTTCGCTTTTGGAAAAAGCGCGATGAACGTTGAATCTGATTGAAAAGGAGCCACCATGCTACACAGATCCTTCTCCGCACACGATCCCGCCTGGCGTTGGCTGTGCCGGCTGTTCTCGTGTCCCGCTCGCGGGTTCTTCATTTTCGCAGTGCTGAGTCTTCCCATCCTTGGGAACGCGGCGCCCGCTGTCGATATGGCGAAGGCTGAGGAGCTGCTCAAGCAAGTTACCAGCGCCCCTGTCCGTCCATATGCGACGCGTGATTTTGGCCGAGCACGGTACGGCGGCGGTCGTTCGGTCGTCGTTGCCGAAGCTGATGCGCCGCGTCTGCTGAGCCAACTTCGCCAGAAACTCCCGGCTGGGCTGGTAGCCTACGTTGGTGTCACCCGTGATCTGGCGACAAATATCACCGGTAAGGCGGAATTGGCGATCGCTCCTGGTACGAGTCAGTTCGATATCCTGCGTACTGCTGCAACCGACGGGATGAACTACGGCCTCAAGACGGACGGCATTATTCAGGAGCTCCAACGCTGGGACGAGGAATTCGGCATCGATATATGGCAGGCCGAAACAGACACTATCCAGCTGCGTTTGAAGAAGCTCCCCAAGGATATGCAAGCCTTCGCAAAACGCGTTTACCGGTTTTGTCCCGATACTGTCGAACAGGGCACCGGGGACGTGGCAGCCCTTGCCGTATTGATCCCCAAGGAGAAGGCAGTGTTCCTTTGGTGGGACTAATCGGTTCGGAGCGCGGCTGCTTCGCCTCCCGCATTCATGTTTCAAGACGGGCGTTTGATTTCACGACCCAAGCACTTAGCGATAACAATAGTTGACGAGCGAAGGAATAAGGATGGGCAAAAACCGGCTAGAAGCCTTCAGCGACGGCGTCATCGCCATCATCATCACCATCATGGTGCTGGAACTGAAAGTTCCGCACGGCGCCGACTTCAAGGTCCTGCTGCCGCTATGGCCCGTCTTCCTCAGCTACGTCCTCAGCTTCATCTACATCGGCATCTACTGGAACAATCACCACCACATGCTGCACGCGGTCCACGAGATCAACGGCGACGTCCTATGGGCGAACCTTCACCTGCTGTTCTGGCTCTCGCTGATCCCGTTTGTCACCGGCTGGATGGGGGAGAACCACTTCGAGACGCTGCCCGTCGCGGCCTATGGTGTGGTCCTGTTCATGTGCGCGATCGCCTATTCGCTGCTGGCCCGGCGCCTGATTTCGCACCACGGCAAAAACGCGGTGCTGGCCGAGGCGATCGGTAACGACCGCAAGGGCAAGATCTCGATCATGCTGTACCTGGTCGGCATCGGACTCTCGTTCGTGTACTCGTGGCTCGGCTTTGTCGCCTACATCTGCGTGGCCATCATATGGCTGGTTCCCGACCGCCGCATTGAAGACCGGATGGCGCAGCCCCGGTAACGCAGCTCCTCAGCGGCGCGCACCACCGCTCAACAAGGCGGCGGCGAGCCGTCAATACGCCCGTCGGCATTGCCCAACATGCATACATTTCCGTTGTGACGACGGGGCAATATCCCTGCTATGATCTTCGCGCACGTGCTGTCGAGCCCGCCCGGCAGCTTCCCCACAGTTGTCCGCGAAGGATCCCATGAATCGTCCACAAATGCTTATCGTTGCCGCCGCCGTCGCGCTGGCGCACGCAGCGCACGCGGCCCCGGCCGCAGCCGGCCCAGCCCTGGACCCGGCGAACCCGTTTGCCAAAGTCAGCACGCTGCCGTTCCACTATCCAGCCTTCGACAAGATCAAGGACGAGCACTTCGTGCCGGCCTTTGCCGCGGGCATGCGCGAACAGCTGCGCGAAGTCGATTCGATCGCCAACAACAAGGCCGCACCGACCTTCGACAACACGATCGTGGCGATGGAGCGCTCGGGCCAGCTGCTGGCGCGGGTCGCCACCACGTTCTCGAACCTGCAGGGCGCAAACACCGATGACGCGCTGGACGCGATCGACCGCGAGATGTCGCCGAAACTGGCGGCGCACCACGACGCGGTCTACCTGAACGCGAAGCTGTACCAGCGCGTGAAGACGCTGTACGACAAGCGCGAGAAGCTGGCGCTGGATGCCGAATCGAAGCACCTGCTGGAGCGCTACCACCGCGACTTCGTGCGCGCGGGCGCGAAGCTGTCGGCCGCCGACAAGGAAAAGCTGAAAGCCTACAACGGCGAAATCGCCAGCCTGCAATCGAAGTTCGCGCAGAACGTGCTGAAAGAAGCCAACGCTTCGGCGCTGGTGCTCGACACGCGAGCCGAACTGGCAGGCCTGTCCGATGCCGAGATCGACACCGCCGCGGCGGAAGCGAAAAAGCGCGGCCTCGATGGCAAGTTCGTGATCGCGATTGCCAACACCACCGGCCAGGCGACGTTGTCGTCGCTGACCAACCGCTCGGTGCGCGAACGCCTGATGGCGGCGTCGCTGGCGCGCGGCAGCCGCGGCGGCGAATTCGACAGCCGCGAGCTGGTGCTGCGCCTCGCCAGGCTGCGCGCCGAACGTGCCGTGCTGCTCGGGTACAAGAACTTTGCCGCCTACTCGCTGGAAGAGGAAACCTCGAAGAACCCGGAAGCCGTCAACAAGCTGCTGGCCGAACTGGCCAAGCCGGCCGTGAACAACGCGCGCAAGGAAGCTGACGAGATCCAGAAGGTGATCGACGCCGAAAAAGGTGGCTTCAAGGTCGCGGCGCACGACTGGGCCTTCTACACGGACAAGGTGCGCGCCGCCAAATACAGCTTCGACGAGAACCAGCTCAAGCCGTACTTCGAACTGAACAACGTGGTGCTGAACGGCGTGTTCTATGCCGCGAACAAGGAATTCGGCATCTCGTTCAAGGAGCGCAAGGACCTGCCGGTCTATAACCCTGACGTGCGGGTATTCGACGTGTTCGACGCCAACGGCAAGCAGCTCGCGATCTTCCTGATGGACTATTACGCGCGTCCCAACAAGCAGGGCGGCGCATGGATGAACGAGTACGTGACCCAGTCTGCGCTGCTGGGCAACCACCCGGTCGTGGCCAACCACCTGAACATTCCGAAGCCGGGCCCGGGCGAGCCGACCCTGCTCACCTGGGACGAAGTGCGTACCGCCTTCCACGAGTTCGGCCACGCGCTGCACGGCATGTTCTCGAACGTGAAGTACCCGACCTTCGGCGGCGCCAACACGCCGCGCGACTTCGTCGAGTACCCATCGCAAGTCAACGAGATGTGGGCCAGCTGGCCGGAAGTGCTGGGCAACTACGCCAAGCACTACAAGACCGGCACGCCGATGCCGAAGGAACTGCTGGACAAGGTATTGGCGACCAAGAAGTTCAACATGGGCTACATCACGACCGAGTACCTGGCTGCGTCGCTGCTCGACCAGCGCTGGCACCAGCTGACCCCGTCGCAGATCCCGACCGACGTGCTGGCGTTTGAAGCGACTGCGCTCAAGGATGCCGGGGTCGATTTCGCACCGGTGCCGCCGCGCTATCGCAGCACTTACTTCTCGCATAGTTTCTCGCTCGGCTACTCGGCCGGCTACTACGCCTACCTATGGAGCGAAAAGCTGGATGCCGATACGGTCGAGTGGTTCAAGGAAAACGGTGGCCTGCTGCGCAAGAACGGCGACCACTTCCGCCAGACCCTGCTGTCGCGCGGTGGTTCGGCCGATGCGATGGACTTGTTCCATAACTTCCGCGGCCGCGAAGCGAAGATCGAACCGCTGCTGGAGCGCCGCGGCTTGACGGGCAATTGATCCTTTACCGCTGATCGAACGTCACGCGTGGGCAGAGGCTGCCCACCCTACCCGTATCGGCTCCGGTCGCCGTAGGGTGGGCAGCCCCTGCCCACGCGGTACACAATAACCACACCAAACGAAAAAAATGAACCGTCCCCAACTGCTGTTAATCGCCGCCAGCGTCGCGGTCGCCAACATGGCTTACGCTGCTCCTGCCTCCCTGCTGTCCGCATCGAACCCGTTCGCCAAGCCGAGCACGCTGCCGTTCGGCTACCCGGCCTTCGACAAGATCAAGAACGAAGACTTCGCGCCGGCGTTCGCGGAAGGCATGCGCCAGCACGCCGCCGAGATCGATGCAATCGCCAACAACAAGGCCGCGCCAACTTTCGACAACACCATCGTCGCGATGGAGCGCTCGGGCCAGCTGCTGACCCGCGTGCAGACCGTGTTCTTCAACCTGGTCGGCACCAACACTAACGACACGATGAACGCGCTGGACAAGGAACTGGCGCCGAAACTGGCCGCCCATAGCGATGCGATCCGCCTCAACGCGAAGCTGTACAAGCGCATCGAGACCCTGTACGGCAAGCGCGACAAGTTGCACCTGGACGCCGAGTCGAAGTACCTGCTCGAGCGCTACAACACCGACTTCGTGCGCGCCGGCGCCAGGCTTTCGGAGGCCGACAAGGCCAAGCTGAAGGATTACAACGGCAAGATCGCCGCACTGCAGACGCAGTTCAGCCAGAACGTGCTGAAGGAAGCCAATGCCTCGGCGCTGGTGGTCGACAACCGCGCCGAGCTGGCCGGCATGTCGGACAAGGCGATCGACGCGGCCGCCGCGGAGGCGAAAAAGCGTGGCCTGGACGGCAAGTTGGTGATTCCGGTGGTGAACACCACGCAGCAGGCGCCGCTGTCGGTGCTGACCAACCGCGCCACCCGCGAGAAACTGCTGGCCACCTCGCTGGCGCGCGGCAGCCACGGCGGTGAATTCGACAATCGCGAAGTCGTGCTGCAGCTGGCCAGGCTGCGCGCCGAACGCGCGGCGCTGCTGGGCTACCCGAGCCACGCCGCCTACATGCTCGAAGACCAGACCGCCAAGAGCACCGACGCCGTCAACAAGCTGCTGGCCGAATTCGCCAGGCCGGCCGTGAACAACGCGAAAAAGGAAGCAGCCGAGATCCAGAAAGTGGTCGACGCCGAAAAGGGCGGCTTCCAGGCCGGCGCGCAGGACTGGGACTTCTACAGCGACAAGGTGCGTGCGGCGAAGTACGCGTTCGACCAGAGCCAGCTGCGTCTTTACTTCGAATTCAACAACGTCCTGCTGAACGGCGTGTTCTTCGCTGCGAACAAGGAATATGGCCTGAGCTTCAAGGAACGCCACGACCTGCCGGTCTACAATCCGGACGTGCGCGTGTTCGACGTGTTCGAGGCCGACGGCAAGCAACTCGCAATCTTCCTGATGGACCCGTATGCGCGTTCCAACAAGCGCGGCGGCGCGTGGATGAATGCCTATGTGAACCAGAACAAGCTGCTTGGCACCACGCCCGTTATCGCCAACCACCTGAACATCCCCAAGCCTGGCGCCGGCGAGCCGACCCTGCTCACCTACGACGAAGTGCGCACCGCGTTCCACGAGTTCGGCCACGCCCTGCATGGAATGTTCTCGAACGTGAAGTACCCGCGCTTCGGCGGCACCCGGGTGCCGCGCGATTTCGTCGAATTCCCGTCGCAGGTCAACGAGATGTGGTCGGTGTGGCCGGAAGTGCTGGCCAACTACGCCAAGCACTACCAGACCGGCGCCGCGATGCCGAAGGAGCTGCTGGACAAGGTGCAGGCTTCGAAGAAGTTCAACGAAGGCTATCGCACCACCGAGTACCTGGCCGCGTCGATGCTCGACCAGAGCTGGCACCAGCTGGGCGCGAATGCGATCCCGGCCGACGTGCTGGCGTTTGAAGCGAATGCGCTGCACCAGGCCGGCGTTGATTTCCCGCTGGTCCCGCCGCGCTACCGCACGACGTACTTCTCGCACGTGTTCTCGGGCGGCTACTCGGCTGGTTACTACGGTTACCTGTGGGCCGAGAAGCTGGACGCCGACACCGTCGAGTGGTTCAACGAGAACGGCGGCCTGCTGCGCAAGAATGGCGACCGCTTCCGCAAGATGCTGCTGTCGAAAGGCGGCACGATGGACGCGATGGACATGTTCCGCGCATTCCGCGGCCGCGATGCGCAAATCGAGCCGCTGCTGGAGCGCCGCGGGTTGACGGGGAACTGACACACGTCGTTCCCGCGCAGGCGGGAACCCCAGTTTGTTGCGTACCCGCTGCGTCACAGGCCAGGGCGGCGCTTCGAACTGGGGTTCCCGCCTTCGTTGGGAACGACGTCTCGCGTTGTGAGCACGGGCCGGGCGCGGCTGGACTGGGATTTCGGTGTATAAGGTCGGTATTCAGTTTTCCGCATAACCTATATGGAGTCGCCGCCGAAATGAGTGTTCAGCAATTACACGGGATTACCTTAGAATCAATCCTGAGCCGCCTGGTCGCGCACTACGGCTGGGATGCACTGGGCAAGCGGATCGACATCAACTGTTTTATCAAGGACCCAAGCATCAACTCGAGCCTGAAGTTCCTGCGCAGGACACCTTGGGCGCGCGAAAAGGTCGAGCAGCTGTACCTGGAGACGCGGTTCACCAACTAGAGCGAGAATGAGATGCCGAACGAAATCGAATCGAACCTGAAAGCGCACCTGAAGACCTTGCACCGCAACCTGGCGGAAACAGGCGAGGTCGACGAGGAACTGGAGATGTTGCTGCGCCAGCTGGACGGTGACATCCGGCACGTGCTCGAGAAGCGCGCCGACGAGAACCTCGACGCCAACACCTACGGCCTGTCGTCGCGCGCGCAGGAGCTGACGGCGCGTTTTGCAGCCAAGCATCCCAATCTCGAGCCGGCGCTGGTCCAGCTCGGCAATATGCTCGCCAATATGGGCATCTGAGCCACAAGTCCTTGAAACTTAAGTAAATTTTGGGCAGGGCGAAGGCCCGGAAAAAGGTTTTCCGGTACAATATCGCCCAATGAGCTCACCAACCAATCTCTTCGCGAACGTTGCCAAGCGTTCCAGCCGCGCTCCCGCCGCACCCTTCCTTCCGATGTCCCGCGCCGAAATGGACAAGCTCGGCTGGGATTCGTGCGACGTCATCCTGATCACCGGCGACGCCTACATCGACCACCCGAGCTTCGGCATGGCGCTGGTCGGCCGCCTGCTCGAGGCGCAGGGCTACCGGGTCGGCATCATCAGCCAGCCGGACTGGCACTCGGCCGAGCCGTTCCGCGCGCTGGGCAAGCCGAACCTGTATTTCGGCGTGACCGCTGGCAACATGGACTCGATGGTCAACCGCTACACGGCCGACCGCAAGATCCGCTCGGACGACGCCTACACACCCAATGGCGAGCCGAACAAGCGTCCGGACCGCAGCGTGACCGTGTACGCCCAGCGCGCGCGCGAAGCCTTCCCTGGCGTGCCGGTGGTGATCGGCAGCATCGAAGCATCGCTGCGTCGCATCGCCCACTACGATTACTGGTCGGACCAGGTGCGCCGTTCGGTGCTGCTCGATTCGAAGGCCGATATCCTGCTGTTCGGTAATGCCGAGCGTGCGCTGGTCGACCTGACGCGCCGCCTGGCGGACGGCGAAAACATCAAGGACATCCGCGACCTGCGCGGCACTGCGTTCGTGGCGCCGGCTGGCTGGCTGCCGGACGCCGACTGGTCGGTGCACAACTCGACCCGTGTCGACGTGCCGGGCCGGATCGATGCGCATCCGAATCCGTACGCGATGGCGCAGGAAGACACCAAGGCCTGCGCGACCGAGAACGCCGCGCCCGAGCCCGAAGTCAAGCCGATCGTCATCATGACGCGCGAACAGCGCCAGGCGGCGGCCAGGGAAAAGGCCAGCAAGACCGTGGTGCGGCTGCCGGCCTACGACGTGGTCAAGGACGACCCGGTGATGTACGCGCACGCCTCGCGCGTGTTCCACTTGGAATCGAACCCGGGCAACGCGCGCGCGCTGGTGCAGGCGCATGGCGAGCGCGACGTGTGGCTGAACCCGCCGCCGCTGCCGCTGGCGATGGACGAGATGGATGGCGTCTACGACCTGACCTACACCCGTGCGCCGCACCCGAGCTACGGCAAGGCCAACATCCCGGCCTGGGAAATGATCCGCTTTTCGGTCAACATCATGCGCGGCTGCTTCGGCGGCTGCACGTTCTGCTCGATCACGGAGCACGAAGGGCGCATCATCCAGAGCCGCTCGGAGCCGTCGATCCTGCGCGAGATCGAGCACATCCGCGACAAGACCAAGGGCTTCACCGGCACCATCTCGGACATGGGCGGCCCGACCGCCAACATGTACCGGCTGGCGTGCAAGGACAAGGCGATCGAGGAAAGCTGCCGCCGCCTGTCCTGCGTGTACCCGACCATTTGCAGCAACCTGGGCACTGACCACAGCAAGCTGATCTCGCTGTACCGCAAGGCGCGCGCGATCCCGGGCGTCAAGAAGATCCTGATCAGCTCGGGCCTGCGCTACGACCTCGCCGTGCGTTCGCCGGAGTACGTCAAGGAACTGGTGACGCACCACGTCGGCGGCCTGCTGAAGATTGCGCCGGAGCACAGCGAAGAGAACACGCTGTCGAAGATGATGAAGCCGGGCATGGGCGCCTACGACGAGTTCAAGGCGCTGTTCGACAAGTATTCGCTGGAGGCGGGCAAGAAGCAGTACCTGATCCCGTACTTCATCGCCGCGCACCCGGGCTGCACTGATGAGGACATGCTGAACCTGGCGTTGTGGCTGAAGAAGAACAACTTCAAGCTCGACCAGGTGCAGACCTTCATGCCCACGCCGATGGCGATGGCGACCACGATGTACCACACGCGCAAGAACCCGTTGCACAAGGTGACGGCCGATTCGGAAGTGGTGGAAACCGCGCGCAGCGGCAAGGTCCGCAAGGCGCACAAGGCCTTCCTGCGCTACTACGACCCGGAGAGCTGGCCGATCCTGCGCGAGACCCTCAAGCGCATGGGCCGCGCCGACCTGATCGGCAATGGCGACCGCCACCTGGTGCCGCCGGCGGGCGGCGGCCGTCCGGACGAAGCCGAGCAGGTTCCGGGGCTCCAGCGCAAGCGTGCCCCGCAGGCACCCGCGGGCAGGCCGGAGCGTGCGATCGCGGCGGCGCCAAAACGCAAGAACGAACGCATCCCGGCCACCGCGCCGTTCATGGCGCCACCTTCCAAGGTGCGCCCGTCGATCCTGTCGACGATCAAGGCCAAGCCGAAGGCCGGGCGCAAGTAAGCGCCGGCACAGCCGCGCCCTGCGCTTGCAGGGCGTGGCGGCCGCCGTCACCGAGGCAACGTCATTCCCGC
>JBJMVW010000019.1:0-4250 GCA_045810465.1 Massilia sp. | reverse complement strand
GCCACCTTTGTCGAAAACCTCAAGTATGCCGCCGCGGAATGCGCCACGCAGGGAATCAACCTGCTGATCGAGCCGATCAACAACCGCGACATCCCCGGCTACTTCCTGACGCACACCCGCCAGGCCGCCGCAATCATTGCCGAATGCGGCGCTGAAAACCTGTTCCTGCAGTACGACATCTACCACATGCAACGCATGGAAGGCGACCTGGCCGAGACCATCCGCGCGCGCTTGCCGCTGATCCGCCACATCCAGCTGGCCGACGTGCCCGGCCGCCACGAACCCGGCACCGGCGAAATCAATTTCCCGTTCCTGTTCCGCCTGCTCGACGAGCTCGGCTACGACGGCTGGGTCGGCTGCGACTACAAGCCGCGCGCCGACACGCTGGCCGGCCTCGGCTGGCTGAAGGAGCTGTTGCCGAACAAGGCCAAGGAAACTGCAAGCTAGACAGGACCGTCCCCGGGCCGCATCATGGCGCTTCTTACAACATAGGAGATGGCCAGGATTCAAGGATTGCGCACCGTGATCTACCCGGTTTCCGGACTGGCGGACGCCACCGCCTGGTACCGCAGCGTACTCGACAAGGCGCCCTATTTCGAGCAGCCGTACTACGTCGGCTTCGAGGTCGGCGGTTTTGAACTTGGCCTGGTTCCCGACGGCACCCCAGGCACCGCCGGCGCCACCGCCTATTGGGGCACGTCCGACGCCCAGGCCGAAGTCGCGCGCCTGACCGGACTCGGGGCCGCGGTCGAGATGCCCGTCACCGACGTCGGCGAAGGGATTCGGGTCGCCACCGTGCGCGACCCGTACGGCAATCTGTTCGGCGTGATCGAGAATCCCAACTTTGACCTCTCCAAGGTGGCTTAACTTGACTTACTGCAAGATGCCCCAAGGATAGTTTTGCATAATGGGACTTTCCGGCTCGCCCTCTCGTGCGGCCAGAAAGGACCCATGAACGCTTGCCGCCTTGCCGCCGCCGTAAGCCGCCCTCTAGGCGTCTTGCTCCTGTTGTGTGCCAGCCTGCTGGCCGGTTGCGCCAGCCCGGGCTCGGTCAGCCTGGCCGAAGTGCGCGAATTCGCCGACGCGTCCGCCAAACTGGGCGGGTACGCCGAACTGTCGCGCCGCTTCCGCGACACCTACGAACGCGAGCAGCCCTACCTGCCGCCGGCCGCCGACAAGATTGCGCGCGAGAACGATGCCAAGCGGCGCGCCGTGTACGATGACTTCGTCAGCCTGCAAAAGACGGTCGTGCTGTACATGCAGACGCTCAGCCTGCTGGCCGGCGATGCGCGCTACGACCTGTCCGACCGCATCGACGACCTCGGCAACGGACTGAAGGCGAACGCCGAGTCCGGCCTGCAACAGCGCCACGTGGCCGCCTACACCGGCCTGACGCGGCTGCTGACGCGGGCGATTGCCTCGGGCTACCAGAACCGCAGCGTCGAGACCATGGTGCGCGACGGGGATGCCGACGTGCAAGCCCTGCTGGAGGCAATGATTTCGATCACGCGGCTGTACGCGAAGACCAACGACAATGAAAAGAAAACCATCCTCGGCATTTTCGACGTCGAGATCCCGTTTTCGACCAAGAGTTCCGACCGCATGCTGGTGACCCTGGCCAAGGTCCATTACCTGAACAAGGCAAGCGAATACAAGCTGGTCGACAAGCGCTACGACCTGGCGATGCAGGGCCTGACCAAGGTGGCGCTCGGCCACCAGAAGCTGCGCGAAAACCTGAGCAACCTGTCGCGCGACGAGGTCCGGCGCCTGCTGGCCGGTTACGGGCGCGACCTGCGCACGATCCGCGAGAACCTGGCGGGCGACTGAGCGACTGACCCAATCACGGAGGCGGCATGGGCACCAATCCGAACACGACAATCCCGGCCCGGACCGGCGACGCCGGCCTGGCCAGCGTCAGCCAGGTGGTCGAGCTGGCCGACCAGCTGTCGGCCTGCGCCGACCAGATCCACGAGCGCGTGATGCGCGAGATCCGCGCCTACAAGGGCACCGCGATTCCCGAGGCCAAGCAGGATGCCGCGCGCGCGCTGCTCGACGACGAGGTGGTGCTGCGCCAGCGCGCCAACGGCCTGTACGCCGATGCCGCGACCTACATCGTGCGCTCGCTCGGCAAGCCGCAGCAGCACGTGATCGCGCTGACGGCGGACGCGGCCGAAAAGATCAAGAAGATCACCCAGATCGGCGACGCGGTGAGCCTGGTGGCGCGCCTGCTCGGGCTGGCCGCCGCGGCCGCCACCGGCCAGGCCGCCCCGATCGTGCTGGCCCTGGAAAACCTGCACCACCAGCTTGACGCGATCGCGCTGCACAACGCCCCGCCCGCCCCGCCGGCGCCGCCCGCCTGAGGCCGGTCCGGCCGGGCCGGCCGGGCGCGCGTGCGCCCATATTCATCCACGGCGTTACGCGCTACACTGGACTCCACAACAAATCCGTCGGGAGTCCGAAGATGATCGTCAATCCCTACGTCCAGTTCGGCGGACGCTGCGCCGATGCTTTCCGTTATTACGTGGAGCATCTTGGCGCAACCGACGTGATCCTGATGCCCTATCGTGGCTCCCCCGGCGAGGCCATGGCGCCGCCGGAATGGCGCGACAAGATCATGCATGCCTCGCTCAGGCTCGGCAACATCACGCTGATGGGTTCGGACGGCAGGCACGGCGAGCCGTTCACGCCGATGCACGGCTGCGCGCTCGCGCTCGCGGTCGACACCCCGGCCCAGGCCGAACTCGTGTTCGAAGCGCTGGCCAGCGGCGGCCAGGTCACGATGGCGCTCGGTCCCAGCTTCTTCGCGCAACGCTTCGGCATGGTCACCGACCAGTTTGGCGTCGCGTGGATGGTGATTTGCGAAACCTCGCACTGACCTTCTCAGGTGGCTCCAATGAACGGCCTGGACCAGGGGCAAGTAGCGCTCCTGAAATCGATCCTCGAACAACGCCTGGCGGCGCTGGCCGGCGCGTCCGACCGGCAGGCGGCCGGCGGCGCGCGCGACCTGCCGGTGCCTGAAGTGGAAACCTCGCCGGCCGACAAGGCGACCGTGCGCCTGCTGAACGACCTGGCGCTCGAGGCTGCCGGCCACAACGCGGCCCAGATGCAGGTGCTGCGCCACGCGCTCGCCAAGTTCGACGACGACACCTACGGCCTGTGCGAGGAGTGCGGCAACGACATCGGCTTTTCGCGGCTGCAGGCGCGGCCCGAAGCGCGCCTGTGCATCGCCTGCCAGACGCGCGCGGAAAAACGCTAGCGCATGCAGCGCTAGGACATGTGCTGGCCGCCGTTGATCGCGATGTAGGCGCCGGTGACGAAGGCCGCGTCCTCCGACGCCAGGTAGGCCACCAGGGCGGCCACCTCGCCAGGGTCACCCAGGCGCCCGAGCGGGATCTGGGGCAGGATCTTCGATTGCATGACCTCGGCCGGCACCTGCTCGACCATTTTGGTGCGCAGGTAGCCCGGCGAGACGGTGTTGACGGTAATCCGGTGCCGCGCCAGTTCCAGTGCCAGCGACTTGGTAAAGCCGTGCATGCCGGCCTTGGCCGCCGCATAGTTGGCCTGCCCGAACGCGCCCTGCTGGCCGTTCACCGACGAAATGTTGATGATCCGCCCCCAGCGCTGCTCGATCATCGGCTCGACCGCCTGGCGGCTGACGTTGAACACGCTGTCGAGGTTGGTGCGCAGCACCGCCTGCCAGTCGTCGCGCTCCATCTTGCGCAGGCTGCGGTCACGCGTGATGCCGGCATTGTTGACCAGCAAGTCGATCCGTCCCATCTCGTTGAGCAGTTTCTGCATCATCCATTCGCAGTCGGCGTAGTCGGCGACATCGACCTTGTACGCCGTGAACTCGAAGCCCTCGTCGCGCTGGCGCGCCAGCCAGGCGTCGGCCCCGGTGTTGCCCGGTGAGTAGGTGGTCGCGACCCGGAAGCCTTCGCCCTGCAGGCGGCGGCACAGGGCTGTGCCAAGTCCGCCCATTCCGCCGGTGACCAGTGCCACTTTATTGTTTTGCATGACGCATCCCGTCCCTTTTGGCCCCGCCGCGCGGGTGCGCGGCATGAACCGACAAGTCTAGAGATCGGCGCTTTCTGGAACATTGACTTACATCAGACTGGCAGGCATGCGCGCGCCAGCGCCCGGGCTGCGTCCTGTTCACGTCCGCCGGCAACCGTCAGGCAATCACATCCGGAACGCTGGTCGGGTCGAAGTCGGCCAAGTAGAAATGTAGATTTTTGTGTTTGGATAGATTG
>JBJMVW010000018.1:0-36055 GCA_045810465.1 Massilia sp. | reverse complement strand
CTTGTCGACCAGTTCCTTGACCGCGTGCTGCGCGCGCGCCACCGCCAGGCCGTAACCCGGCACGATGATCACCGACTCGGCATTTTGCAAAATGAACGCGGCGTCCTCGGCCGAGCCCGACTTGACCGGACGCTGCTCTTTGGCCGCATCCGCGCCGCCGGTGTCGGTCTCGCCGCCAAAGCCGCCCAGGATCACGTTGAAGAACGAGCGGTTCATCGCCTTGCACATGATGTACGACAGGATCGCGCCGCTTGATCCGACCAGCGAGCCGGCGATGATCAGCATCGAGTTGTTGAGCGAGAAGCCGATGCCGGCCGCCGCCCAGCCCGAGTAGCTGTTGAGCATCGACACCACCACCGGCATGTCGGCGCCGCCGATCGGGATGATGATCAGCACCCCCAGCACGAACGACAGCACGGTCATGATCAGGTACGGCGTCCATGCCGGGCTGGCGCCGGCGGCAAAGCAGAACACCAGGCCGAGCGCGATGAGCGCGATCGCAATGACCAGGTTGAGGATGTGCTGGCCGGGGAAGCGTACCGGCGCGCCCTGGAACAGGCGGAACTTGTATTTGCCCGACAGCTTGCCGAACGCGATCACCGAGCCGGAGAATGTGACGGCGCCGACGAAGGTGCCGATGAACAGCTCGAGCCGGTTGCCGAACGGCAGCGCGGCCTGGCGCGCGGCAATGTTGAAGGCCCAAGGCTCGGACACCGCGGCGATCGCAATGCACACCGCGGCCAGGCCGATCAGCGAGTGCATCGCCGCCACCAGTTCCGGCATCTTGGTCATCTCGACCTTGCGCGCGGCGTAGGCGCCGATCGCGCCGCCCACCACCACGCCGAGCAGCACCAGCGGAAAGCCGAGCCCGCCATTGGTGGCTTCGGCCTTCAGGCGCAGCATCAGCGCGATCGTGGTGACGGCGGCAATTGCCATCCCGGCCATGCCGAACGCGTTGCCGGTGCGCGCCGACGCCGGCGAGGACAGGCCCTTGAGCGCCTGGATGAAGCACACCGACGCGATCAGGTAAAACAAGGTCACCAGGTTCATGCTGATCATGTTCATGCCTGCTCTCCCGCCTTGAGCGCCTTGGGCGCCTCTTTGGTGGCCTTCGGTTCCTTCTTCCTGAACATCTCGAGCATGCGCTGGGTGACCAGGAAGCCGCCGAACACATTGACCGCGGCCAGCGCCACCGCCAGCGTGCCGACCAGCTGGCCGGTGCCGCCCTCGGTCAGGCCGGCGGCCAGCATGGCGCCGACGATGATGATGGCCGAGATGGCGTTGGTGACCGCCATCAGCGGCGTGTGCAGCGCCGGCGTGACGTTCCAGACGACGTGGTAGCCGACATAAATCGCCAGCACGAAAATGATCAGGTTGATGATGGTGTGACTGATTTCCATGCCCGGCTCCCGGTTTCGGTTATTGGGTTATTTGCGCAACACTTCGCCATCGGCGCACATCAGGGTCGCCGCGACGATCTCGTCGTTGCGGTCGATGGCGAGTTTGTCGTCCTTGTCGATGATCAGCTTGAGGAAGTCGAGCACGTTGCGCGCGTACAGCGCCGAGGCGTCGGCCGCGACCAGCGCCGCCAGGTTCGGCTCGCCGATGATGTTGACCCCGTGCCTGACCACGGTTTGGCCCAGCTCCGACAGCTCGCAGTTGCCGCCCTGCTCGACCGCCATGTCGACGATCACCGAACCGGGCTTCATCGACGCGACCATGGCCTCGGTGATCAGGACCGGCGCCTTTCGACCCGGGATCAGTGCGGTGGTGATCACGATGTCGGCCACCTTGACGCGCTCGGCCACCAGCGCGGCCTGGCGCGCCATCCATGAGGCGGGCATCGGGCGCGCATAGCCGCCCACGCCTTTGGCGATCTCGCGCTCCTCGTCGGTCTCGAACGGCACGTCGATGAACTTGGCGCCGAGCGACTCGACCTGCTCCTTGACCGGCGGGCGCACGTCGGACGCCTCGATCACCGCGCCGAGGCGCTTGGCGGTGGCGATCGCCTGCAGGCCGGCCACGCCGACGCCCATGATCACCACGCGCGCCGCCTTGACCGTGCCGGCCGCGGTCATCAGCATCGGCATGAAACGCTGGTAGGTGTTGGCCGCCATCATCACCGCCTTGTAGCCGGCAATATTGGCCTGCGACGACAGCACGTCGAGCGACTGCGCGCGCGTGATGCGCGGGGCCGCTTCGAGCGCGAACGCGGTCAGCCGGGCCTGGGCCATCGCCCCTATGTTGTCGGCATCGAAAGGATTGAGCATTCCGACCAGCACCGCACCCGGCTTCATCATCGCCCGCTCCTCCGGGCCCGGCGCGCGCACCTTGAGCACCAGCTCGGCGCCCAGGGCGTCGGCGGCGCTGCCGATGGTGGCGCCGGCCGCGGTGTAGGCATCGTCGATCACCGAGGCCGCCAGGCCGGCCCCGGCTTGCACCACCACCTCATGCTTTGCGGCGAGCTTCTTCACGGTTTCCGGAGTTGCGGCGACACGGGTCTCGCCCGGCCTGGTTTCGGCCGGTATGCCAATTCTCATGAATGCCTCCATAAAATTGATAAACTGTCTACAATCTAACACGGAAACCGATAGTGCCAAATTGCCAGTGGTTTTTAGTCGACAGAATCCGCAATTCTGGAGCCCGGCGCGGTCCACACATAGGGGAACCCGAACTATTCTTGGATCAGATCAATGCCTGGTCCGGCCTTGGCGCACCGGAACACGTGCGGCTAAGCAACGCCAAGCCCGCCAAGGTAGAATGTCGGCTCATTTTCAAGGACGCGCATGACCCATACCTTCAAACCGTCAGTCACTGTTGCCGCGATCATCGAGCGCGATGGCCGCTTCCTGCTGATCGAAGAGGAGACCAGCGAGGGCATCAAGCTGAACCAGCCGGCCGGCCACCTCGACCCGCACGAATCGCTCGAACAGGCGGTGGTGCGCGAGGTGATGGAAGAGACGGCGCACGAGTTCATCCCGGAAGCGCTGGTCGGCATGTACATGTCGCGCTACCAGAGCAAGACGCGCGGCACCGACGTGACCTACCTGCGCTTCACCTTCTGTGGCAAGGCCGGCAAGGAGTACGACCAGCCGCTGGACCACGGGATCCTGCGCACCTTGTGGATGACGCGCGACGAAATGGCCGCTTGCCAGGAACGCCACCGCAGCCCGATCATGCTGCAATGCGTGGACGACTACCTGGCCGGCAAGCGCACGCGGCTGGAACTGCTGCACACCCATGCCTCCGTGTTCGAGGGCGGGCTAACAATCAAGACGGACGCTACATGAGCAAGAAAAAAGTCGTGATCGGGATGTCGGGCGGAGTCGACTCCTCGGTGGCGGCCTGGATGTTGAAGGAGCAGGGCTACGAGGTGGTGGGCCTGTTCATGAAGAACTGGGAAGACGACGACGATTCCGAATTCTGCTCGTCGCGCCAGGACTGGATCGACGCGGCCAGCGTCGCCGACGTGGTGGGCGTCGACATCGAAGCGGTGAACTTCGCGGCCGAATACAAGGACCGCGTGTTCGCCGACTTCCTGCGCGAATACCAGGCCGGCCGCACGCCGAACCCGGACGTGCTGTGCAACGCCGAGATCAAATTCAAGGCCTTCCTCGACCATGCGATGAAACTCGGCGCCGACCTGATCGCGACCGGGCACTATGCGCGCGTGCGCCAGCACGGCGACAAGTTCGAGCTGCTCAAGGCCCTGGATGCGACCAAGGACCAGAGCTACTTCCTGCACCGCCTGAACCAGGCCCAGTTGTCGAAGTCGCTGTTCCCGCTGGGCGAGATCCCGAAGACCGAGGTGCGCAAGATCGCCGAGAAGCTGCAGCTGCCCAACGCAGCCAAGAAGGACTCGACCGGCATCTGCTTCATCGGCGAGCGGCCGTTCCGCGAATTTCTGGGCCGCTACCTGTCGCACAAGCCGGGCCCGATCAAGCTCGACAACGGAACCACCGTCGGCGAGCACGTCGGCCTGTCGTTCTATACGCTGGGCCAGCGCAAGGGCATCGGCATCGGCGGCCTGAAGTCGCACAAGAACGCGGACGGCACCGGCGAGCCGTGGTTCGTCGCGCGCAAGGACATCGACAACAACACGCTGTACATCGTGCAGGGGCATGACCACCCGTGGCTGCTCTCAAGCCGCCTTGAAGCCGGCCAGGCCAGCTGGGTCGCGGGCGAGCCGCCGGCGCGGCGCATGCTGTCGGCCAAGACGCGCTACCGCCAGGCCGACGTCGCCTGTGAGGTCATCCCCGAGGGCAGCGAGCGTTTCGCGCTCAACTTCACCGAGCCGCAATGGGCGGTGACGCCGGGCCAGTCGGCCGTGCTGTACGACGGCGACGTGTGCCTGGGCGGCGGCATCATCGACGGCGCGGCTGCGCCATAACCTGGAACGACACATGATCGTAGTCCATCACCTGAACAACTCGCGCTCGCAGCGCATCCTGTGGTTGCTCGAGGAACTGGGGCTGGACTACGAGATCCGGAAGTACCAGCGCGATCCGAAAACGATGCTGGCGCCGCCGGAACTGAAGGCGGTGCACCCGCTCGGCAAGTCGCCGCTCGTCAGCGACGGCGGCAACGTGGTGGCCGAATCGGGCGCGATCATCGAGTACCTGGTCGAACGCTACGGCAACGGCCGGCTGGCGCCGGCCGCCGGCACCCCCGACAAGCTGCGCTACACCTATTTCCTCCATTTCGCCGAGGGCTCGGCGATGCCGCCGCTGCTGCTGAAGCTGGTGTTCGACCGTGTCGAGACCAGCCCGATGCCGTTCTTCATGCGCCCGCTGGCACGCGCCATCGCACGCAAGGTCAAGGGCGGTTTCGTGATGCCGCAGATCCGCCAGCAACTTGCCTACCTGGAGGACGAACTGGCCAAGTCGGCCTGGTTCGCCGGCGACCAGTTCAGCGCCGCCGACATCCAGATGAGCTTTCCGCTCGAAGCGGCGGCCTCGCGCGGCGGACTCGACGGGCAATATCCGAAGCTGTCGGCCTTCCTCGAGCGCATCCACGCGCGGCCGGCCTGGCAGCGCGCGCTCGCAAAGGGCGGCCAGTACGACTTCGCGCACTGACGCGCGGTTTTAGCGGCCATACGAACCTAAACATCGCAACCCGCCTGGCCCTCGGCTTTGGCGTCATTTGCGCACTCCTTATCGTCGTGGTCGCGCTCGCACCGAGCCGGCAGCAGCGCGCAAGCCGCTGCTGGTAGCGACAGCTGGGAAGAGTTTTAAGCGAACCTCCGTCCGCACGCCGTTCCCGCGAAAGCGGGAGCCCATACGACGCGTGATGGTTGGCTCAGCATGGGTTCCCGCCTGCGCGGGAACGACGATTCAGGCTGCGGGCCGGGCCAGGCGCGACCCGCGCTTCGAAGCCAATCCGCTGGTCATTGGCGAACCGCACATCCGCTTCTACGGCGCGTTCCCGCTGCTGGGCCCCGAGGGCCTGCCGCTCGGCGCGCTGTGCGTGCTCGACCGCGAACCGCGCCGCCTGCGCGACAAGGAAATCAAGGCCCTCGGCGAACTGGCGGCGATCGCCTCGGACGAAATCAAGCGCCGCGCCTGAGGAGCGGGGGCGGCTGGTTCAGCCCCCGGCCTGGTGTTTCTTCACCATCGCGAGCACGGTGTTGCGAATGGTCTTCAGGACCGTGTCGGCCTTGAACGGCTTGACGATGAAACCGTGGACGCCACGCGCCAGCGCGCCCTGGATCGCCGGCGCATCGAGCGTGCCGGACACCATGAAGATCAGCGTCTTGGGCAGTTTCGCGCGCAACTGCTCGAGCACGTCGCTGCCGTCCTCGACCTGCTCGCGCGCCATGCAGATCAGATGCGGATGGTGCTTGAGTGCCAGCAAGTACCCCTGGGCACTGGTGTGGGTTTGCCCGACTACCTCATAACTGCCTTCGGTAAGCACCGTATTCAACAGGCCGCGCGAAATCGCGTTCGCGTCGACAATCACTGCCTTGAGCATCGCTACCGTTCCCTTTGTTCTTAATCCGATTCGTAGGCCAGCATCTTCCATGTGACGCCAAGGCGCACGTCGGTCTTGAGCTCAACGAGCTGGCGTGAAAGGTAGAGTATCTCACGCTCGGCGCGCAGCCTCTCGCCGAGCGGAGTCTTCAGGATCCCGGCGCCGGCCATCACCGCGTCCAGGCTGCCGTAGGCGTTGAGCAGCCGCGCCGCGGTTTTCATGCCGACCTTCGACACGCCCGGCACGCCGTCGGTAACGTCGCCCATCAGCGCCAGCAGGTCGTGCAGCAGTTCCGGCGCCACGCCGAACTTGTTGCGCACCCAGCCGTCGTCGTGCCACTCGCCCTTGAAGTGATCCCAGACCAGGGCGCCGTGCGCGATCAGCGCGTGCAAGTCCTTGTCGGTGGTCGCGATCACGGCCTGGCCGCGTCCCTCGTTCAGCCAGCGCAGCACGCCGGTGCCGATCACATCGTCGGCCTCCACCTCCGGCAGCACCAGCACCTGCAGGCCGACGCCGGCCAGCCGCTGGTGGAATTCGGGCAGCGCCTCGCGCAGGCAGGACGGCATCGGCGCGCGGTGCTCGCGGTAGCGCGGGTACAGCGCGTGGCGCCAGGTGCTGCCGCCGTAGTCGAACGCGGCCAGCACATGGGTCGGCGCGTGCGCCTCGAGCAGGTTGCGGAAGGACGAGAACGCATGGCGCAGCGCAATGCTCGCCTTCAGGTCCGAATCGGGCTCCTGGCTGGCTTCGTAGACGCGCCGCACGATGTTCAGGCCGTCGATCGCCAGCAGCTTTGCCTGTTTATCCATTGGGTTCATTGGGAAACGAGAATGCCGGACTGCGAGCGGCCCGGCGCGGGTGGCGACATGATAAACCGCCCACGGACTAGCGCCAACGGCAAATGTGGGGGGCCGATACTTGCAAGAACGAAAACTGGCGTTGGCAGCAGGGTAATTTAACAAGAAACCGCCGCCAGGTTTTGCGAAGCCATCAAATTCGGCAAACCGGGCCCCGCTGCCGCGATTGCATCCGGAACAATGCTTCGGTACTATGCTTCGGCGCAACTTCCGATGAACTCGCGCCGCCAACCAACTGCACCGTGGAGAAATCAATGTCCCGCCGAAGCACGCCATCGCTGTCCGCCCTGCCCCTCCTGCTCGCCGCGCTGTCCGCGCCGGCCCTTGCCCAGACCGCCGCGATGGCGCCGGACATCCCGACCACCAAATTTGAAGCGACCGTGCCGGGCGCCGACTACATCAAGCAGGTCGCGATGATCCCGATGCGCGACGGGGTTAAGCTATACACCGTGATCGTGATCCCGAAGAACGCGAAGAACGCACCGATGATGCTGACCCGCACGCCGTATGACGCGGCGCGCCGCGCGGGCCGCAACGACAGCCCGTACATGGCCTCGATCCTCGGCGACGGCGACGACCAGTTCGTGGCCAACGGTTACATCCGCGTGTTCCAGGACGTGCGCGGCAAGCACGGCTCGGAAGGCGACTACGTGATGACGCGCCCGCTGCGCGGCAAGCTCAACAATACCAACGTCGACCACGCCACCGACGCGTATGACACGATCGACTGGCTGGTCAAGAACGTCGCGCAGAGCAACGGCAAGGTCGGCATGGTCGGCTCGTCGTACGAAGGCTTCACGGTCCTGATGGCGCTGGCCGACCCGCACCCGGCGCTGAAGGCCGCGGTGCCGATGAGCCCGATGGTCGACGGCTGGCGCGGCGACGACTGGTTCCACAACGGCGCCTTCCGCAATTCCAACCTCGCCTACATCGCCGGCCAGAACGCCGCGCGCGGGTCTGGCGTGCACATGGCCACCGGCGCCTACGACGACTACGAGTCGATGCTGCGCGCCGGCTCGACCGCCGATTTCGCGCACCAGTTCGGCCTCGACCAGCTCAACTTCACCAAAAAACTGTTCGAGCACCCGGCCTACGACAGCTTCTGGCAGGAGCAGGCGCTCGACCGCGTGCTCGGCGCGCGGCCGCTGAAGGTACCGACCATGACCGTGGTCGGGCGCTGGGACCAGGAAGACATCTACGGCGCCTACGCGACCTACGCCGCGACCGAGCCGATGGACAAGCAGAACGACATGAACCACCTGGTGGTCGGCCCGTGGCGCCACAGCGGCGTCAACTACGAAGGCTCGACCCTGGGGCCGCTCAAGTTCACCGGCGACACCGCGGCCGAGTTCCGGCGCGACGTCATGCTGCCGTTCTTCGACCAGTACCTGAAAGATGGCGCGGCCAAGGCGGCAACTCCGCCCGTGTGGTCGTACCAGACCGGCACCAACCGCTGGCGCCGCCTCGACCAGTGGCCGCTGGCGCCGGCCACCACCCCGCTGTACCTGAAGGCCGGCATGCAGCTTGGCTTCGACAAGCCGGCCGCCGGCGACAAGTTCGACGAATACGTGTCCGACCCGGCCAAGCCGGTGCCCTTCGTACCGCGCCCGGTGCGCATGTACGACAGCGCGGTGTGGAAGCCATGGCTGGTGACCGACCAGCGCTCGTTCTCCGACCGTCCCGATGTGCTGGCCTACGTCAGCGCGCCGCTGACGGCGCCGCTGCAGCTCGCGGGCCAGCCGATGGTCAACCTGTTCGCCGCGACCAGCGGCACCGACGCCGACTGGGTCGTCAAGCTGATCGACGTCTACCCGGACGAAGTGGCGGCGCAGCCTGAGCTGGGCGGCTACCAACTGGCGATCGCGATGGACATCTTCCGCGGCCGCTACCGCCAGGGCTTCGACAAACCGCAGGCGATTGCCGCCAACAAGGCCGAGCGCTACCGCTTCGCCCTGCCCAACGTCGACCACGTGTTCCTGCCGGGGCACCGCGTGATGGTCCAGGTCCAGTCCAGCTGGTTCCCGCTATACGACCGCAACCCGCAGAGCTACGTCCCCAACATCTTCCTCGCCAGGCCGGCCGACTACCGCAAAGCGACCCAGCGCATCTACCACAGCCCGGGCATGGAAAGCGCGATCGAACTGCCGGTCGTTGGCGCCGCGAAACTCTAAGCGCTGTTGCCTTAAAACCGGGGTTGCCTTGAAACCGGGGTCAGAGCACATTTTTCGGGAAACGTTTCCCGAAAAATGTGGACTCGGCGGACCTGCGTTCGACACCGAACCGAAGCCGCCGCGCTGCGGACGTATGATTTGCAATCATGCCCGCGTCTATCTACATCGGTATTTCCGGCTGGCGCTACGCCCCGTGGCGCGGCGTGTTTTATCCGAAGGACCTGACCCAGGCGCGCGAACTCGAATATGCATCCCGGCAGCTGCCCACCATCGAGATCAACGGCTCGTTCTACTCGCTGCAGCGGCCCGAAAGCTACGCCGCCTGGTATGCCGCCACGCCGCCGGGATTCATGTTTTCGGTCAAGGGCAACCGTTTCCTGACCCATATCCTGCGCCTGCGCGACATCGATGGACCGGTGGCCAACGTGCTCGCGTCCGGCGTGTTCGAGCTGCACGAAAAGCTCGGCCCCTTCTTGTGGCAGTTCCCGCCCAATTTCCAGTTCGATGCCGATCGCATGGAGCATTTCCTGAGCCTGCTGCCGCACGATACCGATGCCGCGCTCCAGCTGGCGCGCCACTACGAGCCGCGCATGGAAGGCAGGGTGTCGCTGGACGCCGGCAAGAAGCGCAAGCTGCGCCACGCGGTCGAGATCCGCCACGCCAGCTTCGTCGACGAGGCCTTTGTCGCGCTGCTGCGCAAGTACAACGTGGCGATGGTGGTGGCCGACACCGCCGGCAAGTGGCCCAACTACGAGGACGTGACGGCCGATTTCATGTACCTGCGCCTGCATGGCGACAAGGAGCTGTACGCCAGCGGCTACAGCGATGAGGCGCTCGACCGCTGGGCCGAACGGATCCGCGCCTGGACCACCGGCGGGCAGCCGGCCGATGCGCGCCTGATCTCGCCCAGGCCGCCGCCGAAGCGCGCCAGCCGCGACCTGTTCTGCTACTTCGACAACGACATCAAGGTGCATGCGCCGTTCGATGCGCGCCGGCTGATCGAAAAACTCGGGCTTGCCTGAACGCTCATTGAGTGCGCTAGAATGGCCGGGCAGTTAAAAAAACGGATGTGACACTCAATATTTCAGGAGACTCCCATGAAATCAGTCAGCCTTGGTACCGCCTTCCTCGCCGCCCTGCTCGCCCTTCCCGCCTTCGCCGCCGACAACGCGCCCGTCCACAAGATGAACGGGATGCTGGTCGACTCCAAGGGCATGACGGTCTACACCTTCGACAAGGACAGCGCCGGCAAGAGCGCCTGCAGCGGCCAGTGCGCCGAAAACTGGCCGCCGGTCGCCGCCGGCGATGCGCCTCTGTCGGCGCCGTATTCGAGCGTGACGCGCGACGACGGCAGCAAGCAGCTGGCCTACAAAGGCAAGCCGCTGTACACGTTCGTGAAGGACAAAAAAGCCGGCGACAAGGCCGGCGACAAGGTGAAGGATGTGTGGCACACCGTGACCGACTGACCGGTCCGCATTCCGACGGATCGGACGACTGACCGCGTGCGCACTGGTGCGCACGCGGTGCAAAAAGGTCGGGTAGCGTGGGCAGCCTCTGCCCACGCGAAGGTACGCCCGGTGCCAGCTACCGCTTTTCGTGCAGCTTGATCACCCGATGTTCGGTAGGCGAGCTCACCGGCGCCGTATCCTCGCACGCCTTGCAGCTGTCGCACCCGCTGCCGCAGCTCGATCCCGTATCCAGCCACTGCACCAGCTTCGACTGCTCCCCGCCCGTGCGCGACAGCTTGTACACGATCCGCGTGCGCCAGCCCTTCGGCAGGTACTTCGCCCCGACGTACAGCAGCGCCAGCACGACGATGACGGCGACGATGAGCTGCTGGACCATGTCAGTGCCCGAGCACCGCAAGCGCGACGCGGTAAGTGATGAACGAGGCCGTATAAGCCAGCGCGAACATGTAGCCGGCCATGATCAGCGGATAGCGGATGCTGCCGGTCTCGCGCCGCACCACCGACAGGGTCGACAGGCACTGGGGCGCAAACACGTACCACGCCAGCAGCGACAGCGCGGTGGCCAGCGGCCACGATTGCGCGATCACCGGCGCCAGCGAACCGGCGACGTCGTCGCCGCGCGACGACAGCGCATACACGGTGCCGAGCGCGCCGACCGCCACTTCGCGCGCCGCCATGCCCGGCACCAGCGCGATGCAGATCTGCCAGCCGAAGCCGATCGGCGCAAAGATCACCGACAGCGCGCGCCCGAGCATGCCGGCCACGCTGTAGTAGATCGGCGGCTGGGTCGCCCCTTCCGGCGCACCGGGAAAGCTCGACAGGAACCAGACCAGCACCATCAGCGTCAGGATCACGGTGCCGACCCGGGTCAGGAAGATCTTCGCGCGCTCCCACAGTCCGAGCGCGAGGTTCTGCAGGTGCGGCCAGTGATATGCCGGCAGTTCGAGCATCAGCGGATGCTGGCCGTGCGCGCCGGCGCCGCGCTTGATGACCCAGGCCACGCCCATCGCGCCGAGGATGCCGGCCATGTACAGCGTGAACAGCACCAGTCCCTGCAGGTTCATGAAGCCGCCCACCTGGCGCTGCGGGATGAACGCGGCAATCACCAGCGCGTACACGGGCAGCCGCGCCGAACACGTCATCAGCGGTGCGATCATGATCGTCACCAGCCGGTCGCGCGGGTTCTGGATGGTGCGCGCGGCCATCACGCCGGGAATCGCGCAGGCGAACGACGACAGCAGCGGAATGAAGGCGCGCCCCGACAGCCCGACGCTGCCCATCAGGCGGTCGAGCAGGAAGGCGGCGCGCGGCAGGTAGCCGCAGTCTTCGAGCATCAGGATGAAGAAGAACAGGATCAGGATCTGCGGCAGGAACACCAGCACGCTGCCGACGCCGCCGAACAGCCCTTCGACGATCAGGCTGCGCAGCGGTCCTTCGGCCAGGCTTGACCCGACCCACTGGCCCAGCATGTCGACGCCGTTCTTGATCAGGTCCATCGGCACGACGGCCCAGCTGAACACGGCCTGGAACACCAGGAACATCAGTGCCGCGAGGATGACCGGCCCGGCCACCGGGTGCAGCACCACGTGGTCGATCTGCTCGGACAGGTTGCCGGTGTCGTTGGCGTAGCTGGTGCAGGCGTCGAGGATGCGGCGCACCTCGCGCTGGGTGTCCTCGACCGGCATGCAGTCGATGGCGGACAAGGGATTGGGGGTGACCGGCTGGTCGAGCGCCAGCGCATCGAGCGCGTCCAGCAATGCCTTTTCGCCGCCGGCCTGCACCGCCACCGTTTCGACCACCGGCATGCCCAGTTCGGCCGCGAGCCTGGCGGTGTCGATGGCGATGCCGCGCTTTTTGGCGACGTCGACCATGTTCAGCGCCAGCACCATCGGCAGGCCGAGGCGCTTGATCTCGAGGACCAGGCGCAGGTTCAGGCGCAGGTTGGTGGCGTTGACGACGCAGACCACCGCGTCGGGCGCCGGCTCGCCTTCGCGCAGGCCGGCCACCACGTCGCGCGTGATCGCTTCGTCGGGCGTATGGGCCGACAGGCTGTAGGCGCCGGGCAGGTCGAGCACGCGGATCGGGCGCCCGCTCGGGGCCACGAAACTGCCTTCCTTGCGTTCGATGGTGACGCCGGCGTAGTTGGCGACCTTCTGGCGCGCGCCGGTCAGGCGGTTGAACAGGGCGGTCTTGCCGCAGTTGGGATTGCCGAGCAGGGCGACCAGTGGCACCGCCCGCACCTGCTGTTCTATTGCACCCATCGATTTATTCCGGCTGGATCGAGATCAGCGCCGCCTCGAAGCGGCGCAGCGCGAAGGTCGATTCGCCGACCTTGACCGCCACCGGTCCGCCGGGCAGGCCGCGCTTGAGCATGCGGATGCGCTCGCCCGGCACGAAGCCCAGCTCCATCAGCCGGCGCGGCACGTCCGCCCCGCCCTGCGCCGCGGCGGGCGCAAGGTGGATCACGGTGGCGCTTTGGCCCGCCTTCAGCGAGTCGAGCGTGGTCAGGGTTGGAGCAAGGGTCATGGGTCGCTGCGTTCGGTTGTGTATCACTGATGAGACAGATGCTAGCATCATAAACCTAAATGCGAATTATTTCTATTTGCGGTTTGTCCTGTCCGGCACGATTACGCAACAAAGGGCTTGCAATCGTGGCGGGGTTTCGACAGAATATAACACGAATGAGAATGATTCTCATTATTTTGGTAAAAACAGCAAGGAAGCCCCGATGATCGTCTGTGTCTGCAACAACATCTCCGACCGCGAAATCCGCCAGGCGGTCGAGCTCGGCATCACCTCGATGGCCGAACTGTACAAGGAACTCGGCGTCGGGACCTGCTGCGGCAAGTGCGTCAGCTACGCGCGCGAAGTCCTGCACGAACACATAGACAGCACCACGACCATCACCGAGCTGCGTTTCAACGCGCCGCAAACCGCCTGAGCCCGCCCGTGCCCAATACCGCCACCGCCCTGCGCGGCGCCGCGCGCGCGCCTGTGCCGCCCCCCGCCCCCGCCACACCGTCGCGCCGGGCCGTCTTCGTCAAATGGCTGCGCAAGACGCATGGCTGGATCGGCCTGTGGGGCGCCGCGCTCGGCCTGCTGTTCGGCGGCACCGGCATCCTGTTGAACCACCGCGCCGTGCTCAAGATCCCGGCCGCGCAGGCCCAGGAAAGCACGGTGCAGCTGGCGCTGCCGGCGGCGGCGCCGGCCGACCCGAAAGCGATGGCGGCCTTCGTGCGCAGCGCGCTGGCGCTCGAGCCGGAGGCGACCCGTGTGAAGGCCGAACCGCCGCGCCCGGTGGCCTGGGGCGACAAGGCGCTGACCCAGCCGGCGCGCTGGAGCGCCGCGTTCACGACGCCGCGCGCCAACGTGCAGGCCGAATACTGGGTCGGCAACAGCTTCGTCACCGTCAAGCGCAGCGACAACAACATGTTCGCGACGCTGCAGAACCTGCACAAGGGCGTGGGCATGAGTGTCGGCTGGATCTTGCTGGTGGACACGCTGGCCGGCTCGATCATCCTGCTGTCGCTGACCGGCGTGCTGCTGTGGACCCTGACCAACCGCAAGCGCGTGGTGGGCGCCACGATCGGGCTGGCCTCGCTGGCCGCGCTCGGCACGCTGGCGCTGGCGTCGCTGTAAGCGCGCTGCGACGCGCCGTGCGCGGCCCGGCCTTTGCTATGATGTTGGCAACCACACCACGCGAAGGCCATCCATGAAAGGCGACCCGAACATCATCCGGCTGCTCAACGCGCAGCTGACCAACGAGCTGACCGCCGTCAACCAGTATTTCCTGCACGCCCGGATGTACCGCCACTGGGGGCTCGAGCGGCTGGGCAAGAAGGAATACGACGAATCGATCGGCGAGATGAAGCATGCCGACAAGCTGATCGACCGCATCCTGATGCTCGACGGCCTGCCAAACCTGCAGGCGCTGCACAAGCTGCTCATCGGCGAGTCGGCGCAGGAAATGCTCGATTGCGACCTCAAGCTCGAGCGCGCGGCGCAACAGACGGTCAAGGAAGGCATCTCGGCCTGCGAGGCGGCCGGCGACTACGTGTCGCGCGACCTGCTGCTGGCGATCCTGGAAGACACCGAAGAGCACATCGAATGGCTCGAAACCCAGCTCGACCTGATCGTCAAGGTCGGGATCCAGAATTATTTGCAGAGCCAGATAAACGAGTAGACCGCCGGCGTGGAAGTTGCGTAGGGTGGGCACCCGGTGCCCACGCGGAAGTCAGCCCGGTGTTGGCGTTCGCGCGGGCACGGGGTGCCCACCCTGCGCGTCAATCAGTTACGCCAGCGCGCCATCCACTGCTCGTAAAACCCGAGGTCCTGCGGCACCGCCCCGGGAATCGAACAGATCGTCGCCGCGAATTCGTTAGCGCGCGCCAGCGTGGTGGCCAGCTCCCAGCCCTGCGCCCGCCCCAGCAAAAAAATCGCCGAAAATCCATCCCCCGCGCCCACCGTGTCGATCACGAACGGCGGCGCCGGGTTGTCGCGGTTGACGATGGTTTCGCCGTCGGCGCCGAAGTACACCGATCCGCGGTGCCCCAGCGTGACGATCAGCGCGTCCAGCGAAAACATCTCGACCAATGCCTGGCACGCGGCGCGCACCTCGTCGCCCGACAGCGGCGGCGCCGACGGCTCGATCAGGAAATACCACTGGAACAGCGCCTGCAGCTCTTCCTCGTTGACCTTGACGATGTCGGCCAGGTGCAGCGAGCGAAACACGACCTGCTCGTCGAAGCATCCCTCGCGCAGGTTAAGGTCGAGGAAGCGCGTGGCCGGGGTGGCCGCCAGCAGCGCTTCGAGCGCCGCGCGCGAACGCTCGCCGCGCTGCGCCAGCGTGCCGAAGTAGATGGCCTCGGGCTGCTCGGCCGACAGCGCCGCCAGCGCCTCGTCGGCGTCGATGTAGTCGTAGGCCTGGTTGGGCTGGATCGCGAAGCGGTGGCCCTTCGGCCCGCGCTCGACCACCACGCGCCCGGTTTCCTCGATCAGGTCGACCTGCACGCCCGATTCCTGCATCGCGAAGCGCTCGAACTCGGCGCGCACGGCGACGCCGTTGCGGTCGCGGCCGATGCGGGTGATCATCAGTTGCGGCGCCATGAAGGCGGCCAGGTGGCGGGCGACGTTGAACGGCGCGCCGCCGACCACCTGCTCCGTCGTGAAGTCGTCGACGAGCGCCTCGCCGAACACGACTGTCAGGGCGGCGCGCGCGCTCACTCGTGGGGGACGGTATCTTTGAACGAGGCGCGCTCGGACAGCTTGTCGAACAGGCGCGCCAGGTTCGGATAATCGGTGCGCCAGCCGATCTCGGGGAAGCGGAACCCGAGCCAGGCCAGCGCGCAGCCGACCGCAACGTCGGCCAGCGTATAGTTCTTGCCCATGCAGAAAGCCTGCTCGCCGAGGCGCTCGGACATCTCGTGCAGGCCGGCCTGGACCTTGACCATCTGGCGCTCCATCCACGGACCGCTTTGCTGCTCCGGCGGACGCAGCGTCTTTTCGAGCCGCACCAGCACCGCCGCGTCGAGCACGCCGTCGGCCAGCGCCTCCCAGACCTTGACGTCGGCCCGGTCGCGCCCGTTCGGCGGCAGCAGCTTGCACACCGGAGTCAAGGTATCGAGGTACTCGGCAATCACGCGCGAGTCGTACATCGAGCTGCCGTCCTCCATGACCAGGCATGGCACCTTGCCCAGTGGATTGGACTGGTGGATCCTGGTCTCGGCGGTCCACACGTTTTCCAGCTCGAAGGTGTAGTCAAGCTTTTTTTCCGCCATCACGACGCGAACTTTGCGCACATACGGGCTGGTGAACGAACCGATGAGTTTCATAAATGCTCAGATTAGGGGATTGGTGGACAGTATAGCATCGCGCCCCAGCCGATAGTCCTTGCCGCGCACGTCTTGCGGCGCGCCCACAACAAGGCCGCGCGGTCCTGCCGGTGGTAAAATCCGCGTTTTTGCACGGACCGCCCGCCATGACTCCTACCGCTTCCAACCCGACCCTGTCGGCCCTGTCCCCGCTGGATGGCCGTTACGCCGCGAAGACCGACAAGCTGCGCCCGATCCTGTCGGAAGCGGGCTTCATGCACCACCGGGTGAAGGTCGAGATCGCCTGGCTGCAGGCGCTGTCGCAGGCCGGTTTTGCCGAAATCACGCCGTTTTCCGCCGAAGCGAACGCGCACCTCGACAAGATGGCGGCCCAGTTCAGCGAGCTCGACGCCGCGCGCATCAAGGAAATCGAGGCGGTCACCAACCACGACGTCAAGGCGGTCGAATACTGGCTCAAGGAACAGGTCAAGGACGTGCCGGAGCTGGTCGCGGCCAGCGAGTTCATCCACTTCGGCTGCACCTCGGAAGACATCAACAACACCTCGCACGGCATGATGCTCAAGGCCGCGCGCGACGGCGTGCTGCTGCCGGCGCTGCAGGCCATCATCGCCAAGCTGACCGAGATCGCGCACACCAACGCGGCGCTGCCGATGCTGTCGCGCACCCACGGCCAGACCGCCAGCCCGACCACGCTTGGCAAGGAAATGGCGAACGTGGTGGCGCGCCTGCAGCGTGCCGTCAAGCGCATCGCCGCGGTCGAGATCCTGGGCAAGATGAACGGCGCGGTCGGCAACTACAATGCGCACCTGTCGGCCTACCCGGGCTTCGACTGGCCGGCGTTCTCGAAAAACGTGATCGAGCAGCGCCTCGGCCTGGTGTTCAACCCGTACACGATCCAGATCGAGCCGCACGATTACATGGCCGAGCTGTTCGACGCGGTGGCGCGCGCCAACACCATCCTGCTCGACCTGAACCGCGACATCTGGACCTACGTCTCGCTCGGCTACTTCAAACAGAAGCTCAAGGCCGGCGAGATCGGTTCGTCGACCATGCCGCACAAGGTCAACCCGATCGACTTCGAGAACTCGGAAGGCAACCTGGGTCTTGCCAACGCAGTGCTGCGCCACATGGCCGACAAGCTGCCGGTGTCGCGCATGCAGCGCGACCTGACCGACTCGACCGTGCTGCGCAACATCGGGGTCGGCTTCGGCTACGCGCTGCTGGCCTACGACAGCTGCCTGCGCGGCCTGAACAAGCTGGAAGTGAACGCCGCCCGCCTCGGCCAGGACCTGGACGCGAACTGGGAAGTGCTGGCCGAGCCGGTGCAGACCGTGATGCGCCGCTACGGCATCGAGAACCCGTACGAACAGCTCAAGGAACTGACGCGCGGCAAGGGCATCACCAAAGAGGCGCTGCGCGAGTTCATCGCCGGCCTCGCGATCCCGCAGGAGGCCAAGGAATTGCTGCTGCAGATGACGCCATCCAACTACACGGGCCTGGCGGCCCAGCTGGCCGCGGCGATCTGAGCCTCGTCAATCACAAGAGACCGGACCAGTTCCGGTCTTTTTTTTTGCCCCGGCCGAGGCACGTCGTTCGCGCGGACGCGGGAACCCATGCCGAGCTTGCTACACTGCGTCAGCATGGGTCCCCGCTTTCGCGCCGACGACGGCCGCTGCACACTGTTGCAGCCGCAACAATTCGTGCTAGTGTAGGAAAAAATTGCGGCGCCAGCAGCTCCGCGGTTTTTCGGTTATATTTAGTCCTAATACGGACTAATTGCAAATAGGAAACTATGCAGCAGCGCTATACCTCGACCGCGATTGCGCTTCACTGGCTGATCGCCGTGCTGATCATCGGCACCTTCTCGCTCGGCCTGGTGATGACCGACATCCCCGGCCTCAGCCCGACCAAGCTGCGCTACTTCTCGTGGCACAAATGGGCCGGCGTCACGGTGCTGCTGCTGGCCGCCGTGCGCCTGCTGTGGCGCCTGCGGCACCGCGCCCCGGCCTATCCGGAGTCGATGCCGGCCTGGCAGCGGCGCGCCGCCCATGGCCTGCACGGCCTGCTCTACGTGCTGATCTTCGCGGTGCCGCTGTCCGGCTATTTCTACACCCTCGCGGCCGGCGTCCCGGTGGTGTATTTCGGGCTGTTCCAACTGCCCGTGGTGATCGCACCGGATCCGGCCCTGAAACCGGTGCTCAAGGCCGTGCACTACTGGCTCAACATGCTGATGGCGGGCCTGGTTGGCCTGCACGTCGCCGCGGCGCTCAAGCACCTGCTGGTCGACCGCGACCGCATCACGCAGCGCATGCTGCCATTTACCACCCTCAAGGAGAATCAATGAAAGCGTCCCGTGCGATCCTGCTGGCGTCGATGTTTGCCGCCACGCTGGCCCACGCCGTCCCGCTCAAGACCGATGCCGCGCATAGCAGCGTGGCCGCGGTGTTCAAGCAAATGAACGTGCCGGTCGAATCGAAGTTCAAGAGCTTCAATGCGCAGATCGAGTACGACGCCGCGCGCCCGGATGCGTCGAAGGCGCGGGTCGACATCGACACCGCCAGCCTCGACATCGGCGACCCGGAGTACAACCGCGAGATCGCCAAGAAGGAGTGGTTCAATTCGGCCCAGTTCCCGAAGGCCAGCTTCGTGTCGACCGCGATCAAGCCGGCCGGCCCCGGCAAGCTGGCCGTCACCGGCAAGCTGACGATCAAAGGCAAAACCGCCGACGTCAGCTTCCCGCTGACGATCAAGCCTGAGGCGGGCAAACAAGTATTCGAAGGCCAGCTGCCGATCCGCCGGCTGGCCTTCAACATCGGCGAAGGCGAGTGGAAGGACACGAGCATGGTCGCCGACGAAGTCATCATCAAATTCCGCGTCGCCGCGGCACAATAACCCCCAACCAACCAGGACCTACGCCTCATGAAAATCAAGCACCTGATCGTCGCCCTCGCCGCCACCGCCAGCGCCACCGCCGCCTTCGCCGCCGACACCTACGTGATCGAGCCGAACCACACCTACCCGAGCTTCGAAGCCGACCACATGGGCGGCCTGTCGACCTGGCGCGGCAAGTTCACCAAGACCAGCGGCAACATCACGCTCGACCGCGCGGCGAAGACCGGCACCGTGGACATCACGATCGACGCCAACAGCCTCGACTTCGGCCACGAAAAATTGAACGGCCACGCCAAGGGCCCGGACATGTTCGATGTCGCCAAATTCCCGACCGCGACCTACAAAGGCAAGTCGATCAAGTTCAATGGCGACAAGCCGGCCGAAGTCGACGGCGAACTGACGCTGCACGGCGTGACCAAGCCGGTCAAGCTGACGATCAACAAGTTCAAGTGCATGCCGCACCCGATGCTCAAGAAAGAAGTGTGCGGCGCCGACGCGGCCGCTACCTTCAACCGCAACGACTTCGGCATCGGCTTCGGCACCCAGATGGGCTTCTCGCCTGACGTGAAGCTGGCGATCCAGGTCGAAGCGATCAAGCAGTAAGCGAAACCCGCCCACCCTACAATTGAGGCAGGGTCAAACGTAGGGTGGGCAGCTGGTCTGCCCACGCGTCCAACCAGCGCCAGCACCGCCTGTAAAAAAAGCCTCGCTACCCAACGGCAGCGAGGCTTTTTCATGTGGACCGAACCGGATCAGCGGCCGTCGCGGTCAAAGTCGCCCGGCATTGCGCGTTCGACCTTGTCCCAGGCGGCGCGGCTGGCCGACTTGGCCTGGTCCCAGGACAGGCGCGATTTGCCCTTGACGCGATCCCAGTCGTCGGCCATGTGGCTTTCGGCCAGGTCGTAGCTCGGATAGCGGCTGGCGCTGTTGTAGCCCAGCGCGTAGGCCGGCTGGTAGTCGTCGTAGGTGTAGCCCGGCGTGTAGTACGGCTGGGTCTGGTACGAGCTGCGCCAGTAGGCATCCTCTTCCTGCGGGTTGACGACGCGGCCGACACCCTTGCCGGCGGCACCGCCAGCCAGCGCGCCGATCGCCGCGCCCGCCGCCATGCCGACCGGGCCGCCGACCGCGCCCAGCGCCGCACCAGCCGCCGCGCCGCCACCGGCGCCGACACCCTGTGCCAGGTTGTGCTCGTGCAGTTCATCGCCCTGCTTCGGGTTCACGACTTCGCCCGCGCCCCGGCCCGCAGCGCCGCCAGCCAGGCCGCCGATGGCGGCGCCGGCAGCCATGCCGACGGGACCCGCCACCGCACCGGCGGCCGCACCGATCGCAGCGCCGCTACCGGCGCCAACACCCTTGGCCAGGTAGTGTTCCGACAGGTCGTCACCGGCTTTCGGATTGACCACTTCGCCGGCGCCCTTGCCAGCCAGGCCACCGGCGATGCCGCCGATTGCCGCGCCGGCCACGGTGCCGACCGGACCGGCCGCCGAGCCGATGCCGGCACCCACCACGGCGCCGCCCGCAGCGCCCAGGCCGGTGCCGATCACGTGCGAGCCGCCGTTGTCGGTCCAGCTTTGCTCGATGTGGCGAGCGTCTTCATCGGTACGTGCATTCACGCCCATCAGGATGCCGCCGTTCTTGATGCCTTCCTCGTAGTGCTTGACGCGCTCTTCCGGGATGCCGGCGCCGATCAGCGCGCCGATGATGCCACCGGCCGCGCCACCTGCGCCGGCGCCGGCCAGGGCTGCCGCCAGCGGACCGGCCACCACCAGGCCAAAGCCCGGCAGCACCAGCGTGGTGCCGAGTGCGGCCACCCCGGCCAGCACCGCGCCGATGGTGCCGCCGATGCCGGCGCCGATGCCGGCGCCTTCAGCCGCTTTGCTGCCCAGTTCGGTTTCGGTGTCGCCGAAGTGGGTCTTGCGGGTGGTGTCGGACATCATCAGGTTGACGTCGTCCTTGCCATAGCCACGGGTCGAGATCGTGTTGTAGGCGCGTTCGGCGCTGGCACGGTCTGGAAACAGGCCGGTGACCATGCGGGAATTCTGTTGAGTCGTGCTGTCGTAGTTGCTCATGTTGAATCCTTTCAAGGTTTGTGCGGGGCGTTGCAAACGAAGTTGTTGCCAGCGATGAAACAATAGGCCGAGCACGCTTGCTCTTCTGTTCGTTGACGCACCCTGTTCAAGACATTCCGAGTCTCAACGAACGCTCCGGCTGTTTCGCCGTCTAACGTTCGTTGGCGCACCGACCCGAGGGAGTAGCCTGACTAGACTTTTTCACATGGCCACGGCAATCAATTGGCCTGGGGTATGTTTTTTCACTTTGAGGAGGAATCAACATGTTATTCATCATTTGGATCGTCGTCGGTGGTATCTTGGGTTGGCTTGCCAGCATTGTCATGAAGACGGACGCTGAACAAGGCATGATCCTGAACATCGTGGTCGGTATTGTTGGCGCCTTCCTTGGCGGCTGGCTGCTGTCTCCGCTGTTCGGGTCGGGAACCATCAACTCCGATGACTTCAGTGTCTCGTCGCTGCTGGTGTCGTTCCTGGGCGCAGTCATCCTGCTCGCGATCGTCAACCTGCTGCGCCGCGGCAGGGCACGCTAAGCAGTGTCATCCCCATAACCAACGCTTTCACGCGTTGGTTTTTTTTCGTCTGAATCTTTCCATGCGCACCAAGCCAATCGTCATTGTCCTGATCACCAGCATCGTCACGCTGGTGGCAGGCGTTCTCGCACTCAATTTCATGCCGAGCGAAAAGAAGATCGAGACCCAGTTGACGCGCCAGTACGACACCGGCGACGCCCAGTTCCGGCGCTCGCTGGGCGTGCTGCTCGGCCCGCCACTGGTCGAGGGCAACAAGGTCGAGGTGCTGGTGAATGGCGACGAGATCTTCCCGGCGATGCTCAAGGACATCCGCGAAGCGCGCCAGACCATCACGTTCGAGACCTATATCTACTGGTCCGAATCCATCGGGCGCGAGTTTTCCGAGGCGCTGGCCGAGCGCGCGCGCGCCGGCGTCAAGGTGCACGTGCTGCTCGACTTCATCGGCAGCATCAAGATGGACGCCACATCGATCGAGCAGATGCGCGCGGCCGGCGTGCAGCTGCAGCGTTATCACAAGCCGGCCTGGTGGAAGCTGGCGCGGCTGAACAACCGCACCCACCGCAAGCTGCTGATCGTCGACGGCAAGGTCGGCTTCACCGGCGGGGTCGGCATCGCCGACAAGTGGCGCGGCAATGCGCAGGACGAGAACCACTGGCGCGACACCCATTTCCGGGTCGAGGGACCGGTGGTCGGCCAGATGCAGGCAGTGTTCAACGACAACTGGACCAAGGCCACCGGCGTCGTCCTCGACGGCCCCGGCTATTTCCCGCCGCTGACGCCGCACGGCAGCAGCGCGGCCCAGATGTTTTCCAGTTCCCCCACGGGCGGCAGCGAAAGCATGCACCTGATGTACCTGATGGCAATCACCGCCGCACGCCACTCGATCGCACTGTCGTCCTCCTACTTCGTGCCGGACGAGCTGACGGTCAGGGCGCTGGTCGCGGCCGCCAGGCGCGGCGTGCAAGTGCGCATCATCACGCCCGGCAAGATCATCGATTCGGACGTCGTGCGCGCCGCCTCGCGCGAGCGCTGGGGCGACCTGCTCAAGGCCGGGATCCGCATTGCCGAGTTCCAGCCGACGATGTACCACGTCAAGGCGCTGATCGTCGATTCGCTGATGGTGTCGGTCGGCTCGACCAATTTCGACAACCGCTCGTTCAGCCTGAACGACGAAGCCAACCTGAACGTGCTCGACGCCGGCTTCGCGCGCGGCCAGGAAGCCGTGTTCGAGGACGACTGGCGCCGTGCGCGCCAGGTCACGCTGGACGGCTGGCAGCAGCGCCCGTTGATGGAAAAAGTCGGGGGCGAACTGGCCACGCTGGTCGGCGCCCAGCTGTGACGGCGCGCACGCCGCCAGGCTAGCGCAGCTGGGCCAGCGTCAGCAGCGCCAGCGCCAGCAGCACGAGGCCCATCGCCCGCGCGCTCGCCACAGCTGCCGCGGGATGGCCGGCCAACCAGCCGGCGGCCCGGCTGGCGGCGAACGCGATCCCGCCATATACCAGCGCCTGCGTCAGCGCGGTGATCGCGCCCAGCTCCACGGCCTGGATCCAGAGCGGGCTTGCCGCCGGCCGCAGGAACTGCGGGAAAATCGCGAGCATGAACAGGTAGGCCTTCGGGTTGACGAGGCTGGTCAGCATCGCGCGCCGAAACGCCCGCGCCGGCGCGAGCGCACCGGCGCCCCCGGCAACCGGCTGCGCGAACCGGCTGGCGCCGCGCAGCAATACCAGCCCGGTCCACCCGACATAGCCGGCCCCGGCGGCCAGCATCAGCTTGAACAGCGGCGGCCACAGCGCGAGGACGGCCGCCACGCCCAGGACGCCCATCAGCAAGTGGCAGGCGCCGCCGGCCACGATACCGCCGACCGCAGCCAGGCCGGAGCGGCGCCCGCCCAACAGCGCGCTGCCCATGACGAAGGCCATGTCCAGCCCCGGCAAGGCCACAATCCCGAACACCACCACGAAGTACAACCACAGGTTGGCGGCCTGGCTCATGGCGTCTCCGGCGGAAAACGGCTTTCGAAATAGCGCGCGCAAGGGGCGCGTTCGCCGGATTTGAATCGGTATCGGCGCAGTTCGATCACGCCAAATGGCTGGTCCATGGGCTTTATGCTCCTGCCTGCTGAATGAGGAAGCACTAGCGTAAAAGCAAATCAGGACAAAAACCGCCCTGATTATCTGTTACCTTTAGTACATGACCAATCCGACAACCCGCGTGCTGGCGGTCCTCGAACTGCTGCAGGCCCACGGCCGCCTCAGCGGGCCGGAGCTGGCCACGCGGCTCGGCATCGACGCGCGCACGCTGCGGCGCTACATCGCGACGCTGGAAGAAATCGGGATCCCGATCACGGCCGAGCGCGGGCGCCATGGCGGCTATGCACTGATACCCGGCTTCAAGCTGCCGCCAATGATGTTCACCGACGACGAAGCGCTGGCCTTGTCGGTCGGCCTGCTGGCGGCGCGCAGCCTGGGTTTGCCGGAAGCGGCGCCGGCGGCCGCCAGCGCCCAGGCCAAGCTCGAGCGGATCATGCCGGCCCAGCTCAGGCTGCGCGTGCGCGCGATCGACGCCACCGTGCAGCTCGACCTGGCGCGGGCCGCGCCCCCGGCCGCCAACGATGCCCTGGCCACCCTCAGTAGCGCCGCGCTGGCGCGGCAGCGGGTGCACCTGCGCTACCGGGCGCCGGACGGTACCGATACCGAGCGCGAGTTCGATCCCTACGGCCTGGCGTTGCGCGCCGGCTGCTGGTATGTGGCCGGCATGTGCCACCTGCGCGCGGCGCTGCGTTCGTTCCGGCTCGACCGCATCGTCGAGGTCCGGCCGCGGCCGGCGTCGTTCGAGCCGCCTGCGGGTTTCGATACGCTGGCCCACCTGCGGGCGTCGGTGGCCGCGATCCCGCGCGCGCATGCGGTCGAAGTGTTGCTCAAGACCGACCTGCAGAGCGCCAGCACGCACTTTTTCGACGAAATCGGCACCTTCGAGCAGGCTGGGGCCGCCGTGCTGCTGCGCGGCCAGACCGATCACCTGGACTGGTTCGCCGGCCAGCTGGCGCGCGTGCCCTTCGAGTTCGAAGTGCGCGCGCCGCTGGCATTGCGCGCTGCGCTGGTGCGGGTTGCCGAGCGCTTGCTACGGCTGGCGGCACCAGCTGCGCGCGCCACGCCGCAAAAAATTCCTGCCAACAACCCTCGAACCGATGGAACCGTCTGGAAAGCGGTCAGCTGGACCAAAATTGGTTGACGATAGGCAGGATGAATAGAATACTCCTGTTGCTCCCTTGAGCCCGGTATGCCCGGCCGACCCATCCAACCGAAAACGAGAATGAAAAAGACCCTTCTCTCGCTCGCCATCCTGACCAGCTTCTCCGCACAGGCGGACGAAGGCATGTGGATGCCGCAGCAGCTGCCACAAGTAGCCAAGCAACTGAAAGCCGCCGGCCTCAAGCTTGACCCGGCAAGCCTGACCAAACTGACCGAATTCCCGATGGGCGCGGTGGTAAGCCTGGGCGGTTGCTCGGCCTCGTTCGTGTCCCCGCAAGGCCTGGTCGTGACCAACCACCACTGCGTGTACAACAGCGTGGCGGTCAACTCGACCCCGCAGCGCGACCTGCTGAGCGACGGCTTCCTGGCCAAATCGCTGGCCGAGGAACTGCCTGCCGCGCCGGGCAGCCGCGTCTACGTTACCGAGGCGGTGACCAGGGTATCGGACAAGATCATCACGCCGGACGTGGCGAAGCTGGCCGGCAAGGCGCGCATCGACGGCATCGAAAAGAACCAGAAGCAGATGGTGGCCGAGTGCGAAAAGGAAGCCGGCTACCGCTGCACCGTCGCCAGCTACTACGGCGGCCTCGAGTTCTACCTGCTCAAGCAGCTGGAAATCCGCGACGTGCGCCTGGTGCACGCGCCGCCTTCGGGCGTCGGCAAGTTCGGCGGCGACACCGACAACTGGATGTGGCCGCGCCACACCGGCGACTACGGCTTCTACCGCGCCTACGTCAGCAAGGATGGCAAGGCTGCCGATTACTCGAAGGACAACGTGCCGTACGTGCCGAAGCACTTCCTGAAAGTGGCCAGGGAAGGCGTCAGGGAAGGCGACTTCATCATGGTCGTCGGTTACCCGGGGCGCACCAACCGCCACCGGCTGCCGTCGGAAGTGGCCACCACCTTCGACTGGAACTACCCGGCGTTCGTGAAGGCATCGGGCGAGATCCTGGCGATCATCGACCGCGAGACCAGGAACGACCCGGCAGCCCGGCTGAAATACGCGGGCCAGATCGCCAACGTCAACAACTACTACAAGAACCGCAAGGGCATGATCGCGAGCTACCAGGACAGCGACATCCTGGCGCGCAAGACTGCCGAGCACCAGGCGCTCAAGGCATGGGTCAACGGTACGCCGGCCCGCAAGGCCGAGTTCGGCGCCAGCATCGACGCGGTCGAGCAGCTGATTGCCCAGCGCGACGCCGATACCAAGCGCGACTTCTACCTTGGCTACGCGACCCCGCGCTTCCTCGGTTCGGCGCGCACACTGTACCGGCTGGCCAACGAACGCGCCAAGCCGGATCTTGATCGCAAGAGCGGCTACCAGGAACGCGACCTGCCGCGCCTGAACTCGGTCATCGCGGGGCAGGACCGGACCTACGACGAGAAGGTCGACAAGGCGCTGGTGCTGAACTTCCTGACCAAGTACGTGGCGCAGCCGCAGGCCGAGCACCACGCCGCGTTCGACGCCGCGCTGGGCATCCACGCAGGCATGGGCGAAGCCGAGCTCAAGGCCGCGCTCGACAAGATCTACGCCGGCTCGACACTGGCCAACAAGGAAGAGCGCACAGCGTGGCTGAAGAAGTCGCCGGCCGAGTTCAAGGCCAGCAACGACAGCTTCATCAAGGCGGCGGTCGCGATGTATGACGCCAACCTGAAGGAAGAAGCCGAAGAGGAAGAGCTGAACGGCAAGATCCAGCAAGCCTACGCCAACTACATGAAGGCCAAGATCGCCTACATGAACAGCAAGGGCCAGGCGGTCTACCCGGACGCCAACGGCACGCTGCGCGTCACGTTCGGCAACATCGCCGGCCGCGACCATGGCGCCGACGGCACCGGTTCCTGGACCGCGTTCACCACAGTCAAGGGCGTGCTCGCCAAGAACACCGGCGAAGGCGAGTTCAACGCACCGCAGGCGCAGCTGGCGGCGATCAAGGCCAGGGACTTCGGCAAGTTCGTCGATCCGAAGCTCAAGACGGTGCCGGTCAACTACCTGGCGACGCTCGACATCACCGGCGGCAACTCGGGTTCGGCGGCGCTGAACGCCAAGGGCGAGCTGATCGGGCTGGCGTTCGACGGCACGCTCGACTCGATCATCTCGGACTGGGACTTCAACAAGGCCAACACCCGCGACATCCAGGTCGACATCCGCTACATCCTGTGGAACATGCGCCACGTCGACAAGGCCGACAACCTGCTCAAGGAAATGAACGCGCTGTAACTGGCGACGGAGGGCGATGCGCCCTTCAAGTAAAAAGCCACGCTGCCGGAAGGCGCGTGGCTTTTTTATTCGATCGATCCGTCGTCCTCGCGAAAGCGGGGACCCATACTGAGCGAGCGAATCGAGCTCAGCATGGGTTCCCGCGTGTGCGGGAACGACGGCATCTACTATTGGGCCAGCTCAGCAACGCTTTTGTCTGCCTTGTTCAACCGGCTATTCCGGATCCCGTACACGAAGTACGTCAAAATCGCGACCGTCATCCAGATGAAGAACACGCGGAAGGTGGTCGCCGACAGGTCCTTCATGATGTACAGGCAGGCAAACACCGACAGCCCCGGCACCAGGTAGGGCCCGAACGGAACCCGGAAACCCTTCGACCCGGTCTCGCCCTGCTTTTTGCGGATCACCGGCACCGCGATCGACACCACGATGAACGCCGTCAGCGTGCCCATGCTGACCATGTCCCACAGGTAGCTCGAATCGACCAGCCCGGCCACCAGCCCGACCACGATCGACACGATCAGCGTATTGCTGACCGGCGTCATCGTGCGCGGGTTCACGGCCTGGAAGTTCCTTGGAATCAGGCCATCGCGGCTGATCGCGAACAGGATCCGGGTCTGGCCGTAAATCGTCACCAGCGTGACCGAGAACACCGATACCACCGCGCCGGCCGACAGCACCAGCGCCGGCCACGCCTTGCCGGTGACGTTTTGCAGGATCACCGCGAGGCCAGCCTCCTGACCCTCGAACAGGTGCGCCGGCTGCGCGCCCATCGCCGCCACCGCTACCAGCATATAGAACACGGTGACGATCACCAGCGCCGCCAGGATGCCGATCGGGACCATGCGGGTCGGGTTCTTGACCTCCTCGCCGGCGGTGGCGATGGTGTCGATGCCGATGAACGAGAAGAACACGGTGCCGGCAGCCGCGGTCACGCCCGCCATGCCGGCGAAGCCCTTGCTGTTGTCGGTGTTGAAGAAGGGATGGAAGTTGTTGATGTCAAAGCCGCTCAAGGCGATCGCGGCGAAAAACACCAGGATCGCGAGCTTGATCATGACCATGATCGCGTTGGTGGTGGCCGATTCGCGCGTGCCGCGCACCAGCAGGATGCAGCACAGGACCACCAGCAGCACCGGCGGCAGGTTCATGCGCCCCGGATGCAATTCGAAGCCGTGCTTGCCGGAGACGATCATCGGCGAGCGCAGCGCCTCCGGGATCTGCCAGCCGATCGCGTTGTGCAGGAAGTTGTTCAGGTAGTCGGACCAGCCGATCGCCGTGGCGCTCGCCGCCAGCCCGTATTCGAGCAGCAGGCAGGCCGCCACCACGAATGCGGCAAACTCGCCGACCGTGGCGTAGGCGAACGAATACGAGGAGCCCGAGGCCGGCACCCGGTCGGCCAGTTCGGCATAGCACAGCGCGGTCAGCCCGGCCGTGATGGCGGCGATCAGGAACGACAGGATCACCGACGGCCCGGCCTTCGGCACCGCCTCGACCATCGTGAAGAAGATGCCGGTGCCGATGGTCGCGCCGACCCCGATCATGGTCAGCGGGAACAGGCCCAGCGTGCGCCCCAGTCCGCTCTTGCTGTGGCCGTGCCCGTCGTCGAGCTCGCGCTCTACAGGTTTGGTGCGAAGCAGCTTTTGGCCGATTGTCTGAGTCACAGGCGTGTCCTTTTGGGCGGGCTGGTCAATGGCTGCGGGGCTGGTCGCACGCCAAAGCCTGCGATTATAGGGCTATCCGCCCCTGCCCAAGAAAATTGTTTCCCTAAAGATGCATTTCTTATGCAACTTAGGTAGAATACCGCTGTTTTCAGAGGTTGCCGGTGCCTGGTGCCGGCGGCAGGACCGCTCCCATGCGAGCGTTTTTTTTGTTCTTAAAGTTGCATTTGAAATGCAAGAAATCGAGGAAACCATGATCTCCGCCACTTCCCGTCCGTACATCGATGCCAGCGTTCCCGTCCTGCGCCAGCATGGCCTGGCCATCACCACCGCGTTCTACCGCAACATGTTTGCAGCGCACCCGGAACTGACCCGCATCTTCAACATGGGCAACCAGGCGAGCGGCGCGCAGCAGCAGTCGCTGGCCTCCGCGGTGTTCGCGTACGCGGCCAATATCGGTGCCCCGGAAGCACTCGGACCTGTCGTGAACCGGATCGTCCACAAGCACGTGTCGCTCGGCATCCGCGCCGAGCACTACCCGATCGTCGGCCACCACCTGATCGGGGCGATCGCCGAGGTGCTGGGCGACGCCGCCACCGCGCCGCTGCTCGACGCCTGGAAGGAGGCGTATGGCGCGCTGGCCAAGCTGCTGATCGCCGCCGAAGCCGGGATGTACAGCACCGCCGGCATCGAGCCGGGCGAGACGCGCCCGATGCGCGTGACCGAGCTACGTCGCGAAAGCGAAGCCGTGCTGTCGATCCGCTTCGTCGCCGCGGACGGCAAGCCGCTGCCGTCGTTCCAGCCTGGCCAGTACGTCAGCGTGGCGGTCGACCTGCCGGGCGGACGCCGCCAGGTGCGCCAGTACAGCCTGTCGGATGCGCCGGGCGCCCTGGACAGCATGCGCATCTCGGTCAAGCGCGAGGATTCGGCCGGTAACTTGCCGGCCGGTGAAGTGTCGAACTGGATCCACGCGAACGTGCAGGCCGGCAGTGTCCTGCAGGTGACCCACCCGTTCGGTGAATTCACGCCGGACACCGAGTCGGACGCGCCGGTCGTGCTGCTCTCGGCAGGCGTCGGCATTACGCCGATGGTATCGGCCCTGAACCGCATCGCGCAGGTGAAGCCGCAGCGCCGCGTACTGTTCGCACACGCCGCGCGCGACGCCCGCCACCATGCGCTGCAGGCCGACGTGGCGGCGGCGAAGGCGCTGATGCCGAACCTGTCGGTCGTGACCTTTTACGAGAACGCCGAGGGCGCACCCGGCGTGCTGGAAGGCTTGATGGATGTGGCGCGCATGCCGTCGTGGCCGCGCGGGGAAGCCGACGTGTACCTGTGCGGTCCGCTCAAGTTCATGCAGGCCCAATGGCTGGCACTGATCAACGCCGGGGTTCCGGTCGCGCGCCTGCACCGCGAAGTGTTCGGGCCTGACCTGCTCGACCACCTGCTGTAACACTGCACCGGGTGCGCCGGCGTGGGCGGGGAGACCGCCCCGCACCGGCGCGGCCACGCGTGCCGGCCTAGTTCATCAGGTGCACGGATTTCCCGCTGATCGTGCGCTGCGCCGGATTGCCGTAGACGCGCACGCCGCCCGAGCCGCTGCTTTGCGCAACCAGCGATTGCTTGACGTTGGCGGTGATGCTGCCCGAGCCGCTGGTCGCCAGGTCGGCCTGCTCGCTGCCCAGCCCCGACAGCTCGGCACTGCCCGAACCGCTGACGTGCACCTTCAGCGAGCGTACCGCACCGCTGGCGCGCACCCGCCCGGAGCCACTCAGGTCGATGTCGGCGTAGTCGCCGCCGATCCGGCCGATCGTCATGCTGCCCGAGCCGCTGACGTGCAGCTGCGCGCTGCCGCTCTCCAGGCCGTGGGCGTCCAGGTTGCCGGAACCGCTGGCGCGCGCATCGAGCCGTTCGACGCGGCCATCCAGCTCGGTCAGGCCGGAACCGCTGCGGCGCACGGCGAGCGGCTCGCCATTCAGGCCGACGACAGTCACGCGCCCCGAACCGCCGGTGGCCAGGTCGGTCAGGTGCGGGACCGTATAAGTGATATGGATCGGATTACGGCTGCGCAGCGGACGCTCGGTCGAGATGCGCAGCGTGTCGCCCCTGGCTTCGGTGCGGATCAGCGGCAGCAGGTTGCCGTCCGCCTCGACGAGCAGCGATGGCGCCGGGCCGACGCGCACGTCGACCACCATCGCGCCACCCACCTCCAGTCCCCTCACGCCGGGCACCGCCCGCGCGTCGCGCGCAACCACACCATTGCCCTCCACCGCCTGGCTGTCGAAAGCCGAGTAGACATGGAAGTCGCCGTCGTTCGGCGTGACGATGATGGCGCAGCCGCCGAGGAGCGCGGCGCCGCAGGCAAGGGTAAGCAATGTACGCATGGTCGGACCTTTGTTGTTGTGGTGAGCGGCGGCACGTAGCGCCGACCGTCCCACTCTAGCCAAGGTCCGGCCAGGAAGCCCGGCGCGTGCGACGGGCTGCTGGAAACGCCGGATGAAGTGTCGAAAACCCGGCGCGGCGGGATCAGCGCTGGCCCAGGCGGGTATCGCCGAACAGGTCCTTGTATTCGCGCGGCTGCGAACGCCAGTACTGCGGCGGCGCGCTGACCTGGGCGCCCAGCTGGGCTGCCGCATGCCACGGCCAGCGCGCATCGAACAGCATCGCGCGTGCCAGCGCCACCATGTCGGCCTGGCCTTGTTCGAGGATCCGCTCGGCGTGGCCGGCCTCGGTGATCAGGCCCACGCCGATGGTCGGCATGTTGGTCTCGCGCTTGATGCGCTCCGCGAACTCGATCTGGTAGCCGGGTGCGAGCGGAATCTTCTGCGCCGGCGACAGCCCGCCGCTCGACACGTGCATGAAATGGCAGCCCAGCTTTTCGAGTTCATGCGAAAAGCGCACGCTCTGCTCGATGTCCCAGCCGCCCTCGACCCAGTCGCTGGCCGAGATGCGCATGCCGACCGCCATCCGCGCCGGCACCGCCTCGCGCACCGCGGCGAACACCTCGAGCGGGTAGCGCATGCGGTTTTCCAGCGAACCGCCGTATTCGTCGGTGCGCTGGTTAGAAACCGGGGACAGGAACTGGTGCAGCAGGTAGCCGTGAGCGCCATGCAGCTCGATGCCGTCCAGGCCCAACGCGTTTGCGCGGCGGGCGGCCGCCACGAAACCGTCGCGGATACGGCGCATGCCGTCGACGTCCAGCGCCAGCGGCACCGTCTCGCCCTGGGCGTGCGGCAGCGCCGACGGCGCCACCGTCTGCCAGCCGCGTTCCTGGCCGGGCGCGATCATCGCGCCGCCCTTCCACGGCACTTCGCTCGACGCCTTGCGCCCCGCGTGGCCCAGCTGGACCGCGACCTTGATCGGCGAATAGCGGCGGATCGCTTCGATGACCGGCTTGAGCGCGGCCATGTGCGCGTCGGACCACAGGCCCAGGTCATCGGGCGAGATGCGCCCTTCCGGCGTGACGGCAGTCGCTTCGAGGATGAGCAGGGCGGCGCCGGACAGCGCCATGTGGCCAAGGTGGATCATGTGCCAGTCGGTGGCCATGCCGTTGCCGTCGGCCGAGTACTGGCACATCGGCGCGATCGCGATACGGTTCGGCAGCTGGAGGGGACCCAGGGAAATCGGAGAGAAAAGCATGCTCATGGAGGCTCCCGTTGTTTGTCAAAACAATAGTCTAGCGCGCACGCTTTATTTTTGCTTTGGCAAGGCGGGTCCAGGCCGGGCCAAGGTGATTTGAACCCGAGCCACAAGCTTATCCTGTAGGGTGGGCCGGTTCCCCGCCCACGCGCTCAACCAGCCGATGATTTACCCGATCCGCACCACCATCAGGCCGGCGCGCAAGCCCACCCTTACATCCGGATTCGGGAACAGCACCAGCTCCTCGTCGTGGAACACCGTGTACACCGTGTCCCCATCGGTCGCGATCACGTCCCCGCGTCTGAGCGCCGTGAAGTTCTGTGTCTCGCGCCCGACGTTCATGCGAAACGCTTCGGACAGCTTGAGCACCTCCTGCGCCACCTTGAACACGTGCGGCTGCTGGCCCGGTTCGCCCGGCGCCGCGCCACGCAGCAGGGCGCCCAGCGCGGCGGCCACCTGGTCGAATTGCGACAGGTCGTTCTGCCCCAGCGTCCCGACCCGCCCCAGTTCGACGGTACTGCCGGCGGCGCCATGGTGTTCGGCCGAGTGGTAACTGTAGGTGCCGGCCGACTTCGGGTTCATCACGATCGCGCCGATCGCCGCCCGCCCCAGCCAGTTGACCAGCGCGCGCTTGCGCTCCGGCGCGATCAGGTCGGGCACGATCGCAAACGTCGGGTAGCGCGAGGCGCGGATCGCCGTGTGCAGGTCGAGGTGCCAACGCACCGGCCCGGCCCCGTCGAAAAACCCGGCGGTGGCCGCGATCATCGCGTCGGCACGCGCGGCCTCGGCGGTGCCGGCCAATGCGCCACGCTCGGCGCGGAACATGCGGTTCAGGTCGGCGTCGATGAAGCGCTTGCCGGCCGCGATCGCGTCGATGTTCCCGACGCATAGCATCAGGTCCACCGCGAGCTGCGCGGGCTCGCGCGACAGCGCCTCGATCGCGTACGCGACCATTTCGATCGGGCCGGTCTCGTCGCCGTGCACGCCGACCGACACCAGCACGCTGGCGCGCGCCTGGCCGGCGGCCGCCGACTTGACCGTCATGATGCCCCTTTCCGGCAGCGTGACATCAAAGCCGGCGTCGCGGAAGCGCTGCGCCACCGTGCCGAAATCGGCCTCGGCCAGCGCGCGCACCGCTTCCGGCAAGGCAGGGGTGCGTGGGGCCGTCATCGGTCAGGCCGCGATCCGTTCCGGGCTCGAGCCTTCCGACAGCGCCCACACGTCGAGCATCGCCTGCTCGAGGTCGGTGGCCGGCGCGTAGCCGGTCAGGCCCATCGCACGCGTCACCTGGGCCACCGCCGCGCGGACGTCGCCGCCCTGGCTGGCACGCTCGATCACCTGCAGCAGCAGGCGCTGCTGGGTGCGGCGCAGGGCCTGCATCGCGTAGTTGCGCAGCTGTTCCTGCGACTTGCTCTGCGGCGGCAGCTTGAGGCCGCGCTCCAGCGTGTCGATGCCGGCCTGCTCGCGCAGCGCCATGCCGACCTGCAGGAACTGCGCCAGCGACATGCCGCTCGGACGCTGCACCGACACCGCCGCGAACAGGAAGGTCGACAGCGATTCGATCGTGTCGATCGCCTTCCACGCCTGCACGAACGACGGGGGCAGGCCGGAGTGGCCGTCGGCTTCGAGTTTGGATGGCATCAGCTGGCGCAGCTGGTCGGCCTGCGCGAACAGGGTCGACAGCTCTTCCATGCCATCGGCCCCGGCCGGCAGCGACAGCACGCCTTCGATCAGGGCGCGCAGCAGCACGCGGGTGCGGGCATCGACCGTGACCGAGACGTCACGCGGCACGTTCAGCGCGTCGGCGTCGAGCGCGTCGAACACCGGCGCCAGGTGCAGCGCCGACCACGCGCGCCCCCATGCCTTGACCACTTCGGCATCGTCGATGCGGTGCTCGAGCGCGAGGTCGCGCAGCATCAGCGGGCCGCAGCGGTTGACCGATTCGTTGGCCAGCACGGTCGCCAGGATCGCATTGGCCAGCGGGTGCGCCAGCGGATCGCGGGTCGCCACCAGCTGCGCCGGGAAGTACGGCCGCAGCACACTGTCGGCCCATGGCAGCTCGGTCAACGGCAGGCTCGCGAGGACGCGCTTGAAGCGGTTCTTCACGTTGGCGACCACCACCGCCAGTTCCGGCGCGGTCAAGCCCAGGCCCAGCGCCTTGCGGCGCGCCAGTTCGGCGTCGGTCGGCAGCTGTTCCAGCTCGCGCGAGACGGCGCCTTCCAGCTCCAGGCTGGCGATCAGCGCGGCGTAGCCGTCGACCACCGACGGGTTGGCCTGCGCCTGCACTTCGCGCACCAGCAGGTGGGTTTGCAGCACGTTGTCGCGCAGGACCAGCTTCTCGATATCGCCGGTCATGTCGGTCAGCACGCGGTTGCGGTCAGCTTCGGTCAGCTCCCCGGCATTGACTTCGGTGTCGAGCCAGATCTTGACGTTCACCTCGTGGTCCGAGCAGTCGACGCCGGCCGAATTGTCGATCGCATCGGTGAAGATGCGGCCGCCCGCCAGCGCGAACTCGATGCGGCCGGCCTGGGTCGCGCCCAGGTTGCCGCCCTCGGCCACCACCTTGCAGCGCAGCGCATTGCCGTTGACGCGGATCCGGTCGTTGGCGCGGTCCTTGACCTGCGCATCGGTTTCGGTCGAGGCCTTGATGTAGGTGCCGATGCCGCCGTTGTAGAACAGGTCGACCGGCGCCAGCAGGATGCGGTGCATCAGCTCTTCAGGCGACAGCGCGCTCTCTTCGATGGCCAGCGCTTCGCGCACCTGCGGCGACAGCTCGATCGAACGGGCATTGCGCGGGAACACGCCGCCGCCCGCCGAGATCAGCGACTTGTCGTAGTCCTCCCACGTCGAGCGCGGCAGCGCGAACATGCGCTGGCGTTCCTGGAACGAGACGGCGACGTCCGGCGCCGGGTCGAGGAAGATGTGGCGATGGTCGAACGCGGCCAGCAGCTTGAGCTGGCGCGACAGCAGCACGCCGTTGCCGAACACGTCGCCCGACATGTCGCCCACGCCCACCACCGTTACCGGCGTGGTGTTCATGTCGTGGCCCATCTCGTAGAAGTGGCGCTTGACCGCTTCGAATGCGCCCTTGGCGGTAATGCCCATCTTTTTGTGGTCGTAGCCGTTCGAGCCGCCGGACGCGAACGCATCGCCGAGCCAGAAGCCGCGCTTGACCGCGATGCTGTTGGCGATGTCGGAGAAGGTCGCAGTGCCCTTGTCGGCTGCCACCACCAGGTACGGATCGTCCTGGTCGTAGCGCACCGTGTCCGATGGCGGCACGATCGCGCCGCGCACCCGGTTGTCGGTCACTTCGAGCAGGCTCGAGACGAACAGGCGATAGACCGCCTCGCCTTCGGCCGCGACGACTTCGCGCACCGCGTCCTTCGGCATCTGCTTGCACACGAAACCGCCCTTCGAGCCGGCCGGCACAATGACGGCGTTCTTGACCATCTGCGCCTTCACCAGGCCGAGCACCTCGGTGCGGTAGTCTTCCATGCGGT
>JBJMVW010000017.1:0-75620 GCA_045810465.1 Massilia sp. | reverse complement strand
GACCTCGCGCGCCACCCGGGTCACCTCGGATGCGAAGGAGTTCAGCTGGTCCACCATCACGTTGATGGTGTTCTTCAATTCGAGGATCTCGCCCTTCACGTCCACCGTGATCTTCTTGGACAGGTCGCCGTTCGCCACCGCGGTCGTCACCGCCGCGATGTTACGCACCTGGCCGGTCAGGTTCGACGCCATGAAGTTCACGTTGTCGGTCAAGTCCTTCCAGGTGCCGCCCACGCCCGGCACGTAGGCCTGGCCGCCCAGCTTGCCCTCGGTACCCACCTCGCGCGCCACCCGCGTCACCTCGGACGCGAACGAACGCAGCTGGTCCACCATCACGTTGATGGTGTCTTTCAGCTGCAGGATCTCGCCGCGCACGTCCACCGTGATCTTTTTCGACAGGTCGCCGTTCGCCACGGCGGTGGTCACCTCCGCGATGTTACGCACCTGCGAAGTCAGGTTACCCGCCATCGAGTTCACCGAGTCGGTCAGGTCCTTCCAGGTGCCGGCCACGCCTTTCACGACTGCCTGGCCGCCCAGCTTGCCCTCGGTACCCACCTCGCGCGCCACGCGCGTCACCTCCGACGAGAACGAGGACAACTGTTCGACCATCGTGTTCGCGGTGGTCGCCGCGCGCAGGTACTGGCCTTTCAGCGGGTGGCCGTCGACCTCGAGCGCCATGGTCTGCGACAGGTCGCCCTTGGCCACCGCGCCGATGACGCGCGCCATCTCGGTGGTCGGGCGCACCAGGTCGTCGATCAGCGTGTTGACCGAACTGATGATGGTGGCCCAGCCGCCGACCACGCCCGGCACCGCGGCACGCTGGGTCAGGTGGCCCTCGCGGCCGACCACGCGCGACACCTCGGTCACGGCTTCGACCATTTTCTGCTTGGTCTCGATGATGTCGTTCAGCGTGTCGGCGATCTTGCCCGAGACGCCGGTCCAGTCGGACGGCATGCGCGCGGTGAAGTCGCCTTTTTTGAGCGCCATCAGCGTGGCGAGCAGGAGCTTGGCGTCCAGCTGTTCAGCCATGTCGGTCATGTTGTTCATCGACTTAGGTCCTCGTTTGTCTTGGAGATTGGGGTAACGCGGTGAGCCTGCCGGCGGCGCTGGCGCCGACGCCCGGCGGAGGAAACTGTTACACGGAAAATCTTGAGAAGATACTCTTGTGCGTATTCAAGTCAAGTAAAAATGCATCCTGAGCAACTTTTTATGTGCGAGAATTGCTATTTTGAAATATTCTTCTGGTTATCCGCACAATTTTAGCCTGGAGAAAATTTCAGTGGCGCACGATTGCACTGGGGCACACCCGGTCGGCACGTGGGTATGCGCGCCAGGTTTAGTGGGTAGTCGTAACCAAAATACCGGTTTTTGATGCTTTTTGGTTACAACTCAACTAGCATATGGGTTGATGACAAGAATCGTTCGAGGACGACATGGTTGATACCGCCGACCCGGTCCAGTTGCTGGACAGCGAAAATGCCGCCGCATGGAGCCGTACCCTGTTTGCCCTGGGGCGCGCGCAAGGGTTCGACAAGGTGCTGTACGGCATGGTTGGTTCGCGCCACGCCAAGCTGGAAAACCCGTTCGTGCTCTCCAATTTGTCGCAGGAATGGCGCGAACGCTACGACCAGAACGGCTACGCCTACGTGGACCCGAGGGTGGACCACTGCCTGTCGAGCTGCCTGCCGATCGTGTGGGCCCCGCACACCTTTCACACGCCGGCCCAGCGCGCCCTGTACGAGGAGGCGTGCGAATTTGGCCTGCGCACGGGGGTCACCTTGCCGATACACGGGCCGAACGGGGAATTCGGGGTGTTGAGCTTTGCCAGCGACGAGCGGCCAGGAGGGCGCTTCAACCGCTCCGTCGGCGAGCGCATCGCGGTGCTGGCGCTGATTCGTGATTATGCATTTGCCTCGGCGCTGAGATTCTGCGGGCGCACGCCAGGCACGGAGGCCGCGCCGCGGTTGACGCGGCGCGAGCTGGAGGTACTCAATTGGGTGATGGCGGGTAAGTCTTCGTGGGAAATCTCGAAGATCACCAACTGTTCAGAGGCGACGGTCAACTTTCACATGGCGAACGTACGCCAGAAATTCAACGTCAACACGCGCCAGCAGGCGGTGGTCAAAGCCATCGCCCTGGGCCTGATCACCCCTGAAGATCACCATCGCTGAGCTTGCCGTTGGCGTACAGCTTGAGCAGGATCGCGACCGGCGCCGGGATCGACAGCCCGGTTTCGAAACGGCTGCCGCTCGACTGGGTGACGCCAAAGCGGCCCCAGAATTTTTCCTGGCTTTCGCGCTTGCTGATCCGGAACTGGCGCAGGTCGCCGATGGGTGAAGCAGTCGTCAGCGCTGCCGCGTTGGCCAGGGCGTGAGCAGCAACGCCGGCCGCGGGGACGCTGCCCAGTCGAATGCCGGCTGCCGATTCTTGCACCCGTGCTTCGGAGATGAAATCAATCGCCATGTTTCGGACCTCCAAGATAAATATGCAGAGCGCAAGTATTCCACTGCGCAAAGCTCGGCCCAACTAGCAAACCTGCTAGTTTTTGAACAGCCGGGTTTGCATGAAGACGGCGGCTTCCACGCGTGGGCAGGGACTGCCCGCCCCAAGGGAGTCAGCCGTGCGCCCGGCACCTGGCCCATCACTTCAGCTGCTTGAGCAGGAACGCATACGTCAGCGCCCACATCGTGGCCTGCTGGTCGTTGTTGGCCGCGCCGGCGTGGCCGCCTTCGGTGTTCTCCCAGTACAGCACGTCGTGGCCCTGGTCCCGCATCAGCGCCGCCATCTTGCGCGCGTGGCCAGGATGGACGCGGTCGTCCCGGGTCGAGGTGGTGAACAGCACGCGCGGGTAGCGCTTGTGGGCGACGACGTTATGGTACGGCGAGTACTTCGAGATGAACTCCCACTCGCGCGGATCGTCCGGATCGCCATACTCGCCCATCCACGAGGCCCCCGCCAGCAGCTTGTGGTAGCGCCGCATGTCGAGCAGCGGCACCTGGCACACGACGGCGTTGAACAGGTCGGGACGCTGGGTCATGGCGGCGCCGACCAGCAAGCCGCCATTGCTGCCGCCCATGATGCCGAGGTGGCGCGCGCTGGTCAGCTTGCGCTCGACGAGGTCCTGCGCGACCGCGATGAAGTCGTCGAACGCCTTCTGCCGGTTCTCCTTCAGCGCCGCCTGGTGCCAGCGCGGGCCGAACTCGCCGCCGCCGCGGATGTTCGCCATCACATACACGCCGCCTTGTTCGAGCCACGCGGCGCCGGTCACGCCGCTGTAGAACGGCTTCATCGACACTTCAAACCCGCCGTAGCCGTACAGGATGGTGGGGTTGCTGCCATCGAGCCTGGCGCCGCGGTCCATCACGACGAAGTACGGCACCGTGGTCCCATCCGCCGAACGGGCCTCGAACTGGCTGACCGTGTACGGAGCGGCGTCGAAGAAGGCGGGCATCGCCTTGAGCGTCTCGCGCGCGTCTCCCCCTGCCTGGCCGAGGTACAGCGTGGTCGGGTGCAGGAATCCGGTCACGGTCAGGAAGTACTGGTCGGACTGGTCCTGGTCGAGCGCCCAGGCGGCAAGCGCGCCGATCGCCGGCGCGGCAAGCTCGCGCCGGCGCCAGGCGCCGCCGTCGGGCGTCAGTTCCACGATCCGGTTCCTGACCTTGTCGAGCACCGTCAGCAGCAGCGCACTTCTGGTGGCGGCCACGCCGTCGAGCGAAGTGGCCGGGGTGGGCGCGAACAGCACCTCGAAGTCGCGCGCACCCTGCATGAAGCGTTTGAAGTCGATGGCCAGCAGCGCGCCTTGCGGCCAGGTGGTGGCGCCGGCCGCCCAATCGGAACGCAGCTCGATCACGATCTGGTCGCGCACGGTGAACGCGTTCGCGTCCAGCGGTTTCGGCACCCGGGCCAGCGCACCGCCCTCGCGCACGAACAGCTCGCTGGCGTAGAACCCGACCTGGCGCCGGACGAACTCGCGCTCGAAGCCGGGCGTGAAATCCTTGTACGCCGAGGCCGACAGGTCGCTGGCCTGCGCTTCGTACACCAGGCTCGCCTGCGCCAGCGGCGTGCCGCGCTTCCATTCCTTGACCTGGCGCGGATAGCCCGAGGTGGTCATCGACCCCGGGCCGAAGTCGGTGGCGACGAACAGGGTGTCGCGGTCGATCCAGCTGGCGCTGCCTTTCGCTTCGGGCAGCACGAAGCCGCCGTCGACGAAGGCGCGGCTGGCGAGGTCGAACTCGCGCACCACGTGCGCATCGCCGCCGCCACGGGAGAGCGACACCAGGCAGTGCTCGCCGCGCGGCTTCAGGTGGCGCGCGCCGGCCCACACCCAGTTCTCGTCCTCGTCGCGCGCCAGCCGGTCGAGGTCGAGTACGGTCTCCCACGCTGGCCGGTCGTTCCTGAACTCGCCCAGCGACGTGCGGCGCCAGATGCCGCGCACGTGCACCGCGTCGCGCCAGAAATTGTAGACATGGTCGCCGTGCAGGCTGGCGTAGGGAATCCGTTCGTTCGAGTCGAGGATCGCCGCCAGGCGCGCGCGCAGCGCGCCGTATTGCGGCCCGGCCGCGAGTTCGGCCCTGGTGGCCGCGTTGCGCTCCCTGACCCAGGCCAGCGCAGTGTGCGCCTCCACCTCTTCGAGCCAGTCGAACTTGTCCTGCCTGTCGTCGGCGCCCGCGGCCCCGGTTGCCTGTTGTCCCATTGCCGTTCCCATTTGTTGAGCGCGCGGGCAGCGCCCGATTGCGTATACTAGCAATGTTTGTCGAGCATTTACCGCACCGCAAGGACAGGATGAGCCAATCGATCGCCCCCAGTATTGGAACGCCGGCCGGCGCCGGAGGCCCGCTCCGTGCCGTCCTGTGGGTGGGCGGCGCATGGCTGTCGTTACTGGTGGGCGCGCTGCTGCATATGGCTGCTTCGCGCATTGCCGAGGAGGAGGCGAGGCACCGCTTCGAGACCATCGCGCGCGGCACGCAGCAGCGGCTGGGCACTGCGATCGAATCCTATACCGAGGTCCTGCGCGGGGTGGGGGCGCTGTTCCAGGCCAGCGAGCAGCCGCTCACGCGGCGCCAGTTCCACCGCTATGTCGAAGGGCTGGACATCGCCTCGCACTTCCCGGCGATCGAGACCATCAACTTTGCGCCGTACGTGCGGGACGACGAGCGCGACGCCTTCGTCGCGGCGGTCCGCGCCGACCGCAGCCTCGATCCTGCCGGCTACCCGGGCTTCACGATCAAGCCGGCCGGCCGGCGCGAAGCCTATGCAGTGATCACCTATCTCGAGCCGTTCGGCCCGTACAACGAGAAGTTCGGACTGGATATCGCAGCGCCCGCCGCGGTCGCGGGCGAACTTGCGGCCTCGCGCGACAGCGGCGAAATCAGTGCCAGCGGGCGTCCGATCAAGGTATCGAACCCGGTGCCGCACATCGGCCTGGCGATGCGGCTGCCGATATATCGCGGCGGCGCCGCGCCTGCCAGCGTCGACGCGCGCCGCGCTTCCTACCTCGGCACGGTCGGCATCGGGTTTTCGGTGCCGGCGCTGGTGCGCGGCGCGCTCGGCGAACGCGGCGACGAACCGGTGGCGCTGGCGCTGTATGCGCAGACCGCGCCGGCCGGGGCCAGCCTGGCGGTCGTGGCCACCGACCGCCTGCTGTACGGTGAGGACGGCGCCCGCAACGCGGCCAGGCACGACCGCGGCGACTGGTTCGAGCTGCTGGTGCCGGTCGATTTCAACGGCAGCCTGTGGAAGGCGCGCTTCACGGCGCGCAAGGCCGGCCTGTTGTCCGGCTTCGACCGTTATTTCCCATGGCTGGCGCTGGCTTTTGGTTTTGGTGGCACGCTGCTCATCTACAGCCTGTTCCTGAACCTGTACTGGTCGCGCCGCGGCGCGCTCGAGCAGCGCGCGCTGCTCGATACGGTGCTCGGCAACATCGACGCGCTGGTGTATATGAAGGACCGCGACGGGCGCTACACCTATGTCAACGCCAAGTCGGCCGAAGCGCTCGGGCGCCCGCCCGCCCAGATTATCGGGCGGCGCCCGCACGAGCTGATGGCGCCGGAGCAGGCGGACATGCTGTGGCGGCGCGACCAGCAGGTGTTCGCGCAGCGCCAGCGGCTGGCGAGCCAGGTCAGGTTCACGCACGCCGACGGCACGGTGCACCAGCTGTGGAGCCTGAAAGTGCCGATGATGGCCGACGGCGAGATCGGCGCGGTGCTGGGGGTATCGACCGATGTCACCGAACTGCACCAGCTCAAGGCGCAAGCCGACGCCGCCAACAAGGCCAAGAGCGACTTCCTGTCGAACATGAGCCACGAAATCCGGACCCCGATGAACAGTATCGTCGGCATGACCCACCTGGCGCTGAAATCGGTCACGGATCCACGCCAGCGCGACTACCTCGAAAAAATTTACCATTCGGGGCAGCACCTGCTGGGCATCATCAACCACATCCTGGACTTCTCGAAGATCGAAGCGGGCCGGCTCGAGCTCGAGCTGCGCGAGTTCACGCTCGGCGCGCTGATGCGCAACCTCTCGGCGCAGCTCGGCGAGACGGCTGCCGCCAAAGGGCTGCGCCTCGAGTTCGAGATTGCACCGGAACTGGCGCGGCCGCTGCGCGGCGATCCGTTGCGGCTGGAGCAGGTGCTGCTCAATTTCGCTGGCAACGCGATCAAGTTCTCCGAGCACGGCACGGTGCAGGTGCGGGCGCGGGCGGTGCGCGCGGTCGGCCCCGACACCCTGGTGCGCTTCGAGGTGCGCGACAGCGGCATCGGCATCGACCAGGGCGACCTGGCCGGGTTGTTCACGCCATTCCACCAGGCCGACCCTACCGCCACGCGCCGCTACGGCGGCACCGGCCTTGGCCTGGCGATCAGCAAGCAGCTGGCCGAGCTGATGGGCGGCGCGGTCGGCGTCGAGAGCGCACCCGGCGAAGGCAGCACCTTCTGGTTCAGCGCGCGCCTCGGGCAGGGCGGAGGCGGAAGCGCACCGGCGCCCGGACCGGCGGCCAGCTCGCTCGACGGCGTCGCGCTGCTGCTGGTCGAGGACAACGTGTTCAGCCAGCAGGTCGGGCGCGAGCTGCTGGAGGCCGCCGGCGCGACCGTGGCCGTCGCCAACAACGGCAGCGAGGCGCTCGACCTGATGCGCCAGCAGCGCTTCGACTGTGTGCTGATGGACGTGCAGATGCCGGTCATGGACGGGTTCGAGGCAACCCGGCGGATCCGCAGCGACCCGCTACTGCGCGATTCGCTGGTGATCGCGATGACCGCGAATGCGGGTGTCGAGGACCGCGCGCGCTGCATGGCCGCCGGCATGAACGACTTCGCCACCAAGCCGATCGCGCCGGAGCTGCTGTACGCGATCATCAACCGTGGCCTCGGCCGGGTGGAAGGCCCGCCCGCTAAGCCGGCCAGGCCAGGCCAGGCAAAGCAGGCCCCGGAGGCGCCGGCGCTGCTCGATGCTGCGCTGCTGGCGGCGACCTTCGGCGGCGACCAGGACAAGATGCGCAAGTACGCCTTCCGCTTCATCGACAGCGCGCGTGAAGGGCTGGCCCAGGTCGACGTCGGGCTGGCCTCGGGCGACCTGGCGCGCGCCGGCGCCGTCGCGCACCGGCTCAAGTCGTCGGCGCGGGCGGTGGGCGCAGCGGGTTTCGGCGACCTGTGCGCCGAGCTCGAGGCGCAACAGCACGGGGGCGCACTGGCGCAGGCGCGCGCGCTGGCCGCGCGCCTGCGCAGCCTGCACGCGCGGCTCGAACGCCACATCGCCACCGAACTGGGCGCGCGCGCCACGGATGGGCGCTGAGCCTACCGCCGCGCCGCCAAAGATAGTATGCTCTGCCGCTTGACACTCCCAACCGTACGCCCATGCCTTCACCATTGACCCCAGGCTTGCTGATTTTGCACGGCAACCAGATGGAACAGCTGCGCGCCGCCGTGTTCGACTGGCTGCGCGGGCATCCGCTCGGCCCGCTGGAGCAGGAGACCATCCTGGTGCAGTCGAATGGCGTGGCCGAATGGCTCAAGATCGCGCTGGCCGAGGAACTGGGCGTGTGCGCGGCGACCCGGGTGGCGCTGCCGGCGCGCTTCATGTGGGAGGCTTACCGGGGCATGCTGGGCCCGGAGCAGGTGCCGCGCCGGTCGCCGTTCGACAAGGAGCCGCTCACCTGGCGCCTGATGCGGCTGCTGCCGGCGCTGTTGGGCGAGCCGGCGTTCGCGCCGCTTGCCCACTTCCTCGCCGACGGCGATCCGGAACGGCGCCTGCAACTGGCCGAGCGGCTGGCCGACCTGTTCGACCAGTACCAGGTGTACCGCGCCGACTGGCTGTCCGACTGGGCGGCCGGGCGCGACCAGCTGCGCCGGGCGAACGGCGAGGCCACGCCGCTGCCGCCCGACCAGCTATGGCAGGCATGCCTGTGGCGCGCGGTGCACGACAGCCTGCCCGATTCGCAGCGCGCGTCCGGCCGTGCCACGATCCACGAGCTGTTCGTCGAACGGAGCCTGTCGGGCGCGCCCCCGGCCGGGCGCCTGCCGCGCCGGGTGGTGCTGTTCGGGATGTCGGCGCTGCCGTACCAGACCTTGCAGGCGGTGGCCGCGCTGTCGCGCCACACCCAGGTGCTAATGGCGGTCCCCAATCCGTGCCAGTTTTATTGGGGCGACATCATCGAAGGGCGCGAACTGCTGAAGGCCGCGCACCGGCGCCAGCAGCCGCGCGGCGGGACCGACCTGTCGAGCGTGCCGATCGAAGCGCTGCACGCGCACACCCACCCGCTGCTGGCGAGCTGGGGACGGCAGGGACGCGACTTCGTGCGCATGCTCGACGAATTCGACGGCGAGGCGGCGGGCAAGTTCGACAACCTGCGCGTCGACCTGTTTTCCGACGGCGAGGGCGAGACCCTGCTGGCCCAGGTGCAGTCCGCGGTGCGCGACCTGCTGCCCCTGGCCGAACACCCGCAAGCGCCGCCGCCGGCGCCGGACCGCTCGATCGAATTTCACATCACGCACAGCGTCCAGCGCGAAGTCGAGGTGCTGCACGACCAGTTGCTGTCGTGGTTCGGGCAGCATCCCGGCCTGCGCCCGCGCGACGTGGTGGTCATGGTGCCCGACATCGACACCTTCTCGGCCGCGATCCACGCGGTGTTCGACCAGCACAAGCGCAGCGACCCGCGCTACATCCCGTTCGAAATCGGCGACGTCAAGGACCGCAGCGTCAATCCGTTGCTGGTGGCGCTCGAGTGGCTGCTGCGCCTGCCGCAGCAGCGCTGCCGCCAGAGCGAGGTGCGCGACCTGCTCGACGTGCCGGCGGTGGCGCAGCGCTTCGGGCTGGAGGAAGACGACCTGGCCACGCTCGGCCACTGGATCGAGGGCGCGGGGGTGCGCTGGGGACTCGACCAGGAGCACCGCGCCGGGCTGGGGCTGGGCTCGACCGGCGAACAGAATGCCTGGATTTTCGGCGTGCGCCGTATGCTGCTGGGGTACGCCAGCGGCGCCGGCGCCAGCTTCGGCGACATCGAACCGTACCCGGAAGTCGGCGGCCTGGATGCGGCCATCGCCGGTTCGCTGGCGCAGCTGGTCGAGGAGCTGCTCGCGTGGCGCGCCACGCTGGCCGAGGCGCGCACGCCGCGCGAGTGGGGCCAGCAGGCGCGCGCGCTGCTCGCCACTTTCTTCGACGGCGGCATTGAAGCCGACCGCCTGACGCTGGCGCAGTTGAACGAGACGCTGCAGTCCTGGCTCGAGACCGTCGATGCCGCCGGCTTCGACGAAGCGGTGCCGCTCGCGGTGCTGCGCGAAGCCTGGCTCGGCCAGCTCGACGAGCCGACCCTGAACCACCAGTTCGTCTCGGGCGGCGTGACCTTCTGCACGCTGATGCCGATGCGGGCGGTGCCGTTCCGCGTGGTGTGCCTGCTCGGGATGAACGACGGCGACTTCCCGCGGCGCGCGCGCCAGGCCGACTTCGACCTGCTGGCGATGCCCGGCATGGCCCGCCCGGGCGACCGTTCGCGCCGCGACGACGACCGCTACCTGATGCTCGAGGCGCTGCTGGCCGCGCGCGACAAGCTGTATGTGAGCTGGGTCGGGCGCAATGTGCGCGACAACAGCGAGCAGCCGGCGTCGGTGCTGGTGTCTCAGCTGCGCGACTACCTGGCGGCCGGCTGGCAGCTGGACGTGCACCGCCTGACGACCGAGCATGCGCTGCAGCCGTTCAGCCGCCGCTATTTCGAACAGGGCGGCCTGCTCACGTATGCCGGAGAGTGGCGCGCCGCGCACGGGGCCGACGGCGAGGGCGAAGCCGAGGAACTGCCGCCGTACGAACTCGAGCCGGACTACCGCCTGAAGCTGGTCGAACTCGCGGCCTTCCTCAAACAGCCGGCGCGCCACTTCTTCCGGCGCCGGCTGGGAGTGGTGTTTGCCGAGCCGGACGTGGTGGGCGACGACGAGGAGCCGTTCGCGCTCGACGCGCTGGAGCGCTACTTTCTGGAAGATAGCCTGCTCGACGACAGCGCCGAGCCGGAACCGCTCGACGAAGTGCGCCAGACGCTGGAGCTGCGGGCGCAGCGGCTGGCGCGCGAGGGCGTGCTGCCGATCGGCCTGGTCGGCAGGCAGTGGCAGGAGGAGCTGGTCACGGGCCTGGTGCCGGTCCGGAGCGCCTGGCTGGCGCTTGGCGCGCGCTTTCCGGCGGCCGCGCCGAAGCTGGCGGTCAGCCTGGAATTCGACGGCATCCACCTGGACGACTGGATCGACCGGCTTCGCACCGGCGCGGCCGGCACCGCATGGCTGATGCAGATATCGTCCAAGGTGCTCGACAGGCAGCGCGAGGCGCGCGGCGACAAGCTGATCGGCCCGTGGCTGCGCCAGCTCGCGGCGGCGGCGGCCGGCGCCAGCGTCACCGGCTACCTGGTTGCGCGCGATGCGATCGTGACCATGGCGCCGATCGGGCAGGGCGCGGCGCTGGCCGTGCTGGCCAACGTGGTCGCGCAATGGCGGCGCAACCTCGACCGCCCGCTGCCGGTGGCCTGCAAGAGCGCGCTGGCCGAGCTGCGGGACGGCGACGCGCGCGCTACCTACGACGGCGGCTTCGAGACCTCGGGCGAGGTCGCGGACCTGTGCCTGGCGCGCCTGTGGCCCGACTTCGCCGCCTTAAGCGCGGCCGGCTCCTGGCGCGACATTGCGCAAGACGTGTACGGCGCGCTGGCCGAGTGGCTCGAGAGCGGCATCGCCGTCACGACGCTGGAAGGAGACGAAGCATGAGCCAGCTTCTCGATGCGCTCACGTTCCCGCTGCACGGTTCGCGCCTGATCGAAGCGAGCGCCGGCACCGGCAAGACCTGGACCATTGCGGCGCTGTACCTGCGCCTGGTGCTCGGCCACGGCGGCGAACACGGGTTCGCGCGGCCGCTGCTGCCGTCCGAGATCCTGGTGATGACCTTCACCCGCGCCGCCACGCGCGAACTGTCGAACCGCGTGCGCGAGCGGCTGGTGCAGGCGGCCGGCTACTTCCGCGGCGAGGAGCCCGGGCTGATCGACCCGTACCTCGCGTCGCTGGCCGGGTCGTACGCGAGCGACGGCGAGCGCCAGATGGCGGCGCACCGGCTGATGCTGGCGGCGGAGACCATGGACGAAGCGGCGATCTTCACCATCGACGCCTGGTGCCAGCGCATGCTGCGCGAGCATGCATTCGACAGCGGCAGCCTGTTCGACGAGGAACTGGTCAGCGACGAGCGTGCGCTGTTCGAGGACGCGGCGCACGACTACTGGCGCCAGCAGGTGTACCCGCTGGGCAGCGAGGCGCTGGACGCGGTGCTGGCGTGCTGGGGCAGTGTCGAGGGGCTGAAGCGCTCGGCGCGCGAGCTGGTCCAGCGCGCCGGCCTGTTCGGGGCGGTCGAGCGCGAGCCGCTGGCGGCGCTGGTGGCGCGCGTGGAGCGCGCACAGCAGGCCGAGCTGGCGCGGCTGAAAAAGGGCTGGCTGGAGCGCGCGAACCAGATGGAGCAGTGGATCGCGCTCCAGCGCGAGCGCAACGCCAAGTGCTTCAACGGCACCAAGATGCGCGCCGACTCGCTGGCCAAGTGGTTCGAGGCGCTGCGCGCATGGGCGCTCGATGCGGCGCTGGTGCTGCCCGACCTGACCGACACCGCGTGGCGGCGCCTGACGCTTGAAGGCATCGCCGATGCCTTCAGCAAGGACTTTGTCGCCGAGGTGCCGGACTGCTTCGGCTGCACGGGCGAACTGCGCGACGCCCTGGCGGCGATCGAGCCGATGGCGCACGCGCTGGTGCGCCATGGAGCCAGCCACATCGCGCGGCGCATGGCCGAACTGAAGCAGCGCAATCGCCAGTTCGGCTTTGCCGACATGCTGGTGCGCCTGCGCGATGCGCTGCAGGGGCCGAACGGCGAAGCGCTGCGCAACCGGATCGCCGCCCAGTTCCCGGTGGCGCTGGTCGACGAATTCCAGGACACCTCGCCCGACCAGTACCGTATCTTCGACCTGCTGTACCGGGTGGCCGCCAACGATCCGGCGCACGGCCTGTTCCTGATCGGCGACCCCAAGCAGTCGATCTACGGCTTCCGCGGCGCCGACATCCACAGCTACCTTGCGGCGCGCAGCGCCACCGAGGGGCGGCACTACCAGCTGGGCACCAATTACCGTTCCAGCGCGGCGCTGGTGGAGGCGGTGAACCAGCTGTTCCGCCATGCCGAGGGCCACGGCGAACACCCGGGACATGCGGCAGGCGCGTTCAGGTTCCGCAAGGGCGACGTCAATCCGCTGCCGTTCGAACCGGTCAAGGCCGCCGGCCGCAAGCAGGAACTGGTCGGCGTCGAAGGCCCGTACCAGGCGCTGGCGGTGTGCTGCACGGAGCGCGACGACATGAAGGCCGACGACTACCGCGAGTTCTTCGCGCACCACTGCGCCGAGCATATCGTGGGGCTGCTGAACGACGAGAACGTTGGTTTCAGCGAGGACGGCAGGTTCAAACGCCTGATGCCGGCCGATATCGCGATCCTGGTGCGCGACCGGCGCGAGGCGAGCGCGATCCGGCGCGCGCTGGTCCAGCGCAAGGTCGCCAGCGTCTACCTGTCGGACAAGGACTCGGTGGTCGAGAGCGACGAGGCGGCCGACTTGTTGCGCTGGCTGCACGCGGTTGCCAATCCGCTTGACGGCGCGCTGGCGCGGGCGGCGTTCGCCACCCCCACCGCCGGCCTGCCGCTGGCCGAACTGGCCCGCCTGTCGTCGGACGAGATGGCGTGGGAGGCGCGGGTCGAACAGCTCAAGGCGCTGCACGTGACCTGGCAGCGCCAGGGCGTGCTGGCGATGCTGCGCCGTTTCATCCACGAGCTCAGGCTGCCGGCGCGGCTGCTGCGCGAGGCCGGCGGCGAGCGGCGCCTGACCAACCTCTTGCACCTGGCCGAGCTGCTGCAGGAAGCGAGCGGGCAGCTCGACGGCGAACAGGCGCTGATCCGCTGGTTCGCCGAACAGGTCGAGGGCGTGGGCGAGGGCGGCGACGAGCGGGTGCTGCGCCTCGAGAGCGACGCCGAACTGGTGAAGGTGGTCACGGTCCACAAATCGAAGGGCCTCGAGTATCCGCTGGTGTACCTGCCGTTCGCGGTCACCGCGCGCCGGACCGACCGCCGCAACCGCGCGTTCTTCGAATACGTGGCGGGCGACGGCGTGCGCCGGATCGACCTGGCGCTGTCGGACGAGGCGCTGGAGGCGGTCGACCGTGCGCGGATCGAGGAAGACCTGCGCCTGCTGTACGTGGCGCTGACGCGCGCGCGCCACTTCCTGTGGCTGGGCGTGGCGGCGGTTGCCGCTGGCAAGAAGGGCGAGAACCGCCTGCACGAGTCGGCGCTCGGCTACCTGCTGGCCGGCGGCGAGCCGATTGCGGCAAACGCGATGCGCGGACGCCTGGAGCAGGTGCGCGGGGAAGTCGACGGCATCGAGCTGCGCGCACTGGAAGCGGCCGAAGGCTGCACGATGCTGGCGCGCGAGGAGGTGCGGCCGGCCTTGGTGGAGGCGCCGGCTTTCGAAGGCCATTTCGAACGGAACTGGTCGGTCGGCTCGTTCACCTCGCTGGCGCGCCATGCGGCGCCGGCCGCGGCGCCCATGCGCGCGCAAGAGGAAACCCTGCTGGAAGAGCCGCCGGCCGAGCCGGGGACCCGCACCGATGACACCCCGTGGCACCGCTTCCCGCGCGGTTCGGTGCCCGGCAACTTCCTGCACGAGCAGCTCGAGTGGATGGCGCAGGAGGGCTTCGACTGCATCGACGCGCCGGGCTTCGACACGCGCCTGGCGCAGCGGATCGAGCGCGCCGGCTGGGCCAACCGGCAGGACGACGCGATCGCCTGGCTGCGCACGGTCGTCGCGACGCGCCTGCCGCCGCTCGGCGCCGCGCTGGCCGATATCAAGGCGCCGCTGCCGGAGATGGAGTTCTGGTTCCCGAGCGAACAGCTCGACGTCGGCGCGCTCGACCGCCTGTGCCGCGAGCGCCTGCTCGGCGGCCTGCCGCGCCCGCACCTGCCGCAGCGCGAACTGCACGGCATGCTCAAGGGCTTTGCCGACCTGGTGTTCGAGCACGACGGACGCTACTGGGTGCTCGACTACAAATCGAACGCGCTGGGCCCGGGCGACGCGGCCTACACGCGCGCCGCGATGGCCGGCGGGATGGTGGCGCACCGCTACGACATCCAGGGCGCGATCTACATGCTGGCGCTGCACCGGCTGTTGCGCAGCCGGCTTGGCGCCGGCTACGATCCGGCCCGGCAGCTGGGCGGGGCGGTGTTCCTGTTCCTGCGCGGGATCGCCAACACGTCCACCCACGGCTGCTGCCTGCTCGAGCCCGACCCCGCGCTGCTCGACGGGATCGACCAACTGCTGGCCATTGGCCCCGATTACCGATGAACCACACCGAGACTTTTGACCAGTTCTGGGCCGGGATGGCGCGCCTGACCGAGGAGGGCATGCTGCGCCGGCTGTCGGGTGCGTTCGCGCGCTTCGTCGCTTCGCTCGGGACGGCCACCCCGCCGCTGCTGCTGGCCGCCAGCGTGCTGTCCGAACTCGAAGGCCGTGGCCACAGCTGCCTGCTGCTCGACGACCTCGCGCGCGACCCCGCCGCGCTGCTCGGCTGGAGCGCCGAGCAGTGGCAAGCGCTGGCCGGCGCTTGCGCCCCGCTGCCGAAAAACGCCAAGGGCTGGATCGCGCAACTGGCGGCCTGCGAACAGGTGTGGCAGGTCGGCGAACTCGATTACGACCAGCCGCTGGTGCTCGACGGCGAACGGCTGTACCTGCGCCGCTACTGGCGCGACGAGACACTGGTGGCGCGCAGCGTGCGCGAGCGCGCGCTGGCGGCGCGCCCGGTCGATGCAGCGGCGGTGCGGCGCTGGCTCGACATCCTGTTCGCGGCGCAGCGCGAGGGCGAGGCGCCGGACTGGCAGAAGCTGGCCTGCGCGGTTGCGCTGCGCGGTTCGGTGGCGATCATTACCGGCGGCCCCGGCACCGGCAAGACCTACACCGTGGCGCGCCTGCTCGCGCTGCTGTTCGCGGTGGCGGGCGACGAGGCGGGCCGGCAGCGCATCGCGCTGGCGGCGCCGACCGGCAAGGCGGCGGCGCGCCTGAAGCAGTCGATCGAGAAGGCGCTGGGCGAACTGGCGGCAAAGGTCGGCGAGGCGCTGCCGCTGCGCGAGCTGACGGCGCGGATGGGCGCCGCGCGCACCCTGCATAGCCTGCTTGGCGCACGGCCCGACACGCGCGCCTTCGCGCACAACCGCGGCAACCCGCTCGACGTCGATGTCCTGATCGTTGACGAGGCGTCGATGGTGCACCTCGAGATGATGGCGTCGCTGCTGGACGCGCTGCCGCCGGCGGCGACGCTGGTCCTGTTGGGCGACAAGGACCAGCTGGCGTCGGTGGAGGCCGGCGCGGTGCTGGGCGACCTGTGCCACAACGCGCAGGCCGGCGGCTATTCGGAGGCCACGCGCGCGTACGTGCGCGCGGCCAGCGGCGAGGACATCCCTGGCCAGTTCGCGGGGGCGGGCGGCGCGTTGGCGCAGCAGACGGTCATGCTGCGCCACAGCCGCCGCTTCGGCGGGCCGATCGGCCAGCTCGCGCTGGCGGTCAACCTCGGGGACGTGGCGGGCGCCGAGGCAGTGCTGCGCAGCGGCGGCGGCGAGGTGCGCTGGATCGAGCACGCGCACCAGCACCACGTGCTGCAGCTGGCGGGCGACGGCTACCGGCCTTACCTGGAACTGCTGGCACAGGGGGCGGACGGCGAACATGACGCGTGGGTGCGCGGCGTGCTGCAGCGCTTCGAAGCGTTCCGGATCCTGTGCGCGGTGCGCAATGGGGAGTGGGGCGTCGAGGGGCTGAACGGGGCGATCGAGCAGCGGCTCGAGGCGGCCGGACTGGTGCGGCGCGGCGGCGAATGGTATGTCGGGCGGCCGGTGATGGTGACCCGGAACGACTACGGTACCGGCGTGTTCAACGGCGACATCGGCCTGACGCTGGCCGATCCGGCCCGTCCCGGCTCGCTGCGGGTCTACTTCCTCGAGGGGGACGAGGTGCGCAGCGTGCTGGCGACCCGGCTGCGGCACGTGGAGACGGCGTTTGCGATGACCGTGCACAAGTCGCAGGGTTCGGAGTTCCGGCACACGGTGCTGGTGCTGCCGCAGGACCGCGGCGGCATCCTGGCGCGCGAGCTGGTGTACACCGGGATCACGCGCGCCAGCGCCGAGTTCACGCTGGTGTCGCCGGCCGGCGCGGTGCTGGGCGAAGCGATCCTGCGGCGTACGCACCGGGCGAGCGGGTTGCGGGGGATGATCGAGGGCTAGGCGCGGGCGCGGCCGACTAGCGGACCCCGCCCGCGAAGCGGGTTTTACCGACGACGCAAAAACGTCGTTCCCGCGGAAGCGGGAACCCATGCTGAGTTTGCAGGCCCGGGGACGGGCCGCTGTGTGGCAGTCTCGGCATGGGTACCCGCCTGCGCGGGAACGACGTTAGTTTTTGTTCGACAGTAGCGGCTTACCGGCGGCGGTGGCGGCGCACCTTGACCTGCTTGCGGGTGGTCGCGGCAGCCTTCACGCGCGGCGTGTTGGCGGCGTAGGCGGTCGGGGTGGCGTCGCCCAGCACGTAGCGGCGAATGTTCAGCGCGTCGAGGATGCGTGCCGACGAGGCGCCCGCATTGAGCAGCACCATGGTCGCGTTCTTGCCGGCGGCCTTGACGCGCATGATCAGGCAGCGGCCCGCTTCCTGGGTGTAGCCGGTCTTCGACAGGCCGATGTCCCAGCCCTTGGCGCCGACCAGGCGGTTGGTGTTGTGGTACTCGACGCCGCGGCCGTTGATGCTGATGATGTCCTTGGCTTCGGTCGTGATGCGGGTGATGTCAGGGTAGTTCGAGGCGGCGAGGGCCATCTTCACCAGGTCCGACGCGGTCGAGCGGTTCTGCGGCGACAGGCCGGTCGGCTCTTCGATCGCGGTCTGGGTCATGCCCAGCGCGGCGATCTTGTGCTTGACCGCCTCTTTGAAGGCGATCGTGCCGCCCGGGTAGGTACGGGCCAGCGAGGCGGCGGCGCGGTTATCGGACGACATCAGGGCCAGTTGCAGCACGTCGCGGCGCGCAATGCTGGCGCCGACCGGCACCCGCGAGCTGCTGTGCTTGAGCATGTCGACGTCGCTCTTGTCGATTTCGATCAGCTCATTCATGTCTTGTTTGGCGTCCAGGATGACCATCGCGGTCATCAGCTTGGTCAGGGAAGCGATCGGCACCACCGTGCTCGCGTTTTTCTCGAGCAGGATCTTGCCGGTGTCGTCTTCGACCACCAGCACCGATTGCGATCCGAACGGCACGGCCAGCGCGGCCGTGGCGGACAACGACAACAGGACTGCGGCGAACAGTTTTTTCATCTTTTTTGAATTCGGTAGAGGTACAGTTTGACGGGGCGGGCCGCCCGGCCGCAGCGGCACGCTCAAAATCTAGCTCTGCGGCAACTACTGCAGATTGAACGATAGCACCAAGCTCTGGGAAATGTCTATGGCGCACGACACAAAAGCGGCCTCAAGCGCAAAAAAGGCACGAAAAAAGGCCCTGCGTTGTTGCAGGGCCTTTTCGAAGTGGCAAGCCTGGGGCCGCCAGGCTACCCGATGTGGTTATTTCGGCTGATAAATCTTGTCAAATTCACCACCATCGTCGAAGTGACGCTTTTGCGCCGCCTTCCAGCCGCCAAACACGTCGTCGACGGTGAACAGGGCGATCGGTTTGTAATTCTGGGCAAACTTCTTCATCACGCCCTCGTTGCGGACCCGCATGTAATGCTTGGCGCCGATGGCCTGGCCGGCTTCCGAGTACAGGAAGTTCAAGTAGGCCGTCGCCTGCTTGCGCACACCCTTGCGGTCGACCACCTTGTCGACCACCGCCACCGGCGACTCGGCCAGGATCGAGATGCTCGGGTAGACCACTTCAAAGTTGTCGCCGAACTCGGCGCGCACCAGGCTGACCTCGTTTTCGAACGTCACCAGCGCATCGCCGATCTGGCGCTGGGTGAAGGTGGTGGTCGCGGCACGGCCGCCGGCGTCGAGGACCGGCACGTTCTTGAAGATGCGCGCCACCAGGTCACGCGCCTGGGCGTCGTTGCCGCCTTTTTTCAGCACCGAACCCCAGGCCGCGAGGTAGGTGTAGCGGCCGTTGCCGGCCGTCTTCGGGTTCGGGATCACGACTTGCACGCCCGGCTTGGCCAGGTCGTCCCAGTTGCGGATGCCCTTGGGATTGCCTTTGCGGACCAGGAACACCATGGTCGAGTAGTACGGCGCCGCGTTGTTGGGGAATTTTTTGGCCCAGTCCCTGGCGACCAGGCCGCGATCGGCCAGGAAGTCGATGTCGTTGGCCTGGTTCATCGTCACCACCGACGCCTCGAGGCCGTCGGCCACGGCGCGCGCCTGCTTGCTCGAGCCGCCGTGCGACTGCTTGATGGTGACGGTTTCGCCGGTGCTCTTCTTCCATTGCGCAATGAAGGCCGGGTTGATGTCCTTGTACAGCTCGCGGGCGACGTCGTACGACACGTTGAGCAGTTCGACGTTGGCGGCGCCGGCCGCCAGCGGCAGGGTGGCGCCGAAGGCCGCTGCGAGCAGCCAGCGGCGCAGGGTGGACTGGGGTTTGATCGTCATATGTTGTTCTCGCTTATCAAACTGTATGGAAACAATGCATGTTCCGAAATTAGACGCGAAAACGAAAGAACAGTTTTGTCATATGCTTAGAACCGTTGCGGCCGCCCCGCGGGCATATGCATGCGTACAGCAGAGGCCGCCGCTTTCGGTGTATAGTCAGCATGTGCGCCGCCGGGCGTACGGTTTTTTTGGCCTTCCTGTTTTCATGCTGGACGTACATGGGTATCGCAATCCGAAAAGCAGCTCCGACTGACGCGACCGCAGCCTGCGAGTTGCTGCGCCGCTCGATTGAAGAGTGCTGCGCGCCGGACCACCGGCGCGAGCCGGGCATCCTCGACAGCTGGCTCGGCAACAAGACGCCGCAGAACGTGGCCACCTGGTTCTCGACGCCCAGCAATTATGCGCTGGTTGCCGAACGCAACGGTGAACTGGCCGGCCTGGCGCTGCTGACCCAGGCGGGCAAGGTGGCGCTGTGCTACGTGCAGCCCGAGGCGCTGCGGGTCGGCGTCGGGCGCGCGCTGCTGGCCGGCATCGAAGCGCAGGCGCGGGCCTGGAACATCGGCAAACTCCACCTGCACAGCCCAGGTTCAGCCAGCGCGTTTTTCGAGCGCCACGGCTACGTCAACGCCGGCAAGGAAAAAGCCTGCTATGGCCTCGAGTGCGACCTGTTGTGGAAGCGCCTCGATGCCGATCCGGCAACGCCCGATGCCAGCGCCAGCAAGCGCTTCTGCAATTGCAGTGTCCAATAAGGGACACATCTCTTTTTTCCGTACTCCGCTTGCGCTATAGTTAGTGCCTTGAATTGATGAGTACGCTATGGCTTCACGTAGAGAATTTCTTCAACAGGGCTTGAGCCTGACCACGCTCGGCCTGGCAGCTACCCCATTGATCGGCTGCGCCACGCCCACGGCGGCGCCGAAAATCGCCGGCAAGGGCGGACGCGGCGCACCGACCCAGCTGGCCCAGGCCGAAGCGCCAGCCGGCGGACTCGAACCGCCGCCCGACCTGTTCGACGCCCAGCTGGTCGACATCGATTTCTGGGTCAAGCCGCGCACCCTGACGTTGCTGCGTCCGGCGAGCGGCGAGCGCGCCAGCGTGCTGTACTGGAAGGACGGCGAGATGATCGATTCGGCCTACCAGGAACTGTGCCACCTGCTGCGCGACGTGAACGGCAAGGCAACCGCGCCAATCGACCCCAAGCTGCTCGAAACGCTGTGGGGCACCCAGGCCTTCGTCGCCCGCTACGGACTCGAGCATCCGCTCGAAATCCTGTCCGGCTACCGCACCCCGGCCTCGAATAAGCGCCTGATCGAAGCTGGCGTGCCGGCCGCGCGCCAGTCGCTGCACATCTCGGGCAAGGCGGCCGACATCCGGATCGCCAACCTGAACGAGGAAGTGCTCGGCGGACTGGTGAAGAGCTTCCGCCAGGGCGGCGTCGGCTTCTATTACCGCTCGGGGCCGAAAGGCGGCTGGATCCATGCCGACACCGGCCTGAACCGGACCTGGAAAGGCTGACCGGGCGCGCGGCCCGGGTCAAAACTTGCGTTCATTTTTGCTGTCGTACGATAGGCTGGCGCGCGGAGCGCCGGGAGACCTATTGCTGCGAAGGAGATAATGATGGCAACTGTTAACGCCCCCACAATTGACCGCAGGCAGAGCCCGGAACGGCGCGCCTCGATGCGCGAGATGCATCGCTCGGCCATGAACGCGATCGACTACATCGCGATGTTGCTGTTGATTGTCGGCGGCCTGAACTGGGCGATGGTCGGGCTGTTCAACATCGACGTGATCGCCAGCGTGTTCGGTGCGGGCAGCCCCGGCACCCGCCTGATCTATATCCTGGCCGGCGCCGCGGCGCTGTACTCGATCTACCTGTCGACCAAGATGGCCTCGAAGCGAACCTAGGGAGCGCGATGCGGGTCGGACTGATCTCGGACACCCACGGGCTGCTGCGGCCCGAAGCGCTGGCCTTCCTGGCCGGCTGCGACCACATCATCCACGGTGGCGACATCGGCAACGCTGCCATCCTGGAGCAGCTGGCGGCGCTCGCGCCGCTCACTGCCGTGCGCGGGAATAACGACACGGGTGCATGGGCCGAGGCGCTGCCGGAAACGGCGCTGCTGCGCTTCGGTGAACTTGGCGTGTACGCGATCCATGACATCAAGGAGCTCGCTATCGACCCGGCGGCCGAAGGCGTGCGGGTGGTGGTGTCGGGGCACTCGCACAAGCCGTCGTGCGAGGAGCGCGGCGGCGTGCTGTATGTGAATCCGGGCAGCGCCGGGCGGCGCAGGTTCAGCTTGCCGATCGCGGCGGGGGAGCTGCTGGTCGACGGCAATCAGGTGCAGCCGCGCATCGTCAGGCTCGATGTTGCGTAGCGTGCGCTCGAGAGCGCGCCCTACTCGTAGCTGTACGGCGGCACCGGCACGGTATCCTTGCGCTCGCGCTCCAGCTCGTCGAAGTTGACGCGGTGGTCCCACCAGATGTACCAGCCGCGCTGCTGGTCACGCTCCAGGTTGGGGTGGCCGGCCCGGTACTGGTCCAGGAACTGGTCGAACTCCGACACGTAGCCGCCATGGCCGGCGTGGTACGGCTGCTGTTTCCATTTCATGACAACGCTCCATCCTGATCGCTAAGACCGGCGCGGCCGCGGCAAGTTCGGCATGTACTGCGGCATCAAAATGCCTTACGATATGCCCCTCCGAAGCTTTCCTTGCCGCATCTGATGAATTCCCCGAACGACCCCAGCCGGCCGCGCTTTCGTCCCTGTCCCTGGACGCCGCTCGAGACGCCACAGGACGTGGAACTGTGGATCGACGAACACAACCGCTCGATGCAGGAGCTGATCGGCCCGCAGGAAACGGGCTACGGCGTCTGCTTCACGCTGGGCGAGGGCGGCAACGTCTTCATGCAGACCACGGGCGACGCGGTGATCCTCGATGTCGAGCCGGATGCGGCCTGGATCGCGCCGTTGATCGTGGCCGCCACCGGCGCCGAACCGCCGCGCGGACAGGTCTGGGTGCTGCCCGAAGACCGGCTGGTGCAGCTGGTGCTGGGGCTGTCGAGCCTGGTTGCCAGCACCACGCTGGTAACTGGCCACAACTTCGGCGCCCGCAGCCGCCAATTCTTGTATTGACGCAAGATTTTATTCGCGCGGCATGTGTTTTCGGTTATAAAAGCAAGCTGGGCTTTTTTGCATGACAGGGGAATTACATGGGCAAGCAATCACACTTCAATTACCGCCGCCACGCCATCAGGCTGGGCGCGCTGCTGGTCGCGGCCGGCGTCGCGTTGCCGGCTGCGGCCGCCGACCTGCTCGAGGCGGTGAAGGCGCGCGGAACGCTGCGCATCGCGATGGAGGGCACCTATCCCCCGTTTAACTTCAAGGACCAGAAGACCGGACAGCTGGCAGGCTACGACGTCGATGTCGCCAAACTGGTCGCGGCCCGGCTGGGCCTGAAACCGCAGTTCGTGAACACCGAGTGGGCGGCGATCCTGGCCGGCCTGTCGGCAGGCAAGTACGACGTGATCATCAGCCAGGTCGGCATGACGCCCAAGCGCGAACAGGCTTTCGATTTTTCCGAGCCGTACACCTATTCCAGCCCGCAGCTTATCGTGCGCAAGAACGAACGGGCGACCTACACCAGCCTGAACGACCTGAAAGGGAAAAAGCTGGGCGTCGGGCAGGGCAGCGTGTTCGAGCAGCAGGCCAAGGCGGTGCCGGGGATCGAGGTCAAGAGCTATCCGGCCGCGCCCGAGAACCTGCAGGACCTGGCCTTTGGCCGGGTCGATGCCGCACTGAACGACAGCCTGATGGTCAGCTACCTGCTGAAGACTTCGCAGCTGCCGATCAAGGCCGGGGCGCGCGTCGGCAACGTGGAACGCATGGGCATCCCCTTCCAGAAAGGGAATCCGCGGTTCAAGGCGGCGATTAACAAAGTCATTGCGGATGCGAAGGCGGATGGCTCGCTCAAGCAGATATCGATGAAGTGGTTTGGCGCCGACGCCAGCCAACAGCGCTAAAGCGACCTCTTGGAACTACTGGACCTGTTGCGCGAGGCCGCGCCCAGCATGCTTGTGGGAGCGGGCTACACCTTGCTGTTTGCCGTCGCGTCGATGCTCGGCGGCCTCGTGCTCGGCTTCCCGGCCGCGCTGATGCGGATCGCGCCGTGGGCGCTGCTGCGCCTGCCCGCCGCGCTGTACGTGAGCGTGATGCGCGGCACGCCGCTGCTGGTGCAGCTGTTCGTCATCTATTACGGCCTGCCGACCGTCGGCATCGAATTTACCCCGGTCACGGCCGGCGTGCTGGCGCTGTCGCTGAACGCCGGCGCCTACCTGTCGGAAAGCCTGCGCGCGGCGATCGGCGCGATCAGCCAGGGCCAGTGGCGCGCCAGCTTCAGCCTTGGACTCGGCTACTGGCCAACGCTGTACCACATCGTGCTGCCGCAGGCGATGCGGGTCGCGGTGCCGTCGATGAGCAACACCTTGATCAGCCTGATCAAGGACACCTCGCTGGTGTCGGTGATCACGATGACCGAGCTGATGCTGGCGACCAAGGAAGTCATCGCGACCACCTTCCGCCCGTTGCCGCTGTACATCGCAGCGGCCGCCATCTACTGGTGCCTGAGCCTGGCCTTCGAGCACCTGCAGCGCCGCGCCGAGCGTCGCCTGAACCGAGCGCATCTGCAACACTGACTCGACATTCCGCGCGCGGCCGTGCTAGTCTTGTCTTTACATATAGCAATCTCGACAAGCGTCCGGCGTGAGGTGAGATGGACAAGCACGAATTGCAGGCGAGCGAAGCGCAGGGCGGCCAGCCGCTCGACAGCGGCGTCAGCATCGAACGGCTGCGCCACGAGCAGGAACAGGCGCGCTACAACGAGCTGTACCTGCTGGCCCCGGTCGGCTATTTCGTGGTTGCCCTGGACGGCGCCATTTCGCAGGCCAACCTGGCCGGCGCGCGGATGCTCGGCATTGCGCGCGCCCGGCCCGGCAGGCATCGCTTCCGCACCTTTGTCAGTCCCGGCGACCAGGGGCACTTCGACCGCTTCTTCCAGCACGCGCTGAACCACGTCGCGCCGCACCATTGCCGGGTCTCGATGCGGCTCGCACAACACGGCGCAGCGCTCGAAGTGACGCTGACCGGCAGCGCGGACGGCAGCGGCCAGGCTTGCCGCATCGTGGTCGAACCGATCGAGGGCCGGCTGGCCGCGCTCGAGCGCAGCGAGGAGCGCTTGCGCCGCATCGTCCATTGCGCCGACGAAGGGATCTGGGAGGTCGACGTCGCCGGCCGCACCACCTTCGTCAACCCGAAGATGGCCGCGCTGCTCGGCTACCCGATCGAGGAGATCCTGGAACAGCCGCTCGCGCGTTTCATGGACGAGGAGGGCAAGGCCATCTTCGACCGCAACATCGCGCGCCGCCAGCAAGGCGTGGCCGAGCGCAACGAGTTCAAGTTCATCCGCCGCGACGGCGCCGGCATGTGGGCCAGCGTCGCCACCAACCCGATCTTCGACGCCGGCGGCCGCTACCTCGGCGCGCTGGCGCTGGTGAACGACATTACCCAGCAGCGCGCGGCGGCCGAACGGATCTGGCACCAGGCCAATTACGACGAGCTGACCGGGCTGCCGAACCGCCACATGTTCATGGACCGGCTGCGCCAGGAGATGCGCAAGGCCGACCGCAACGCCGGCTTCGTCGCGCTGCTGTTCATCGACCTCGACCGCTTCAAGGATGTCAACGACCGGCTCGGGCATGCGATGGGCGACCGCCTGCTGGCCGAGGCGGCGCGCCGCATCGGCGCCTGCGTGCGCGGGTCCGACACGCTGGCGCGCCTTGGGGGCGACGAGTTCACGGTGATCCTGTCGGGCCTGGACCGGGTCGGCAGCGTCGAGCGCATCGCGCAATCGATCATCGCAACGCTGGCGCAGGCGTTCGAACTGGGCGAGGAACGCGCCGAGGTGTCGGGCTCGATCGGCGTGGCGCTGTACCCGGCCGATGCGAAGGAGCAGGGCGACCTGCTGGCGCGCGCCGACCAGGCCATGTACGCTTCGAAAAAGGCGGGCCGCAACCGCTTCAGCTACTTCACGCCCGGCCTGCAGCAAGCGGCGCTGGCGCGGCAAAGCATCGCCAGCGACCTGCGCGCCGCCATCGCGGCCGGCCAGTTCGAGATCCTGTACCAGCCGATCGTGTCGCTCAGGACCGGCGCCGTGCACAAGGCCGAGGCGCTGCTGCGCTGGCGCCACCCGGTGCGCGGCCTGCTGGGCGCCGCCGAATTCATTCCGTTCGCCGAGACCAATGGACTGATCGTCGAGATCGGGGACTGGGTGTTTCGCGAGGCGGCGCGCCAGGTGCAGCGCTGGCAGCAGGCGATCGACCCGCGTTTCCAGGTCTGCGTCAACAAATCGCCGGTGCAGTTCCGGCGCGATGCGGCGCTGTACCAGTCGTGGCTGGACTACCTGCGCGAGTTGAAGCTGCCGCCGCAAAGCATCGTCATCGAGATCAACGAGAGCGTGCTGCTGGACGGCGTCGACCAGGTGGTCGAGCGCTTGCGCCAGTACCGCGCGATGGGGCTGCAGGTCGCGCTCGACCACTTCGGCAGCGGCTACTCGTCGCTGTCGCACCTGAAGCGCTTCGATATCGACTACGTGAAGATCGACCAAGCGTTCGCGGCGACGCTCGAGGACGACGCCGGCGACCTGGCGCTGTGCGAGGCGATCATCGTGATGGCCCACAAGCTCGGCCTGGAGGTGGTGGCCGAAGGCGTGGAAACGCGCGTGCAGCGCGCGCTGCTGCAGGACGCCGGCTGCGACTACGCGCAGGGGTTCATGTTCGGGCATCCGGTGACGGCGGAGGAGTTCGAGGCGGTGGCCAAAGCCAGCCGCAGGTGATTTACGGCCGTGGCTCGCGGATAGGAACTGGGGTTCCCGCCTGCGCGGGAACGACGGTTAACTAATACGGTCGCTCCCGCGGAACTGGGGTTCCCGCCTGCGCGGGAACGACGAGCTAACTGAGTACCGTCGTTCCCGCGCAGGCGGGAACCCCAGTTTGCTCGATACCCCTTACATATTCGGGTAATTCGGCCCGCCGCCGCCTTCCGGCGTGACCCACACGATGTTCTGCGTCGGGTCCTTGATGTCGCAGGTCTTGCAGTGCACGCAGTTCTGCGCGTTGATCTGCAGCCGTTCCTTGCCGTCCTCGGCCGCGACGAACTCGTACACGCCGGCCGGGCAGTAGCGCTGCTCCGGTCCCGCAAACTTGTGCAGGTTGATCTCGACCGGCACCGACGGATTCTTCAGCGTCAGGTGCACCGGCTGGTCTTCCGAGTGGTTGGTGTTCGAGATGAACACCGACGACAGGCGGTCGAAGGTCAGTTTGCCATCCGGCTTCGGATACACGATCGGCTTGAAATTCGCCGCGGGCTTCAGGCATTCATGGTCGGCGTGCTGGTGGTGCAGCGTCCACGGCGCCTTGCCGCGCAAGATGACCTGGTCGATGCCGGTCAGGATCGTGCCCAGTACCAGCCCCTTCGACATCGACGGCTTGAAGTTGCGCGCGACATGCAGTTCTTCGTGCAGCCACGACTGCTCGAACGCGGCCGGGTAGCTGGCCAGTTCGTCGTGCTGGCGGCTCTCGCCGAGCGCGGCGAACGCCGATTCGGCAACCAGCATGCCGCTCTTGATCGCGGCGTGGCTGCCCTTGATGCGGCTGGTGTTCAGGAAGCCGGCGTCGCAGCCGATCAGCGCGCCGCCCGGGAACACCAGCTTCGGCAGCGATTGCAGGCCGCCGGCCGTGATCGCGCGGGCGCCATACGAGATGCGCTTGCCGCCTTCGAAGAAACCGCGGATTGCCGGGTGCGTCTTGTAGCGCTGGAATTCCTCGTACGGCGACAGGTAGGGGTTCTCGTAGGCCAGGCCGACCACGAAGCCCACCGCGACCTGGTTGTTCTCGAGGTGGTACAGGAACGAGCCGCCGTAGGTGCTGTTGTCGAGCGGCCAGCCGGCAGTGTGGATCACCAGGCCCGGCTGGTGCTTGGCCGGATCGATCTCCCACAGCTCCTTGATGCCGATGCCGTAGGTCTGCGGGTCCTTGCCCTTGTTCAGGTCATACCGGGCCATCAACTCCTTGCCGAGGTGGCCGCGCGAGCCTTCGGCGAACAGCGTGTATTTGGCGTGCAGCTCCATGCCGAGCTGGAAGGCGTCGGTCGGCTGGCCTTCGCGGTTCACGCCCATGTTGCCGGTCGCAACGCCCTTGACCGAGCCGTCGTCGTTGTACAGGATTTCGGCGGCCGGGAAGCCAGGGAAAATCTCGACGCCGAGCGCTTCGGCCTGCTGGCCGAGCCAGCGCACGACGTTGGCCAGCGAGATCACATACATGCCATGGTTGGTGAGCGCCTTCGGCACCGCGAACGACGGCGTCCGGTAGGACTTGGTCTCGCTCAGGAACAGCACGCGGTCTTCGGTGACGGGCGTATTGAGCGGCGCGCCCAGCTCCTTCCAGTTCGGGATCAGCTCGTTAAGCGCGCGCGGATCCATCACCGCGCCGGACAGGATGTGGGCGCCGACCTCGCTGCCTTTTTCGAGTACGCAAACGGAGACCTCCTGTCCTTTCTCGGCCGCCAGCTGCTTGAGGCGAATCGCCGCCGACAGGCCGGCCGGGCCGCCGCCGACGATGACCACGTCGTACTCCATTGCTTCACGCGGTCCGTATTGTTCGAGGATATTGGTTGTCTCTGTCATGGTCTTGGAATCGGTTGAAAAAAACTAAGCACGAGTGTGCGTGTTTTTAGTCTGGATTGCAACTTTACCGGGCATTTTACGGGCATTATTAGACGCGGCAATCTAAACTGGCAAATTGTGTAATGATTATGCCTTCGCAACCAGCATCCCAGCAGTAACGAACAGGAGCCGAACGTGGGCATTGAAGTGAATTTTGAAGGAAAGATCGCGATGGTGACGGGCGCCTCGAGCGGGCTTGGCGCGCGCTTCGCGAAAGCCCTGGCCGGCGCCGGCGCGCAGGTGGTGCTGGCCTCGCGCCGCACCGAGCGCCTGAAGGAGTTGCGGGCCGAGATCGAGGCCGACGGCGGCGCCGCGCATGTGGTCGCGCTTGACGTCACCGACCTCGGCAGCATCAAGGCGGCGATCGCGCATGCCGAGACCGAGGCCGGCCCGATCGACATCCTGGTCAATAACTCGGGCGTCTCGAACACGCAGCGCCTGGTCGACGTTTCGGAAGAAGACTACAGCTATGTGATGGACACCAACCTGCGCGGCGCCTTCTTCGTCGCGCAGCAGGCGGCCAAGCGCATGATCCAGCGCGCCAAGGGCGACCCGAAGAAACAGCACCGGATCGTCAACATCGCCTCGGTGGCGGGCCTGCGCGTGCTGCCGCAGATCGGCGTGTATTGCATGAGCAAGGCCGGCGTGGTGCAGATGACCAAGGCGATGGCGGTCGAATGGGGCCGCTACGGGATCAATGTGAACGCGATCTGCCCGGGCTATATCTCGACCGAGATGAACGAAGAATATTTCGATACCGAACAGGGCAGGAAGCTGATCGAGATGTTGCCGAGAAAGCGGCCGGGCAAGCCGGAAGACCTCGACGGGCTGCTGCTGTTGCTTGCGGCCGAAGAGGCGCACTTCATCAATGGCGCGATCATCACGGCGGACGATGGCATGACCGCCCAGTAATCAACAAGAACGACAAGCAGCAGGAACAGATGAGCAACAAGAAGTTAGTGCATGTCATGCGCCAGGCAATCCGCTGGGGCGACATGGATATGATGGGGCACGTGAACAACACGGTGTATTTCAGGTATATCGAGACGGCGCGCATTGCCTGGTTCGACCAGATCGAAGGCGCGCCGGATCCGGCCGGCATCGGTCCGGTGATCGTCAATGCGCAGTGCAGCTTCCTCAAGCAGCTCAGGTATCCGGGCGAAATCGAAGTCAGCACCTATGTCGGGCCGCCGGGGCGCTCGAGCTTCGAGATGACGCACGAGATCCGGCTGGTCGGGCCGGACGGGCAGCCGGGCGCGGTCCACGCCGAGGGCGGCGCCAAGATCGTCTGGGTGAATTTGCAGGCGGAGAAGTCGGTGCCGTTGCCGGACCTCATACGCGCGCTGCTGCCCGCTTGACTATTCCGGGTGCCTGTCCTGGCGCCCATTTCCACCAGGCGCACAACGCGGGCGCCGACCCTGCATCGGCCCGACGTGGCCCTGCCTGCCGAGCCCGCGGAGCAGGAACTGTTGCGGCAATGCCCGCGACGGGAGCGCCGGGCGCGATTTCAGTTTCCGTGCTGCAAAACTGTCGATTATAATTCTGGATCTACTCTTACGGCGCACAGTTCGCTACCAGCGGGCACGCGAACCACAAACATGTCTGATAACGGTGTCAATTTTTCGGTAGCTCGAAGCGCAGCTTGGGCTCCGGGCCTCGACGCCGCGGGGGCATGGGCATCGTGGGCCGCGGCGCCGTGGCGGATCGAGCCCGGCGCCGAGCCAGCCGTGGCCGCAATGCCGGCGATGCTCCGGCGTCGTGCCGGCTCGCTTGGCAAGATGGCGCTGGAAGTCGCGTATGAGTGCCTGGACGGGCGCACCGATGTGCCCACGGTGTTCTGTTCGCGCCACGGCGAGGTCGGCCGGGCGGTCGGCCTGCTGTCCGACATGGCCGGGGGCGAGCCGGTGTCGCCGACGGCGTTCGGACTCGCGGTGCATAACGCCAGCGCGGGCCTGCTGTCGATCGCCCGCGCCGACCGCGCCAATCACATCGCGTTGTGTGCCGGCCAAGCAACGGTCGAGCATGCCGTGATCGAGGCGTGCGCGCTGCTGGCCGACGGGGCGCCGCTGGTGCTGCTGGTCGCGTACGATGCGCCGCTGCCACCGGTGCTGTCGCGGTTCGAAGACAGCGACGAGCAGCCGCACGCGTTCGCATGGCTGCTGGCGCCGGCAGGCGAGAAACCGATCCGGCTGTCGTGGAGCCTGGCCGACCCCGGGCATGCCGCGCCCGAGCCGGGCCGCGCGATGCCCGGCGGGCTCGAGGTACTGCGTTTTTACCTGGGCGGAGCCGGCTGCCTGCAGCGCCGCACCGGGGCGCAGCACTGGACCTGGAGCCGCGATGCTTGAGCAGGCTGCACGCTGCTGGCGTGTGCTCGCAACTGGCCTGAGCTTTGCACTGTTCGGCCTCGGTGGGCTGGTGCTGCGAGTGCTGGTGTTTCCCGTGCTGTCGCTGGCAGTGCCTGATCCGCAAAGGCGGGTGGTGGTGGCGCGCACCGTGGTCCGGCTGACCTTCCGCCTGTTTGTCGGGATCATGCGGCTGCTGGGCGTGCTGCGCTACGAACTGGTCGGGATCGACAAGCTCGAACGTGACGGGCTGCTGATCCTGGCGAACCACCCGACGCTGATCGACACCGTGTTCCTGATGGCGTTCGTGCGCAACGCCGATTGCATCGTTAAAGGCGACCTATGGAATAACCCGTTCACGCGTGGACCGGTGCGCGCGGCCGGCTACATCGACAACGGCGATGGCGCCGAACTGGTCGAAGCGTGCATCGGGTCGCTGCGCGCGGGCAGCAACCTGATCGTATTCCCCGAAGGGACGCGCACGGGGCGCGACGGCACCATCGAATTGAAGCGCGGGGCGGCCAACGTTGCGGTGCGCGGGGCGCGCGCGGTGACTCCGGTGCTGATCCGCTGCCAGCCGCGGACGCTGGGCAAGGGCGAAAAATGGTGGCACGTGCCGCCGCGCCAGGCCCACTTCCGGATCGAGGTCAAGGATGACATCGACGTCGCCCGCTTTACCGACGCCGGCGCCAGCGAGGTGATGGCCGCGCGGCGCCTGACCGACTACCTGCAGCATTATTTTATGGAAGAGAGCCAGCGACATGCTTGAACAAGAAGTGAAGGAATTGATCATCGACGTACTGCAGCTCGAGGACATCGGCGCGGCCGATATTGATAGCGAAGCGCCGCTGTTCGTCGACGGCCTGGGCCTGGACTCGATTGACGCGCTGGAGATCGGGGTCGCATTGCAGAAGCGGTACGGAATCACGCTGTCGGCCGAATCGCAGGAGACGCGCCGCCATTTCGCGTCGGTGCGCGCGCTGGCGGCACTCATTGAAACAAATCGCAAGAAGTAAGGAGCAGGTGATGGTAGTGATCAGTGACATGAGCCGTGACGAGCTGTTCGTCTGGGTGGCGGACTTGCTGGCCGAGATGTTTGAACTCGACAGGGATGCGCTGACGCGCGAGTCGAACCTGTACGCGGACCTCGACATCGACAGCATCGACGCTGTCGACCTGGCGGTGAAGCTCAAGCAGATGACCGGCAAGCGCCTGCAGCCGGAAGTATTCAAGACCATTCGCACGATCGGCGACGTGGTCGAGGCGCTGGCCGGCCTCGCGGAAGAACCGGCGCTTTGAGCGAATGCCGCTGACTGTGCTGACGGCGGCGTTTACGCTGCTGTATCCGCTCGCGATCTGGTTGGGCCACGGCAGGGTCGAGCCGCGCTGGCTGGCCTGCCTGCTGCTGCTCGCCGCGGCCACGCGCCTGCCCCGGCTCGGGTTGAGCCGGGCGGCCCGCTGGTCGGCGCTGGGCGCGCTGGCGCTGGCAGGTGCCGCGCTGGCCGCGAACGCGATGCTGCCGCTGAAGCTGTACCCGGTGCTGGTCAACGCCGGGCTGCTGGCCGCCTTTGGCCACAGCCTGGTGGCGCCGCCGTCGATGGTCGAGCGGCTGGCGCGCCTGCGCGAGCCGAACCTGCCGCCGGCGGCGGTCGCCTACACGCGCCGCGTGACCCAGGTCTGGTGCGGATTCTTCGCGCTGAACGGTGCGATCGCGCTCGGCACCGCGCTGTACGCGTCGGAGGCCGTGTGGTCGCTGTACACCGGCGTCATCTCCTACCTGTTGATGGGCCTCCTGTTCGGCGGCGAATACCTGCTGCGCATGCGTTTCAAACGGCTACACCATGGTTGATTTTTTCGAGCAGCTGGCTGCGCGCAGCCCCGATGCCTGCGCCGGATGGCGCGCGGGCGAGGCGGTAACGCACGCCGGGCTGTCGCGCCGCGTGCGCGCCTGGACCGCGCTCGGGCGCCGCACCGAAGGCGCCAACGTCGCGCTGTTCCTGGACGACAGCCTCGAATTTGCCGCAGCCTTGCTCGGCGCCTGGCAGGCCGGCAAAACCGTCTGGCTGGCGGCCGACACGCTCGCCGGCAGCTGCGCGGCCTTGCGCGGCCAGGTCGACGCGTTCTGGGGCCAGTTCCCGGGCGACTGCGCGCCCCAGCATCCCGCCGCGAATGACGCCTGCACGCTGGCGTGGATCACGCCGGATGCGGACTTTGCCGCGCTGGTCGTCCATACTTCGGGCAGCACCGGCGCCCCGAAGGCGATCCCGAAGCGGATGGCCCAGCTGACTAGCGAAGTCGGCAACCTCGAGGCCCAGTTCGGCCGCGGCCTGGTCGGCGCCGAGGTGATTGCCACGGTATCGCACCAGCATATTTACGGACTGCTGTTCAAGGTGCTGTGGCCGCTCGCCGCCGGGCGCGCGGTGCATGCCCGGAGCCTCGATTACCCGGAAGCCATGGCGCAGGCACTGGCCGTGCGTCCATGTGTGCTGGTTGCCAGCCCGGCCCACCTGAAGCGGCTACCCGAACACCTCGACTGGCGCGGCGCCGCCGGCAGGCTGCGCGCGGTATTTTCGTCGGGCGGCGTGCTGCCACCAGAGACTGCCCTGCACGCACGCGCGCTGCTCGGCCGGGCGCCAGTCGAGGTGTATGGCAGCTCGGAGACCGGCGGCATCGCGTGGCGCCAGCGCGGCTTCGGTGCGGACGACAGCTGGCTGGCCTTGCCGGGCGTCGCGTGGCGCCTGGGCGAGGATGAATTGCTCGAGGTGCGCTCGCCGCACGCCGGCGACGATTGGCTGCGGATGGCCGATCGCGGCGCAGCCGCGGATGGCGGCCGCTTCCTCCTGCTCGGGCGCAGCGACCGGATCGTCAAGATTGAAGAAAAACGGGTATCGCTCGACGCGATCGAGGCGGCGCTGACCGGTTCCGGCCTGGCGCTCGAAGCGCGCGTAATCGCCTGCCCGGAAGGCCCCGGCCGGCGCCAGGTGCTGGCCGCATTCGTGGTGCCGGCGCCGGCCGCACGCGCGATGCTGGAACAGGATGGCAAGGCCGCGCTGAACGGCCGCCTGCGTGAGTTGCTGGCTGCGACCGTGGAGCGGGTGGCGCTGCCGCGCCGCTGGCGCTACCTGGAACGCATGCCGCTCAACGCCCAGGGCAAGACTACCTATGCCGGACTGCTTGCCCTGCTCGACGCGCAGCCTATGGCAAGGCCCCGGCTGCCGTCGGTGTGCACGCTCGAGAGCGGCGCGAACCGGGTGCTGCTGGAACTGGCCGTGCCGCCGGACCTGCTGTATTTCGACGGCCACTTTGCGGTCGCGCCGGTGCTGCCAGGGGTGGTGCAGGTCGACTGGGCGATCCTGTTCGGCAGGCGCCACCTGGCGTTGGCGCCGGTTTTCAAGGCAATCAATGCGCTCAAATTCCAGCAGATGATCCGCCCCGGGGCGCCGGTGCAGCTCGAACTGGTGCATGACCAAGCCAGGGAAAGCCTGAATTTCCGCTATTTCTCGTCCGCCGGGCCTCATGCCAGCGGGCGCATCCTGTTTGGCACCGACTGAAGGACACATGTTAGATAAAAAGTTCTCCCCCGAGCGCCAGAGCGCGTTTGCGGCCCGTTTCGATGCGCAGAAGATCGCGTTCGGCCCCGTCGTGTTCCAATGCGTGCGCTATGCGTGGAAGCGCGGCATGCTGCAGGCGATCGCCGATGCCGGCGACGATGGCCTGTCGCTTGAACAGCTGGCGGCCGATGGCCGCTGGCGGCCCTACGCGCTGAAGGTGGTGCTAGAGACCTGCCTGTCGGCCGGGGTGGTATACCTGGACGCCGGCCACTACGTGCTCGACAAGGCCGGCTTCTGCGTGCTGACCGACAGCCTCACCCAGGTCAACTTCGACTTCAACCATGACGTCTGCTACCAGGCTCTGTTCGCGCTGGAACAGTCGCTGGACGCGGAGAAGCCGCTCGGTCTCACAACCTTCGGCGATTGGCCCACGCTGTACGAAGGCCTGTCGGCGCTGCCGGAACCGGCCCGCAGCAGCTGGCTGGCGTTCGACCACTACTATTCGGACGTCTCGTTCCCTTCGATCCTGGCGGACGTGTTCGCGACCGCGCCGGGCAAGGTAATGGACATCGGCGCGAATACCGGCAAGTTCGCCGTCGCGGCGCTGGCCGCGAACGCGAACGTGGAACTGCACCTGGTCGACCTGCCGGGGCAGCTCGCCGACGCCGAAGCCAGGCTGCGCGAGGCCGGCCTGCGCGAGCGCGCAAAGCTGCACCCGACCGATCTGCTGGACACCGCCGCGGCGCTGCCGGCCGGGATGGACGTGATCTGGATGAGCCAGTTCCTGAGCTGCTTTTCCGAGGCCGCCATCGCCAGCATCTTTGCCCGTGCGGCCACCGCACTGGCGCCGCGCGGCCAGGTGCTGGTGATGGACACGTTCTGGGACCGCCAGCGCTACGAGATCGCGTCCTACTGCCTGATCAACACCTCGCCGTACTTCACTGCGCTGGCGAGCGGCAACAGCAAGGTCTACCAGAGCGAGGACTACATCCGCCTCGCGAAGGAGGCCGGCCTGGTCCTGGTCACAGCTCGCGACGACATCGGCTACTGCCATTCGCTCCTGCGCTTTGCGAGGGCCGGCTGATCGTGTTCAAGCCCTGCGTCGTCATCCCCGTCTACAACCACGAGCACGCGGTTGGCGCCGTGCTGCGCGAAGTGCTGCAGCACGGCCTGCCGTGCATCCTGGTCGATGACGGCAGCTCGGCACAGTGCGCCCAGGTGCTCGACCGGCTTGCTGCCGAAGCGCCGGGGCAGGCGACGCTGGAACGGCACGTGCGGAACCAGGGCAAGGGCGGGGCGGTGCTGAGCGGGTTCCGGCGCGCCGCCGCGCAGGGCTGCACCCATGTGCTGCAGATCGACGCCGACGGCCAGCATTGCGTGGCCGACCTGGCGCGCTTCCTGGAAGCGGCGCGCGCGCGGCCGCAGGCGGTGGTCGCGGGCTGCCCGCTGTACGACGAATCGGTGCCGGCACTGCGGCTGTACGCGCGCTACCTGACCCACGTCTGGGTCTGGATCAACACGCTGTCGTTCGCGATCCGCGACTCGATGTGCGGCTTCCGGGTTTATCCGGTGGCGCCGGTGCTGGCGCTGGCCGCGCGCCGCAAGCTCGGCCTGCGCATGAACTTCGACATCGAGATCCTGGTGCGCCTGTACTGGGATGGGGTCGAGGTGGTCAACCTGCCGACCAGGGTCGGCTACCCGAGCGACGGCGTCTCGCATTTCAAGGCGTGGACCGACAATATGCTGATCACTCGCATGCACATGGCGCTGTTCTTCGGCATGCTGGCGCGGATACCGGCGCTACTGGCACGCAGGTGGCGCCCATCATGACAACGGCGACCGGGCGCCACTGGGCGTCGATCAACGAGGCCAGCTTCGTGGCCGGCATGCGCCTGCTGTTCTGGGTCTGGCGCGTGCTTGGGCGCTGGCCGTTCCGGATCGTGCTGTATCCGGTGCTGGCCTGGTACATCGCGACAAAGCCGCTGGCGCGGCGCGCCTCGGCGCATTACCTTGCTCGTGTCGCGGCCCATGCGCCCGTGCCGCAGGGCCTGGGCGGCGTGCTGCGCCACTTCGGCGCGTTCGCCGAGAACATCCTCGACAAGATGCTGCTGTGGGGCGGGCTGTTCGATACCCGCGCGGTCACCTGCACCGGCGCCGAGCCGCTGCAGCGCATGATCGGCGAGGGCCGCGGCGCGCTGCTGGTGTGCGCGCACCTCGGCAACCTCGACCTGTGCCGGGTGCTGGCGCAACAGTGTCCAGGCCTGAAGCTGACGGTGCTGGTGCACACGCGCCATGCCCAGGCCTTCAACGACATGCTGGCCCGGCTCGACCCGCGCAGTGGCCTGAACCTGATGCAGGTGACCGAGATGACGCCGGCGATGGCGATGACGCTGGCCGAGCGCATCGGGCAGGGCGAACTTGTTGTCATCGCGGGCGACCGGATTCCGGTGTCGCCCTGCCCGCGCGTGGTCCGCGCCGATTTCCTCGGCAGCCCGGCCGCGTTCCCGGTCGGACCGTACGTGATGGCCAGCGTGCTCGAATGCCCGCTCTACATGCTGTTCGCGGCGCGCCGCGGCAGCGTCCACGAAATCCATTTCGAACTGCTGCGCGAGTCGGTCAGCCTGCCGCGCAAGGGACGCGACCAGGCGCTCGCCGCACTGGCAGCCGATTATGCCCGCCGCCTCGAGTTCCACTGCCTGCGCGCTCCGCTGCAGTGGTTTAATTTTTACGACTTTTGGGATTTACCCGATGCGCCCCGTTCCGATGCCGCCTGCTGAATCCAATCCTCCTGTGCGCACGGTCCGCTTCGACCGCAAGCGCCTGAGCCTCGACGATATCGTCGACATCGCCGATGGCAGCGCGCGTGCCGTGCTGTCGGACGATCCGGCGTTTCGCGCCGCGATTGCGCGCGGCGCCGACTTCATCGACCGCCTGCTGCGCGAGGATGGCGTCGTGTACGGTGTGACGACGGGCTACGGCGACTCGTGCACCGTAAGCGTGCCGGCCGGCCTGGCGGCCGAGTTGCCGCACCACCTGTACACCTACCACGGCTGCGGCCTGGGCGCCTACCTGACCCCGGCACAGACACGCGCCGTGCTGGCGGTGCGCCTGGCATCGTTGTCGAAGGGCTTCTCCGGGGTTAGCGTGGGGCTGCTGGAACAGATCGCGCGCCTGCTCGACGCCGGCCTGCTGCCGCTGATCCCGTCCGAAGGCTCGGTGGGGGCCAGCGGCGACCTTACCCCGCTGTCCTACCTGGCCGCCGTTTTATGCGGTGAACGCGAAGTCTGGCGCGCCGGCGTGCACGTGCCGGCAGCGCAGGCGCTGCGCGAGGCCGGAATCGAGCCGCTGCGGCTGCGCCCGAAGGAAGGGCTGGCAATCATGAACGGCACTGCCGTGATGACCGCACTGGCCTGCCTGGCCTACGACCGTGCCGCCTACCTGGCGAAGCTGTCCACCCGCATTACAGCGATGGCCTCATTTGCGCTCGACGGCAACGCCCACCATTTCGACGAGGCGCTGTTCGCGGTCAAGCCGCACGCCGGGATGCAGGGCGTGGCCGGCTGGCTGCGCCAGGACCTGGCCGCCGGCCAGGCCGAACGCAACGGCAGGCGCCTGCAGGACCGCTACTCGATCCGCTGCGCGCCTCATGTGATCGGCGTGCTGGCGGACGCGCTGCCGTTCTTCCGCGACGCGATCGAGAACGAGCTCAATAGCGCCAACGACAACCCGATCATCGACGCCGACAATGAACGTGTGCTGCATGGCGGCCATTTCTACGGCGGGCACATCGCGTTCGCAATGGACGGCATGAAGAACGCCGTAGCCAACCTGGCCGACCTGCTGGACCGCCAGATGGCGCTGCTGGTCGACAGCCGCTACAACCACGGCCTGCCGGCCAACCTGTCCGGCGCATCGGGGCCGCGCGCCGCGATCAACCATGGGCTCAAGGCGCTGCAGATCAGCGTCTCGGCGTGGACCGCCGAGGCCCTCAAGCTGACCATGCCGGCCTCGGTGTTCTCGCGGTCGACCGAATGCCACAACCAGGACAAGGTCAGCATGGGCACGATCGCCGCGCGCGACTGCCTGCGCGTGCTCGAACTGACCGAGCAAGTGGCGGCGGCGCTGCTGGTTGCGGTACGCCAGGGCATGTGGCTGCGTGGGCGCGCCGATCCGGGGCGTAAGGCGCCGCCGGCGCTGGCGCAGATGCTGGCCGTGCTGGCCGACGACATCGCCCCGGTCGAGGAAGACCGGCGCCTCGATCCGGAGTTGCGGCTGCTGCTTGAGCGGATCCGCGCCCAGGCCTGGAGCCTGTATGCGTAAGGCAAAGGCGGCGAGCCGGTGGGCGGCCGAAGTCGTGATGCAGGTGCAGTTCTTCGACCTCGACCCGATGCAGATCGTCTGGCATGGTAATTACGTGAAGTACCTTGAGGTGGCGCGCTGCGCGCTGCTCGACAGCATCGGCTACAACTACGGGCAGATGAAGGACTCGGGATACGCGTGGCCGATCATCGAGATGAACCTGCGTTATGCGGCGCCGGCCAGCTTCGGCCAGCGCCTGGCGCTGCGCGCCGAGATCGTGGAGTACGAGAACCGCCTGAAAATCGATTACCTGATCAGCGACGCCGATACGGGCCGGCGCCTGAACCGCGCCACCACCACCCAGGTGGCGGTCGACATCGCCAGCGGCGAGATGTGCTTCGTCTCGCCCCCGATCCTGTTCCAGAAACTGGGAGTACAACAACCATGAAACGCATCCTAGCCGCCGCCGCGCTCGCCATCCTGTGCGGCAGCACCCAGGCCGCCGCGCCGATCGCGAAAATCCAGTCGATGCTGGCCAGGCCCGACCAGCTGTGCGGACGCTTCGACCAGACCAAGCAGCTGGCCGGCATGAAACGGCCGCTGGCGTCGAGCGGGCGCTTCTGCGTGGTGGCCGGCAAAGGGGTGCTGTGGCGCACGCTCAAGCCGTTCCCGAACACGCTGCGCGTCACCCGCGACGAGATCGTCAACCTGCAGGGCGAGCGCGTCGCGATGCGGCTCGACGCCAGGCAGGAACCGACCGTGCGCATGATTAACGGTGTCCTGTTCTCGCTGCTGGCGGGCGACCTGGGCCAGCTCGAAGCGCTGTTCGAAGTCGACGGCGCCGCCGACACGCAGTGGAAGGTGAGCCTGAAGGCGCGTTCGCCGGCGCTGGCAAAGGCGATCGGCACCATCGCGCTCGATGGCGACGCCTACGTGCGCAACATCCATATCGCCGAGGCCAGCGGCGACCGTACCGACATCGTCTTCTCCGACATCAAGACCGGCGCTGCGGCGTTGACGCCGGAAGAGGCGGCGCTGCTGTGAGTGTACAGCGACGCCTGGCGCTGGCGTGGGCCCTGGTGGTATGCCTGCTGGTGGGCCATAACGCCTGGCTGTGGCTGGGCCAGCGCATCGTGCCGGACACCGACATCCTGGCGCTGCTGCCGGCCGCCGAGCGCGACCCCGTGCTGCAGCAGTCGTTCACGCACATGGTCGACGCCGCGCAGCAGCGCGTGATCGTGCTGGTCGGCGCCGCCGACTGGAACGACGCGCGGCGCGCCGCCGATGCCTACGGCGCCGTGATCGGCAAGCACGCGGACCTGCTGGCCGCGGATGGGTACGACGAGCGCGCCCAGGACGACTGGATCGCGCCGTTCCGGCGCCACGCCACACTGTTGTTGACCGCGCAGCAGCAGCAGCAGTTGCGCACCCAGGCCCCAGGCTTCTGGACCGAGGCTTCGCTCGCGCGGCTGTACGCCGCGTTCTCCGGCCCCAAGCTGGGCGCGTTCCGCGACGATCCGTTCGGCCTGTTCTCGGGCTGGGTGCAGGAGCGCGCGCAGGAAACCCCGGTGCGCCCGCGCGACGGGCGCCTGTTCGTGGCCGGCGACGGCCGCCAGTACGTGCTGCTGCCGATGCGGCTGAAGCAGGCCGCGTTTTCGCTGTCGGCGCAGGAGGCGGTGCTGCCGGTGCTGCGGCAGGCCGAAGCGGCCGCGCGCGCGGCGGTGCCGTCGGTCGAGGTGGTCAGCGCCGGCGTGGTGCTGCACGCCGCCGCCGGCGGCGCCCAGGCCAGCTCCGAAGTGTCGACCATCGGCCTCGGCTCGCTGGCCGGGATCGTGCTGCTGACCTGGCTGACCTTCCGCTCGCTCAAGCCGATCGGCCTGACGCTGCTGGCGGTCGGCATCGGCTTCCTTGGCGCGCTGTCGGTATGCTGGCTGCTGTTCGGACGCATCCACCTGCTCACGCTGGTATTCGGCGCCAGCCTGATTGGCGTGGCGCAGGACTATGCGGCTTATTTCCTGTGCAAGCGGCTGGAGGCCGACCCGGCCGTCGATTCGGTGCGCCTGCTCGAACGGCTGTTGCCTGGCCTGGCGCTGACGCTGCTCGCCGCGCTGCTCGGCTATGCGGGACTGGCATTGACGCCGTTCCCGGGCCTGCGCCACATGGCCGCATTTTCGGCGCTGGGCCTGGTGTTCGCGTGGCTGACCGTGGTCTGCTGGTTCCCGCTGCTGGTCAGGCCCGGCGCGCTGGAAAGCGGCGCGCTGGCGCGGCGCTACGGCGCGCTGCTGCAGCGCTGGCCGCGCTGGTCGGGGCGCCCGGCAGCGCTGGCGGTGCTCGTGGGCGCCGGGGCCCTGGCCGCGCTGGGCTGGCAGCGCCTGAGCGTGAATGACGACCTCCGCGCGCTGCAGACCCCGCCGCCGCACCTGGTGCGCGACCAGATCAAGCTGGGCAAGCTGCTCGATGCCCCCAGCCCGGTCCAGTATTACCTGGTGCGCGGCACTTCCGCCGAACAGGTGCTGCAGCGCGAGGAGCAGCTCAAGGGGCGCCTCGATGCGCTGGTCCGCGCCGGCCGCATCGGCGGTTACCAGGCGATGTCGAACTGGGTGCCCTCGGCCCGGGCGCAGGCCGAGGGCCGCGCGCTGGTCGAGGCCAGGCTGCTCGCCGACGGCGGTCCGCTGACCCAGCTGGCCGAGGCGATTGGCGAAGATGCGGCATGGGTTGCGGCCACCCGCGCGCACCTGCGCGAGGCGGCGGCGCCGATGCAGGTCGAGGACTTCATGGCGACGCCCGCCAGCGAACCGTCGCGCCACCTGTGGCTCGGCCAGGTCGGCGGCGTGCACGCCAGCATCGTCGCGCTACGCGGCATCGATTACCGCGCGCTCGAGGCGCTGCGCGGCGCCGCAGGCGGCATCGATGGCGTGCAGTGGGTCGACAAGGTCGCCGAGATTTCCTCGGTGTTGGGACGCTACCGCCAGTACATGGGCTGGGTAGTGGCCGGCGCTTACTGTGTCGTGTTCGTGCTGCTGTTGCCGCGCTACCGCGGGCGTGCTTGGCGCGTGCTGGCGCCGGCAGCGGTGGCCAGCGTGGCGACCCTGGCGCTGTTCGGCTTCGCCGGCCAGAGCCTGCAGCTGTTCCACGTGCTGGCGCTGATGCTGCTGCTCGGCGTCGGCGTCGACTATGGCATCTTCATGCAGGAGGAGCGCGAACGCGGCGCCGCGCCCTGGCTCGCGGTCGGCCTGTCGGCCGCGAACACGATCCTGTCGTTTGGCCTGCTGGCACTGAGCGGCACGGCGGCGCTGCGGGCATTTGGCCTCACCATGCTGCTCGGGACCGCGCTGGCGTGGCTGGCCGTCCCGTTTTTTGCCTCTGCCAAGGAAGCTACCGATGCACCGAAACCTGTTTGAACCGCTGCGCGCGGTTGCGCTGCTGGCCGCGCTGGCCGTGGCCGGCTGTGGCGCCAACCCGCCGGCGCCGGCGCGCCTTGGCCTGCGGCTGGCGCCGTCCGCGCTGGGCGAAACGGTCAGCGTGGAGCAGCACCTGAAGGTTGAGCGGGGCGGGCGCATCGACGAGCTGGACGCAGCGCTCGAGGTCGACCCAGCACAGCTCGACCTGGTCGGGCTGGCGTTCGGCCAGCGCGTACTGAGCCTGCATTACGACGGCAAGGAGCTGGCGTCCTGGCGCCATCCGATGCTGCCGGCGCAGGTGCGAGCCGAAGACGTGCTGGAGGACCTGCAGCTGACGCTGTGGCCGGCCGCGGCGATCGCGCAGGCGCTGCCGCCCGGCTGGCGCATCGAGGACCAAGGACTGCAACGCGCGCTGTACCTGGACGGCGCGCTGGTCGCGTCGGTCACATACAGCGGCCTGCCGCGCTGGAGCGGGACCGTGGTGCTGCACAACCTGCGTTACGACTATCGCCTGACGATCCAGTCGGCGCCCTGACACGGACACTATGACGTTTTACCTGAATGAATGCGCGCTTGTCTGCGCGCTGGGCGACAGCCCGGCGGCGGCCCGGCATCGCCTGCTCGACGAGTCCCGCTCCGGGCTGGCGCTGTCGGAGGCGTACTCGCCCGGGCGGCCCTTGCCGCTGGGGCGGGTCGATGCCGCGCTGCCCGATGTCGGCCACCTGCAGCTGGCGCAGCGCAGCCGCAATAACGCACTGGCGCTGGCCGCGCTGCGCCAGATCCGGCCGGCGGTCGATGCCGCCATTGCGCGCTTCGGGCGAGCGCGCGTTGGCGTGGTGCTGGGCACCAGCACCTCCGGCGTCGCCGCGACCGAACAGGCGCTGCGCGCCTACCGCGCCGGTGGCGAACTGCCTGCCGGGTTCCACTACGGGCAGCAGGAAATGGGCTCGGTGGCGACCATGCTGGCCGCGGAGCTTGGGGTGGCCGGTCCGGCCTACGTCCACTCGAGCGCTTGCTCGTCCAGCGCCAAGGCGATGGCGGCCGCTGCGCGCCTGCTCGGGATGGGGCTGTGCGATGCGGTGCTGACCGGCGGCGTCGACACGCTGTGCGAATTCACGGTGGCCGGGTTCTCGGCGCTTGAATCGGTGAGCGCGGCGCCGTGCAACCCGATGAGCGCGAACCGCGGCGGCATCAACTTGGGCGAGGGCGCGGCGCTGTTCCTGATGACCGGCCAGGCGTCGGCGGTTGCGCTATGCGGCTGGGGTGAGTCGTCCGACGGCCACCACATGTCGGCGCCCGACCCGGCCGGCGCCGGGGCCCGGCTGGCGATCGGCGCCGCGCTCGCGCGCGCCGGGATCGGCGCCGCCGACATCGACTACATCAACCTGCACGGCACCGCCACTTTACAGAACGATGCGATGGAAGCGCGCGTGATCCACGACCTGTTCGGCCCGACGGTCGCAGCCAGTTCGACCAAGCCGTTCACCGGCCACGCCCTGGGCGCGGCCGGCGCGATCGAGGCCGCCTTGTGTTGGTTGGCGATGCAGGATGATAATGAACACGGGAAATTGCCTGCACACCTGTGGGATGGCGTGGCCGATCCGGCGCTGCCGCCGTTGCGGCTGGTGGAACCGGGCGCGCGCCTGGGCCGGCCGCTGCGCTGGGCGCTCAGCAATTCGTTTGCGTTCGGCGGCTCGAACGCAGCGCTGGTGCTGGGGAGGACGCGATGAGCTTGCCAGATATCCGCAGCCTGGTGCCGCACAGCGGCACGATGTCGCTGCTGGGGCGCCTGCTGGCGGTCGACGCCGAGACGCTGGTGGCCGAAGTGGCGATCGGTCCGGAGACGCTGTTTTGCGAGGGCGGCCAGGTGGGCGCCTGGGTCGGTGTCGAATACATGGCGCAGGCGGTAGCCGCGCATGCCGGCCATGCGGCGCTGGCGCGCGGCGAGCCGGTGAAGGTAGGGTTTTTGCTGGGTACGCGCCGCTACGAGGCGAGCGTGCCCGGGTTCGCGCTGGGGACGGTGCTGCAGGTGCATGTGCAGCGCGCGCTGCAGGGCGAGAACGGCCTGGGCGCGTTCGAGTGCCGGATCGTGGATGCGGCAAGCGCGGCGGAACTGGCCAGCGCCACCATCACGGTGTTCCAGCCGGCGAACGTGGACGAGTTTTTGCAACGGAGTTCTGAATGAGCGGTATCGACAAGAGTGTGCTGGTGACGGGTTCGTCGCGCGGCATCGGCAAAGCCATTGCGCTGCGGCTGGCGCGGGACGGCTACCAGGTGGTGGTGCATTGCCGCAGCCGGCGCGCCGAGGCCGAGGCCGTGGCGGCCGAGATCATCGCGAGCGGCGGTGCCGCGCGGGTGCTGCAGTTCGACATCGGTGAGCGCGAGGCGACCGCGGCCGCGCTGGCGGCCGACATCGCTGCCCACGGCTGCTACTACGGGGTGGTGTGCAATGCCGGGGTGGCGCGCGACAACGCGTTTCCGGCGATGTCCGGCGTCGACTGGGACGAGGTGATCGGCACCAACCTGGACGGCTTCTTCAACGTGCTCAACCCGCTGGTGATGCCGATGGTGCAGCGGCGCCAGCCTGGCCGGATCGTCACGCTGGCGTCGGTCTCGGGGCTGGTCGGCAACCGCGGCCAGGTCAACTACAGCGCGGCCAAGGCCGGCATCATCGGCGCCACCAAGGCGCTGGCGCTGGAACTGGCCAAGCGCGCGATCACGGTCAACTGCGTGGCGCCGGGGCTGATCGAAACCGACATGACGGGCGACGTGCCGTTGGACGAAGCGCTGAAGATGATCCCGGCGCGGCGCATCGGCCGTCCCGAGGAAGTCGCGGCGGTAGTCAGCTTCCTGGTCGGCGAGGATGCCGGCTACGTGACGCGCCAGGTTATTTCCGTGAACGGGGGGCTGGCATGAACCGGCGCGTGGTCGTCACCGGCATGGCCGGCATCAGCCCGCTGGGCAACGACTGGGCGGCGATCCGCGCGCGCCTGGGCGAATTCCGCAATGTGATCGTGCGCATGCAGGAGTGGTCCGATTACGAGGGACTCAATACCCGGCTCGGGGCGCCGGCGGCGCCGTTCGAACTAAGCGAGCGCTACAACCGCAAGACCACCCGCAGCATGGGACGGGTAGCGCTGATGGCCACCCGCGCCAGCGAACTGGCGCTGGCCGACGCCGGCCTGCTCGAGCACCCATTGCTCACCAGCGGCCAGATGGGGGTCTCGTTCGGCTCCTCGGCGGGCACGCCGAGCGCGATCGGCGATTTCGGGCGCATGATGGAAGAGCGCACCACGAAAGGCATCAACGCGACCACCTACATCAAGATGATGGCGCACACGGCGCCGGTGAACATCGGTGTGTTCTTCGGCCTGACCGGGCGCGTGTTCACCACGTCCTCGGCCTGCACCTCGGGCAGCCAGGGAATCGGCTATGCCTACGAGGCGATCAAGTCCGGCAAGCAGACCGCGATGGTCGCCGGCGGCGCCGAGGAGCTGTGCGCGACCGAGGCTGCGGTGTTCGACACGCTCTTCGCAACCAGCGTGCGCAACGACGCGCCACAGACGACGCCGCGGCCGTTCGACGAAGGGCGCGACGGCCTGGTGATCGGCGAGGGCGCGGGCTGCCTGATCCTCGAAGAGCGCGAGCACGCGCTGGCGCGCGGCGCCACGGTCTACGCGGAACTGGTGGGCTTCGGGACCAACAGCGACGGCTGCCACGTGACCCAGCCGAACGCCGACACGATGCGCATTGCGATGCAGCTGGCGCTCGCGGACGCCGGCCTGGCGCCAGCCGATATCGGCTACGTCAACGCGCACGGCACCGGGACCCAACAGGGCGACATCGCCGAGTCGAAGGCGACCGCGCAGTTGTTCGGCCGCGCCGTGCCGATCAGCTCGCTCAAGAGCTACATGGGTCACACCCTGGGCGCGTGCGGCGCGCTGGAGGCGTGGATCAGCATCCAGATGATGCGCGAAGGCTGGTTCGCGCCAACCATCAACCTCGAGCAGGTTGACCCGCAGTGCGCCGAACTCGACCACATCCGTGGCGAGGGGCGGCACCTCGACTGCGAGTACGTCATGTCGAACAACTTTGCGTTCGGCGGCATTAATACGTCACTGATTTTCAAACGGCAGCACCCATAACCTGAGAGGCAAAAAAATGAAAAACAATGTCCAAACCGTTCTGCTGGCGTCGGCCGTGCTGTCGCTGTCGCTGCTGCAAGGCTGCGCAACCAAGATCAAGGCATCGTCGACGGATAATCCGCCTCCTGCCCAGGCTTTCTCCTCGTATGGCCGGATCGAGGTCAAGCCTGTCGTGTTCAAGGATGGCTACAATGGCAACCACGCCGGCCTCGTCAAGATCGACGAGAACCTGAAGAAGGACCTGGCGCCGAAGCTGGAACAGTGGAATGCTCGCGCCGCCAACGGCCGCACGCTGGTGGTCGAGCCGGTCGTTGAGGAAATGTCGTTCAAAAGCGGCGCCAAGCGTGTCTTTCTCGGACCGCTGGCCGGCAGTTCGGGCGTGCTGTTGCGCGTGACGTTCCGCGACAACAGCGGCAAGGTCATCGCCACGCCAGAGTTCTTCCAGCGCACCGCGGCGATGAGCGGCGGCTTCACGCTCGGTGTCCAGGACAACCTGATGCTGACGCGCGTAGCCAACCTGGCGAGTGCTTACATCATCGCCAACTACGACCGCGCGGTCGGCGGCCCGACCGGCGCCGACGGCAAGGCTGTCGCACATTAAGCATTCGCGAAACCAGGAGAACAAGATGACCAAGTGGTTAATACGCGCGCTTGCGCTTGCTGCGCTGTCGGTAACGGTGACGGCTCATGCAAACGATCGCAGGGTGATGGTACCGATTGAAGGTGCGATGGCCGCGAACGATGTGCAGGGCAGGCTCGGCAACGCGGTGCGGTTTTATTTCGGCAAACAGAAGGCACCGGCGGTCCTGAAACGAATCGGTGTCGAGCAGACCAGCCAGAAAACCAACGCCTTCGGCAAATCGGACACCACCGCGTGTAACTGGGCCTTCCTTTCGGCCATGCTGCAGTTGCAGAAACACGCGCGGCAGGTCGGCGCGAACGCAGTCGTCAACATCGTCAGCAACTACAAGAACGTCGAGTTCTCCAGCGAAACCGAGTTCGAATGCCACGCTGGCGCGATCATGGCGGGAGTGGCGCTGAAAGGCGACTTCGTCAGGGTGGCCGAGTAAAGGCTGCTTGCGTGATGCCTCATGCCGCCTCGGTCTGGCTGCTCGACTGCCGCACCTTCGCCGATGAGGCGCTCGCGCGATTTGCCGGGTGGCTGGACCGATCGGAGGTGCAGCGCCTCGAGCGTTTCGTGCGGCCCGAGCGGCGTCGCCAGTACCTGGCGGGGCACGCCCTGGCCCGCCAGGCGCTCGGACGCTTGCTGGAGCTGCCACCCGAAACGGTCGGGCTGGTCGAGCAGCCCGGCGCCGCGCCTTTGGCGGTAGTGCCAGGCGGCGGCACGTGCGGCTTGAGCATTTCGCACAGTGGCCACTGGGTCGCCTGCGCGGCCAGCGCGACGACCCGCGTGGGGCTCGATATCGAGCTGATCGATGCCACGCGGGACATCGATCAGCTTGCGGCACAGGCGTTTGACCCGGAACAGCAGGCATGGCTTGCGAAGCGTCCGGCTGCCACCAGGATGCGCGACTTTTATCAGCTATGGAGCGCCGCGGAGGCGCGTTTTAAATTGCAGGCGCCGTGCGCCGATCAGATCGAGTTTTCGCATCCCGCGCTGTCGGTAGTGCTCTGCTGCGAGCACGCGCTGGCGCTGCGGCCACAGTTACAGGCGGCGACGCTGGAAAACCCGCGGTCACCCACGGCGCCGATTCCATCAGAGCGAGGATTTAGAAATTGAAGAAACAGTTATTGACCATCGTCGCAGCGATCCTGCTGGCAGGCTGCGCGGCATCGGCGTACAAGACCGCGCGTTCCAATGCGAACCTGGTGAGGAACGGGATGACGATCCAGCAGGCCGCAGACATCCTGGGAATCCCTCCGAGCCATCAGACCGGCACTGCCGTCGAATGGCGGCGGGGGAATGCACAGTTTTACGATGCGACGCCGTCTGGCGCTATCAAATTCCAGCTGAAGGATGGTGTCATTGTCGATGTACCGGAGGGCGGTGTGTTCGGCCCCGAGGCAAGACGCCGTTACATCGAGGTGTCGAATGCCCTTCGTGCCGAACAGGAAGCGCGCGACCGTGAGGGCCAGGCGCGGGCTGCAGCAGAAGCTGAAAGAGCGAAGGCAGCGCGGGAGGCGAAAGCTGTGGCGGATGCCGAACAAGCAGAGGCTGAGCGGAAGGCCGAAGAACTTGCGGCCGCTGCCGCGAATGTGCCGTGCAATGAAAAATCGACTTGCGCGAAAGTCTTCTCACTTGCGCAAATCTACATCGCCACGCACGCCGACCAGAAAATCCAGGTGGTGACCGATACCATCATCCAGACCTACAATCCGACCGAGGTGGCGATGGTTGGGGCTACCATCATGAAAATGCCGAAAAAGGCAGATGCCGCGGTCGTGACCTTGTCGCTGTCTTGCAATACCGGCGAGTTCAAGACAGCCGAGGGACTGTGCCGGGGCAAGAAGACCGAGATCTATAAAGGCTTTCGACCGTTCGTGGAAACACGGCTGGCACACTGAGCCATACAGCCCTGGGCCAGCCGTTTCGTTGACAATCAGCTGGCTGGCGGGAACAGCTGGGCTACCAGTTCCTTGATTTTCTTGTCGGCGTCGATGAACTTGCTCATGTTGCCGCCGCCGCGGGTCGCGTCGTAAGTCGCCTTGCCGGCCGGTTTTGCGTTGTTGTAGACGCTGATGTCGGCGTAGGCCATGTACATCGACAAGTCCCAGCGCCAGTTTGCCGCGTAGATGGCGGTAACCGGACATGCGACGAGTGAGGAGCCGGCGTCGAGCTGGCGGACCGTGTAGCCGCGCTCGGTAAGCGAGTGGGTAAACGAGTTCAGGAAGCCGTCGCGGACCGACGGGTTCTTGACGATGCAGACTTCCTTGCCGCCGAACGAGGCGACCGGCTGGACCGTCTGGTGGATTGCGCAGCCGCCGAGTACAGCGAGGGCAAGGGCAGCGAAGACTAAGCGAGTTTTCATGGCATCATTCCCAGATAAAGATGCCCGACAGTAACATTGTCTTTTGGTACTCGCAAGTTTTTTCTAACGGGTCACACCCACCAGCTTGTGCACCAGCTCCGACGAGGTCGAGGCTGCGAACTTGCGCATCAGCTTGGCGCGGTGCATCTCCACCGTGCGCGGTGACAAGTCGGTCTCGCGCGCAATCACCTTGCTGGTCTTGCCTTCCACCAGCAGCGCCGCGATCTCGCGCTCGCGCGGGGTCAGCTCGGCCGTCACCGGCCGCTTTTCGCTGACGTCCTCGAACGTCCACACGCCCGCGCCCAGCGGCTCGTTGTGGTCGAGCGCGCGCCCGGTCACGTGGCACCAGAACAGCTCGCCATCGCCGCGGCGCATGATGCGCTCGTCCGAATAGCGTCCCTTCGCGTTCATGATCGGAATGATGCGGTCGCCCGTGCGCAGGAATTCGTCCATCGTCGGGTACAGCACCGAGAACGATTGCCCGTCGAGCTGCCCGCGCTCGTAGCCGAACATCGCCGCCAGCGCGGCGTTGCACGACTGAATCACACGGTTTACCGAAATGCACATGCCGACCGGGGCATGCTGGAAAATCATTTCGTAATCAATGGCGTATGATGGGTTCATCTGATGCAAATCGACTGCTGGTGGAATGGATAGTTGCCGGTATTTCTACGGTATTGTGCTTTGGCGCGGCCTATTTTATTCTGAGATTCTACTCTGCAGTAAGGAAGAGCGCCTGCTTGCGGCGTTCGGCTCAAACCAAAAAAGGGGACACGAGTATGAACAAAGTTTATCCTGACGCGAGATCGGCGCTGGCCGGTGTCGTCCAAGACGGCCAGACCATCGCCGTCGGCGGCTTTGGCCTGTGCGGCATTCCCGAGGCGCTGATCGAAGCGCTGCGCGACTCGGGTGTCAAAAACCTCACCGCGATCTCGAACAACGCCGGCGTCGACGGTTTTGGCCTGGGCCAGCTGCTCGAGACGCGCCAGATCAGGAAGATGATTGCCTCTTATGTGGGCGAAAACAAGGAGTTCGCACGCCAGTTCCTGGCCGGCGAACTCGACCTGGAATTCACGCCGCAAGGCACGCTGGCCGAAAAGCTGCGCGCGGGCGGGGCCGGCATTCCGGCCTTCTTCACCAAGACCGGCTACGGCACCATTGTCGCAGAAGGCAAGGAAGTGCGCGAGTTCGATGGCGAAATGTACGTCATGGAGCGCAGCCTGATGCCGGACGTGGCGTTGGTGAAGGCGTACATGGCCGACCGCGCCGGCAACCTGGTGTACCGCAAAACCTCGCGCAACTTCAATCCGAATGTCGCCACCGCGGGCAAGATCTGCGTCGTGGAAGTCGAAAAGCTGGTCGATATCGGCGAGATCGATCCGGACCAGGTGCATACCCCAAGCATTTTCGTGCACCGCATCGTCCACAACCCGAACCCGGAAAAGCGCATCGAACAGCGCACCGTGCGTCCAAATTAAGATCAGCATTCGGAGACAAACATGGCATGGACTCGTGATGAAATGGCCGCGCGCGCGGCCAAGGAACTGCAGGACGGTTTCTACGTGAACCTCGGCATCGGCCTGCCGACGCTGGTCGCAAACTACGTTCCCAAGAACATCGAGGTGTTCCTGCAGTCGGAAAACGGCCTGCTCGGCATCGGCCCGTTCCCGACCGACGATGAGGTCGACGCCGACCTGATCAACGCGGGCAAGCAGACCGTGACGGCATTGCCGGGCGCGTCCTACTTCAGCTCGGCCGATTCGTTTGGCATGATCCGCGGCGGCAAGATCAACCTGGCGATCCTCGGGGCAATGCAGGTGTCCGAGCGCGGCGACCTGGCCAACTGGATGATCCCGGGCAAAATGGTGAAGGGCATGGGCGGCGCGATGGACCTGGTGGCCGGCGTCAAGCGCGTCGTGGTGGTGATGGAGCATGTCGCCACCGCCAAGGATGGCTCGACCTCGCACAAGATCCTGAAGAAATGCGACCTGCCATTGACCGGCGTCGGTGTGGTCGACCGCATCATTACCGACCTCGGCGTGATCGACGTGACCGATACCGGGCTCAGGCTGGTGGAGCTGGCCCCGGGCGTGACCAAGGACCAGGTGGCGGCGGCAACCGAGGCCGAACTGGACGTGTCGGCTGTCTGAAGTTTGCACGGGGCGCGCGGCAAGCCTGCCGCGCGCTTATCCTCCAGATCTCACTGCAGCGTCCAGACGTACTGCATCTGGGTCCAGCTTTCAACTGGCTTGCCTGCTTGTGTCGCCGGATGGAAATGGCACTTGACGATGCCCAGCCGCGCCGCCTCGTCCAGGCCCGGATACCCGCTCGACTTCTTCACCTGCGAATCGAGCACGGTTCCTTCGGCGCTGATCAGGAAGCCCAGCGTGACGGTCCCCTGGTGTTCCGCCTGCAAGTCCTCGCGGGGCCAGATCGGTTTGGCGCAGCTGGTGAAGTTGGCGAGCGGACGCAAGATTGGCTCCGTTCCTTCCGGCTTTGCTGGGGCCTGTGCACAGCCGACCAGCAGCGCGGCAGCCAGGCCGAGCACCGGAAGCGCGGCTTTCCAGTTCAGCGCCTGCTTATCGGGACGTACCAATCGTTTGATGCGTGACATAAGATCTCCTCCGTTGGCCGCCTGGGCCAGGTGGTGGGTTGAGAACTGGAAACGCTCCAGTTCGGAAAGGGCAAGGGCCAGGCGCCGCGGTTCGCCCAGTTTCCTTGCCGCCAAATCGTCTGCAATCTGTTCGCGCTCGACGCGAATCCGGTTTGAAATCCACCACACGGCGGGGTGATAGAACAGCAGGGTCTCGACCACGTTCTGGGCGAGGTTGACGAGGTAGTCGAAACGCCGGACGTGCGCCATCTCGTGCGCGAGCAGCGCTTCGAGCAGGTCGGGCGCCATGCCGGACACCAGCGATGCCGGCACCAGCACCACCGGGCGCCACCAGCCGGCGGTAATCGGGCTGGCAAGGTTGTCGACGATGCGCAGGCGCACCTCGCGCGTGACCCCAAACTGCAAGGCCAACCGGTCCAGCTTGCGCTGCCAGTGCAGGTCGGCCGTGTGCCGGGCGTGAGCCTGCTGCACCCACAGCAGGCCCATGGCGAGGCGCATCGCGAGTGCTGCCGCACAGGCCGCCCATGCCGGAACGATCCACATCAGCTTGCTTTGCAGCCAGGCCAGCCTGTTGCCGTCGGCATCGGCGGCGGGCGCGAGTAAGGGCGCTGCCAGGCTGGCAATGGCGCTGGCTGCATGGAGGTCGTTGATGCGAGCCAACAGCTCCCAGGCGGGCCACAACAGGCATAGCAGCAGGGCGCTGCAGGCGAGCAGGTAACGGTATTCGGGTTTGCTGTTGCGCAGGGCTGTCAGCCCGACGGCGGTGGCACAGCCGATCAGTGCTCCCTGCCAAATGAAATGGATCAGCGTCCAGCCGACACTGCTGATGATCGGGCTCATTCCTTGTCCTCCTTCAGCAGTTTTTCGATCTCCTCGCGTTCCTTTTTCGAGATCCCGGTCTTGAGCGCCGCCAGCACCAGCGCCTTGGCCGAACCCGAGAACGCGCGCTGCATCAGGTCCTTGAGCAGGTTGGTCTGCAGCGAGTCGCGGGGCTGGGCCGGCGCGTAGACGTGCGAGCGTTCGCTCTCGTCGCGGATCAGCAAGCCCTTGGTGTGCATGATTTGCATCAGGCGCAGCACGGTGGCGTAGGTCACGTCCGGCCGCTGCTTCTGGATTTCCTGGTGCACCTGCTTGGCCGTGGCGGCGCCGAGCGGCCACAGCACTTGCAAAAGGTCGAGTTCGGCGGCGGTCGGCTTGGGAATGTCGGGATGTTTGGCCACGCTGTTCCTTATTAAAGTGACACTGACGAGGGTAGAATAGATGGTCTAGATCGACTTGTCTACTTAATTTTTATTGGCGCACCCGGCCTAATTTGTAAGTAGACAATCATGTCTACATAAATTATCCTGAATGTTCAATAACTCGTTCAGGAGCCCTCGTGTTCAAGAAACTTGCCATCCTTGCTGTGCTAGCGTACTCGCCGTTTGCAGCGTCCGCATCGCAGTTGCCGGAGTATCCGTTCATTCACGTCAGCGCCAGCGCGTCGGCCAACGTCGTGCCCGACATTGGCGAGCTCGATTTCGAAATCCTGGCCGCCGATCCGGACCCTGCGGCGGCGCGCGCCGCGGTCGAGGCCAGGATTGCCGAAATCCAAGGGCTGATGGAGCAGCAGGGCGCGCCGCTGGATGACGTCGAGGTGCGCGACCTGCGCCAGGCGATCAGGAAGGGGGAGGCGTCGGCCACGGCTCCCATCTACGAAATCAAATGCGCGGTGCACCTCAACGTGCACGACCTCACCAAGTGGCGCGCGATCGCCGGCGGCCTGCTGGCAAAGCCGAACCTGGACGGGTTCTCGACCTCATTTGGCGCCACCGCCCGTGACAAGATCGAGATGGAGCTGACCGCCGAGGCCCTCCGCGACGCGCGCCGGCGCGCCGATGCGATGGCCGCCGGCGTCGGACGCAAGGTGGGCGCGGTGACCGCGGTGACGAACGGCGCCTTGAAAAACCTGTCCAGCGCGATGGGACTGGTGCAGGCCGATTTCTACAATCGCCGGAATTCGACGGAGGCCAACCGTGTCGAGCCCGGCGACATCGTGAACATTACGTCGCTGAAGTTTGTCCAGTCGGTCGACGTGATCTTCCGCATCAAGTAAGCCGGGGCATGGCCCGGGCAGCAAAAAAAACGCCGGGCAAGCCCGGCGTTTTTTGCGAGAAAAAACAGCGATCAGGCCGCTTTGCGTTCCGGATACAGTTCCTTGTCGTCCTCGGTGTGGGTCGGATGCTTCAGTTCGCTCACCAGGCGCTCGTGGTCGAGTTCACCCTCCCACTTCGAGACCACGATCGAGGCCACGCCGTTGCCGATGAAGTTGGTCAGCGCGCGGCATTCGCTCATGAACTTGTCGACGCCGAGGATCAGCGCCATGCCGGCCACGGGGATCGTCGGGACCACGGCGAGGGTTGCCGCCAGCGTGATGAAGCCGGCGCCGGTGATGCCGGATGCACCTTTCGAGGTCAGCATCGCGACGATCAGGATCGTCAGTTGCTGGCCCAGCGTCAGGTTGGTGTTGGTGGCCTGGGCCACGAACAGCGCCGCCATCGTCATGTAGATGTTGGTGCCGTCGAGGTTGAACGAGTAACCGGTCGGCACCACGAGGCCGACCACCGACTTCGAGGAGCCCAGCTTTTCCATCTTGCGCATCAGTGCCGGCAGCGCGCTTTCCGACGAGCTGGTGCCCAGCACGATCAGCAGTTCTTCCTTGATGTACGAAACGAAGCGGAAGATCGAGAAGCCGGTCAGCCTGGCAACGGTGCCCAGCACGATGATGACGAACAGCGCGCAGGTCAGGTAGAACGTGCCCACCAGCCGGGCCAGCGGCAGCAGCGACTCGATGCCGTACTTGCCGATGGTAAAGGCCATTGCGCCGAACGCGCCGATCGGGGCCGCTTTCATCACGAGGCCGACGATACCGAAAATCACGTGCGACAGGTCGTCGACGAACTTCGTGATCGGACGGCCGCGCTCACCCAGCATCGACAGCGCCACGCCGAACAGAATCGCGATCAGCAGCACCTGCAGGATCTCACCCTTGGCGAACGCATCCACGAAGGTGTTCGGGATGATGTTCATCAGGAAATCGACGGTGGACAGCGAGTGGGTCTTTTCCGTGTACTGGGCGATCGCCTTGGTGTCGAGCGTGGCCGGGTCGACATTGAAGCCGGCGCCCGGCTTGATGACGTTGGCGACGATCAGGCCGATGACCAGCGCGAAGGTCGAGATCACCTCGAAGTAGAGCAGGGCCTTGCCGCCGACGCGGCCGACCTTCTTCATGTCCTGCATGCCGGCGATACCGGCGACGACGGTGCAGAAGATGACCGGCGCGATGATCATCTTGATCAGTTTGATGAAGCCGTCTCCCAATGGCTTCATCTTGGCGGCAAGGGCGGGGTCGAACACGCCCAGCAGGACGCCAACCACGATGGCGAACAGCACCTGAATGTAGAGGACTTTATAGAATGGTTTTTTCATGGCATCAGTTCATGCGCGATTGATAATGAGCCGGCATCATCACTCAAACGGACCGGGCCAGCTATTGTGGAAAATACCAACCCGTCCACACTAAATCTGTGGCCATGCTACGCCTGCTGGCGTTTGACGCGCATCCAATTGGACGGCAGGCCTTCCCACTCTTTGTGCCAGCGCAAAGAGTGGGAAGGGATGGGACTTAGAACGCGTAATCGACGCGTCCGTACATCGAGCGGCCGTTGATGCCGATCGGGCAGGTTTCCCAGCAATACGTGAAGCCGAGTTGCGGGAACGGCGCCGCTTTGGTCTTGTCCCATTCGGTTGGGTAGGTATCGAACAGGTTGTTCACGCCGACGGCCAGGCTGAGCCGCTTGCTGAACGCGTAGCGCAGGGTCGTGTCGACCAGCCACTTTGCGTCCCAGGTCTGGACGAACGGCGCGGTAAAGCCCTGGCCCTGCACGGCGCCGTAATAGTTGGCGCGCCCGTTCAGGTTCCAGGCGCCGAGCGTGTAGTCGGCCGCCAGCACGTGGTGCTGGCGCGGCTGGCCACGTTCGATCAGCGTGACCTGGGCATCGTCAAACAGCTGGGTGCCCGACAACACCGGCGACTGCGAATGGCGCCCGGTGACCTTGGTCCGGTTGAAGCCGAGCTGGCCGGACAGCACCAGGGTCGATGCCGCTAGCTTGGTCGTGTGTTCGGCGACGATGTCGAGCCCGTCGGTCGAGGTGCTGATGGCGTTGGTGAAGAACTGGGCCTGGCCGACCTTGAGCGGGTCGAGCACGGCCTTGATCGGGCAGGCCGCGGCCGTCGCACACGGGCCGGATTCCGGCGCGATGTTGCTCGAGAAGACGATCCGGTCGTCGATGTCGATCCGGTACAAGTCGGCCGTGACCGAGAAATTGCTGGCGGGGCGCAAGATCAGGCCGACGCTGGCATTTTTCGACGTTTCCTGTTTCAGCGGCGCGATGCCGAACGCCTTGGTGACGGCGCTGCCTTCGCGTGCGGTCAGGGTTTCGGTCAGCACCCCGGCCCCGTTCAGGTTGGTCGATACCGAACTGTAGAACTTCTGCTGGACGCCAGGCGCGCGGAAGCCGGTCGAGATGCTGCCGCGCAGGCCGAGCGCGCGCGACGGATCGTAGCGCAGGCTCAGTTTGCCGGTGGTGGTGTTGCCGAAGTCCGAATACTTCTCGTAGCGCACCGCCGCGGCAAGCAGCAACTGCTCGGTCAGGTTGTGCTCGACATCCACGTAGAGGGCGATGTTGTGGCGCCCCGCGTCCACCTCGGTGCCCGGGGTATAGCCGGGGAAGCCCTGCGCGCCCGAGGCGGCGGCGGCGCCAGTCTGGTCGAGGATTTTGATGGCCGGGTTGTTGGTGCGGCCGTACTGGTAGGACACCGGATCCCCCGCCACGATCTGGTAATTCTCGTTACGGTACTCGAAGCCGGTTGCAACGGCGAATTTCCTGGCGCCGAACTCGAGCGCGCCGCCGAGGTCGGCGTTGACCGTGGTCTGGTTGAACTTGAGCTTGCCGGTATCGGCTTCGAGTGGCGATTCGGCGTAGATGCCGCCGCCCGGTTTCGGCTCGTACCAGTAACTGACGTTGATCGAGTTGCGCTCGTGGAAGTCGAGTTCGCTGCGGCCGTGGTTCACGCTCAGGTCGAGTTTCCAGGGGCCGGACAGATCGCGCCGGTATCCGAGCGCCAACGAACCGTCCTTCACGGTGGTCTTGATGTTCGGCAGGAAGCCGTTCGGGTACACGGCGGGCACGGTGCGGCCGTCGCCCTTCGAGCGGAAGAACCCGGCCGCGTCGCCGGTACGCTTGGATACGCCGCCAAACGCATACAGCTCGCCGTCCTTGTCGACTGGCAGCGCGGCGTTCCACCACAGGTAGGCGTCTTTTGCGAGGCTGTCGCCGATGCGCTGGGTCACGCGCGGCGGATCGACGCGGAGGGTGTCGACGCCGGCGCGGTTGGTTTCGCCGCGGCGCCGGCCTTCCACCGACAGGTTCAGGAAGCCGCCGCTGGCGCCCAGCGCCACACCGGTATTGGCGCTGGCCGAGAACAGGTCGCCGTCGCCCTCGGCCGTGGTGCCCACGGTGCCGCTGACCTGGGTCTCGGTGGTCTGGCGCTTGAGCACGATATTGATCACGCCGGCGATCGCGTCCGAGCCGTATTGCGCGGCGGCGCCGTCACGCAGCACTTCGATGTGATGGATGGCCGACAGCGGGATCGCATTGATGTCGGTGCCGGCCGAGCCGCGGCCGATGGTCTGCTGCACATTGACCAGCGCCTGCTGGTGGCGCCGCTTGCCGTTGACCAGCACCAGCATCTGGTCCGGGCCCAGTCCACGCAAGGTGGCGGGACGGATGATGTCGGTGCCGTCGCTGATGAAGGTGGAGGTGAAGTTGAACGAGGGATCGAGCGTCTGCAGCAGCTTGCCCACTTCGAGCGGGCCAGCGTTCTGCAAGTCCTTGGCGCCGATCAGGCCGACCGGGACCGCCGTGTCGAGCGCGGTCTTGGCGCTCGAGCGCGAGCCCAGCACGACCACCGACGGCGTCGTGTCGTCGGCCTTTGCCGATCCTGCCTCGGGGACTTGCTGGGCGTGGGCCTGCTGCAGTGCGGCCAGCAGCGCGGCGGCAAGCACGGTGTACTTCGGATGTCGCATCGTCATCGCATCTCGCTTTCTTCTTCGTTGTCGTGGATGCTGCCGGGGCCGAAACGGCCAGGTAGCGCCACCGATCCTATCGAAGAGAAATTGTATGTACAACCGGTAACGCGATGACTGTTGTGTTTACATGCTACTGATGCAATATTGCTCGCTTGTATAGATTAAACGGGGTAATCTGGCTGGCTGACGAGGGGCGAATGACCTCGCCCCCCGTGGCGGCGCGATTGCCCTTATTGCCGGCGGAACACCGTGCCACCCTTCATCACGAAACCCACCTTGCGCAGTGCGCCGATGTCGACGGTCGGGTCGCCATCGACCGCCACCACGTCCGCCAGCATGCCTTGCCTGATCTGGCCCAGGTCTTTCGACTTGTCGAGGATCTGGGCGGCAACCACGGTAGCCGAGCGCAGCGCTTCACTTGGGCTCATGCCGAGCCGCACCATCCACTCCAGTTCGCGCATGTTGTCGCCATGGGTGAACACGCCCACATCGCTGCCGTTGCCGATGATGACACCGACCCGGCGGGCCAGCCGGAACGCGCGTTCGGATTGCTGCATTGCCGGGGTCGGCGCGCCGCCGCGCACGTATTTTTGGAAATATTCGCCGATCGCTTCGGATGCGGTCAGGGTCGGGATGTAGGCGGTCTTGCGTTCGGCCATCAGCTTGAAGGTTGCTTCCGTCGCGCCATAGCCGTGTTCGATGGTGTCGACGCCGGCCAGCACCGCCATCCGGATCGCGTCGTCGCTGCTGGCGTGCGCCGCCACCTTGCGGCCGGTAACGTGGGCCGCTGCCACCATCGCCTTCATTTCTTCGAGCGTGAAGGTGGGGCGGGTGCTGCCATCGATGCCGGTGCGGTAGTCGGCGTAGAATTTGATCCAGTCGGCGCCGTGCGAGGCTTGTTCGCGCACCGCCCTGGTCGCTTCGTCGACGCCGGTCGCCTGCTGCGCGCCGTATGGCAGCTCCATGTCCGGGCGGTAGCTGCGCTCGGCCGGTCCGTAGCTGGCGGTGGCGACGATCGCCCTGGTCGCCACCAGCAAGCGCGGCCCCGGGACCTTGCCTTCCTCGATGGCGCGCTTGATGCCGACGTCGGCGTAGCCGGCGCCCTCGGTGCCGAGGTCACGCAGGGTGGTGAAGCCGGCCTGCAGGGTGTCGGCCGAGTGCTTGACCGCCAGCGCGATGCGGTAGGCCGGCGCTTCCTTCATCACCTGGTCGTCCCAGGTGGTTTCATTGTAGGGGTGCAGCAGGACGTGCGAGTGCAGGTCCATCAGGCCCGGGATCAGGGTCTTGCCGGGCAAGTTGATGCGTTCGGCGTCGGGCGGCGCGGCGATGCTGCTGGCCGGGCCAACGGCCTGGATGCGGCCCTGCGAGACCAGCACCGCCCAGCCCTGGTGCGGCGCACCTTCGCCGGTCCAGACGCGCTCGGCGGTCAGCAGCACCGGGGGCGTGTCGGCCGCCTGCGCCGCTGCGGCGGCGATCAGGGTGAGGGTGGTCAATGCCAGTTTTTTAGCCCAGGTCCGCATGTCGTCTTCCCAACTAATTGTGAAGACGCAATCATAGCTCAGGTGAATGCGGAGTCTGTAATGACATCATCGATGCGCCCTTGCAGCTGAGCTAAGTGCTGGAAAGCTATTTTGCCCTGCGGGCAGAGGCGCTCGGATCGAAGAAGCGCGGGTCAAAAATAAATTTCCTGATCGTTAAAACTTTGGCGCTTCAGGCCGTTGATTATCTGTCCCAACGGCGAATCGATCGGCTTTCGGCCCTGTTTCACGACGATGCAGTGATGGCATTCCCTTATGCACCGGAGGGTTTCTTCCAGCGGTTGGAAGGGCGGGAAGCGATTAACAAATCACTCCAGCGCCTCTCCGACTTGTTCTCGCAGTTCGAGATAAAACCGACACGCGCGGTATCGGATGAAAGCGGAGACGTCATGGTCGAGGCGGAAAGTATCGCAACACTCGCAGATGGCAGTCCATACCGTAACCGCGACCACCGCGATTCCCACGATTTAAAACCGGTCATTTTTGTCCGGTTATGAGCGAATCGGACAAATTTGTCCTATAATGGCTGCATGGCCAAGCTTAGATCCGACGCCGCGGTACGGCGTGACCTGATATTGAATGCGGCGGACGCGGTATTTTCCGAGCACGGCGTCACCGCGCCGCTTGATCTCGTGGTCGAGCGGGCAGGCGTCGGACGCGCCACGCTCTATCGAAATTTTCCGGATCGCGCCGCGTTGATGGAGGCGCTGCTAGCCCGTACTCTGCAGGCGCTCGAAGAACAAGCGATATTGCACGCCGACCGGGATGATCTTCTGTTCATGCTGTTCGAACTCATCGCGTACCGGATCGTCGAATCGCCTTCGGTGTCGGATTACTGGCGTACGGTTGGACAGGATCATCCGATCATGAAAGGAGCGCGTGAACAGGTGATGCGCATCTTCCGGGCTCCTCTTGCACGCGCCATCGACGCCGGATTGTGCCGGCCTGACTTGCTGCTGTCCGATATTTCACTCATCTCCGGCATGCTCGGCGCGTCTTTGCGCGGCCACTCGCCCGCCAGCCGGCGTTCACTGGCCAAGCGGGCACTGGCACTGCTGCGTGATGGCGTCGCGGCACCGGTGGCAAGGGAACGCTGAATGGTGCAATACCTCAAACCCACGCCCGACTGGGAGGAGCACGAAAAACCATCGATGCCCGGTTCCGCCTCGACGCCCTGGCATCCGCCCTGGGTTCGCTTCGCGTATGCCTGCGTTGCGGTCCTGATCGGCATTACAGGCGGCCTCGGTAATGCGCTGGTGTCGGCGAACCTGCCCACGATCCAGGGAGAACTCGGCTTGACCCCTTCGCAGGGCGCGTGGCTGCCGGCAGCTTACGTCATGGTGAACGTGACCGCCAACCTGTTGGTGTACAAGTTCCGGCAGCAATACGGTCTGCGGATGTTTGCTGAAATCGGCCTGGGCCTGTACGCGATTCTGACCCTGTTGCACTTGGCAGTCGGCGGTCTGGAAACCGCCGTGCTGGTGCGTGCGGCCAGCGGCCTGGCTGGTGCAACCACCGGCACCCTGGCCCTGCTGTACATGCTGCAGGCGCTGCCGAAAGCCTATACGGGCAAGTTGCTGGTGGTGGGTGTCGGCATTAGCCAGTTGGCCACGCCGCTGGCCTGGCTGCTGTCCCCGGCGTTGCTGGACGTGGGCGATTGGCATAACCTATACCTGTTCGAAGCAGGGCTTGCAGTATGTTCGTTTGCTGCGGTGGTTGTGCTCAAGCTGCCGCCAGGCATCCATATCAAGGCGTTCGAACGCCTCGATTTCCTGACCTTTGGGCTGTTGGCACCAGCCGTCGCGATGATTGTCGCCGTCCTGGCGCAGGGTTACACGCGCTGGTGGCTCGACACGCCCTGGCTTGCGTATCTGCTGATTGCCGCCAGTATTTTGCTGGCCATTGGCTTCTTTATCGAACACCACCGGCGCAATCCCTTGATCCAGACGCGCTGGCTGGTCAATGGAAGCACGCTGCGTTTCATCCTCGGCGCCTTCCTCATCCGCTTCCTTACCTCCGAGCAGACTTACGGAGTTGTCGGGATCCTGCGCACGCTCGGCATGGGACCGGACCAGATGCAGCCGCTGTTTGCAGTTATCTTGGCAGGCACGATCTTTGGCATCGCTGCCTGCGCCATTACATTCAGCCCGAAGACCAGCATCCCCCAGATCTTGGTGTCGATTCTGCTGTTCGGTGTCGCCGCATTCCTGGACTATGGCCGCACCAGTCTCGACCGTCCGCACGATTTCTTCGTAAGTCAGTTCCTGGTAGCCGTCGGTGCAGGCATGTTTATGGGCCCGCTCATCTTGGTCGGCGTGATGCAGGCGTTGAAACACGGCGCCAACTACATCGTCACCTTCTCCGTGATGCTGTCGATGACCCAGACTTTGGGCGGATTGGCTGGGTCTGCAGTGTTGAGCACGTACCAGCTTCACCGGGAACATACGTATTCCACCGAAATTGTGTCGCATCTCAATCCGGCCGACGGCGTAGTCGCGCAAAGGCTGCGCCAGCAACAGCAGATCTACGGGGCGATCATCACCGACCCCGCGCTGCGCGGCGCCCAAGGCATCGCCCAGCTTTCGCAGACCGCACGGCGCGAGGCGAATGTGCGGGCTTTCAACGATGTCTTTGCGCTCAGCGGCGTGCTCGCTTTGCTCTTCCTGGTCTGGTCGCTGACGCTCGCCATGCGCGCCGCGATCCTGAAGAAGAAAGCCGAGTTCCAGACTCACTAGGCGTCCGCCGGCGCCACCACTTTCTAAGTCATTATGAACACTCCCATCCAACCTCCCCGCAATGATTCACCTCCCGAGAAAGTGAACCAGCCTCCCCGCGACGCGCAAGGTCCTGATGACGTGAACCCGTCGGCACCTGCCGATGCAAGCGACAGCAGCGCCCCGGCGGACGTGCCGAAGGAGGCGCCTCCACCAAAGAAAATCAAGGCGAAGCCCTGGACCGTGGTCCTGATGGCCGGCGTAGCCCTGATTGGCATCACCCTGATTCTCTGGGCATGGAACCTCGGGCCATTCAACAGCCCGGTCGTTTCCACCGACGATGCGTATGTACGCGGCCAGATTACAGTGCTGGCGCCGCAGGTGAACGGCTATGTCGACAAGGTGCTGGTGAAGGATTTCCAGTCGGTCAAGGCGGGGCAGCCGCTGGTCCAGATCGACGATCGCATCTACGCGCGAAAGGTGGAACAGGCGCAGGGACAGGTGGCCAATGCGGTCGCCCAGCTTGCCAACGCCGAACAGACCCAGGCACAGAACGTCGCGTCGCTCGATGCGTCACGGGCAAATCTCACTGCAGTGCAGGCCGAGCAAGGCCGCGCTAAAGCTGAGCTGGCAAGGGTCGAAGAACTCGCCGCCAAGGGGTCGGTTTCACTCAACGAGCGCGACAAGGTGCGCGCCACCGCACGGCTGGCGGTGGCCAATGTTTTGAAAGCCCAGGCCGATATCAACATCGGCACGGAGAAGGTAAAGGCAACCAAAGTATCGCGGGCAGGACTGGAAGCCCAGGTCAAGATGGCCGAGGCCCAATTGGCGCTGGCGAAAATCGACCTCGCCAACACGATCATCCGTGCACCGCGCGATGGCCAGATCAGCGAGGCCTCGGTACGTCGGGGGCAATACGTTGCTGCCGGCTCGCAATTGCTGTTCCTGGTACCCGACACCGTGTGGGTCGTTGCCAACTTCAAGGAGAGCCAGACTTACCGGATGCGCGTCGGCCAGCGCGCCAGTTTCTCGGTCGATGCATTCGAGGGAGAAACGCTGAGCGGCACGATCGAGCAGATTGCTCCCGCCACCGGCTCCGAGTTCAGCGTGTTGCGCCCGGATAACGCTTCCGGCAATTTCACCAAGGTCGTCCAGCGCCTGCCGATACGGATTGCTATTGACCCAAATCAGCCGCTGGCCCAACGTTTGCGTCCGGGCATGTCGGTGGTAGCCAACGTGAACACCGCCGGCGCCCAGGAGCGTTCACGATGAATATCCGGGCCGCACAAAAGCTTGCGATGGCGGCTGCAATGATCGTCGCGCTCACCGGTTGCATGCCGGCCTATCGGCAGGCGCCGCCGCTGTCACAGGTCAACGTGCCTGCAAGCTGGCGCGAGGCGAACCCCGGCAATGCTGTGATCGATGCCCACTGGTGGCGCACATTTGGCGATCCAACGCTGAGCGAACTGGTGGAGGCAGCGCTCAAGCGCAATACGGATGTGCTCGCGGCCGTGGCCCGTGTCGATGAAGCGCGCGCACTTGCGCAAGTGGCAAATGCAGCGCGCATGCCGGCCCTTAATGCGGCCGTGGGAGCGCAGTCCGGCCGCACGCTGGGCAGCACAGGCGTTGCCATCACTCACTCGGTGCAACCGGAACTGCAGGCAAGCTGGGAAGTGGATCTATGGGGGCGGCTACGCGAGCAGGCACAGTCTGCAGCGCTGCAGTTTCAGGCAACCCAGGTCGAGCGCGATGGCGTGGCCTTGGCTGTGGCGGCTGCCACGGCACAATCCTATGTCGGGTTACTGGCGCTGGATGAGCAACTCCGGATTACGAAGGCAACCGCTGCATCGCGTGCCGAAGCCTTGCGGCTGGCGACCGACCAGGCCCGGCTCGGCTATACCTCGCAACTGCAGCTGACGCAGGCCGAGTCCGAACATGAGACGGTACTGCAGGCCATTCCGCAGCTCGAACTGGCCATTCAACGGCAGGAGAATGCGCTGCGGTTGCTGGTCGGGGAAACGCCAGGCGACGTGATTCGTAGCCGCAGCTTTCCTGCTCTGCAAGTGCCGCCGATAGCGTCGTCGCTGCCTTCCGATTTGCTCAGCCGGCGGCCTGACATTGTTCAACGCGGACTGGTGCTTGCTGCGAGCGATGCGAACCTCGCGTCGCGGCGTGCGGCGTTTCTGCCGCAAGTGGCGCTCAGCGCCAAGCTTGGAAGCCTTTTTATCAATGGACTCGATTACGACCCGATTTCGGTCTGGGGCCTTGGCGGCAGTATCTTGGCACCAATCTTTTCCGCCGGCCGTCTTACGGCGCAAATGGACGCAGCTGCCGCACAGCGTGATCAGGCTGCCTACGCTTACCGCAACGCGGTACTGACTGCATTCAGTGAAGTGGAAAATGCGCTGAGTGGAGTGTCCCGGCTGCAAGCGCAGATGGAACACTCCAAAAAAAGACGTGACATCCTTGCGCGCACGCTAGAGTTCGCCCATGACCGCTACCAGGCTGGCTATGCGTCTTACCTTGAAGAGCTGGACGCACAACGCAGCCTGTACCAAGTTGAGCTCGATGCCATTACCCTCCGCCAGAGCCAGCTCAACAATCTCATAGCGCTTTATCGTGCTTTGGGCGGCGGATGGGCTGCGCGCACCCTCCAGAGTGAGTCCATTCACGTCCGAGCCGACCGACAGTGAGAGGACGCGTTTGGTGGTACCCGTTTCCGAACGACGCGCTTACTGCGCGGCCCAGCCGCCGTCCATATTCCACGCCACGCCGCGCACCTGGTCGCCGGCCGCACTGCAGAAAAACACCGCCAGCGCGCCCAGTTCCTCCGGCGTCACGAACTCGCCCGACGGTTGCTTCTCGGCCAGCAACTCCTTGCGCGCAACCTCGACGCTGATGCCCTCGCGCGCGGCGCGGTCGTCGATTTGCTTCTGGACCAGCGGCGTCAGCACCCAGCCCGGGCAGATCGCATTGCAGGTCACGCCGGTTTGGGCGGTCTCGAGCGCGGTCACCTTGGTCAGGCCGACCAGGCCGTGCTTGGCGGCAACGTAAGCCGACTTTTGCGCCGAGCCAACCAGTCCGTGCACCGACGCCAGGTTGATGATCCGCCCCCAGTTCTTCTGCTTCATGCCCGGCAGCGCGAGGCGCGTGGTGTGGAAGGCGGAGGACAGGTTGATCGCGATGATCGCGTCCCAGCGGTCGACCGGGAAGTCTTCGATGTTGGCGACGTGCTGGATGCCGGCATTGTTGACCAGCACGTCCACGCCGCCGAACTTGTCGGCCGCGTACTTCATCATCGCCTCGATCTCGGCCGGTTTCGACATGTCGGCGTTGTGGTAACCGGTCTGCACCCCAAACTCCTGTCCGATGTCGGTGTACAGCTTCTCGATCTGCTGGGCGTCGCCGAAGCCGTTGAACACCACGTTTGCGCCCTGCTCGGCAAGCGCGCGGGCGAGGCCGAGGCCAATGCCCGAGGTCGAGCCGGTGACGAGCGCCGTTTTACCGCTTAACATGCTGGATTTCATTGTGTCCTCTGTAGGTAAGGTGATCAGGGGGATGCGTCAGAATTGGTAGAATTCTAATCGCAACGACCGTTAAAATGTGCGGCCGGGCTTGGGAAATAGTTAATAACGTCACGATGGAGCCGGCGATGACCGTAGCAAGACTGAAAAGCGTGCAGTGCAGTTCGCCCGCCGGCCTGCACCGAATGGCCTACAAGGAATGGGGCGATCCGGCCAACCCGAAGGTGCTGGTGTGCGTGCATGGCGTCACGCGCGTATCGGACGACTTCGACCACCTGGCCAGCGCGCTGTCCGGCCACTACCGCGTGGTGGCGCCCGATGTCGCGGGGCGCGGCCGCTCCGACCGCCTGCGCGATCCCGGGCTGTACACGGTGGCCCAGTACGTGGCCGACATGGTGACCCTGGTCGCGCGCGTCACCGCCAACAACGACGAAGGCACGGTGCACTGGTTCGGCACCTCGATGGGCGGCCTGATCGGGATTGCGCTGGCGTCGCTCGAGGACAGCCCGATCCGCAAGCTGGTCCTGAACGACATCGGCCCGGTGCTGAACCGGGACGCGATGCAGCGCATCGGCGACTACATCGGCCAGGACCTGCGGTTTCCCGACTTTGAAGCCGGGGCATCGTTCGTGCGCGAGGTGTCGCTGTCGTTCGGCGAGCACAGCGACGACGAATGGCGCAAGCTCGCCGCCGACGTGCTGCGCCAGGCGCCCGAGGGGCACTGGGTGCGCCATTACGACCTCGGCCTGGCCGAGCAGTTCCGCGCGCTCACGCCCGAGCGCGCCAAGGCCGACGAGGCCGCGCTGTGGGCCGCCTACGATGCGATCCACTGTCCCACCTTGCTGGTGCGCGGCGAACTGTCGGACCTGCTCTCGCGCGAGACTGCCGAGGAGATGACGCGGCGCGGGCCACGGCCCCAACTGGTCGAGATCCCGAACGTCGGCCACGCGCCCACCTTCGTCCACGACGACCAGGTCGCAATTGCGCGAAATTTTTTAATCGGCTCAACAGCCGAAGCTTTTTGAGAGACATTATGGAAATCAAACGACTGCACGTAGGCGACCGCCTGTCCGAAATCGCCATCCACAACGAGACGGTGTACCTGGCCGGCCAGATCGCCGACGACACCACGCAAGACATCGAAGGCCAGACCCGCGAAGTGCTGGGCCACATCGACCGCCTGCTCAACGAAGCCGGCAGCGACAAGACCTGCATCCTGATGTGCCAGATCTTCATCTCGGACATGGCCAATTTCGCGGGCATGAACGTGGTCTGGGACGAGTGGGTCCCGGCCGGCCATACGCCGCCGCGCGCCACGGTCGAAGCGAAGCTGGCCAACCCGGCCTGCCTGGTCGAGGTCTGCATCACCGCCGCACTGCGCTGACAATATGGTTTCCACCGCCGCACTCGGCGACGCCGCCACCCAACTGGTCCAGGGCTTGACGCCCGAGGACGGCGCGCGCGTGCGCGCCGCGCTCGATTTCGCCGGCGAGGCCTACGGTGAGCGCGTCGCCACCTCCGGCCAGAACGCGTTCGAGTTCTCGCTCGGCGTCGCCGGCACGCTGGCCATGCTGCGCGGCGACGCCGCCAGCCGCATCGCCGGCCTGCTGTTCGAACTGGCGCTGGTCGAGCCCGAAGTGGCCGAAGGGCTGGGCGAACGCTTCGGCACCGAAGTGGCCGACCTGGTGCTCGGCGTGCACCAGCTGATCCGCCTGCGCGACCTCACCGTCGCGCAGCAACCGGTCGGGCGCGGCAAGAACGCGGCCCAGCAGGCCGGTGCGCAGGTCGAAACGCTGCGCAAGATGCTGCTCGCGATGGCGTCCGACATGCGCGTGGTGCTGGTGCGCCTCGCCTCGTGCGTCACCACGCTGCGCTATTTCGCCGACCAGAAGCGCTTCGACGACGTGACCCACGCCTACGGGCGCGAGGTGCTCGACCTGTACGCGCCGCTCGCCAACCGGCTCGGCATCTGGCAACTCAAGTGGGAGCTGGAAGACCTGTCGTTCCGCTTCCTGGAACCCGAGACCTACAAGCGCATCGCCAGGATGCTCGAGGAGAAGCGGCTCGCGCGCGAAGGCTTCGTGGCGTCCTCGATCGAACGCCTGCAGCGCGAACTGGCCGCGGCCGGCATCAAGGCCGAGGTGAGCGGGCGTCCGAAGCACATCTTCAGCATCTGGAACAAGATGCGCGGCAAGGACCTGGACTTCTCGTCGCTGTACGACGTGCGCGCATTCCGCGTGATCGTGGCCGACGTCAAGACCTGCTACACGGTGCTCAGCCTGGTGCATAACATCTGGACCCCGATCCCGCAGGAGTTCGACGACTACATCTCGCGCCCGAAACCGAACGGCTACCAGTCGCTGCACACGGTGGTCACGGCGGAGGACGGGCGGCCGCTCGAAGTGCAGGTGCGCACCCAGGAGATGCACAACTTCGCCGAGTATGGCGTGGCGGCGCACTGGCGCTACAAGGAGGAGGGCAGCTCCAACTTCAAGGGCCAGAAGTACGACGAAAAGATCGCCTGGCTGCGCCAGCTGCTGGCGTGGAAGAGCGACGTCGCCGACGCCGTGGCCGGCGAGGAGAACCTGCAGCGCGAATGGGTCGAGAAGCTCAAGGCCACCACGCTGGACGACCGCATCTTCGTGCTGACGCCGCAGGCGCGCGTGCTCGAGCTGCCGGTCGGCGCCACCCCGATCGACTTTGCCTACTACCTGCACAGCGAGGTCGGGCACCGCTGCCGCGGCGCCAAGATCGACGGCGTGATGGTGCCATTGAATACCCCGCTGAAGAACGGCCAGACCTGCGAGATCATCACCGCCAAAGGCCCGGCCGGCAGCGCCGGCCCGTCGCGCGACTGGCTCAGTCCCGGCTACGCCGTCAGCAGCCGCACGCGCGCCAAGATCCGGGCCTGGTTCCACTCGCTGGAACTGGCGGAGACGCTGGCGCAGGGCCGGGCGCTTGTCGAAAAATCGCTGCAGCGCGAGGGCAAGACCGCGGTCAACCTCGAGGCGCTCGCGCACAAGCTGGGCTTCCCCAAGGTGGAAGAGCTGTTCATCCAGGTCGGCAAGGAGAAGTTCAGCCTGCGCCACGTGGAGGCGGCGCTGCACGAGACCGTCGAAGCCCCGCCGGCGGACGACGAGGTGGTGCTCAACAAGAGCCGCGCATCGAGCGTCGAGCAGGGCGCCAAGTCGGGCGTGCTGGTGGTCGGCACCGAGGGACTGATGACGGCGCTGGCCAAGTGCTGCAAGCCGGCGCCGCCCGATCCGATCATTGGCTTCGTCACGCGCGGCAAGGGCGTGTCGATCCATCGCCTGAGCTGCAAGAACTTCGCCGAGATGCGCTCCAAGAGCCCGGAGCGCGTGATCCAGACCGAGTGGGGCTCGGCCGTCAGCGACACCGTGTATCCGGTCGACCTGTTCATCATGGCGCTCGACCGCCAGGGCCTGCTGCGCGACATCTCCGAGGTATTCATGCGTGAGAAGATCAACGTGATCGGCGTGAACACGCAGACCTCGAAAGGCGTGGCGCGCATGGTCTTCACCGCGGAGATCGGCTCGACCGAGCAGCTGAACCGGGCGCTGGGCGCGATCGGCGAGGTGCAAGGCGTGCAGGACACGCGACGGCAGTAGGCAGGGTGCGCACTCGTGCGCACGCGGCACCGGCGCGCCGTCACGGCGTGGGCGGGGTGCCCACCCTACGAAGAGCTCACACTACCGTTCAAAAACCGTATCATATGCCCATGCGCCTCAGTTCATCCGTCACGATCCGCCCCAGCCTGTGGGGCGCCCGATTCCTGCGCTACCTGCACAGCTGGTGGACCACGATCCACCTTGGTGCGATCGCGCTGGTGATGGCCGTTTCGCCATCGACCTACCGCCGGGGCAACCGGCTGGCCACCTCGCGCTACATCTACGCCAGCACCTGGCAGGTGCTGCCCTGGTTCACGGTGCTGTCGGCGCTGATCAGCCTCGTCATCATCCGCATCGTGCTGGTCACCGCGCGCAGCTACGGCTTGTCGCATTACGCGCTCGAGATGGTGGTGCGGGTGCTGGTGCTCGAACTGATCCCGCTGTCGGCCGCGATGTTTGCCGCGCTGCGCGCCAGCATGGCGTTCGAGGCGGCGGCGGTGGGGCTGGCGCGCGACGGCTTGCCGGAGGCGCCCATTGGCCCGGATGCGCTGCGCCGGCTGCGGCGCGACCTGGTGCCGCAGGTAGTGGCCAACGCGTTCGCGGTACTGAGCCTGGCCACGGTCAGCAGCGCCATCGTGCTGCTGCTGGCCTACCTGAACGTGTACGGGCTGTCGCCGTGGGGCCTGGCCGATTACACCCGCACCGTCGGCCGGGTGTTCGACCCCACCGTCACGCTCGGCTTCGTGCTCAAGACCGTGCTGTTCGGGCTGGCGGTGGCGGTGATCCCGACCGCCGCGATCGTCGACCTGCAGCGCAATCCGCGCCGGCTGGCCTCGAACGTGCAGCCGGGCGCGCTGCGCCTGCTGTTCGTGCTGCTCCTGATCGAGGCCGGCTCGCTGGCATTGAAATACATCTGATTGAAGAAAAGGCACCACCATGACCGAACCGACTCCCGACGAACCCGCGCATGTCGAGGCCAAGGCCATGATCCTGCTGGTGCTGATCGGCCTGCTGATCGCGGCCTTCGTGCTGTACGTGATGTACGCGCGCGGCGTGTTCGAGTCGACCCAGCGCCTGGTGCTGGTGGCCGATGATTCCGAGGGCGTCATTCCCGGGATGGACATGTCGTTTGCCGGCTTTCCCATCGGGCGCGTGAGCCAGGTCGAACTGGCGACCGACGGCAAGGTGCAGATCCTGGTCGACGTGCCGCGCCAGGACGCGAAATGGCTACGCATCTCGAGCGTATTCACGATCGAGCGCAGCGTGGTCGGCGAGACCCGGCTGAAAGCGTTCAGCGGCGTGCTGTCCGATCCGCCGCTGCCGCCGGGCGCGCGCCGCACGGTGCTGCGCGGCGACGCCACCGCCGAAATCCCGCGCTTGCTCGGGACCGCCCGCCAGCTTCTGGAGAACCTCGAAGCGATGACGCGCAGCGATTCGCACATCGGTTCGAGCCTGGCCAACATCGACGCATTGACCGGGCGCCTGAACGGCAAATACGGGATGTTGGGCGGCGCGCTGGGTGGCGACGAGGAGGCGCGCAAGCTGCTGCTGACACTCGATCGTGTGAACGGCATCCTGGGCAAGGCCGACCAGCGCGTATTCGGCAAGAACGGCGTGATGGACGAGAGCCACGCGGCGATCGTCCAGTTGAACGGGGTGCTTCAGGACGCCCGCGCCAGCCTGAAAAAAGTCGATGCGGTGCTGGCCGAAGCGCAGGCCGTCGGCGCCAACGCGCGCGTCGCCACGCAGGACCTGGGCGCACTGCGCGGCGAAGTCGACGCCAGCCTGCGCAAGGTGAACCGGCTGGTCGACGAAATCAACCGCAAGTGGCCATTCGCCCGCGATACGGAGATCAAACTGCCATGAAAAAGCTAGCCTGCCTTGCCGTCCTCGTCCTGGGCGCCTGCGCCAGCAAGCCGGTACCGCCGTCGTGGCAGCCGAGCGCGCGCTCCGCGCTCGATGGCTTTACCGATGCCTACCTGAAGGGCGACAGCCTGGCTGCCGCCGCCGAATTCGCGCGCGCCCGCAACGAGACCGCCAGCACCGGGCGGGCCGACCTGGTGGCGCAGGCCGAGCTGGTGCGCTGCGCGACGCGGGCCGCGAGCCTCGAATACGACGAGTGCCCCGGGTTCGCGGCGCTGGCGCAGGACGCGACGGCCGGGCAGCGTGCCTACGCCGCCTACCTGGCCGGGCGCTGGCAGGGGCTCGATGCGGCGCTGCTGCCCGAACAGCACCGGGCGGTGGTGGGGACCGGGTCGCTTGCCGGCGTGGCCGATCCGCTGTCGCGGCTGGTGGCGGCCGGCGCGCTGTTCAAGGCCGGGCGCATCACGCCGGCCGATATCGCGACCGCCAGCGATACGGCATCGCGCCAGGGATGGCGCAGGCCGTTGCTGATGTGGCTGGGGGTGTCGGCGAAGCGGGCGGAAGCGGCCGGTGATACCGAGGGGCTGGCGCTGATCCGCCGCCGCATCGCGCTGGCCTCAGGCGGCCAATAACCGGCACGTCGTTCCCGCGGAGGCGGGAACCCCAGTTTTGGCGCTTCGGCCGCAAACCTGTTCATGGCCAGGCACGGAACTGGGGTTCCCGCCTGCGCGGGAACGACGGGCGGGTTATCCTGGCGGCGCCGGCCGCAGCGCCCACGGCAGCGCGTTGTGGATCGTGGTCGCCGCGATCGCCGCCTGCCCGGTGGCCACCGCGATCTGGTTCAGCCCGCGCACCACGTCGCCAATCGCGAACAGGCCGGGCACGCTGGTGCGCTGGTGGTCGTCCACCACCAGCTTGGCGCATTCGGCAGTCTCGGCGCCCAGCGCGGCCGCCAGTTCGGAGCGCGCGTTCTCGCCCAGCATCGGATAGAACACGTCGGCGTGATACTCCTCGCCATCCTCGGTATGCAGGACCGGCGTCATGCGCGCGCTCATGGTCACGCCCTTCAGCGGCGAGGCCACATAGCGCACATGCGCCGCCTCGAGCTGGCGCCGGTCGTCGTCGTCCAGCATCGACTCCTTGCCGCGCTCGAACAGCGTGACGTCGGCGCTGAAGGCGCGCATGAACAGCGCGTGGCCGACCGGATTGGTTTCGGACGTGACGACCGCGATCTTGCGGTCGATCACGTCGTAGCCGTCGCAGACCGGGCACAGCCGCACGGCGCCGGCGGCCACCGCTTCGCGCCAGTTCTCGATCGGCAGCCCGGCGTCAGCCACGCCCGAGGCCAGCAGCACCGTGAGCGCCCGGACCTCGGCCGGCCCGGCTGTCTCGTCGTCGGGCCGGTATGCGCCGACAAAGTGGCCGTCATCGATGCGCAGGCTGGCGATTTCGCCGTGCATCACGCTGCCGCCGTAGTGCCGAAGCTGGCTTTCCAGGTTGTCGAGCAGCTGGCGGCCCGGCACGCCCAGCGGAAAGCCGGGGTAGTTGTGCGAGACCGGGACCAGGCGCAGCCGGCTGCGGCCTTTGTCGACCAGCGCGACCTTGCGCGTGAAGCGGCGCAGGTAAATGGCTGCCGCAAGGCCGCCAGGGCCGCCGCCAATGATGAGGGTGTCGTAGACCTGCTGGGTTGGGGCAGTCGATGGCATGGAGCGATTATCGGGAAGCCCGGCGGTGGCGCCTATCGGCCGGCGCGCCAGCGCGGGGTCGGACGGCGCTTACAGGTGGGCATGGCCGTGCACTTCCGGCTGCAGTGTCACGTGATCGATGTGATGCTTTTCGAGCAGCATGGCCCTGACCGCGCGCAGCACGTCCGGCCACTCGGCCAGGTCGTTGATCTCGAGGTGCCCGATCAGCGCCGGATGCCCAGGCGACATGTCCCACACGTGCAGGTCATGCACCGACTGCACGCCCGGCACCGCGGCCAGGTCGGCGCCGACTTGCAGGTAGTCGATCTGGTGCGGCACGCCCTCCATCAGGAAATGGTAGGACTCGCGCAGGATGCCGACCGTCGACTTGAGGATCAGCAGCGAGACAAAGATCGACAGCAGCGGGTCGATCCGCACCCAGCCGGTGAAATAGATGATGGCGCCGGCCGCGATCGCCGCGACCGAGCCGAGCAGGTCCCCCAGCACATTGACCAGCGCGGCGCGGGTATTGATGCTCTGGCTGCCGCGCGACAGCGCCCAGGCCACCAGCAGGTTGATCGCCGCGCCGATCGCGGCCACGACCAGCACCACGCCACCCTGCACCGGTACCGGATCGGCCAGCCGGTGCGCCGCTTCGAACACGATCCAGCCGACGAGAAGCAGCATCGCCAGGCTGTTGACGAAGGCCGCGAGCGCCTCGGCGCGCACGAAGCCGAACGAATGGCGCGCCGACGGCGGGCGCTTGGCGATCGCCTGCGCGAGCAGGGCGAGGCCGAGCGCGGCGGCGTCGGTCACCATGTGGCCGGCGTCGGAAATGAGCGCCAGCGAATTGGCGGCGAAGCCGGTGACGACCTCGATCACCGCGAACAGCAGCGTCAGCCCCAACGCCAGCCCGAGCGCGCCCTGGCTGCGCGCCTCGATCGAGTGGGCGTGGAGGGCGTCGCCGGCGAGATGGGCGTGCAGGTGGGCCGAGGAGGGCGCCGCTTGTTGTGTTTGCATTGGTCGTTCTGTCATCGAAAGCCGGAAGTGTAATTGAAAACGCTGCAACGGTCGAAGGTAGCAGGGTGGGCACCCCGTGCCCATGCGTAACGCCCGCAGGCCACCTGCCGGCCAGCGTACCGCTCGCAGCCATCCCCTTGGAAACATTTCCGAATCAACCCTTGCGCATCCCCGGTCGGTTCCTTATAATGCTGGTCATCGGGCGGTTAGTTCAGCTGGTTAGAATACTTGGTCGACATCCAAGGGGTCGCAGATTCGAATTCTGCACCGCCCACCAGAACACATTAGTAAGAGCGAGAAAGGCACCCACGGTTATGACACCGCGAACTACAACGACGTTGTGGGGGAATCGCTAGACGCGGTATGGTGTTCTTTTGCTCAACACACTGAAGAAAACGCGCCTGGTGCGCGTTTTTTTTCGTCCAGAATTTTTCAGCCTTTCGTTTTTCAGTCTATTAGCAGGCGCGGCGCGCCGAATGGAGATCAGTATGCTTAAAGTGCGACTTCCCGATGGTTCCGATCGTCAGTTCGACGGCCCGGTCACGGTGGCCCAGGTGGCGGCGAACATCGGCACCGGCCTGGCCAAGGCTGCGCTCGCAGGCAAGGTCAACGGCAAGGTGGTCGACACCTCGTTCCTGATCGAACAGGACGCCGACCTGGCCATCATCACCGACAAGGACGCCGAAGGCCTGGACGTGATCCGCCACTCGACCGCCCACCTGCTGGCCTACGCCGTCAAGGAACTGTTCCCCGAGGCGCAGGTCACGATCGGCCCGGTCATCGAGAACGGTTTCTACTACGACTTCTCGTACAAGCGCCCATTCACCCCCGACGACCTGCAGGCGATCGAAAAGAAGATGGCCGAACTGGCCAAAAAGGACGAGCCGGTCACCCGCAAGGTGCTGCCGCGCGACGAGGCCGTGGCCTACTTCAAGTCGATCGGCGAGGACTACAAGGCCGAGATCATCGCCTCGATCCCGGCCAACGAGGACGTGTCGCTGTACTCGGAGGGCAAGTTCACCGACCTGTGCCGCGGCCCGCACGTGCCGTCGACCGGCAAGCTGAAGGTGTTCAAGCTGATGAAGCTGGCCGGCGCCTACTGGCGCGGCGACTCGAAGAACGAGATGCTGCAGCGGGTCTACGGCACCGCCTGGGCCAAAAAAGAAGACCAGGAACAGTATCTGCACGTGCTCGAAGAGGCCGAAAAGCGCGACCACCGCAAGCTGGGCAAGCTGCTCGACCTGTTCCACTTCCAGGAAGAAGCGCCGGGGCTGATCTTCTGGCATCCGAAAGGCTGGACCATCTGGCAACAGGTCGAGCAGTACATGCGCAACAAGTACCAGCTCAACGGCTACAACGAAGTGAAGGCGCCGCAGATCCTCGATGTGACCCTGTGGCAAAAGACTGGTCACTGGGACAACTACCGCGAGAACATGTTCACGACCGAGTCGGAGAACCGTTCGTACGCGCTCAAGCCGATGAACTGCCCGGGCCACGTGCAGATCTATAACGCCGGCCTGCGCAGCTACCGCGACCTGCCGCTGCGCTATGGCGAATTCGGCCAGTGCCACCGCAACGAATCGTCGGGCGCGCTGCACGGCATCATGCGCGTGCGCGGCTTCACCCAGGACGACGGCCACATCTTCTGCACGGAAGACCAGATCGAGGCCGAAGTGACGGCCTTCCACGCGCAGGCGATGGATGTGTATGCGGACTTCGGCTTCGAGAACATCGACGTCAAGCTGGCGCTGCGTCCGGATTCGCGCATCGGCAGCGACGAAGTGTGGGATGAGGCCGAAGAGGCGCTGCGTTCGGCGCTGCGCGCCTGCGGCGTGAGCTGGACCGAGCTGCCGGGCGAGGGCGCGTTCTACGGCCCGAAGATCGAGTACCACCTGAAGGACAGCCTCGGCCGTCCGTGGCAGGTCGGCACGATGCAGGTCGACTTCTCGATGCCGGGCCGCCTCGGCGCCGAATATGTTGCGGAAGACAACACCCGCAAGGTGCCCGTCATGCTGCACCGCGCGATCGTCGGCTCGATGGAGCGCTTCATCGGCATCCTGATCGAGAACTACGCCGGTGCGCTGCCGCTGTGGCTGGCTCCGGTGCAGGTCGCAGTGCTCAACATCTCCGACGCGCAAGCGGACTACGTCAAACAAGTTGAAGCAACCTTGAGGAAGGCCGGATTCCGTGTTCACGCTGATTTGCGGAACGAGAAAATTACCTATAAAATACGAGAGCATTCCGTCCAAAAACTGCCGTACATCCTCGTTGT
>JBJMVW010000016.1:0-2387 GCA_045810465.1 Massilia sp. | reverse complement strand
TTTGGCAGGCGCCGGCACACCAGCGCGTTGGCTGCGGCGATCATCGCCGCGTCGTCCTCACCGTCGAGCACCGCGCGCTCCGCGCTGGCATCATCCCAATCGAACACGGCCGACAACGGAAGCACCTGGTCGGTGATGGAATGCGCGGCACGGCCGAGGAAGGCACGGAACGCGCCGGCCCGAAAGCGCAGGCCGAGCACCTTGCCGGCCTCCTTCACCTCGTAATCGAAGGCCCCGGTCGGCACGCCGAACACGCCGCTCCTGCCAGCCTCGAACGCCACGTTCACGCACGGATAGGGCAGCGTGCGCTGCATGTGCGGCGCCCGCCCGCGCAGGTCCCATTGGACAACCCAGTAATGGTCGAGGAACGGCGCCAGCTCGGGTGGGGGAAGGTAGCGCTCCAGCCTGAACATCCTCGCTGCGGTGGCGGGATCGACCACGCCTTTCGGGCGCTGGGCTACGGTCGGCAAGCTGCTCATTTGTCTCCCCTTCGAATTTTGAACGGATATTAGCATTCGCCGATCCGTCACCGGACTGCGCATTTTTCCAATACGGCGCTGCGCGGCTGGCCTACGCTTGCCGTCCTTGTCCAACGAAGGAGATCCAGATGCACCGCCATGTCACCCTGTTCCACTCGCCCAACTCGCGCTCGGCAGGAGTACGCGCCCTGCTCGAGGAGCTCGGCGCCAGCTACGACCTGCACATCCTGAACCTGAAGAAGAACGAACAGCGCGATCCGGCCTACCTTGCCATCAACCCGATGGGCAAGGTCCCCGCGATCAGGCATGGCGACGCGCTGGTCACCGAGCAGCCGGCCATTTTCATCTACCTGGCCGACCTGTATGCCGGCGCCGGGCTGGCGCCCGCGCTCGACGATCCGCTGCGCGGGCCTTACCTGCGCTGGATGGCGTTCTACGGTTCCTCGTTTGAACCGGCGGTAATCGACAAGGCGATGCAGCGCGAACCGGCGCCGGCGTCGATGTGCCCGTACGGCGACTACGACACCATGCTGGCAACCCTTACGCGGCAGTTGCGCGGCGGCCCTTACCTGCTGGGTGAAGGTTTCAGCGCGGCCGACGTGTTGTGGGGCAGCGCGCTGGCCTGGACTACCGCCTTCAAGCTGGTGCCGGAACTGCCCGAGATCACCGCATACATTGGGCGCGTCAATGCGCGCCCGGCGGTGCAACGGGCCGCGGCGCTGGATGCGGCACTGGTGGCCTAGCTGTAAGTTTGAACAGGCTAGTCGCGCTCGAAGATGCCGGCGTACTTCCAGCCATAGAACAGGATGAAGGTGTAGCAAGCCGCCGGCACCAGGAACGACCATTGCAAGCCGCCGGCGTCGCCCACCAGGCCCTGCAGCAGCGGCACCACGGCGCCGCCGGCGATCGCCATGCACAGCAGGCCCGAACCGGGCCCGGTCAGCCGGCCAAGCCGGTTGAGCGCGATGCTGAAGATGGTCGGGAACATGATCGAGTTGAATAACCCGACCGCCAGGATCGCCCCGACGGCCAGCGTGCCGCTGCTGAAAATGGCCACGAGAATCAGGACGATGGCAGCGGCCGCATTGAAGGCAAGCGCCTTGCCCGGCCTGACGTAATGCATCGCCGCAAAGCCGACGAAACGCCCGATCATCGCGCCGCCCCAGTAATAGCTGACAAAATAGGCGGCATCGGCCGGCTTCAGTCCCGCCACCTGCGGTTCGCCGAGGAAGTTGACCAGGAAACTGCCAATGCTCACTTCGGCGCCGACGTACAGGAAAATGGCGAGCGCACCGAGCACCAGGTGGCGGTGTGCCAGCAGCGCGCGCCACCCGGCGGCCTGCTGCGCGTCGCCGGCCCCGATCCTGGGCAGGCGCGCCAGCGCGAACAGGATCGCCAGCACCAAGAGCGCGGCGGCCAGCACCAGGTACGGCCCCTGCACGCTGGAAGCTTCGGCGCCGCTGCCTGCCGCGCCGGGGCTGAGCACGCCGCCGGCCAGGATCAGCATCCCGCCCAGGGTCGGCGCGACCGTCGTGCCAAGCGAGTTGAAGGCCTGGGTCAGGCTCAGCCGGCTCGAGGCGGTGCGCGGGTCGCCCAGCACCGTCACGTACGGGTTGGCGGCGACCTGCAGGATCGTGATGCCGCCGGCGAGGACGAAAAACGCCAGCAGGAACAAGGCGTAGCCCGCGCTTGCCGCCGGATAGAACAGGGTGCAGCCGGCCGCCGCAATCGCGAGGCCGGTCACGGCCCCGTTCTGGTAGCCGGTTTTGCGGATCAATAGCCCGGCCGGCAGCGACACGATGAAGTAGGCGCCAAAGAAGCAGGACTGGACCAGCATCGCCTGCACATAGCTCAGTTGATAGACCGCCTTGAGGTGCGGAATCAGGACGTCGTTCAGCGAGGTCAGCA
>JBJMVW010000015.1:0-2287 GCA_045810465.1 Massilia sp. | reverse complement strand
TTCCTTGCTCACCGAAATATACGCGGCCTGCTCTTCGGTCAGTTCGGTCAGTTGCGCGTTCAGCTTCTTGAGCTGGAGGCGCGCGACCTTCTCGTCGAGCTACTTCGGCAGCGTGTACACGCCGACTGGATAGGCTGCCTGGTTGGTGAACAGCTCGATCTGGGCGATGGTCTGGTTCGCGAACGACGAACTCATCACATACGACGGGTGGCCGGTGGCGCAGCCGAGGTTGACCAGGCGGCCTTCGGCCAGCAGGATGATGCGGTGGCCGTCCGGGAAGATCACATGGTCGACCTGCGGCTTGATGTTTTCCCACTCGTACTTCTTGAGCGCGGCGACGTCGATTTCGTTGTCGAAGTGGCCGATGTTGCAGACGATCGCCTGGTCCTTCATGCGCAGCATGTGCTGTTCGGTCAGGATGTGATAGTTGCCGGTGCAGGTGACGAAGATGTCGCCGTGCTCGCACGCGTAGTCCATGGTCACCACGCGGAAGCCTTCCATCGCGGCCTGCAGGGCGCAGATCGGGTCGATCTCGGTAACCCACACCTGGGCCGACAGCGCGCGCATCGCTTGCGCCGAGCCCTTGCCGACGTCGCCGTAGCCGGCGATGACCGCGACCTTACCGGCGATCATGACGTCGGTGGCGCGCTTGATGCCGTCGACCAGCGATTCGCGGCAGCCGTACAGGTTGTCGAACTTGGACTTGGTGACCGAGTCGTTGACGTTGATCGCCGGGAAGGCCAGCTTGCCTTCCTGGTGCATCTGGTACAGGCGGTGCACGCCGGTGGTGGTTTCTTCGGTCACGCCCATGATCTGCGGCAGGCGCTTCGAGTACCACTGCGGGTCGCGCGCGAGGCGGCCCTTGATCGCGTTGAACAGGCAGATCTCTTCTTCCGAGCCCGGCTTGTCCAGCACCGAGATGTCCTGCTCGGCGCGCGCGCCCAGGTGCAGCAGCAGCGTGGCGTCGCCGCCGTCGTCGAGGATCATGTTGGCGAACTCCGGGGAACCGGAGGTTGAACCCGGCCATTCGAAGATGCGGTGGGTGTATTCCCAGTATTCGTCCAGGGTCTCGCCCTTGACCGCGAACACTGGCGTGCCGCTTGATGCAATGGCGGCGGCCGCGTGGTCCTGGGTCGAGTAGATGTTGCACGAAGCCCAGCGCACTTTGGCGCCGAGCGCTTCCAGCGTGCGGATCAGCACCGCGGTCTGGATCGTCATGTGCAGCGAACCGGCAATGCGCGCGCCTTTCAGCGGCTGGCTGGCGGCGTATTCCTCGCGGATCGCCATCAGGCCCGGCATTTCGGTTTCGGCGATGCGGATTTCCTTCTCGCCCCAGCTGGCCAGGGAGATGTCGGCGACGTGGAAGTCTTGGGAGTCTTGTTTCAGTACGGCGCTCATCACGCCCTCCTTTCAATTAGAAAAAAGTAACGTGAGCGCAGTTGCTGGATATCCGAGCCTGGCGAAAAGGAGTCTTTTCGTCGCAACGCTCCTCGGAATGCGAGAGTTTATCACGGATGGCGGGTGCGGCCAAACCGGCAAAACACGTCGTTCCCGCGCAGCGGTGCGACGTCGTCCCCGCGCAGGCGGGGACCCCAGTTTGTCAGCGCAGCCACTTGCGCTCGTCGTGCACACCAACTGGGATTCCCGCCTGCGCGGGAATGACGTTGGAGGATTCCCGCCTGCGCGGGAATGACGTTGTTTCGGGCTAACGCTTAATTAAGCCAGCCCGGCTTCAGCGCGCAGCAGTGCGGCCTTGTCGGTGCGCTCCCAGCTGAACTCCGGCTCTTCGCGGCCGAAGTGGCCGTAGGCGGCCGACTTGGTGTAGATCGGGCGCAGCAAATCGAGCATCTGGACGATACCTTTCGGGCGCAGGTCGAAGTGCTCCATCACCAGCTGGGCGATCTTGTCGTCCGGGATGACGCCGGTGCCTTCGGTGTACACCGTGATGTTGATCGGCTTGGCGACGCCGATCGCGTAGCTCACCTGCACCTGGCACTGGCGCGCCAGGCCGGCGGCGACCACGTTCTTGGCCACGTAGCGCGCGGCGTAGGCGGCCGAGCGGTCGACCTTGGACGGGTCCTTGCCGGAGAACGCGCCGCCGCCGTGGCGGGCGAAGCCGCCGTAGGTGTCGACGATGATCTTGCGGCCGGTGAGCCCCGCGTCGCCGACGGGGCCGCCGATCACGAAGCGGCCGGTCGGATTCACGAGGAAGTTCTTGCGCAGCTTGGCCGCGTCGTAGAGCTCCTTCGGCAGCACGGGCTCGACGACGTGCTCCCAGAGATCGTCC
>JBJMVW010000014.1:0-4811 GCA_045810465.1 Massilia sp. | reverse complement strand
GGCAAGCATCCCAAGCCGCGAAGTCCTCATCTCCCAGCTGTTGGGTGTGATGCTGGCGCCGGTTTCGGGCTTTGCACGTGGTCTGGCTGCCCTGGCAGCGAAAAAAGGCGAAGGTTCCGAGGCTCCGGCCGCGGAAACGGCAGCGGCTTAATAGCCCGGCCCCTTTTTTATCAAGCAGAACTAATCTCATACCATTGCGGGAAAGAGTTAAGTCGGCGGTAGTAACCGTCGCCCGCTCTGTCCCCAACACTACAAAAAACTGGAGTTTCAAATGGCAATTAGCAAAGACGATATCCTGAACGCAGTCAGCGAAATGTCCGTCATGGACCTGAACGACCTGGTCAAGGCGTTCGAAGAGAAGTTCGGCGTGTCGGCAGCTGCGATGGCAGCACCGACAGCTGGCGGCGCAGCTGGCGGCGCAGCGGCAGCTGAAGAGCAGACCGAGTTCAACGTTGTCCTGACCGAAGTCGGCGCGAACAAAGTCGGCGTCATCAAGGCAGTCCGCGAAATCACCGGCCTGGGCCTGAAGGAAGCCAAAGACGTGGTCGACGGCGCACCGAAGACCGTCAAGGAAGCCCTGCCGAAAGCTGACGCTGAAGCCGCCAAGAAGAAGCTGGAAGAAGCTGGCGCGAAAGCCGAGCTCAAGTAATACAATCAGCAACGGGCGCCATTCAGGCGCCCTGCGCCGGAGTCAAAGCTTGCAAACCCCCGCCGAAAGGTGGGGTATGCGGCTTTGGCTCTTTTGTCGTCCCTGCGGCAAACGCAGCAGCGCAGCGATGGCAGCAGCACCGGCAGTATCGTAGCACAGCAATACGGTTGTCCTTTTCACCTGACGGCGAAGTTCGAGAATTGAGGCCTTGTATGTGGTGGTGACACCACTGGCAATTCCTGAATTCTCATCCTTTCTGTCACTCACGGAGTGTCCATGCACTACTCATTTACTGAGAAGAAACGCATTCGCAAGTCATTCGCGAAGCGCGCCAACGTTCACAACGTTCCATATCTTCTGGCTACCCAGCTTGAATCCTACGAGAACTTCCTGCAAGCGGATGCCGCTCCGACCGTGCGCAAGAACGAAGGCCTGCAATCGGCTTTCAGCTCGATTTTCCCGATCGTGTCGCACAATGGCTTCGCACGCCTCGAGTTCCTGTCGTACGTGCTCGGGGACCCGGCGTTCGACGTGAAGGAATGCCAGCAGCGCGGCCTGACCTTTGCCTCGCCGCTGCGCGCCAAGGTGCGCCTGGTGATCCTGGACAAGGAATCGCCGACCAAGCCGGTCGTCAAGGAAATGAAGGAACAGGAAGTGTATATGGGCGAACTGCCGCTCATGACGACCAACGGTTCGTTCGTTATCAACGGCACCGAGCGCGTGATCGTTTCGCAGCTGCACCGTTCGCCGGGCGTGTTCTTCGAGCACGACCGCGGCAAGACGCACTCGTCGGGCAAGCTGCTGTTCTCGGCACGCATCATTCCGTACCGCGGCTCGTGGCTGGACTTCGAGTTCGACCCGAAAGACATCCTGTTCTTCCGCGTCGACCGCCGCCGCAAGATGCCGGTCACGATTTTGCTGAAAGCGATCGGCATGACGCCGGAGCAGATTCTGGCGAACTTCTTCGTGTTCGACAACTTCATTCTGCGCGGCGAAGGCGCGGAACTCGAATTCGTGCCTGAGCGGCTGCGCGGCGAAGTCGCGCGCTTCGACATCGTCGATCCGAAGTCGGGCAAGACCCTCGTGACCAAGGACAAGCGCATCAACGCCAAGCACGTGCGCGACATCGAAGCGGCTGGCATCAAGCACATCTCGGTGCCGGAAGACTACCTGCTCGGCCGTGTGCTGGCCCGCAACATCGTGGACCCGGAGACCGGCGAGATCCTCGCCAGCGCCAACGACGAGCTGACCGACGAAGTGCTGGGCAAGCTGCGCGACGCCAACGTGGCCGACATCCAGACGCTGTACACCAACGACCTGGACCAGGGCGCCTACATCTCGCAGACCCTGCGCACCGACGACACCGCCGACCAGATGGCTGCGCGCGTGGCGATCTACCGCATGATGCGTCCTGGCGAACCGCCGACCGAAGAGTCGGTGGAAGCGCTGTTCAACGGCCTGTTCTACAGCCCTGAGCGTTACGACCTGTCGGCCGTCGGCCGCATGAAGTTCAACCGCCGCATCGGTCGCGACGAGCTGGTCGGCCCGATGACGCTGTCGAACGAAGACATCCTGGCCGTGATCAAGATCCTGGTCGAACTGCGCAATGGCCGCGGCGAAGTGGACGACATCGACCACCTCGGCAACCGCCGCGTGCGCTGCGTCGGCGAACTGGCGGAAAACCAGTTCCGCGCCGGCCTGGTGCGCGTCGAGCGCGCGGTCAAGGAACGCCTCGGCCAGGCCGAAGCGGACAACCTGATGCCGCACGACCTGATCAACAGCAAGCCGATCTCGGCCGCGATCCGCGAATTCTTCGGTTCGTCGCAGCTGTCGCAGTTCATGGACCAGACCAACCCGCTGTCGGAAATCACCCACAAGCGCCGCGTCTCGGCCCTGGGCCCGGGCGGCCTGACCCGCGAACGTGCCGGCTTCGAGGTGCGCGACGTGCACCCGACCCACTACGGCCGCGTGTGCCCGATCGAAACGCCGGAAGGCCCGAACATTGGCCTGATCAACTCGCTGGCGCTGTTTGCGCGCCTGAACGAGTACGGCTTCCTGGAAACCCCGTACCGCAAGGTCGAGGGCAGCAAGGTCACCGACAAGATCGATTACCTGTCGGCGATCGAGGAAGGCCGCTACATCATCGCCCAGGCGAACGCCAAGATCGATGAGGCAGGCACGCTGGTCGACGAACTGGTGTCGGCCCGTGAAGCCGGTGAAACCATCCTGGTCTCGCCCGAGCGCATCCAGTACATGGACGTGGCGCCGGGCCAGATCGTGTCGGTGGCAGCTTCGCTGATCCCGTTCCTCGAGCACGACGACGCGAACCGTGCACTGATGGGCGCCAACATGCAGCGCCAGGCCGTGCCTTGCCTGCGTCCGGAGAAAGCGTTTGTCGGTACTGGCATCGAGCGTACCGTTGCGGTCGACTCGGGCACCACCGTGCAGGCGCTGCGCGGCGGTGTGGTCGACTACATCGACGCCGGCCGTGTGGTGATCCGCGTCAACGACGACGAGGCGCAAGCCGGCGAAGTCGGCGTGGACATCTACAACCTGATCAAGTACACCCGTTCGAACCAGAACACCAACATCAACCAGCGTCCGATCGTGCAGGTGGGCGACCGTGTTGCCCGCGGTGACGTGATCGCCGACGGCGCATCGACCGACCTGGGCGAACTGGCACTGGGCCAGAACATGCTGGTGGCGTTCATGCCGTGGAACGGCCTGAACTTCGAGGACTCGATCCTGATCTCGGAAAACGTGGTCAAGGACGACCGCTACACCTCGATCCACATCGAAGAGCTGTCGGTGGTCGCACGCGACACCAAGCTGGGTGCGGAAGAGATCACGCGCGACATCTCGAACCTGGCTGAAAACCAGCTGGCGCGCCTGGACGAATCGGGCATCGTGTACATCGGCGCCGAAGTGCAAGCCGGCGACGTGCTGGTCGGTAAGGTGACGCCGAAGGGCGAAACCCAGCTGACCCCGGAAGAGAAGCTGCTGCGCGCGATCTTCGGCGAGAAAGCCTCGGACGTGAAGGACACCTCGCTGCGCGTGCCGTCGGGCATGGTTGGTACCGTGATCGACGTGCAAGTGTTCACCCGCGAAGGCATCCAGCGCGACAAGCGCGCCCAGCAGATCATCGACGACGAGCTCAAGCGCTTCCGCCTGGACCTGAACGACCAGATGCGTATCGTGGAAGGCGACGCCTTCCAGCGTCTCGAGCGGATGCTGATCGGCAAAGTGGTCAACGGCGGTCCGAAGAAGCTGGCCAAGGGCGCGGCGATCACCCAGGAATACCTGGCTGACCTCGACCGCTTCCACTGGTTCGACATCCGTCCGGCCGACGACGAGACCGCCAACGCACTGGAGGCGATCAAGGAGTCGATCAACGAGAAGCGCCACCAGTTCGACCTCGCGTTCGAAGAGAAGCGCAAGAAGCTGACCCAGGGCGACGAGCTGCAGCCTGGCGTGCAAAAGATGGTCAAGGTCTACCTGGCCGTCAAGCGCCGCCTGCAGTCGGGCGACAAGATGGCAGGCCGCCACGGTAACAAGGGTGTGGTGTCGCGCATCGTGCCGGTGGAAGACATGCCGTTCATGGCGGACGGCACCCCGGCCGACGTCGTGCTGAACCCGCTGGGCGTGCCGTCGCGTATGAACGTCGGCCAGATCCTGGAAACCCACCTCGGTTGGGCGGCCAAGGGCCTGGGCCTGCGCATTGGCGACATGCTGAAGGCGCAAGCGAAAGCGCAGGAACTGCGTGGCTTCCTCGGCAAGATCTACAACGAGACCGGCAAGAAGGAAGACCTGGACAACTTCAGCGATGAGGAAATCCTGACGCTCGCGAGCAACCTGAAGAACGGCGTGCCGTTCGCCACTCCGGTGTTCGACGGTGCGCACGAGGAAGAGATCCTGCGCATGCTGGACCTGGCGTATCCGGAACCGATCGCCAAGCAGCTGGGCATGACCCCGTCCAAGAACCAGGTCACGATGTACGACGGCCGCACCGGCGAAGCCTTCGAGCGCAAGGTCACTGTGGGCTACATGCACATGCTGAAGCTGCACCACCTGGTCGACGACAAGATGCACGCGCGTTCGACCGGTCCGTACTCGCTGGTGACGCAGCAGCCGCTGGGTGGTAAAGCCCAGTTCGGCGGCCAGC
>JBJMVW010000013.1:0-6730 GCA_045810465.1 Massilia sp. | reverse complement strand
GCCGCGCGCGCTGGCCCGGTTCATCGACTACCAGCAGCGCATCGACCTGGTGCGCGCTAAAGTCGTCAGCGCCGCCATCTACCCGGTGATCCTGCTGCTGGTCGGCGCCGGCGTGAGCCTGTTCCTCGTCTGTTACGTGGTGCCGCGCTTTGCCGAGGTCTACCAGGGCGCTGGGCGCAACCTGCCGTGGATGTCGCAGCTGATGCTCGACTGGGGCCAGTTCGCCGCGCGCCACGGCGGCGCGCTCGGCGCCGGCTTGCTGGCGTCGGCCGCGCTGGCCGGCGCCGGCGTGCGCCGCGTGCTGCGCCACGGTGGCCTGGCGCGCCTGCTCGCGCGCGTGCCCGGCGTCGGCGAACGGGTGCGCATCTTCGAGCTGTCGCGCCTGTACCTGACGCTCGGCATGCTCAGCGAAGGCGGCATCACCATCGTCAACGCGATCGACACCGTGCAGTCGATGGTGTCGCCCAGCCTGCGCGCCGCGCTCGGCGCCGCGCGCGCCATGGTCGAAGCGGGCCAGCCGCTGTCGGACGCATTCGAGGCCAACGGCCTGACCACCCCGATTTCGCTGCGCATGCTGCGGGTGGGCGAACGCACCGGCGAAATGGGCCCGATGCTGACCCAGTCGGCGGCGTTCTACGACGGCGAGATCAGCCGCTGGATCGACCGCTTCACGCGCACCTTCGAGCCGCTGCTGATGGCCGCCATCGGCCTGGTGGTCGGCGCCATCGTCGTGCTGCTGTACATGCCGATTTTCGACCTCGCCGGAGACATGTCGTGAACGCCCCGGTGGCCGCGCTCGATCCGGCGCTGCTGGCGCGCGCGCGCGCCCAGAGCCGCCAGTCGCAGCGTTCGCTGGTGGCCGAACTGGAAGCGATGAGCGGCCTCGAGCCGCGCCAGATCGTGCGCGCGCTGGCCGAACCGTTTGGCCTGGCGGTGATGGAGACCGCCGAGATGCTGGGCCAGGCGCCGGCCTTCGACCTGCTGCCGCTGGCGCAGGCGATGTCGCGCCACTGCGCGCTGCTGCGCGATGCCGGCGGCCAGCTCACCGGCGTCATCGCCGACCCGTTCGACCTCGACCTGCAGACCTGGCTCGGCGCCCACGCCCGTGCCACCCCGGGTGCGCCGCTGCACACCTGCCTCGCGCTGCAAGCCGACATCCAGGCCTATTTATCCAAGCAGGAGGAATCGGCGCGCGCCGTCGACAGCCTGGTCGGCGGCGTCGGCGACGCCCGGCGCGACGGCAGGATCGCCCCGGTGCTGTCGTTCGCGTCGGTGTCCGAAGCGGCCAGCCCCGCGGTCAAACTGGTCAACTCCACGCTGTACGACGCGCTCAAGGCCGGCGCCTCCGACATCCACCTCGAAAGCACGCCCACCGGCCTGTCGGTCAAGTACCGGGTCGACGGGGTGCTCGACCACGCCGCCTCGGTGGGCGGGGTCGAACTGGCCGAACACATCGTCTCGCGCCTGAAGGTACTGGCCGAACTCGACATCGCCGAACGCCGCATCCCGCAGGACGGCAGCTTCCGGGTCGAGTCGGGCGGGCGCGAGATCGACCTGCGGGTCTCGATCATGCCCAGCATTCACGGCGAGGATGCCGTGATCCGTATCCTCGACAAGCGCGCGATGGTCGAAGCCTACGGCTCGCTGACGCTCGAAGCGCTCGGCTTCGACGCGCCGTCGCTCGCGACCCTGCGCATGCTGGCCGAGGAAGCCTACGGCATGCTGCTGGTGACCGGGCCGACCGGCTCCGGCAAGACCACCACGCTGTACGCGGCGCTCACCGAGATCCACAACGGCCGCGAAAAGATCATCACCATCGAAGACCCGGTCGAGTACCAGCTGCCGGGCATCCTGCAGATCCCGGTCAACGAGAAGAAGGGCCTGACGTTTGCCAAGGGCCTGCGCTCGATCCTGCGCCACGACCCGGACAAGATCATGGTCGGCGAAATCCGCGACCGCGAGACCGCCGAAATCGCGGTGCAGTCGGCCCTGACCGGCCACCTGGTGCTGACCACGGTCCACGCCAACAACGTGTTCGACGTGTTCGGCCGCTTCACCCACATGGGCATCGACCCGTACGCGTTCGTGTCGGCGCTCAACGGCATCTGGGCCCAGCGCCTGGTGCGCATGAACTGCCCGCACTGCGCGGTCCGCTACGACCCGCTCGACGCCGAACTGGCGGCGGTGCACATGGAACGCGCCGACGTCGAGGGCTACGTCTTCATGCGCGGCAAAGGCTGCGGCGACTGCCGCGGCACCGGCTACAAGGGCCGCCGCTCGATCGCCGAAATCCTGACCCTGAACGACGAGATCCGCGAGCTGATCGTCGAAAAGCAGCCGATCCGCCGCATCAAGGCCGCGGCCCAGGCCAACGGCACCCGCAGCCTGCGCCTGGCCGCGCTCGACCTGGTGCGGCGCGGCGCGACCACGCTCGAAGAGATCAAGCGGGTGACCTTGCATGCGTAGGGGACCCGGGCAGGCGCTGCGCATCGGCCTGGCTCCCAACGGAGTGGCGCTGGTGCGGACCGGCTGGTGGCGGCGCGGGCTCGAGGTGGCCGGCGAGTGCGGCGCACATGGCGGCGCCGGCCAGGCGCTGCGCCAGCTGTTCCGGGACGCGCCGGCGGCCGGCTGGCCGGTCACGGTGGTGCTCTCGGACGAGCTGGTACGCATGTGGCAGGTGACGCCGCCGGCAGCCGCCAGCCGTATGGCCGACCTCGAGGCGGCGGCGGCGCTGCGCTTCCAGTCGCTGTTCGGCGCGCCCGCCGCGCACTGGAAGATCGCGGCCGACTGGGACGCGGCCGGCCCGTTCCTGGCGGCCGCCGCGCCGCTCGAACTGCTCGAACAGCTCGGCCAGGCCGCGCACGAGCACCGCTTCCACCTGGTCGAGGTGGTGCCGCAGTTCGTGGCCGCCATGAACCAGTGGCGCAAGCTGCGCAAGCCAGGCGCCTGGTTCGGCGTGCTGCACGCCGGCGTGCTGACGCTGGCGGCGTACCAGGGCGCCACGCTCGCTGCCGTGCGCGCGGCCGCCGTGCCCGCCGGCGCCGGGCGCGAATGGCTCGACAGCCTGGTCGCGCGCGAAGCCCTGCGCCTTGGCCTCGAGCGGCCCGACCGGGTGCAGGTGTGCGGGCCGGCGCCGGCCGGCTGGGCCAGCCATCCGGCCCAGCCCGGGTTTGCCTGCAGCCTGCTCGACCCGGCGCAGCCCGGCGGCTGGTCCGACCTGGCGCTGCTGGCGCGCACCGGGAGCGCGGCATGAAACGGGTGCGCATCGACTTCGCGCCGGCGGGGCTGCGCCGCACCTTGTTCCGCACGCCTCGGGCAGCGTGGGGCCCGGCGGCCGCCGGCATGGTCCTGTGCACGCTGGCCGCCACGGCCGGCTGGCGCTACCTGCAACAGCAGCAGGCATACCAGGCCCAGGTGGCGGCGCTGGAGGCGCGCGCCAACGCCCCGGCGGCGGCGCCGGTCGTGCTGCGCGAACCAGCGGTGCCGGAAGCGCAGGCGAGCGCCGTCAACGCCGCGATCCTCCAGCTCAACCTGCCGTGGCGCGCGCTGCGCGACGCGGTGCAGGCCGCAACCCCGCCGGCGGTCGCCTTGCTGGCGCTTGAACCGGAGTCGCGCAAGCGCACGCTGCGCATCACCGCCGAAACCGCGAGCAGCGACGAGATGATCGGGTATGTGGAGCGCTTGCAGCGCCAGGAATGGTTCACCAGCGTGACACTGGCGCGCCATGAAATCAACGACCAGGACCCGAACCATCCGATCCGCTTCCAGGTCGAGGCGCAATGGAGGGCCGAATGAAAGGGCTGCCGGCATTCGGCCTGCGCCTGCGCCTGGCGCTCGCGGCCTGGAACCCGGTCGCCGTCGGCGCCGGCTTGCTGTGCATTGCCGGTGTCGCCGCGCTGGGGTGGCTGGTGCAGGCGCGCGAGGTGCTGGAGCGGCAGCAGGAACTGGTGCGCCACATGGCGGCGCTGCCGGCCAATCCCGTCAAGGCCGGGCCGCCGGCCAGCGCCAACCAGAACCTGGCCCTGTTTTATGGCGCGCTGGGCGAACGGCGCTACGCCGAACAGCAGGTGAAAACCCTGTTCGGGCTGGCCGCCAAGAGCGGCCTGGTGCTGCGCCAGGGCGAGTACAAGGCCGGCTACGACCGCAATGCGCGGCTCTACACCTACCAGGTCAACCTGCCGGTGAAGGGCAGCTATCGCGCCATCTGGCAGTTCGCGATGATGGCGCTGCGCGCGATCCCCTTCGCCTCGCTCGACGAGATCGGCTTCAAGCGCGAGGCGATCGGCGAGGCGAATGTCGAGGCGCACCTGCGCCTGACCTTCTACCTGTCCGGCGCGGCCGGCGCGGGCGAGCCATGAAACGCCTCCATTTGGTGCTCGGCGCCGCGCTGGCGCTCGCCGCCGGCCTGGCGGCGTTCGGCGACAAGACCCCGGATACGGGAGTGGCCGAGCCGGCCGCGCGCCCGGCCCGCGCGGTGGCGCCGGTGGCCCGGGTGACGGCGGCGGTGGGGAAGGGCGCCGCGCCGCCGGTCCTGCGCCTGGTGCCGCGCGACACCCTGGTCGGCGACAGCGCGGACCAGTCCAGGGCCGGCGCGAATGAGTTGTTCGGGCGCCAGGACTGGACCCCGCCGCCGCCACCGCCGCCCGCCGCGCCGCCGCCACCGCCTCCGGCCGCGCCGCCACTGCCCTTTACTTACATCGGCAAGTCGGTCGGCGACGGCGCCTGGGAGGTGTACCTGGCGCGCGCCGAGCGTACCTACCTGGTGCGCGAGAACAGCGTCATCGACGGCACTTACCGGGTCGACGCGATCGCGCCGCCGATCCTGACCCTGACTTACCTGCCGCTGAACCAGGTTCAGCAACTCAATATTGGAGTACTCGAGTGATCGCTCGTCATCGGATTTACAGCCTGCCCGCTGCCGCGCTGCTGGCGCTGGCGCTGGCCGGCTGCGCCGCCCAAAGGGCATACCGCGAGGGTAATACGCTGGTCGCGCACGACCAGGTTGCGGCGGGCCTCGTGAAATACCAGGAAGCGCTCGCGGCCGACCCCGGCAACGCCGTCTACCGCGCCGCCTGGCTGCGCGCGCGCGACGCCACCACCATCCGCCTGCTGGAACAGGCCGACCGCGCGCTGGCCGGCGGCCAGCCCGCGCTGGCGCTGCAGGACTTCCAGCGCGTGCTGGCGATCGACCCCGCCAACGAACGCGCCCGCGCCGGGCTGCGCGCGGTCGAAGCCGACCGCCGCCAGGCAGCCATGCTGGCCGATGCCCACGCCGCATTCGACAAGAAGGACTATGCGCTGGCACGCCAGAAGCTGGCCGCGATCCTGACCGAACGCCCGGCCCAGGACAGCGCGCGCAAGCTGCTCGAACAGGTCGACGAGAAAAGCGCCACCCCGCCGGCCGAAGCGGTGCTGGCGGCGGCCTACCGCAAGCCGATCAGCCTCGAGTTCCGCGACGCCCCGCTCAAGCAGGTGTTCGAGGTCATCGCCCGCCACTCGGGCCTGAACTTCGTGTTCGACAAGGACGTGAAGACCGACCAGCGCAGCTCGATCTTCCTGAAGAACAGCACGGTCGAAGCCGCGGTCTACTTCCTGCTGATGACCAACCAGCTCGAACGCCAGGTCATGGACGGCAACACGATCCTGATCTACCCGAACGTGCCGGCCAAGCTGAAGGAATACCAGGAGATGACGGTCAAGACCTTCTTCCTGGCGAACGCCGAGGCCAAGAACATCGCCAACACGCTCAAGACCATCCTCAAGTCGCGCGACGTGGTGGTGGACGAAAAGCTGAACCTCGTGATCCTGCGCGACAGTCCCGAAGCGATCAAGCTCGCCTCGCAGCTGATCGCGCTGCAGGACGTGCCGGAACCGGAGGTCATGCTCGACGTCGAGGTGCTCGAAATCCAGCGCAGCCGGGTCATGGACCTGGGCGTGGAGTGGCCGGCGGCGCTGACGTTCGCGCCGCTGCAGACGGCCGGCGGCGGCGCGCTGACCATCGACCAGTTGCGCGGGCTTAACCGCGGCAACGTCGGCGTCTCCGCTTTCAGCGCTACCCTCAAAGCTAACCAGACCGACGGCGACAGCAATACCCTGGCCAATCCGCGCATCCGGGTGCGCAACAAGGAAAAGGCGCAGGTCGTCATCGGCGACAAGCTGCCGACCATTACCACCACGATCTCGCCCGGCGTCGGAGGCTTCGCGTCCGAATCGGTCAACTACGTCGACGTCGGCCTCAAGCTCAACGTCGAACCGACCGTCTACCTGAATAACGAGGTCGCGATCCGGATCTCGCTCGAGGTGAGCAACCTGATCGACACGATGACCACCAAGCAGGGCACCACCGCCTACCGCATCGGCAACCGCTCGGCGACCACCATGCTGCAGCTGAAGGACGGCGAGAACCAGGTGCTGGCGGGGCTGATCAAGAACGAGGACCGCAGCAGCGGGCGCAAGCTGCCCGGCGTGGGCAGCCTGCCGATCCTCGGCCGGCTGTTCGGCAGCAGCCAGGACGCCAACGACAAGACCGAAATCGTGTTGTCGATCACGCCGCACCTGGTGCGTAACATCCAGCGCCCGGCGGCGTCGACCTCCGAGTTCAGCGCCGGCACCGAAGCGAGCTTCCGCCGCCGGCCCGACGACACGGCCAGGGCGCCGGTGGTGCTGCCGGCGCCGCCCGCCACGCGGCCGCCGGCGGCGCCGGTGCCGGCCGGGCAAGCGCCTGCCGCCG
>JBJMVW010000012.1:0-2529 GCA_045810465.1 Massilia sp. | reverse complement strand
GCCAAGCGCTCCAGCTATGCGATCGTGCTGGCCTGCCAGCTCGCGGTGTCGATGCTGCTGATCGTGCTGTTCCTGAAGCGCCGCCTGCTCTCGCCGCTGGGTGCGCTGACCGCGTTTTCGGACCGCCTGTCGCGCGGCGATTTCGAAGCCCCGCTGGCGCTGCATGGCCGCGACGAGCTGGGGCGCCTCGGCGGCCAGATGGAGCGCATGCGCGACGCGATCCGCGAGTTGTTTGCCGACGTGGCGCGGCGCGAGGAACGCTTTCGCACCATCGTGACCCAGGTCCCCGGGGCGGTGTTCCGGGTGCGCCCCGGCGGGCCGGTCGACTTCGTCAGCGATGCGATCGCCGAGATCACCGGCTATCCGGCGGCGCGCTTCATGCAGGGCACCACCGAGAACTGGTCCGACATCATCTACCCCGAGGACAGGCGCATGCAGCGCCGGCTGTCGAAGCAAGCGATCCTGTCCGGCCGCCCCTACGAGATCGAATACCGCATCGTCGACGCCTACGGCATCGAGCGCTGGGTGCTGGAGAGCGGGCAGCCGGCGGGCGAGCCTGGCACCGACGCGTTCCGGGTGGACGGCATCATCTCCGACATCAGCGAGCGCAAGCACGACGAGATGCGCATCGAGGCGCTGCTGGCCGAGCAGGGCGCAATCCTCGACAACGTGATGTTCGGGGTGCTGTTCGTGCGCGAACGGCGCATCGTGTCGGCCAACCGGCGCGCCGAGCAGCTGTTCGGCTATGGCGGCGCGGAGCTGGTCGGCGCCTCGACCGAGATGCTCTACCCCGACCATGAAGAGTTCGAGCGCGCCTGGGAAGAGCAGTCTCCGAACCTGGCGCAAGGCGCCGATTCAGCCCATGAGCGCCAGTTCCGGCGCAGCGATGGCACCCTGGTCTGGTGCATGGTGAGCGGCTGCGCGCTCGACCCGCTGTACCCGAACGACGGCAGCATCTGGGTGTACGCCGACGTCAGCGGGCGCCGCCAGGCCGAGGAAAAGCTGCGCCTGGCGGCCACCGTGCTCGAACATATCGCCGACGCCGTGTTCGTGATCGGCCTGGACGGCACGATCATCGCGACCAACCCCGCCTTCACCCAGATCACCGGCTACACCCAGTTCGAGACCATCGGCCAGCACATCACGCTGACCCGCTCGACCCGCCATCACAAGGAGTTCTACCTTCAGGTGTGGCGCGAGCTGGACGAATTCGGGTTCTGGCGCGGCGAGATCTGGCACACCCGCAAGAACGGCGAGGACTACCTCGAATGGCTGACGGTGTCCGCGGTGCGCGACGAGCACGGCGGCGTGACGCATTACGTGGGCGTGTTCAGCGACATCACCAAGGTCAAGGAATCGCAGGAAAAGCTGGATTACCTGGCGCACCACGACCCGCTCACCGGCCTGCCCAACCGGCTGCTGTTCCACGACCGGCTGCAGCACGCGATGCAGCGCGCCGCCCGCGACCACCAGCAGCTGGCGGTGATGTTCATCGACCTCGATCGCTTCAAGTACGTCAACGACACGCTCGGCCACCATGTCGGAGACGAGCTGCTCAAGCAGGTGGCGCTGGCCCTGTCGCTGCGCCTGCGCGACGGCGATACCCTCGCGCGCCTCGGCGGCGACGAGTTCATCGTCCTGCTCGAGAATGTCGACGGCGAGCACGGCGCGCGCCAGGTCGGCGAGAAGCTGGTGTCGATGTTCGAACAGCCGTTCATCGTGGCCGGCCATGAGCTGTTCATCACCGGCAGCGTGGGCATCAGCCTGTTCCCGCAGGACGGGGCCGACCTGAACATCCTGGTCCGCAATGCCGACGTGGCCATGTACCAGGCCAAGGCGCGCGGGCGCAACGGCTACCAGTTCTATGCGCCGTCGATGAGCGCCGACGGCGCGCTGCGCCTGCGCCTCGAGAGCCTGCTGCGGCGCGCGATCGAGAAAAACGAGATCCGGCTGGCCTACCAGCCGCAGGTCGAAATCGACAGCGGCCGGCTGATAGGTGTCGAGGCGCTGCTGCGCTGGCATAATCCGGAGCTGGGAGAGGTGGCGCCGGCGCGGTTCATCCCGCTTGCCGAGGACAGCGGTTTCATCAACCAACTGGGGAAATGGGTGCTGGTCGACGCCTGCCGCCAGATGGTACGCTGGGAGCAGGCGGGCCTGCGGGTGCCGAAGCTGGCGGTCAACCTGTCGATGCGCCAGTTCGAGCGCGGCAGCATCGCGGCGACGGTGGCGGGGGTGCTGCGCGAAACCGGCCTCGAACCGCAGCGCCTGCAGCTGGAGGTAACCGAATCGGTGATCATGAATACCGCCGATGCGCTGGTCTTCATCAACGACCTGCACGCGATCGGCGTCGGGTTGGCGATCGACGACTTCGGCACCGGCTACTCGTCGCTGGCCTACCTGAAGCAGCTGCCGGTGCAGACGCTGAAGATCGACCGCTCCTTCATTAAAGATATTTCAACAGACGCTAACGACGAAGCCATCACTGTTGCTATCATCCAGCTTGGGAAGAGCCTGAACCTCTCGGTCATC
>JBJMVW010000011.1:0-5105 GCA_045810465.1 Massilia sp. | reverse complement strand
GTGATCTCGTAGCGCAGCGGCTCGTCGACCTGCTGCCGGCGCCAGCGGTTGCGCAGCGCGATCGCGACCGCGCGCTTGGCCTTGGCCTGGCCGACCACGTGCTTGTCCAGCTCCGAAACGATTTCAAGTGGGGTCATGTTCATGATGGTGCTGTTCATTCGAGCGTTTCGATGATGTGGGACAGGTTGGTGTAGATGCACAGCTCGCCGGCGATGGTCAGCGCCTTCTTGACCACTTCGGCCGGCGGCAGGTCGGTGTTCTCCTGCAGCGCCTTGGCGGCCGACTGGGCGTAGATGCCGCCCGAGCCGATCGCGCCGACGCCGTCTTCCGGCTCGAGCACGTCGCCGTTGCCGGTGATGATCAGGGTCGACTCACGGTCGGCCACCAGCAACATCGCTTCGAGCTTGCGCAGCATGCGGTCGGTGCGCCAGTCCTTGGCCAGTTCGACCGAGGCGCGCAGCAGGTTGCCCTGGTGTTTTTCCAGCTTGGCCTCGAAGCGGTCGAGCAGCGTGAAGGCGTCGGCGGTGGCGCCGGCAAAGCCGCACAGGACCTTGCCCTGGTACAGCTTGCGCACTTTGCGGGCCGAGCCCTTCATGACGACGTTGCCCAAGGTGACCTGGCCATCGCCGCCGAGGGCAACCTGGTTGCCGCGCCGGACGGTGACGATGGTGGTGCCGTGAAATTGTTCCATATCTGCCTCGTGGTTAATCTGCCCTCCGAACGTGGGGCTGATGCACGAAATTGCAAGACACGTAGTCCGGGTGCGCACGGGTGCGCACGCTACATTAATACCTGTTCACAAACAGCCGCGCGCTGTCGCCGTAGCCCAGCAACCTGAACAAGGCCTCGACCAGATGGTTCACGTCGCGCAGCTCGATCCGGCGGCCTGCGCTGGCCAGCCGGCGCAAGGTCCCCTGCAGCGCGCTGGCGGCCGCATAGTCGATCCGCGCCAGCCGCGCGCAGTCGAGCACCACCGGGTCGGCCTGCGCGGCATAGGCATCGATCGCCGCCAGCAACGCGGTGCAGTCGCCCTCGACCAATGCCGGCAGCATGAAGCGGTCGCCGGCGCCCGGCGCGCCCGGCGCCGCGGTGGCGACCTGCAGCGGCGCCTCGAACGAGGGCGGCGCCACCTCGAACGTGACGCAATAGTCCATCGCGGTTTCTTCGAAGTCCTTCGCGCGGTTGAGCAGCTGCAGCAGTTCGAGCAACAGCAGCCACGGCGCCGGGCTGTCGCCGCGCGCGCCAATCGCGAGCATCGGGCGCAGCACCGCCACCAGCACGTCGGCGCCGCCGATCACCAGGGCGCGCCGGTGCGCGCGCAAGGCCTGCAGCGCGGCCAGCAGGCGCGCGCAGCCTTGCGGCGTGGCGCCCAGCACGGCGCCGAACTCAAGCCGCACCAGCGGGGTGGCGCGCTCAGGCTGAAGCAGGCGCTGCAGTTGGGCGTCGACAGCCTCGTCGAGCATGCCGGCGAAGGCCTCGGTCGGGGTGACGCCGCTGAACGCGGCGGCCGGTGTTCTCCAAGCCGGCGGCGCGGTCTCGAAATGGCTGGCGTAGTCGATCGCGATGCTGTCGAACGCCGCTTGCTGGCCGCTGGCCTGGTACAGGTCGAACAGCATCCACCACGGCTGCCGCTCGGTACGGCCGAGGTCGCCAAGGCTGGCGCGCAGCAACTGCTCGGCGGTGTTCAGCTGGCCGTTGGCGTACAGGATCGCGCTTTCCTCGACCACCGGGGCGCTGGCGGGAGCGGCGGCGGGATCGGGTAACTCTTGCTCGCCCGCCGCTTCGGCGCCGCTGCGCTGCGGTGACGGCAGGGCGGCGCTGGCGGCCGCGGACGGGCGCCGCGCCAGGCTGCCCCACGCGGGTTCATCGTTGAAGATGTCGGAAGCCATCGCCAGCTCGATTTCATCGATTTTGGCGGCGGTCGCGCGGGCGATCTCGCGCTGGCGCGCGCGCTCGGCTTCGGTATCGAGGCGCGACGGCTGGGCCGCGCGCAGCAGCGTCTGCGGCGCGTCGGCCGGCGGTCCGTTCTTTCGTTTGAGGAAGGAGAAAAGCCCCACGTCATTCCCTGTCTGCTGTGTGTCGCGCGCCGGGCACGGCTCGCTGCCAGACGGTAGCACGGCAGCGGCGGCCGCGTGCCGCGCACACGTGAGCCTGGTCAATGGCCATGCGGCCGACGCTTAGTGTATCCGATAGGAAAGGTCAGCGGATACACGATTGGTAAGCCGCAGCCGTTGCGTGGCCCTTGCCGCGCCAGCCGCGCCGCGCGCGCCTGGCCCGCAAATGAAAAAAAGCATGCGCCAGGGCGCATGCTTTTCGGGTGGCGGCGGCGCGGTTCAGTCGCCGTACAGCTTTTGTTTCAGTTCGCGGCGCTGCTGCGCTTCCAGCGACAAGGTCGCGGTCGGGCGCGCGATCAGGCGCGGAATGCCGATCGGCTCGCCGGTTTCCTCGCACCAGCCGTAGTCGCCGGCTTCGATCGAGGCCAGCGATTGCTGGACCTTCTTGAGCAGCTTGCGCTCGCGGTCGCGCGTGCGCAGTTCGAGCGCGTGCTCTTCCTCGATGGTGGCGCGGTCGGCCGGATCGGGCACCAGCACCGTCTCGCGCAGGTGTTCGGTGGTCTCGCCGGCGTTTTTCAGCAGGTCGCGCTCGAGCTGCTGCAGCTTGGCCTTGAAGAACGCGAGCTGGGCCGGGTTCATGTAGTCGTCGTCGCTCATCGCCCGAATTTCGTCTTCCGTCAGGATGCGCTCTTCGGGCCGCGCGGTATTCGGTTTCGTTGTTTTAGTCATCACGTCACTTGCCTTCGATACGACAGAGGGTTTCATTTTATCAGCTAACTCATCCGCACCCTGCACCGCTCGGGTGGGGGCGGGTGAACCGGCTGCGGCCTGATGGCCCGCCGCGGCCGTGGTCGGCGCTGGCGTGGCCTTTGCTTTGGCCCGGCCTGGCGCCGCCTTGGCGCTGGCGGCGCTCTTGGCGCTCGCTGCCGCAGGCGGCTTGGACGCGGCCGCTGACTTGGCGGCCGGGCGCGAGGCCGGGGTGGATTTCGGTTTGGTGGCGCCTGGCTGCGCCGCGCCCGCCGCAGGGCTACTGGCTTTCTTTGCGGTCTTGCTTACCGTTTCCTTCATCATGGCATCCCGTTGTCTCTTCTCGCTGCGCCGGCGAGTCGGCAATCCATCGTCCCTCAAAGGCGCTGCGCGTCGGCGCAGCCCCCCCAAAACCGGGATAGTTTATACCAAACATTGTTCCAGGCCGCGGATAAATACGTCTTTCGGTAGATTTTTGCCAATAAAGACCATTTTGCTGCCACGTGCTTCGCCGTCTTCCCACTTTGCACCGAGGTCGCTCCCCATTATTTGATGCACGCCTTGGAACACCACCTTGCGGTCGGCGCCGTCCATCAGCAGCACGCCCTTGTAGCGCAGCATGTTGGGGCCGAACACCTGCACCATGCTGCCCAGGAACTGGTCGAGCCGTTCCGGGTCGAACGCGCGCGCGCTCTTGAACACGAAGGCGGCGATGTCATCGCTGTGGTGGCCATGGTGGTGGTCATGGCTGTGGTCGCAAGCCTCGGTATGCACGTGCTCATGCTCGTGCTCGTGCTCGTGGTCGTGGGCTTCGTCGGCGGTCAGGAACTCGGGATCGAGCTCGAGCTTGTCGTTCAGGTTGAAGCCGCGCAAGTCGAGCACCTCGGCCAGCGGGGCGCGCCCGAAGTCGCTGGTCGAGATCGGCGCGCGCGGGTTGATGCGCTTGATGCGCGCCTTCAGTTCCGCGAGCGCGGCGGCGTCGACCAGGTCGGTCTTCGACAGCAGGATCTTGTCGGCGAAGCCGACCTGGCGCTGGGCTTCCTCGTGCCGGTCGAGCTGGTCCATCGCATGGCGCGCGTCGACCACCGTCACCACCGCGTCGAGCAGGTAATGGGCGCCGACTTCCTCGTCCACGAAAAAGGTCTGCGCCACCGGGCCCGGATTAGCCAGGCCGGTGGTCTCGATCACCACCCGGTCGAACGCGATCTCGCCGGCGTCGCGCTTGTTGGCCAGGCTGGTCAGCGCCACGATCAGGTCGCCCCGCACGGTACAGCAGATGCAGCCGTTGTTCATCTCGACGATCTGTTCGCCGCTGTCCTGCACCAGGATCTCGTTGTCGATGTTCTCCTGCCCGAATTCGTTCTCGATGACGGCGATGCGCAGGCCATGCTCCTCGCGCAGGATGCGGTTCAGGAGGGTGGTTTTGCCGGCGCCGAGGAAGCCGGTCAGGATCGTGCTGGGAATCAATGCCATGGTACGTTATCTGGTCTGTTACGCCCATTTTTTGGGCTGGAGAATCGAGCGATTATGCCGCAATTCGTGAAGCGCGGCCATTTACCCTGCCTCGGCTTGATGCAGGTCATGCCGTAGGGCTTGCTTTATTTTGCTTTCGCCCGAGGATGAGCCCGGTCATAGACAGCGGCCAGGTGCTGGAAGTCGAGCGAGGTGTAGACCTGGGTCGAGGTGATGCTGGCGTGGCCCAGCAGTTCCTGCACCGCGCGCAGGTCGCCCGACGATTGCAGCAGGTGCGAGGCGAACGAGTGGCGCAGCACGTGCGGGTGGACGTGGACCGGGCTGCCGACCCGCAGCGCATGCTGTTTCAGGCGCAGTTGCACCACGCGCGGGCTGACCCGGGTGGCGCGCGCCGACAGGAACAGCGCGGCGCTGCCGTCGCGCGCCGGCGGGCGCACCGCCAGCCAGGCCGCCAGCGCCGCCCGCGCCGGGGCTCCCACTGGCACGCGCCGCATCTTGTTGCCCTTGCCGGTCACCACCACTTCCTGGGCCTCGAGGTCGAGCCAGCCGAGCGGGGCGGCGGCGCCAGGGCCCTGGGCCCAGGCCAGGTCGAGCCCGGCCAGTTCGGACACCCGCAGGCCGCTCGAATACATCAGCTCGAACATCGCGCGGTTGCACAATTCGAACGGCTCGGCATGCGCGCTGCGGCCGCCCTCGACCAGCTGCACCGCGTCGTCGACCGCCAGCGCTTTGGGCAGGCTTTTGGCGCGGCGCGGCGCGCGCACGCCGTCGACCGGGTTGGCCGCCAGCGCCACCTGGCGCGCCAGCCAGTCGAAAAAACCGCGCCAGCCC
>JBJMVW010000010.1:0-8087 GCA_045810465.1 Massilia sp. | reverse complement strand
GCGAGCCAAAGCAGCATATCAGTGGGCTTCCTTGCCAGTGTTTTGTGATCCGATCAAGTGCTGGACTACGCGCTCCATCTTCATGAAGCGCGAGCCCTTCACCAACACAGTCGCGTCAGATTTGGTGCCCAGTTTTGTATCCAGTGCTGCCAATAATTCGTCAAACTGCTCAAAGTGCTGTGCTCCCGAGCTGGCCAGGTGGCGTGCCAGTTCTCCCGTTGCGAGCACGGTCTCGATGCCGCGGCTTTTGGCCCAGGCGCCGATCTCTTCGTGAAACTGCTGTCCCTGCGTGCCGACTTCGCCCATGTCGCCCAGCACCAGGATGCGTGGCTGCGGGTACTGCGCGAGCACGTCGATCGCGGCGCGCACCGAATCCGGGTTGGCATTGTAGGTGTCGTCGATGACGGTGGCGCCGCACAGCGCCTGCTTGCGCTGGAGGCGGCCGCCGACCGGCGCGAAGCTTTCCAGGCCACGCACGATGGCGTCCTGGCCGATGCCGGCGGCGAGGGCGCAGGCGATCGCGGCCAGCGCGTTGCGCACGTTGTGCTCGCCAGCGGCGGCGAGGCGGACCGTGAACTGCGCTTGCGTGGTTGCGGCCACCTCCCCCTGCCCGTCATTCCCGTGCCCACGGGAATCCATGCTGACGTCGCGTTCCTGCGAACTCGGCATGGGTTCCCGCCGGGCTGCCGCCGAGGCCGGGAACGACGTGGTGACGGTCATGTCGCTGCCGAAGCCGGTCGGCGTGTACGTCGCGCGCACGTCGCAATCGTCCGTGAGGCCGAACGTCAAGCTTTCGCACCTGGCCATCGCGCGCCACAGGCCGGTGTACTCGTCGTCGCCCGGGTAGACCGCCACGCCGTCAGGCGGCAGCGCGGCCAGCACCGAGCCGTTCTCGCGCGCCACCGCTTCCACGGTGTGCATGAATTCCTGGTGCTCGCGCTGGGCGTTGTTGACCAGGCCGACGGTCGGCGCGGCGATCGCGGCCAGGCGGCCGATCTCGCCCGGGTGGTTCATGCCCAGCTCGACCACCGCAGCGCGGTGGGTCGCTTCGAGGCGCACCAGCGTCAGCGGGACGCCGATCTCGTTGTTCAGGTTACCCTGGGTAGCCAGGCGCTGGTCCGCACCGAACTCGGCGGCCAGGATCGACGCGATCATCTCCTTGACCGTCGTCTTGCCATTGCTGCCGGTGACGCCGATGACAGGAATGGCGAACTGGCGGCGCCAGGCGTTGGCGAGCTGCCCGAGCGCCACGAGCGTATCGGGCACCACCAGCGCCGGCAGGGCCCAGCCTTGCGGCAGCTCTTCGACAACCACGGCAGCGGCGCCCTTGGCCGCGACCTGGTCGAGGAACTTGTGGGCGTCGAAGGTTTCGCCGCGTAGTGCGACGAACAGCGCACCCGGCAGCACGCTGCGGCTGTCGGTCGAGACGCTATCGAAAGCAGCGTCGCGCGTCATGCGCGAGCCTGCGACCGATGCGGCCAGTTGTGCGAGCGAACCGCGCATTTCAGTGTGTCCTCATCATGGTTGCCAACGCGGTCAATGCGAGCGCGGCATGGTCGGCATCGGAAAACGGAATCTTCCGGCCTTTGATTTCCTGGTAGGGCTCATGCCCCTTCCCTGCCAGCAGGATCATGTCCTGCTTGCCGGCGTGCTTGATCGCGTACAGGATCGCCGCGGCGCGGTCCTCGATCGCCTGATAGCGCGAGGCCGGGTGGTTGGCGTCCATGCCGGCGACGATCTGCGCGATGATCGCGCCCGGTTCCTCGGTGCGCGGGTTGTCGCTGGTGACCAGCACCTGGTCGGCGCTTTGGGCGATCGCGCCCATCTGCGGGCGCTTGCCCGGATCGCGGTCGCCACCGCAGCCGAACACGCACCACAACTGGCCGCCCCGTTCCTGCGCCACCTGGCGCAGCGCTTCGAGCGTCTTTTCCAGTGCGTCGGGCGTGTGTGCGTAGTCGATCACGACCATCGGCGCATCCTGCCCGCCGATCTGCTGCATGCGCCCCGGCGCCGGCGCCAGCGACTCGACCGCGTCGACCGCGGCCTTGAGCGGCACGCCCTTGGCGAACAGCGCGCCCATTACGGCCAGCGCATTGCTGATGTTGAAGCGGCCAACCAGCTGGGTCTTCACGGTCGCGCCGCCGGCTGCCGACTCGAGGTGGAATTCGGTGCCCGCGTTGCGGCTGCGGACCTGCGACGCGCGCAGGATCGAGACACCCTCGATGACCGGCTGTTCGGCCTCGCCCTTCAAGGTGTAGCCGGTGACCGGCAGCGCGCTGAAGTTGGCGCGCAGGTGCGCCACCAGCCGCAGGCCGGCCGCATCGTCGAGGTTGATCACGGCGCTCTTCAGGCCCGGCCACTCGAACAGCTTGACCTTGGCCGCTTCATAGCTGGCCATGTCGCCGTGGTAGTCCAGGTGGTCGCGGGTCAGGTTGGTGAACACCGCAACGTCGAAATGCATGCCGGCGGTACGATGCTGCTCGAGCCCGATCGAGGATACCTCGATTGCCAGCGCGGTGGCGCCCGCCTCGCGCACACCGGCGAGCTTCTCGGCCAGCAGCACCGCGTCCGGCGTGGTGTAGCCGGTGGCATCGAACTGCGGCTCCGCGCGGCCCTTGAACAAGCCAACGCCCAGCGTGCCGATCACGGCCGCGGTTTCGCCCAGCCGGGCGAAGGCCTGGCCCATCCAGACCGCGATCGAGGTCTTGCCGTTGGTGCCGGTGACGCCGACCGTGAACATCGCCGCGTCCGGCTGGCCGTAGCAGCCATGCGCGATCGGGCCCGCGTTTTTCTTCAGCCCCGCCACGGCGAGGTGCGGCACGTCGAGCGCCGCGTCCCAGGTGAAATCGCGGTCGTCGAACACCACTGCGGCGGCGCCGTTGGCGACGGCCGCCGAAATGTAGTTACGGCCGTCGGCCGCCTCGCCGGGATAGGCAAAGAACACGTCGCCCTGCTGTACCCGGCGCGAGTCGGAAACGAGACGGCCGCCCGGTGCGGCGGCGCCGATCCACTGGCAGATATCGTGCAGGCTCGTTGCCATCAGTTGCTCTCCTCGAGCGGATGCTCCGGGATGATGATGTCGGTGATCGACGAATCGGGCGGCACATTGTCCGCCCTCAGCGCGCTCGCTGCCAGCGCCGCGAAGGTCGGGGCGGCGACCCCGCCGCCGGTATGGATCGCACCGGTCGGGTCGTCGATCATCACCGCGATGATGAAGCGCGGGTTGGACATCGGTGCAATGCCTGCGAAGGAGCCGATGTAGTGGGTCTGCGAATAATGCCCGTTGATGAACTTTTGCGCGGTACCGGTCTTGCCGCCGACGCGGTAGCCGGCCACCTGCGCCTGCGAGGCGGTGCCTTCCGGGCTAACCACGCTCTCGAGCATGACGCGCATTTCGGCCGCGGTTTGCGGCGAAATGATCTGCTGGCCGCTTGGGGCCTCGGCGACCTTCTGGAACGACAGCGGGATCATGTCGCCATTGCGGGCGAAGATCATGTACGAACGCGCGAGCTGCAGCAGCGACATCGAGATGCCCTGGCCGAACGACATGTTGGCCTGCTCGACCGGGCGCCACGATTTGTACGGCCGCACGCGGCCGGCGACGGCGCCGGGGAAGCCGAAGCGCGGGGCCTGGCCGAAGCCGACCTTGGTGAACATCTCCCACATCTCCTGCGCCGGCAGCATCTGCGAGATCTTGGTGGTGCCGATGTTGGACGACTTCTGGATAACCGTGCTGACATCGATGACGCCATGCGCATGGGTGTCGCGGATGGTGCGGTCGCCGACCACCAGGCGGCCATTGCCGGTGTCGATCATCGTGTGCGGCGTGACGCGCTTGGTGTCGAGCGCCAGCGCCACGGTGAACGGCTTGAGCGTGGAGCCGGGCTCGAAGGTGTCGGTGATGACGCGGTTGCGCAGCTGCTCGCCGGTCAGGTTGCGGCGGTCGTTCGGGTTGTAGGTCGGCCAGTTGGCCAGCGCCAGCACCTCGCCGGTGTGCACGTCGAGCACCACCGCCGCGCCGGCCTTGGCGTGGAACTTCTCGACCGCGTTCTTGATGTTCGAAAAAGCGATGTACTGCAGCTTGCTGTCGACCGACAGCGTCAGGTCCTTGCCGTCGTGCGGCTCGCGCGACATGCCGAGGTCTTCGACGATGTGCCCCAGGCGGTCCTTGATCACCTTGCGGAAGCCCTGCTGGCCGACCAGGTTCTTCTGCTGCGCCAGCTCGATGCTCTCCTGGCCCACGTCCTCGACGTTGGTGAAGCCGACCAGGTGGGTCATCACCTCGCCCTGCGGGTAGAAGCGCTTGTATTCCTTGCGCGTGTCGAGGCCCTCGATCTTCAGTTTTTCGATCTGGGCGATGACGTCCATCTCGACCTGGCGCTTGAGGTAGACGAAGGTGCGGTCCGAGTCGAGCTTCTTGCGCAGTTCGGATTCGGGCATCTCGAGCAGGCGTGCCAGCTGGCGCAGCTTTTCCGGCGGCGCCTTCAGCACGTCCTCGGGGATCGCCCACACCGCCTTGACCGGCAGCGACGAAGCCAGCACCTGGCCGTTGCGGTCCATGATCTTGCCGCGCGTGGCCGGCAGGTCGAGCGTGGCGCCGTAGCGGCGGGCGCCCTGCTGCTGCAGGAACTGGGTCGACATCCCCTGCAGCCACATCGCGCGCACGGCCAGCGCCGCGAATGCGGCAAACAGCACAAACAGCACGACGCGCGAGCGCCAGTTCGGCAGGCTCACGGCCAGCACCGGGCTTTTCGAAAACGCCACGCCCTTGGAGGCGGCGACGCGCGAGCTGTTGCTACCGTTAGCGCCGCGCTTCATTTGCCGCCTTCCGTCAGGTATTGCGTGCGCGCCGGGGTCAGCGGCGTCATGTTCAGGTCGGTGCGCGCGATCTGCTCGATACGCTCGTTCTTGCCGAGCGTGGATTGGTCGAGCTGGAGCTGAGCCCAGTCGATGTCGAGCTGGCGCTGTTCCTGCTGCAGGCGTTCGAGGTCGATGAACAGGTGGCGCGCCTGGTAGCGCGCGTTCACGACCGACAGCGCGCAGCCGACGAGCAGCGTGGCCAGCACGACGTTGATCTTGCCGGTCACTGGGCGCTCCCCAGGCGTTCGGCGACGCGCAGCACGGCCGAGCGGGCGCGCGGGTTGGCCTCGACTTCGGCGTCGGATGGCTTGATCTTGGCGACCAGCTTCATCAAAGGCTGCGGCAGGTCGACGGCGCGGATCGGCAGGCGGCGGTCGGGCTGCTCCACCTTGGCCTTGGAGGCCAGGAACTGCTTGACCATGCGGTCTTCCAGCGAATGGAAGCTGATCACCGCAAGGCGGGCGCCAGGCGCGAGCATGTCGAACGCAGCCTTCAAGCCTGCCTCGAGGTCCTCAAGCTCTTGATTGATGAAAATCCGGATAGCCTGAAAGCTGCGTGTGGCCGGATCCTTGCCCTTTTCCCGAGTCTTGACCGCGTTTGCCACGATTGCGGCAAGCTGTCGTGTGCTTGAAATTGGTTCGATTGCCCGGCGAGCAACAATCGCCTTTGCAATCTGAAAAGCAAACCGTTCTTCCCCATAATCGCGTATCACCTTTTCCAGTTGTTGTTCAGGTACGGTCGCGAGCCATTCGGACGCCGGAATGCCGCGCGTGGTATCCATCCGCATGTCGAGCGGGCCATCCTGGCGGAAGCTGAACCCGCGTGCCGCATCGTCCACCTGCGGCGACGAGATGCCCAGGTCGAGCAGGATGCCGTCGACCTGGTGGACGCCGCGCGCCGCCAGCGCCTCTTTCATCGTCGAAAAACTGTCGTGCACGATCGAGAAGCGCGGATCGTTAACCTGTTCGGCGGTCGCGATGGCCTGCGGGTCCTTGTCGAACGCGATCAGGCTGCCGTCAGCGCCCAGGCGCGACAGGATCAGCCGGCTGTGGCCGCCGCGGCCGAAGGTGCCATCTATATAAGTACCGGAAGCGCGCGCGCCGGCCAGCGCCAGCGCGTCGACCGCTTCGTCTAGCAGCACCGTACGATGCTGGAAACCGGGCACCGTCAATGGAGTCATCGTCCGGGCCTTAGAAAGAGAAATTGGAAAGCACATCTGGCATGCCGCCGGCAACGGCCTCGGCTTCGCTGTCGGCGAGCTTGGCGGCATCCCAGATTTCGAAGTGGCTACCCATGCCGAGCATCATCACTTCCTTGTCCAGGCCGACGGCGGTGCGCAGTTCGGGCGAAATCAACACGCGGCCGGCGCTATCCATCTCGACATCGCAGGCGTTACCGAGGAAAATGCGCTGCCATGCGCGCGCCGACATCGGCCACGAGGCAATCTGTTCGCGGTGCGTTTCCCAGACCGGGCGTGGAAAAAACAGCAGGCAGCCGTGCGGGTGCTTGGTCAGCGTGAGGCGGCCTTCGCACTGTTGCGCGAGGGCGTCACGATGCTTGGCGGGGATAGACATCCGCCCTTTTGCATCGAGATTGATTGCTGACGCGCCCTGGAACACGTATTTACCTAGCTTGGAGAGTTATCAGTTTAATTGTTTTGGTCTTTTGGAGGCTTCAAGTCCTCCCACAAAACTACACTTTTCGCCACCGTTTCCCACTTTAGAGGAAGCATTGTCGGTGGTCAAGCGAATTCACACTCGGAAAATCAGAAATTTTCCAATGAAACCAAGGACTTAGCGCGATTCCTTGAGGCTAGCTCAAGTAAAAAAGTCCCATAAAATCAGGGACCTAGAAAACACACTGAAAGTGCTACCTCATCTTTACACATGGGTTTCACGCTTGATCACGAACTGAAATTAACCCGAAGTTGGTTGATGTAAAGCAACAGTGTGTCTGTCGCCCTGCACAGCCGAAATTGCGGATTCATGCAGGAAGGGTTAGGATTTATTCACAGCGATGACCCATCCGCGACTGGCTCGTTGCGCGGCATGGCAGCCGGCAGGACCCCAGCGAGCCGCAGTAGCGGGCTTGCCCCGCCAGAGGAGACCGCCGTGAGTATCGCCCTCGCCCGCACCCGGGCCGTCTACGACCTCCACGATGTCCAGGAAGCGCTCGACCGCAGCCGCGGCCGCTCGCCCGAGCTCGAAGCGTTCTACGAACGCATGCTCGACACTGGCTCCGACCGTTTCGTGACCACGCCCTCTTCCGTCGACGCGCTCGATCCCCTGTCCGAGGAATGCCCGAACTTCGACGAAGTGCTGGGCGACCTGGCGCGCTACCTGCGGCTGGCCCATGCCGGCCATTCCGGATTCAATGTGATGCCGATCCTGCTGCTGGGTGGACCGGGCGTCGGCAAGACCCACTTTGCCAAGCGGCTGGCCAAGGTGATGCAGACCGAATGTGAACTGATCAGCATGAACGCGCTGTCGGCCGGGTTTGTCATTACCGGCAGCTCGGCCAGCTGGCGCGGGGCGAAGTGCGGCAAGGTGGCCGAGCGGCTGGTGCGCGGGCAGTTCGCCAACCCGGTGGTGGTGCTCGACGAAGTGGAAAAGGCTAGCGGCTCGTCGCAGTCGGATCCACTGGCCGCTTTATACCAGTTGCTGGAGCCGGAGACCTCGCGCGCGTTCCGCGACGAGTTCATCGACGTCGAGATCGATGCGAGCCAGATTTTCTGGGTGCTGACCGCGAACAGCACCGACGGCATCCCGCACCCGCTGCTAAACCGGATGGCGGTGTACGAGGTGCCGGCGCCGACGCCGGAGCAGGCGGCGGGAATAGCGCAGCGGATTTATGCAGGGCTGCTGCGCGAATTGAACTTGTCGGCGTTCGACCACAAACTGGCGGACACGGTGCTCGACAAACTGGCGGGGGTATCGCCGCGCGATTTGCGCAAGACGCTCCTCGATAGCCTCGGTTACGCGGTGGCGGCCGGACGCGAGCACGTGGCGCTGGAAGATGTGCGGCTCAAGGTGACGCCCGGCAAGGGGCGGATGGGGTTCTGACGCCGCTAGAAGCCTAAGGCCTTCGCGCGCCCCGGTGCTTGTGGCGTTCGCCGGCGGCCCAGCAATGCGAGGCCAACAAGCCCGATGGAAATCAATGCGACCGCGATTATCTCGGCCTGTGTAGCGGCGATGCCGCCAAACTCAAACACCGGATTCACGCGGATC
>JBJMVW010000009.1:0-2395 GCA_045810465.1 Massilia sp. | reverse complement strand
TTCAGGATCGCCTGGGCGTGCTCGTAGAACACCTTGCCGGCGTCGGTGCTGAGCACGCCGTGCGCGGAGCGATGCAGCAGCTGGGCGCCGAGTTCCTGTTCCAGCTGGCGCAGCTGCTGGGTCAGCGCCGGCTGGGCCACGTGCAGCACCAGCGCCGCGCGCGACAGCGAGCCGTGGTCGACGATGGCGACGAAATAGCGAAGCTGGCGTAATTCCATGCGGGACGGGCTCCATTGTGTCGTCTGGACACACATTCGTTAAATATGTTTATCCTCGGCAACATTCGGGCTATACTGAAGCTACCGCAAGTGCGCGGCAGATTAACACAGCGCCTGATGGAATTATGTTAAAAAAAATCGATGCCTCCCAGCTCCGGGTAGGGATGTTCATCCACGATCTCGATTGCGGCTGGATGGACCACCCGTTCGTGCTCAACCGTTTCCTGGTCAGCACCGAGGAAGAGGTGAGCAAGGTGCGCGCGGCCCGTATCCGCGGCATCACCATCGATTGTTCCAAGGGGCTGGACGTCGGCGACGCGCCGACGCTGGAAGAGGCCGCCGCGCAGACCGAGCGCGAAGTGGCCGAAATCGCGGCCCGGCCGGTGACGCCGCTGCGGGTGTCACTGGGCGAGGAAATGCAGCGCGCCGCGAATATCCGGCGCCAGGCGGTCGGGCTGGTGCGCAACGTGATGCAGGATGCGCGGCTGGGCAAGGCGATCGAGCTGGACGCGGTCTCGCCGGTGGTCGAGAGCATCACCGAATCGATCCTGCGCAACCAGGGCGCGCTGTTGGGGCTGATGCGCATCAAGACCAAGGACGACTACACCTTCCTGCATTCGGTCAGCGTGTGCACGCTGCTGGTGGCGTTCTGCCGTTCGCGCAAGATGGACGAGGAGAGCACTTACCAGGCCGGCCTCGGCGGGCTGCTGCACGACACCGGCAAGGCGCTGGTGCCGGACCATATCCTGAACAAGCCGGGCCGCCTGACCGACGACGAGTTTGCGATCGTCAAGAAGCATCCGCGCGACGGCTACGACATCCTGTGCACGATGCCGGGCATCGGCCCGATCCCGCTCGACATCACGCTGCACCACCACGAGCGGCGCGACGGCAGCGGCTATCCCGACCAGCAGGACCAGGACAGCATCAGCGAGCTGGCGCAGATGGCGGCCATCGTCGACGTCTACGACGCGATCACGGCCGACCGCTGCTACCACAAGGGGCTTCCGGCGGCCGATGCGCTGCGCAAGATCTACGAGTGGAGCAAGTTCCATTTCAACCCGACGCTGGCGCAGGAGTTCATGCGCTGCGTCGGCATCTACCCGGTCGGCACGCTGGTGCTGCTGGAATCCGGGCGGCTGGGGGTGGTGGTCGAGCCGCACGAGACCAGCCTGCTCACGCCGAAGGTCAACGTGTTCTTCAACACCAGGAGCCAGACCTACATCCGGCCGCATATGGTCGACCTGTCGCGCGGGCTCGGTTTCGGCGGCGGCGACAAGATCGTGCGCCACGAGGCGGCCGAGAAGTGGCAGGTCGACCCGATGAAATTCCTGCACGTGGCCGAAGCGGCCTAGAAAAACTCGGCGGTATCGTTCGACGCCACCGCCCGCAGCAGGCCGCTGGCCACCAGCTGGTCGTAATGGCAGGCCTGGTTGCGGCCGTTGGCCTTGGCGTAGTACAGCGCCTGGTCGGCGTGGCCGAGCGTGACGACCGGCGACTCGGTCGGGCTGATCGCGACAAACCCGACGCTGACCGTCACCTTGCCCACCTGCGGGAACACGTGCGCCTCGACATTGGTGCGGAAGCGCTCGATGCTTTTCCAGGCGTTGTCCAGGCTGGTCGAGCGCAGCAGCACCACGAACTCCTCGCCGCCGAAGCGGAACACCCGGTCCTGGGCACGGAATGAGCTCTGCAGCAGGTTGGCGATCAGGATCAGCACCTCGTCGCCGTACAGGTGGCCGAACTTGTCGTTGACCAGCTTGAAGTGGTCGACGTCGACCACCGCCAGCCATTGCCGGTCCTCGGCCTGCTGCTGGCGCCGCTCGCGCTGGCCGGGCAGCACCGGCTCCGGCTCGGCGCCCGGCTGCAGCATGCGCGCCAGCTGGTCGTCGAAGGTCTTGCGGTTGAGCAGCCCGGTCAGCGAATCGCGCTCGCTGTAGTCGAGCAGGGTCTGGAAGTTGCGGTAGACGCTGACGATGCCGGCGATGGTGTGCACGGTGTCGGCGTTGAACGGGGCGGCGCCGACGATTTCGAGGCAGGTGTCGGCCTTGTCGCCGAACCAGATCGGCAGCCACAGCGTGCGGCGCCCGTCGGCGCCGGGCGCCTCGGCGCTGGCCGCGCGCGCGGCCAGGCACTGCTGCAGCTCCGGCAGCGCGGCCACCGGCTCGCCCGGCGTG
>JBJMVW010000008.1:0-75542 GCA_045810465.1 Massilia sp. | reverse complement strand
CCCTTCCCCGTCAAAGCGGCCTCGGGGTGGTAAGCCCTCGCGGCCCCGAGCCTATCGGTAAATTCTTTGAAACGCGTGATCTTGCCGTTTGCTACCGTGAACAGGCTGGCCCAGTCGGCTTCGAACCCGAGTCCGGTTGACTTGACTGTGAATGCGTAGTGTCCGATGGCCACGACCTTGTCTCCCTGCGCGATGCAGTCCTGGACTTCGAAACCGCGGATTTCCTGCATCTGGTTCAGCAGCTCGAAGAACTGCGCAACCTGGTCCCGTCCGTGGCGCTTGCCCGTGAAGGCAATGCCTTCCACTTCAGGTATATCCCAATCGATATCGTCCGCAAAATAGGACATCATCCGCTGGATGTCGCCTGCTTTCAATGCGTCGTAACACTGCCTGACCACATCGATATTCGCCTGCTCGTTCATGATCCCCTCCACATCGTTCTGCAAATTGAGAGGCGATTATAGTGCGCGCAGGCCGCGCTCCAATGACGCCGGTCAGGTATAGGCGGGGACCTTTTCCAGCAGCTCCACGCAACGTTGCGGCTGCCTCTACAAGCTTCCAGCTGAGCTTATTGCTCCACGCCGGTTGCATCTCTCCCAAAGGAACTCATCATGAAAAACATCATCCGCAATTTCGCGGCTGCCGCCGCTATTGCCGTTCGTCCCCCTTGCCACGGCGCCAGCAGCGGCGATTCCTGGTATGTGCGGACGTGCACAGGGTGGCATCGCTGAACCGGATATAGTGATGGCAACCAGATATCGTGCAGGAGAAACATGAGTAGCTCATACCATTCCAACGACGACGAGGGCAGCGCCGGGCACGACGACGCCTTGCTGGAACGCGAGCTTGGCCTGGCGGCGCGCGGCGTCGAGCTGGTCAAGATGGAGGGGCGCGTGTTCCTGCGCTTTTCCGGCCAGGCAATTGTCGATGGCTTGCGGGTGCCGTATGCGCTGGTGCCCTCGCGCGGGGTGCTGGCCAAGCCCAGCAAGTGGCGCAAGATGGACCTGGGCGCACGCCGCCAGTTGATCGACGAACGCTCGGACCAGGCCGCGATCGACGCATTACGGCGCGAGGTTGAGGAGTTCGTGCGCGACGTCGCCAGCGAGGCCGACGAATTCGGCTTCGACCCGATGCTGTTCCTGCACGTGCTCGACGAGCTCGAGACCTCCGAGCCGGCCGAGTACGTGTTCCATCGGATCTCGCAGCGCATGACGCACGCGATCGAACGCGAGCAGGAGGAGCGCCACGCCGCGCGCACCAAGGAAAGCATCAACCTGGCCGAGTATCCGGCCTCGTTCGAGGTCGCGAGCCGCATGCCGCGCCGGTTCATTGCCCTGCTCGGCCCGACCAATTCGGGCAAGACCCACAAGGCGATGGAAGCGCTGGCCAAGGCCGGCAGCGGGGTCTACCTGGCGCCGCTGCGGCTGCTGGCGCTGGAAAACTACGAACGCCTGCTGGGTGTGGAAAGGCCCGATGGCGAGGAGCTCAAGGTCAGCCTGGTCACCGGCGAAGAGCGCCGCCTGGCCGAGGGTGCGACCCACGTCGCCAGCACCGTCGAGATGCTCGACACGCGCAGGCCGGTCGAGGTGGCGGTGATCGACGAAATCCAAATGCTGGCCGACCGCGACCGCGGCGCCGCCTGGACCGCGGCCGTCTGCGGCGCGCCGGCGTCGGTGGTCTACCTGGTCGGCGCGCCCGAAGCGCGGCGCGCGATCGAGGCGCTGGCCGAGCGGCTCGAATGCCCGCTCGAAGTCCACGTCTTAAAGCGCAAGGCGCCGCTGTCGATGGAGCCCTCGGCGGTGCGCAAGCTGCGCAACCTGAAGCGCGGCGATGCGGTGATTGCGTTCTCGCGCCGCGATGTGCTGATGTGGCGCGACATGATCACCGAGATCGGGCTGTCGGTCGCCACCGTGTACGGCAACCTGTCGCCCGAGGTGCGGCGCGCCCAGGCCGAGCGCTTCCGCGAAGGCAGCGCCGACATCGTGGTCGGTACCGATGCGCTGGCGATGGGCCTGAACCTGCCGATCGAGCGCATCGTGATGACCACGGCGATCAAGTACAACGGCGTTGAAGAGGAAGAGATTTCGGCGGCGCTGGCCAAGCAGATCGCCGGCCGCGCCGGGCGCTTCGGCGTGCACGAGGAAGGCTTCGTGGCCGGCTACGACGACGACACGCACGAGGTGATGCGCTCGCTGATGAAGGAGAAGGTGCCGCCGGTGCCGGCCACCGGCTTCGCGGTCGCGCCCTCGCTCGAACAGCTGCACCGGATCGCATCGGTCACCGGCGAGAACGCGCTGGTCAAGCTGCTCAGGCGCTTCGTGCATAACATCGACGTCCCGGACGGCTTCTTCTTCCCCAAGATCACAGAGGAGCAGAACGAGCGCGCCGAATGGCTCGATACGCTGCCGCTGTCGGTGGCCGAAAAATTCACGCTGTCGCTGGTCCCGATTTCGAGCCGGGTGCCGACCTTGCAAAGCGCGTGGGAGCACTGGGCGCTGTCGCTGGCGAAGAAAAAGATCAGCAAGCTGCAGCCGCATCCCGAGTCGCTGTTCTGGCAAAACCTGCAGGAAGTCGAGGACACCTGCCGCATGTATTCGGCCTACGCCTGGCTCGGCTACCGCATGCCCGAGTACTTCCCCAGCATCGAGGAGGCGCAGCAACTGGCGCGCGAAGCGTCGGAGCGGGTCGATTCGCTGCTGCGCGAGCAGAACGCGGCGACGCGCCGGCGCGAGGGCGGGCGCAAGCGGCGCTAGGGCAGGCAGCTCGCGGCGATACCGGCGCCATTTCCGCCGACCACGGGAATATCGGACGGTGGGTAGCCGTTGCCGCGCAGGACCGCCGGCTGGCCGGTGTAGCTCAGCATCAGTTGCTCGCCGGCGTAATCGGGCAGCGCGCGCGGCACGTAGATTGCGAAGCGGTAATTTAGCGCAGGGAACAGGCCGCGGCCAAACGCCGCCGTCGCCGGACCCTCGTGGATTTCGGCGCCGATCGCGTGCGCGATCGCGGGCGAGTCGGCCGGGCTGTTCAGCTCGGCTCTTCCTTCGTAACGCAAGGTGTAGGGGCGCAAGTTTCCGAAGGTCTGGCCGCCATACGCGACGCGAAACCGCTCGACGTCGTAGCGAAAGCCGGGCAGCACGCTGGCCCGGGTATCGATGCTGCACAGCACGAAAATCGCCCAGAAGCCGTAGGCGTCGCGCGGCGTGACGAACTGGACCGGCGCGCGCCGGCCGGCCACCTCGACCGGGTTCGAAAAGTGGATTTCGCGCGCGTTGGCGACGTGCTGGTAGCGCAACACCACGGCGTTGTCAGGCGTGGCGCCCTGCGTGGCACAGCCGGCCAGGCACAGCAACCAGAACCGCCACAGCGAAAAGTCCGATAGCTTGCGCATCTAGTTCCCTTTCGCCAGCATGAGCGCGGGCTGGCAGTCGGCGAGTGCATCAAGCTTCGCCGATTGACCCGGGATCGGGTTGAGCCAGGTCAGGCGTGCTGTGGCATTCGGGCGAATCGGCTGCCCCATGCCTGCCCGGCGGCGTCGCTGCCGATGGGTTAGGATGAGCGATCGCCGACCAGGAGAAACGATCATGAACGCCTCGACCCCCATCACCCCCGGCGCCTTCAACGCAATGGCTGCCAAGTTTTTGCCCGGCTACCTCGGCATCGAGATCACCAGCATCGACGGCGGCGAACTGAGGGCGCGGATGCCGGTCCAGCCGCAGCTGCTGGCGCCCAACGGGTTTTTGCATGCCGGCAGCGTGATTGCGCTGGCCGACACCGCGGCCGGCTGCGCCTGCATCGCCAACCTGCCGGAGGGCGCGAACAGTTTCACGACGATCGAGCTGAAGTCGAACCACCTCGGCACCGCGCGCGACGGCGTCATCGAGTGCGTGGCCAAGGCTGTGCACCTGGGGCGCACGACACAGGTGTGGGATGCGGTAGTGACGGACCAGGCGAGCGGCAAGACCATCGCGCTGTTTCGCTGCACGCAGATGATCCTGTACCCGAAGTAAGCTCAGCCCGCCGCGAGCGCCTTCTGCAGCAGCGCGTGCAGCGACGAAAACTCTGGCTCGCCGACATAGCGCTTGAGGATCTTGCCGTCCTTGCCGATGACGAAGGTGGTGGGGGTCAGCGCCACGTCGCCGAACGATTTGGCCAGGTCGCCACCAGAGTCGAGCGCGACCTTGAACGGCAGCTTGCGCGTCTCGGATCGTATTTCCTGACCGCGCCAAGAATCCAAGCGCCGTATGTCCCGAGGGGGCAGCTCTTGCTAGCAAAATGGCCGTGGCAGGTTATTAAGTTCTCACGGATTAAAGATATCGCGAAAGGCCTGCGGCCTCGCCGGCACCTTTTACGATCTTGCAGTAATAGCAGTCATCAGCGGCAGATATCGGCGAGCTCCGTGTGACGATTCCCGTTCGGCCACGATAGGAAAGTTGTCGGACCGGCCACCGCATCCCAGTCACCCGCATAATGAATTCGGTTACCCCGAGGGATGCAATAACGCCGTTTAACGACACCACCGAAGGGCCTGCCGCGCCAAGTTCCGATTTGTCCACGCCGTAAATTTTTTCCCTATCCTCCCGGGCGGCAGAATTTTCGAGATCACGACGTGCTTCAGGCAAGTCGAGTAAATCCATGCATACCAGACAGCCCGGGTGCTCGTCCATTAGGGCGATGCGCCCGCCGAAGTCCAGCGCATTACCTGGAGGAACGTCGGTCGCTAAGTCGAAATACGGAATGCGATGCGCCAATGCGAATTCCATGAGGACGAGTCTGCTGCCTTCATTGTCTACGCAGCCGAAAATCGTAGTGGCCTTCTTCAACCCGTCGAACGCGTCACTACTGCGGAGTGACGCCTTGATCGGCGCGAATTTTACTTGCGGATCAATCTCGGCGATGGCGCGGTTTACGATGTCGACTTTGTGAGTTCCTGGCACTGAGTCACGATGCCGGGCCAGGATATATCGATTGCGGTTCGTCTCGCTGAGCTCTTCGTCATCGATGCCGATTAACTCTTCAACTCCCAAGCAGGCCAGTTGCGGGATTACCTGTTCCCCAAGGCCGCCGCAGCCCACGACGGCGACCTTTTGCCGTGCGATCTTGCGTTGCCCCTCGACCCCGAAGAACCGCTCGCTTCGATCATGTTTATTCATGTCGAACCTCTCCATAGAATTTTCTCGTTAGGCCCGTCGTACCCAAACGTTGGGAGTCGGAAACGATTATTTCAATTGGCACGGCTAGCCTCGAGGTACCAAACCAAGCGAGTCCATCCACAGTTGTTTGCGCAAAAACCAGTGCTGCGTAGGGCTTGCCTTTTAGGCGCCATCGAATATGGGGAACGAACTCGGCAAGGCCGACTATGTCGGCCAACGAGAAACATGCAGGATGCTTCCCGGGGTGGCAGTGCACTTCGACAAGCGCGGCATTCCTTGCATGTGCTAGCTTGATAATGCGCACGCGCGCCTGATCTGTTAGCTCAAGATAATCTGTTGCTTGAACTACGTAGTCCTCTCGCTGAAGCGGGAGCCATTCGAGCGCAGAGAAGCGAAAAGGCGCATCTTCGACCGGTACCTCACATAACAGGAAACCGCCCTGTTCGACGGTAACGCCGGGAGGGAACAAGTGCGCCCGCATGGCGAGGAGCATTCGTTCAGGAATGATGATCAAGGCATTAGGCATCATTTTCCCTGCTGAAGGCGCACGCTGATGCCAATAGCAAAGTTGAGCAAATTAGCCCCACCCTTCGCGGTAGCAGTCGGCCGCCATTGGCCATCGTCAACCGCCCACGAAAACATACCCCACGTGCCAGGAAACGGCACAGATTCGCCGATGGGTTCTTGGTAGTTGTCCGGCAATGCGCCTTGGATGCGGAGGCCCGCAGGTACGAAAAACCCATAAGGTGCCACAGCCGGGTAACCGGGCTGAACGCGAAGAACAAGATCCGCAGTTTCGCTATCCCAGCCGACAGCGGGCAGTGGCAGGGACGGTAGCAGAAACCATTGGCCGATCCGACGGGTTCCGGGATAGCGGCTTAGGAGGAGCTGCAATTCTTCATCTAGGCGGGCTTCAAATAGCGAATCGCCCCGTTTCCAGTGAATCTTTTTCGCAAAGCCGTGGCCAGGCTTTAGCTCAACGACCTCGCCGGCGGCCAGCGTACGCTCGTTGTTCTCCTTGTCTACCTCGATTACACCAACCGAGAGGTCCCACCCACCGAGTGCGATGAGCTGCTCAACGGTGATAGTGTCCTCTTGCCACTCGTGAACGGTCCCTTCGATATCCACCAGATAAGTCTTGTCGTGCTGTTTGGCCTTCGAATCGGCTGAAATTTCTTCGTTCATCACTGCTCCTTGCTTTAAATTTGTTGCAGCTCGTCTGCAATATTGACCTGGTGGCAGTGATTCCCCGCCTGAACATCCATTGTCGATGTTTCTGATAGCAATTCGCTGGCCAGACAACGTTGGTGCTATTTCTCTTTGCGTACGCCCTTGAACGGAGATTTCGTGGACGTTTTTACATCCATAAATCGACCATTCTCCGCGTTGCGTTTCACCCAGTGGCCCGACGGAGTCTGGATCTGGGAACGTTGACGGACAGCGCCCATACGGCGGCCATCACCTTTAGGAGCATTAGTTGACATGTGTGCCTTTCTGCTTCAATGAAGCTGTTTAACGTGGAAGACTGGATGTCTTTCCATCTAGCACCAATACTAACTGATCAGTCTGCTTAAAGCAAGCAGTTTAAGAAGATTTTTCGCGTGAGCCGGTGCTGCGAATGAAGAGGTCGTACTGGTGAGGTTAAGCTAGTCGAGACAACAAACTGGGAGCCTTGATGCAGGTGAGTTTGGAAGTTCCTCGACCGATTAAGTCGGGGATACGGGCGACACTTGTCAAAGTGCGCAGCCCTTGGGGGCCGGACGTCCTCCGAGGCGGCGGAGCCAGTGCGCGAGACATATCAGGGAACTCGGCCTTGTCCGACCTGTTAGGACCGCGGGCATCACCGGTCGATTATGCTTAGAGGGAGGGTTGCAGCGCCAGCAGAAATACTCGGCGAAATCAGAGCAGGCGTATGAGTAAAAGGGGCGATCACACAGATGGTGAACCGGTTGGTTGCCGCAACCGCGTTGCGGTCATCCGAGTAATCTCAACTATCCTGCTGAGGTGACGCGAGGCTACTCGGCACTACACGGGCACATAACCTGTTTCTTTGATGGCTTCGTATACGAATTCGATGCCTCCCGATTCGGCGGTCGCTTCCGTGCGCAAGATATAACCCTGCATGTATAGCTTCTTCAGCCTGGTACTGGCGTTTTGTACTGTCATATCAAGATCTTGAGCTACCTGCGCGGCAGAGACGTTGCCGGCCCTGAGCACATAGCTCACCAGTTCTGTGGTCGCGTTGCTTGTCTCAGGGCCGATAATCTCGAATTCGTCATCTGGAGACCAAATTATCAACGGCTGTTCCTTCGCAATTGCTGCATACCTCCAATTGTCGACCATGTCGCGGTCTCGCACGCCTACCAGAAAAATCCCTTTCTGGCACCGAAAATGGCGCGCGACTGAGAGAACGCTCTCTCGTGGAAAAGATGCATCGGTGGCGATAAGTCGCTCTAAAGAGATTCCAATTATCCGAAGGAATGGCCTAGAGTCCAGATAGTCAACCAATGCGCGAAACGTTCGTTTCCCCTGTTCGTTTCCATGTGGATGGTCTTTGTCGCCTGTGAAGTCCCGTAGATCAAGGGTGATAGATGTCTGCTTCATTTGTTCAGTTTAAGGAGATATTTTGGACTTTGTCAAGCGAAAAATCGAAACAAATATGTGTGCCGAGGATTTTTGGCATGTCTAAAATATATGAGAATTTGATAGGTAATCCGACTGAGTATACGAGAGTAACCTCCAGGCGTTCTTGTCGAATCGTAACCCTGGCGCTGAATTTCTTCGCTACCTCCGCGCTCGCCTTCAAGCCCAGTCCATGACCTCCCTCAAATTGACTGATTCCTCCTCTTTCAAAGATCTCCTTTATGAGGTACGCGTCAGCAGCATCCCCTTTGGCTGCGATTCTTTTTGCTAAATCTTTGTATTTTGTCTTCAGTGCTGGCGCGAGTGTCCTTGCGATTCCCTCGCCGCTGTCAGAAATGACGGTTTGGATGTGTGGCGTACGGGCATTCTTATAACACTGCAGTGCTGCGAGGCCGGCCAAGGGCGACTTTGAGTGATCGCGAACGTTACCAAAAAGTTCCGCCAAAACAGTGAATACAGGTTGCGAGCTTGTCTCGCCTGCGTAGGTCACAAAACTCTGTTTTAGCTGAATTGGAATATCTTCATCTGGTTCGAGGATGTCAATCTTGCTCAATTCGTACACGGTGGCGGCTTTACCTTTGTACGTTGATGCACCCGAAATCTTGGGACGAACTGGAATAACCACTACGTCAGCGTTAAGATGGTCAAAAAAACCAATTCGATCAAGATAGCTGTGGGTCGTTGTACAAGCAGCAAAGTCGAGCGTGACACTCTTGCCCTTCCAAGCTAGTTGGTTAGCCAAGGCCATCAACCTAGCTGCTGCGTCAAGCAAGACCGAGCATCCTTCAGGTAATACAAATCGGACCGACGAGCAATCGTCATCTAAAGGGGAACCACTTCGCGCGAGTGAGCGCTCGAAGGACAAGCTATCGACCCAAGTATCCCTCGCAAATTCGATAAGACATGGGCGTGAAAGGAACCACCTAGATTGGTCGTCTTGTTCAAATTGATCAGGATGCTTGTGCAAGTATGAATTGACATCCTTCCTCTCGACGGAAAGTTTTTTGGCAATCTCACGCCCTTTTAAACCTGGGGTTTTCTGGAGCAGTTTTGTGATTTCAGCCTTCATGAGGGAGAATTGTATTTATTGGGCAGCTACATGATACCTGTTTAATCCCCGCCCAATCGCGAATACCTGCCGTGGAGTGGTAGCGTGAAAAACTAATTGCGGCGTGAACACATGTAACACACTAACCAGCCCGTTTTTTGTTCACGCGTATATGTCCCCGAACGAAGTTAGATCCCCCTGACGGCAGATGTCCGCGGCTCAGCACTCCTTGAGGCTCACAGAAGTCGGCTGCTTGCGATGGCGCTAATACCTCAGTAGGGGGGAGCGGAAGTCGCCCCAACCGGACAGGAACGAGGTGATCATCGAAGCAGTGGCCAGTGCGGTCGCACGTGGTCGGCCAAGGTGCGCGTATTTTATGTGACAGTCCAGGCGAACCAGTCACGACTGGCCGTCGGTTTCGCTGCACGCAGATGATCCTGTACCCGAAGTAAGCTCAGCCCGCCGCGAGCGCCTTCTGCAGCAGCGCGTGCAGCGACGAAAACTCTGGCTCGCCGACATAGCGCTTGAGGATCTTGCCGTCCTTGCCGATGACGAAGGTGGTGGGGGTCAGCGCCACGTCGCCGAACGATTTGGCCAGGTCGCCACCAGAGTCGAGCGCGACCTTGAACGGCAGCTTGCGCGTCTCGGCGTAGTTGAGCACGTAGTTCGGCGGATCGTATTTCATCGCCACCGCAACGAATTCCAGGCCCTGGCCTTTGAATTTATTGTAGGTGTCGACCATGGCCGGCATTTCGTGCACGCAGGTGGTGCACGAGGTGGCCCAGAAGTTGACCATCACCACCTTGCCGCGCAGGGCCTGGGTGCTGATCTTCTGGCCGTCGATGCTGATGAAGGTGACGTCGGGCGCGGCCACGCTGCGCGCCAGCGTGGCGTAGCCGATGCCGGCAAGGGCCAGCACCACCGCGCCGATGGCGGCGGGCGTGGTCCAGGAACGTTTGGAGGCGGGGGCGTTCATGATGTGTTCAGGAGGCGGGCGACCGGCTCATTATAGCCCGGCCGCCGCGCGCGGCTCGCGCCGGATCAGGAGTTCGATGCCTGCGCCGTATGCGGCTGCATCGCCTTCAGGTCTTCTTCGCTGATGTATTCGAAGATCTTGACCACGCGCTGCACGCCCGAGACGCCCTGGGCGACCTGGGCCGCGATGTTGCCTTCGCGCTGGGTCACGATGCCCATCAGGTACACGGTGCCGCGCTCGGTCACGACCTTGAACGACACGGCCGAGACGGTCTTCTTGTCGATCAGGCTGGCCTTGACCTTGGCGGTCACCAGCGTGTCCGACGAGCGCGCGGTGTAGCTCGACGGGCCGGCGATTTCCAGCTCGTTGATCACCGACTCGACGTTGGCGATGGCGCGCACTTCGCGCTCGACCGCCGCCTTCGACGCTTCATCCTTCACTTCACCGGTCAGCAGCACCTTGCGGTTGTAGCTGGTGACGTTGACGTGGCCATTTTCGCCCGCGATCTTCTGGACCTGGATCTCGGCCTTCACGGCGATCGCCTTGTCCTCGGTCTGGGCGCCCAGCGTGCGGCGGTCCGCGGTCGCGACCGCGCCCATCACGGCGCTGCCGACGATCATTTCGACGCAGCCCGACAGCGAAGCGAGCAGGGCGGCGCACAGCACGGCTTTCGCCAGCGGACGCATCAGGGTTTGGCCAGTCTTACTCATTCATCATCTCCTCCGAATAGCGCGACATCGATGCCGTCGCAAATGCAATGGATGGTTACCAGGTGGACTTCCTGGATGCGGGCGGTGCGCGCGTGCGGCACGTTGATGTGCACGTCGGCGTCGGTCAGCAGCTTGGCCAGCGCGCCGCCGTCCTTGCCGGTCAGCGCCACGACCCGCATTTCGCGCTCGAGCGCCGCTTCGGCCGCGGCCAGCACATTGGCCGAGTTGCCCGACGTGGAAATTGCCAACAGCACATCGCCGGCCTGGCCGAAGGCTTGTACTTGCTTCGAGAAAATGTCCTTGAAGCTGTAGTCGTTACCGACGGCGGTCATGATCGACGTGTCGGTGGTCAAGGCCATGGCCGGCAGCGGGAAGCGCTCGCGTTCGAAACGGCCGACCAGCTCGGCGGCGAAGTGCTGGCAGTCGGCGGCCGAGCCGCCGTTGCCGCAAGCGAGGATCTTGTTGCCGTTGGACAGGGCGCCAAACATCAGTTCGACAGCCTGGGAAATAGGTTGGGTCAGGGCCGCAGCCGACTTCAGCTTCAGGTCGGCGCTCTCCTGGAAGTGAGCGAGGATGCGTTGAGTGTTCATAGGCGGGGATTATAGTGCAGTGGCAACCCGAGACGGGCAAGACTGGAAAAAATTGCTTACACTTCAATCGCATTGCGCAGCCAGTCGAGCTGGTCGCCATCGAAAGCAACGATGTCGAAACGGCAAGGCGGCGTCTGCGGGAAACGCAGCAGGTAGAACTGGGCGGCGCGCACCAGGCGCCGGATCTTGGCCGGCGTAATGCTGGCCGCCGCGCCGCCGTGCTTGCGGTCGGCGCGCTGGCGCACCTCGACGAAGACCAGGGTGTCGCGATCGCGCATCACCAGGTCGATCTCGCCACCCTTGCAGCTGTAGTTGGCCTCGACCAGCGCCAGGCCCTGCCGTTTCAGGTGCGCCAGCGCGGCCTGCTCCCAGCGCCGGCCCTGGTCCTGCTTCGGCGACAGCCGCGCGCCCCACATGTCAGGGCTTGCTGGTGGCGGGTTCGAACGCGCCGTCGCGGTACACCACCGCCGCTTCGGTGCGCGTGAAGCCGGACGCGGCGGGGTCGACGGCAAGCCGGCCGGTGACCCCGTCCAGCGTGAACGCGGCGCCCGGATGCAACGCGACCTCGCGCGCGAGGCGGAAGGCGTCGATGCCGAGCGCATACAGGCGGTCCAGGTCGAGCGCGCTGCCGTCCGTCAGCCGGCGCGGGTAGACCATCACCGCCGGATGGTCGGGTTGCACCTCCCACGGCAGGTCGAGCATCCGCACCCCGTCCAGTTCCGCCACCGCCGCGCCCGGCTCGTGGCCCGGGTTGACCGACGAGGTGCCGTAGCAGGCGATGGCGGTGCCGAGCGCGCCGCGCAGCTGGCGCAGCTCGCCGGCGTCGAGCGCGGCGAACAGCAGCTCGGGCCGGTCGATCTCGAGCCGCGTCCTGAGTTCGCCGAGCGCGGTCGGGTTGACGTAGCCGTCGGCCACCGCCAGCTCGACGCGTTCGCTGGTATGGCCCAGTTGCGCCCAGCGCGCGGCGAAAGCGTTCGCGATGCGCTGCTGCCACGCGGCCGGCCCGGCCAGCACCAGCGCGCGGCCGTGCGGATAGTCGCGCGCGCCCCATTGCGCGACCGCGCGCGCCTCGTCCTCGATCGACAGGCCGATCGCCAGCATCGGGCGCGGCAGTGCGCCGGGGGTGTCGGGGTGGTTCAGGGCCAGCGTGGGCCGGATCAGCCTGGCGCTGCTGGCCAGTGCACCGACCGCCGGGCGCGCCAGCGGGCCGACGATGATGTCGTGCCGGGCGACCGCGCCGGCATAGGCGTCGAGCGCGTCCTGCGGCGCGTCGCCGGTGGCGATCAGGTCGACCTCGAAACCGCTGCGGTCGCGCTCCCAGGCGGCCATGAAGCCGTCGCGCAGCGCCTCGGACGCCGCTCCCAGCGCTTCCGAGCGCAGCGGCAACAGCAGGGCGATGCGCGTGCTGGCTTCAGGGGAAGGCGTGGCGGCGGGAGCGGGCGCCGCCGCGGGGGCGGGGACGGCGCCCTGCTGCACGGCTGGCGGCGCACTTGTGTTTGCCAGCGCAGGCGCGCACAATCCCCCGTTCGCGCCGCAGGGCGTGCTGCAACCGGCGAGCCCACCGAAGGCGGCGGCGGCAATGAGGCCAGCGAACCATTTAATCAGCATCCGATCCCCGACATGTCAGAAACCCAGCCCAGCCCGATCGCGCAGCTTCCCGTGATGGGCGAAACAGCCCAGCAGTCCTATCCTACCGCAACGCTGTACGTGGTGGCCACACCCATCGGTAACGTCACCGACGTCACGCTGCGGGCGCTGCACCTGCTGGCGCTGGCCGACGTGGTCGCCTGCGAGGACACGCGCAAGACCGGGGCGCTGCTGACCCGTTTCGGCCTGAACAAACAGATGCTTGCCGCCCACCAGCACAACGAGCGCGAGGTGGCCGACAAGCTGGTCGCGCGCCTGCGCGCCGGCGAACGGGTGGCGCTGGTGTCCGACGCCGGTACCCCGGCCGTGTCCGACCCGGGCGCACGCATCGTCGATGCGGTGCTGGCAGCCGGGCTGAACGTGGTGCCGCTGCCTGGCGCCTCGGCGGTGGTGGCGGCGCTGTCGGCAAGCGGCCTGGTCAACGATCGCTTCTACTTCGTCGGCTTCCTGCCAGCCAAGGCGAAGCAGCGCGAAGCCGAGCTGGCCGAACTGTCGCGGGTCGCCGCCACCCTGGTGTTCTACGAAGCGCCGCACCGCATTGTCGATTGCGTCGAGGCGCTGGCGGCGGCCTTGGAGCCGGCGCGCCAGGTGGTGTTCGCGCGCGAGCTGACCAAGCTGTTCGAGGAAATCCACCGCTGCCCGCTGGGCGAGGCGCTGGCCTGGGTCAAGGCTGACCCTAACCGCGAGCGCGGCGAGTTCGTGGTGCTGGTCGAGGGCGCCGCCGCCGAGACCGATGCGGCCGACCTGGAAGCCGAGCGCATCCTGCAGATCCTGCTGGCGGAGTGTTCGGTCAAGCAGGCCGCCGGCCTGGCGGCCCAGATTACCGGGCGCAAGAAAAACGCGCTGTACGAGCGCGCGCTGCAGATCAAGGGCGAGTAAGCGCTACCACTTGCAGCCGCTGTCCTTCTTGTCCAGCAGCAGGATGAGCGGGGCCAGCAGGCCGCCCGGGATCCCGTCCTTGCAGTTGCCCCGCTTGGCAGCCGCAATCGCGCGCGCCGCCTTCGTTTCCGTCTCCAGCGGTTTGTCGGGGAACTGGCCAACGGCGGTACCGATCTTTGCCGGATCGGGCTCGCTGGCGATCCGCCGCGCCAGCTGGCGCGCGGCCTCGGGGTCGAAGCGCGGGGTCCTCTGCTCGCCATCTGCTCGCGGTGCAGCCGGTTCGGCCCTGGGCGGCGGACGCACCACGAAGGCCTCCTGCGGCGGCGCCAGCGCTTTCGGCACGGCGAGTACGCGTCGGGGCGACTTCGGCGGCCGGACCCGGGGAGCCTCGGGTGGCGTCACCGCCCGCGCCTGCGCCGGCGGCAACGGTTCCGGAAGCGGCCGCAACCACACCGCCAGCGGACGGCTCGGTGCGAGTTCGTCGCCAGGGCGCGGCAGGTTGCCGCGCCACGCCGACAGCAGCAGCGCATGCAGTGCGAGCGAAACGGCGATCCCGATCGCGATGCCATGCTGGCGCTGCTGCGCGTTGTCGGCCTCCAGTGCTGCGAAAGTCACAATAAAAACGCCCCGATCAGTGCCGCCATCCAGAAATATCCAGCTTTTTTGTCGCCCGCCTTGACCGCATCGCTCCCAGCAGTTATGATGCGTTTCCTCGGAGTGTAGCGCAGCCCGGTAGCGCATCTGGTTTGGGACCAGAGGGTCCAAGGTTCGAATCCTTGTACTCCGACCAGTATATCTTGAAAGGCCAGCCCCCAAAGGGTTGGCCTTTTTCGTTTCAGCCCGCGGGTGCAAGCAGCGCGTAGTCGAAGCCCAGCTTGTCGTCGGGCCGCGCCGCCGCGGCGGCTTCGATGCGTCCCCGTTCCAGCACCGCCGCCGCGGCGCAGCGATCCAGGCTGAAGCCCGGCCCGGTCATTCCTTCCTGCACCAGCACCAGCGCCCGTTGGCCATCGGCCAGCCGTTGCCGGCAAAACTCGCGCAAAAGCCGTACCCGCGTGCGCGGCAACTGGAGGCGCACGTTGCCGGCGATATAGCGGTCCCGCACGGCGATGACCGGGATACCGGGAAAGCGGCGCGCCAGTTCCGCCCCCAGTTCAGGATACGGCCGGGACAGGCGCGTCGGCTGCCCGCGCGACGATTGCACCTGGGGACGCATGGCCAGGGCCACCAGCATTGCCAACGCGGCCACCCCGGAAATCGCCAGCAACTGGCGGTACACGGCCTCGCGCCGCGCGGGAAACACGACAAACAGGCCAAGCGGCAGCACAAACAGGAAGGGCTGCAGCCAGCGGCTTTTAATGTGCGCCAGCTGGCCGCTGAGGATCATGGCCGTGATGCTCGCGAAACCGATCGCGCACAGCCACAGGAAAAAACGCGCCTCTGGCGTGCCCGCCGCCAGGCAAGCGTGCTTCGGTGAGCGGTAGGCCACGGCCAGCGCGATCCACAGCGGTGTGATGAACGATGCGATGCCCAGGAATAAATGCTTGAAGCCATTTGCAAGTTGGGTGGCATACGCAGCGTTGGGGTCATGGTCGGCCATCTTGTCGAGCGTCTCGGCGGTCGCGGCGTCGAGTTGCTGTAAAAACCAGAGTGCATGCGGCAACACGCTCAGCGCTGCCACCAGCACCGTGATCCAGGCCTTCCGGGTCCAGACCAGCTGGCGGTGTTCGCGCACCAGCAGGCTGGCGCCGGTGAGTCCCACTACAAAGATTGCAAAGTTATATTTCGACTGCATGCCCAGCCCGAGCAACAGGCCGAGCAGGGCGTAGCGCCACCGGGCCGGGTGGCGCAGCAGGGCAAGATAGGTCCACAGCGCGCCGGCGGCCACGGCGGTTGCGACCAGCGAATGGGTGCGGTCGATCTGCGCTTCCCAGCCGAGCGGGACGATAAGCACCATCGAGGCCGCGGCCGCCGCAGCCGCAGCCGGGCCGAGCAGCAGCCTCGCGGCCTGGAACACGCTCGCGTACAGCGCGAACAGCAGCGCGTTCTTCAGCACCGACAGCCCGAAATGGTTGATGCCAACCAGCTTGAACACCGCCCATTGCAGCCACTCGTACAGCGGCGGCTGGCTCCCGTACCCGAGCAGCAATTGCTGGGCGTTGAAGACTTGCTCCGCTTCGTCCAGCGCCAGCGCGCCGTCCTGCATCACCCGGATTGCGACCTGGGCAAGGAAATACAGGCCCAGTGCAAGCAAAAACGCTTTGCCCGTTCCGGGTGCGCCCGCGGCAGTGTGCTGGAAAGAAGGGGTGGCAGGTCGTTCTCGAGCTCGTTCCATGGTGGCGGGGCCCTGATACGCACATTGGGCCAGCCTATCGAGGGACTTATCCGTCAATTGAACCGGAATCAAAAGAGCGCACGAACCCGGCCCCACTCGTCGGCACGGAATTGAGGCGGAAAAGTCGTGCAGCTCTTCATCTTGTACTGGGCCCAACTTGTCCATAATAGACAGCCAAGCATCATGGTTCCTAGCCGATATGTTCACCACAAAAGCCAGCTCCAACTCGTCGTGCGGGTCCCTCGATCCGGGCGACTGGGGAGAATTTCGCGCGCAAAGCCACCGGATGCTCGACGATATGTTCGACTACCTGGAATCGATCCGCGAACGGCCGGTCTGGCAGCCTGCGCCGGCCGAGGCCCGTAGTCGTTTCCAGCAGCCCTTGCCAGTTGGCCCGACGCGCCTGGCCGACGCCCATGCCAGCTTCATGAACGATGTGTTGCCTTACGCGGTGGGCAACGTGCATCCGCGCTTCATGGGATGGGTGCACGGCGCCGGCACGCCAGTCGGGATGGTGGCCGAGATGCTCGCTGCCGGGCTGAACGCAAACGTCGGCGGGCGCGACCAGATGCCGGTGGAAGTCGAGCGGCAAGTCACGCGCTGGATGCGCCAGCTGTTCGGCTTCCCGGATAGCGCCAGCGGGATCTTTGTGACCGGCACCTCGCAGGCCAACTTCATGGCTGTGCTCATCGCGCGGGCGGCATTCCTCGGCGCGGCGGTGCGCCAGTCCGGGCTGCCCGCGCACGCCGGGACCATGGTCGCCTACACCTCGGTTGCGGCGCATGGCTGCCTGGACCAGGCCATGGACATGTCGGGCCTGGGCGCCGCAGCCTTGCGGAAGATCCCGGTCAACGATCGCCATCAGCTCGACCTGGCTGCCCTCGAGCGGTCGATTGCGGCCGACCGCGCGCAAGGATTGCGCCCGTTCATGATCGCCGGCACGGCAGGCACGGTCGATGCCGGCGCCATCGACGACCTGGCGGCCTTGGCCGCTATTGCCGCGCGCGAGCAAATCTGGTTCCACGTCGACGGTGCCTACGGCGCGCTGGGCATGCTTGCCCCTGAGCTTGCCCCGCTGTTGGCGGGACTCGAGCGCGCCGACTCGCTGGCCTTCGATTTCCACAAATGGGGCCAGGTGCCATACGACGCCGGCTTCCTGCTGGTGCGCGATGGAGAGCAGCACGCCGAAGCCTTCTCGTCCCCCGCAGCCTACCTGCAACGGGAAGCACGGGGGCTGGCGGCCGGCTCGCCCTGGCCGTGCGATTTCGGCCCCGACCTGTCGCGCGGCTTTCGCGCCCTGAAGACTTGGTTCACGTTCAAGGTTCTTGGCGCGGATGCCTTGGGCAAGTCGATTGCCGAGACCTGCCGCCTTGCCCGTTACATGGGCGAGCGGATCGGCATGCACCCCGAGCTCGAGCTGATGGCGCCGATCGCCCTGAACATCGTCTGTTTTCGCTACCGCTGCCCTGACGCCGACAAGGTCAACCGCGAAATCGTCGGCGACTTGCACGAGTCAGGGATCGCGGCGCCGTCGTCCACCACGATTGGCGGGCGGCTGGCCATTCGCGCGGCGTTGGTCAATCACCGTACCCAAGAGCAGGACGTCGACGCCCTGCTCGACGCAGTGCTCGCATTCGGCGCTGCCCGCTGCCCATCATCAAACCTGGAGATTTCATGAACGACCTGATTGCGGCTGCCACCCAGCCATTCGCGCCGCTGATCGGCGTCGCGCGGCTGATGCGGCCGGCGTTCGCCGGCGAAGACATGCGTCCGCTGGGCGCGGCCTTGCTGGCCAGGGCGCAGGAAAACCCGCTCGATGCCACGGCCTGGCTCGACCTGTCGACCGTGTTGCAACTTGTCGGCGACCGCGCCGGCGCGATGGCGATCCAGGCCGAAGCCCTGCGTGTGCAGCAACACTATGAGCGGCCGGCGCGGCAGGAGCCGCCCGCGCTTCGCCTGCTGGTCATCATGGGGCCCGGCGACCTGATGGCAAATACGCCGATCGAATTTTTGGTCGAGGATGCCGGCATCGCGCTCGAGTTGCTGTACCTGTTGCCCGATGCCGACTGGCCCGACACGGTGCCCGAGCATGATGTGATGATGGTGGCAATCGGCGAGTCGGCCGCCAACCAGCCGCTGCTCGCGCGGCTGGCGCCCGTGGTCGCCGATTGGCCGCGTCCGGTGATCAACCTGCCCGGGCGTATCGCCGTCTTGTCGCGCGATGGAGCCTGCGCGGCGCTGGCGGGCATCGGCAGCCTGGAGATGCCGGTAACGCGCCGTATCGACCGCAATACCTTAAGTTCGCTAGGCAGTGGAACCATGCAACCGTCCCAGATCCTGCAAGGTGATCCGTTCCCGTGGATTATCCGGCCGGTCGGGTCCCATGCCGGAACCGACCTGGAAAAACTGGACGATCCCGCCGGGATCGCGGGCTACCTCGAGCGGGTCGCCAGCGACGAGTTTTACGTGTCGCGCTTCGTCGATTATCGGAGTGCCGACGGCCTGTTCCGCAAGTACCGCGTGGTTCTCATCGACGGCAGGGCCTACGCCTCGCACCTCGCCGTATCGAGCCACTGGATGATCCACTACCTCAACGCGGGGATGGACCAGGACGCCGAAAAGCGCCGCGAAGAGGCCGACTGGATGCACGGTTTCGACCAGCAGTTTGCGGCGCGCCACGCGGACGCATTCGCCGCCATCGAGCAGCGAATTGGCCTTCAATACCTGGGCATCGATTGCGCCGAAACGCAGGACGGCCGGCTACTGATTTTCGAAGTCGACAACGCCATGCTGGTGCACGCAATGGATTCGGAAGACCTCTATCCCTACAAGAAGCCGGCAATGCAAAAGCTGTTCGCGGGTTTCCACGACATGCTTGCCAACCAGGGCCGGCGCACGCTGCCGGCCTGACCGCCGCAGCCTGTCAGGAAGCGCGCTTGGCCGCGATCGCGTTGCCCGCGCGGCTAGCGCCCTTGCGGCCCAGCTGCTGCGAGATGAACTGGCCGGCATCGACCACCTGGTCGAGGTCGACACCGGTCTCGATGCCCAGGCCGTGCATCAGGTACAGCACGTCCTCGGTCGCGACGTTGCCGGTCGCGCCTTTCGCATACGGGCAGCCGCCCAGGCCCGATACCGACGAGTGGAAGATCGTCACGCCCACCTCGAGGCTCGCATAAATGTTGGCCAGCGCCTGGCCGTAGGTGTCGTGGAAGTGGCCGGACAGGCGCTCGAGCGGGAACTCGCGCGCGGCGCGCAGCATCACTTGCTGGGTCTGGCGCGCGGTCGCGACGCCGATCGTGTCGGCGATGTCGATCTCATCAACGCCCAGGCCGCGCATGCGCGCCACCACGTCGGCCACCGCATCGAGCGGCACCTCGCCCTGGTACGGGCAGCCGAATGCGGTGCTGATGCTGCCGCGCAGGCGCAGCCCGTTTGCCTTGGCCGCCTTCGCCACCGGTTCGAAGCGCGCGATCGACTCGGCGATCGAGCAGTTGATGTTCCGCTGCGAGAAAGCCTCGGACGCGGCGCCGAAGATCACCACCTCGTCCGCCTTCGCCGCCAGCGCCGCCTCCAGCCCCTGCATGTTCGGGGTCAGGGCCGAGTAGATCGTGCCGGGACGGCGCTCGATGCCGGCCATGACATCAGAGCTGGTCGCCATCTGCGGCACCCATTTCGGCGACACGAAGGACGCCGCCTCGATGTTCCGGAAGCCTGCGCGCGACAGGCGGTCGACCAGCTCGATCTTGACCGCGGCAGGCAGCGATTCCTTCTCGTTCTGCAGGCCGTCGCGCGGCCCAACTTCGACGATCTTTACTTTGTTCGGCAGCGTGTTCATATCAGTATCCCCGGTTGCGGTCGACCACGTCGTCGACCGGTAGGCCATGTTCGAGTGCTTCGATCTTGTGCGCGATCTGGCGCACGGCTTCGGCGCGTACCGTCAGCGCCGAGATATGCGGCGTGATCGCGATGCGCGGTTCGAGCCAGAATGGGTGCGGCGCCGGCAGCGGCTCGTGGCGGAACACGTCGAGCGTGGCGCCGGCGAGATGGCCCGACTTGACCAGTGCCAGCAGGTCGGGCTCGGCCACCTGCGCACCGCGCGCCACGTTGACCAGGTACGCGCCTTGCGGCAGCTTCGACAGGCGCCGGCGGTCGAGCAGGTTGGTGGTCTCAGGCGTCAGCGGCAGCATCGAGACCAGCACGCGCGTCCCCCCAAGGAAGGCGTCGAGGCTGTCCATGCCGGCGAAGCACTGCACGCCCGGCGCCTCTTTTGCGCTGCGGCTCCAGCCGCGCACCGGAAAGCCGAAGTGCCGCATGGTGTCGATCACGCGCATGCCGAGCTTACCCATGCCCATCACGCCGACCGTGAAGTCTTCCTTTGCATGCGGCGGCAGCGGTTCCCACACGCCGCGGCGAGCCTGCTGCTCGTAGTCGTCGAAGCGGCGGAAGTAGCGCAGCACCGCGTGCGCCACGTATTCGGCCATCTGCACGCCCATGCCGGCGTCGCCCAGGCGCACCACCGGCACGCCTGGCAGCGCATCGCCGAACTTGAGGATGCCGTCCACGCCAGCGCCCATCAGGAAGATCGCCTTGACCCGGCCGAGCTGGTCGAGCAAGGCGGGCGTGGCACCCCACAGCACCGCATAGTCGCATGGTTCGACCGGCGCGCCCTCGCTCCACACGAGCGTGTCGGCATGCGGCAGCGCCGCGGCAAAATCGCGCACCCACGGTTCGATCACGCCATCGCTACGGTACAAGAGGATGCGCATGGCTTACGCGGCCTTGAACGCCAGCAGCGGCGCGCCGTCGGCGACCTGGTCGCCGACCTGGTACAGCACCTCCTCGACCACGCCGTCGGCGGGCGCCGAAATCGTGTGCTCCATCTTCATCGCTTCCATGATGACCAGCGGCGCGCCCTTCTTCACTTCCTGGCCGTTCGAGGCCAGCACCGCGACCACCTTGCCCGGCATCGGCGCGGTCAGGCGCCCGCCGCCGGTCTCGACCTCGCCGGCGTGCGCCATCGGGTCGTTGTAGGCCAGCGTGAAATGGCGCCCGCCGGTGAAGACGTGGAAGACATCGCCGTCACGCCGCACCTTGCCGTGCGCCGAGCCCTCGCCCAGCCGGATCGAATAGCTGGCGTCGTCGCGCGCCACCAGTGCGAGCGCAGCGCGGGCGCCGGCCAGTTCGAGGTCCCAGCCGTTTGCGTGGTAGGTCAGCCCGACCCGGTATGCCTTGTCGCCGGTGCCGGCTGCGTAATCGTCGGTAAACGACAGCTGGCGCTGGTATGCGCCATTCAGGCGCCAGCCGCGCGCCTGGCCCCACGGATCGGCCGCCTTGGCCGGCGTCGATGCCTGTTCTTTTTCGGACTCGAGCAATGCCAGCGCCGCCAGCGCGAGCGCGCACGCGGGCGCGGCTTTCGGCTGCGGGAACAGCGAATCGCCATGGCGTTCGATCAGGCCGGTGTCGAGATCGGCGGTGGAGAACGCGGCGCCCTCGACCAGGCGCTTGAGGAAGGCGATGTTGGTCGCCAGGCCCACGATCTGGAATTCGGACAGCGCCTGCGCCATGCGCGCCAGCGCCTGCGCGCGGTCCGCGCCCCACACGATCAGCTTGGCGATCATCGGGTCGTAGAACGGCGAGATGGCGTCGCCCTCGCGCACGCCCGAGTCGATGCGCACGGCGGCCGGCTCTGCGCCGGCCACGCCGCCCAGCTCGAACGCGACGGCGGCAGGCGTGTCCATGTGGCGCAGCGTGCCGATCGACGGCAGGAAGCCCTTCTCCGGATTTTCGGCGTACACGCGCGCCTCGATCGCGTGGCCGCGGATTGTCAGTTCATTCTGTTTTTGCGGAAGCGGCTGGCCGGCGGCGACGCGCAGCTGCCATTCCACCAGGTCGGTCCCGGTGATCATTTCCGTGACCGGATGCTCCACCTGCAGGCGCGTGTTCATCTCCATGAAATAGAACGAACCGTCCTGGTTGGCGATGAATTCGACGGTGCCTGCGCCGACGTAACCCACCGCCTTCGCCGCGGCCACGGCCGCTTCGCCCATCGCCGCGCGCCGTGCCGGGGTCATGCCGGGCGCGGGCGCTTCCTCCAGCACCTTCTGGTGGCGCCGCTGCACCGAGCAGTCGCGCTCGTGCAGGTAAACGCAGTTGCCCTGGCTGTCCGCGAACACCTGGATTTCGATGTGGCGCGGGCGGGTCAGGTATTTTTCGACCAGGACCTTGTCGTCGCCGAAGGAGCTGATCGCCTCGCGCTTGCACGAAGCCAGCGCCGCGGCGAAGTCGTCGGAACGCTCGACCACGCGCATGCCCTTGCCGCCGCCGCCGGCGCTGGCCTTGAGCAGCACCGGGTAGCCGATGCGGTCGGCCTGGCGCTGCAGGAATCCGGCGTCCTGCTCGTCGCCGTGGTAGCCCGGCACCAGCGGCACCCTGGCCGTTTCCATCAGCTGCTTGGCAGCCGACTTGGAACCCATCGCGCGCATCGAGGACGCCGGCGGCCCGATGAAGGCGATGCCGGCCGCCTCGACGGCTTCGGCGAACTCCGCGTTCTCCGACAGGAAGCCGTAGCCGGGATGGATCGCCTGCGCCCCGGTGGCCTTCGCCACCGCGATGATCTTGTCGCCGCGCAGGTAGCTCTCCTTGGCGGCGGCAGGCCCGATCGACACTGCCTCATCGCATACCGCCACGTGCTTCGATCCCGCGTCGGCTTCCGAATACACGGCGACGGTACGGATACCCATGCGGCGCGCGGTGGCGGCGACCCGGCAGGCGATTTCGCCACGGTTGGCGATGAGGATTTTTGTGAACATGCGTTGTCTCGGGTCTTGTTGTTGTCGTGGGTTCGAGCGCGCTCGGATCAGCAGCCGCAGCGCTCTTTTGGCGCCTGGTCGAGGGTGGCCGAACGAGTCTGCAGGCCCAGCTTGGCCAGCAGCGCGCGGTCGTCTTCCGCCTCCGGGTTGCCGGTCGTGAGCAGCTTGTCGCCGTAGAAGATCGAATTGGCGCCGGCCATGAAGCACATCGCCTGCACCGCTTCGCCCAGCTGGCGGCGGCCGGCCGACAGGCGTACGCGCGCCTGCGGCATCGTGATGCGCGCCACCGCGATCGTGCGCACGAATTCGAGCGGATCGAGCGGGTCGAGGCCGTGCAGCGGCGTGCCTTCCACCTGCACCAGGTGGTTGACCGGCACCGATTCCGGATATGGGTTCAGGTTCGCCAGCTGCGCGATCAGGCCGGCGCGCTGCTCGCGCGTCTCGCCCATGCCGACGATGCCGCCGCAGCAGACCTTCAGGCCCGCCTCGCGCACGCGGCCCAGCGTATCGAGGCGGTCCTGGTATTCGCGGGTCGAGATCACGTTGTTGTAGAAGTCAGGCGCGGTGTCGATGTTATGGTTGTAGAAGTCCAGGCCCGCTTTCTTGAGCTGCTCGGCCTGGCCTTCCTCCAGCATGCCGAGCGTGGCGCAGGTTTCCATGCCGAGCGCCTTCACTTCGCGCACCATCGCCTCCACCTTCTCCATGTCGCGCTCTTTCGGGCTGCGCCAGGCGGCGCCCATGCAGAAGCGCGTCGCGCCGTTGGCCTTGGCCTGGCGCGCGGCGTCGAGCACGGTGTCGAGTTCGAGGATCTTCTTGGCTTCGACGCCGGTGTCGTAGCGCGCGGCCTGCGGGCAGTAGCCGCAGTCTTCCTCGCAGCCGCCGGTCTTGATCGACAGGAGCGTGGCCAGCTCGACGTCGCCGTCGGGGAAATTGGCGCGATGGAGCGTCTGCGCGCGGTACATCAGCTCATTGAACGGCAGCTCGAACAGCGCCAGCACGTCGGCCAGCGGCCAAGTCGCGCCAGGCTTCTCCTTGATCGAAGCGACAGGACGGTGGAGGGAGACAGCTTGGGTTTGGGACATCGTGATTCCTTTGGTGTTTCAGGCTCGCGTCGGAGGCCAGCCCGGCACTCCCGCAAGGTCGATAAATCCGGCCGCCTCGGCGGCCGTTGGGCGAAGCAGGCGCGGCACCCGGCCCAGCAGCGGGGCAGGAATGCGCTGCACCAGCGCTTCGATGTTCTCGTCGATATAGTTCATGGTTGGGTCGACTTCGTTGGCGACCCAGCCGGCCAGCACCAGGCCGCGCGCGACGATCGCCTCGGCGGTCAGCAGCGCGTGGCTGATGCAGCCAAGCCGCATCCCGACCACCAGGATCACCGGCAGCCCGAGCTGGACCGCCAGGTCGGCGCTGTCGAAGGTATCGGAAAACGGCACGTTGAAGCCGCCCACGCCTTCGACCACGGTAGCGTCGGACGCGCCGAGGATCTCGGCATACGCCGCCAGGATCGGCACCGGCGTGATGCGTACGCCGTCGAGCTGCGCGGCGATATGCGGCGCGCATGGCTCGCGCAGCATGAACGGCGTGGTGATGTGCGATGGCAGGTGCACGTTGCCGGCGGCGGCCAGCAGGTCGGCGTCCTCGTTGTGCAGGCGCCCACCGCGCATCTCGGCGCCGGCGGCGACCGGCTTCATGCCGCAGGCGCGCTGGCCGCTCGCCACCAGCTTGTGCAGGAGCGCGGCCGACACCAGGGTCTTGCCGATTTCGGTGTCGGTGCCGGTGACGAAGCAGGCGAAGCGCGACGGCACGCCTTCGGCGGCCAGCGCCTCGGGAATCGGTTCCGGTACGCGTTCGGCAGCCGCCTGCGGTTCGGTCGTTGCCGAAGGCGCCGGGGCGACGGTTGGCTCTTCCGGTTCGTTAAAGCTCATCTCGCGTCCTTTCCAGCTGGTTGAGCGCAGCGGCGAGCTGCGCGACTTGGTCGTGCGTGTGCGCGGCCGACAGCGTCACGCGCAGGCGCGCGGTGCCGGCGGCCACCGTCGGCGGGCGGATCGCCGGCACCCACAAGCCCTGCGCATGCAGCCCTGCCGCGGCGCGCAGCGCTTCCTCGTTGCTGCCGATGATGACCGGCTGGATCGCGGTATGCGACAGCGGCCGCTGCCAGCGCTCGAGATGAAGCGCGCCATCGAGGCTGGAAACCAGCGAAGCGAGGTGCTGGCGCAGCGCCACGCCCTCCTCGCCACTAATAATAGCAAGACTGGCGAGCAGCGCATGCGCGACCGCCGGTGGCGCGGCGGTCGTATAAATGTAGGGCCGCGCGCGCTGGACCAGCAGTTCGATCACGCTCTCGTGCGCCGCGATGAAGGCGCCGGCAACGCCCGCAGCCTTGCCGAGCGTGCCGATATACACCAGGTTGGGCGAGCGCAGGCCGAAGTGTTCGAGCGCGCCGCGGCCATGCTGGCCCAGCACGCCGAAGCCGTGCGCATCGTCCACCACCAGCCAGGCGCCGTGGCGCTCGCACAGCGCCAGTAGCCCGGGCAGCGGCGCCAGGTCGCCATCCATGCTGAACACGCTGTCGGTGACCACCACCTTGGTGGGCGCGGTGCTGCTTTCCAGCTGGCGTGCCAGCGTTTCGAGGCAGCCGTGCGGGTACACGCTGACGCCGGCCTTTGCCAGCCGCGCGCCGTCGATCAGCGAAGCGTGGTTCAGTGCCTCCGAAAAGATCATCGCATCGGCCTCGGCGCCGAGCGTGGTGAGCACGGCCAGGTTGGCCATGTAACCGGTGGACAGGTACACGGCGCGCGCCTGTTCGAGGTGCGGCGCGACGAATTCGGCGAGGCGCTCCTCGAGCAGCGCGTGCGCCGCACCGTGGCCGCTGACCAGGTGGGAAGCGCCGCTGCCGGCGCCGTACAGCTGTGCGCCTTCGCGCAGCGCCTCGACCACGCGCGGGTGCGCGGCCAGGCCCAGGTAGTCGTTGCTGCAGAAGGCCAGCAGCGGGCGGCCGTCCACCACCTGGCGCGGCGCGCAGCCGGTTTCGGCGACGCGGCGGCGGCGGATCAGGCTTTGCGCTTCGAGCGCGTCGAGCCGGGCCCTGACCTTGTCGATCAAATCCATCATGTCAGCCCGCGATCACCGATTCGAACACCGTCTGCGTGCGCGCTGCCAGGCCGGCGATCTCGTCGTCGTCCAGCACGTACGGCGGCATCAGGTAGACCGTGCGGCCGATCGGGCGCAGCAGCAGTTCGTTTTCGACCGCGCTGGTAAAGAAGCGGCGCGCGAAGGTCGACGCGCGCGCGGGGTCCGGCTCGACCGCATCGAACGCGAAAATCATGCCGCGCTGGCGGAAGTGACGGGTGCGCTCGTGCTCGGCGAGCGGCGCCAGCGCCACCGTCAGCTTGGTGGCGAGCTCGCGGTTGCGGTTCAACACATCGTCCTCGCGGAAGATCTGCAGCGTCGCCAGCGCCGCGCGGCAGGCCAGCGCGTTGCCGGTGTACGAGTGCGAGTGCAGGAAGCCGCGCGTGATGTCGTTGCTGTAGAAGGCTTCATAGACCTGGTCGGTGGAGAGCACCAGCGACAGCGGCAGGTAACCGCCGCTGATCCCTTTCGACAGGCACAGGAAGTCCGGCCAGATCGCGGCCTGCTCGCAGGCGAAGAAGGTGCCGGTGCGGCCGCATCCGACCGCGATCTCGTCGGCGATCAGGTGCACGTGGTGCTTGTCGCACAGCTCGCGCAGCAGCTCGAGGTAGAACGGGCTGTACATCGCCATGCCGGTTGCGCACTGCACCAGCGGCTCGACGATGATGCCGGCGATCTTGTCGCCGCGTTCCTCGAACAGCTGCTCGACGTCGGCGATCGCGCGGCGCGCCACGTCCTGCGCCGATTCGCCGTCGCTCGCGTTGCGCGCATCGGGCGAGGCCACCACGTGCGAGGCGCGCAGCAGCGGGCCGTAGGCATCCTTGAACAGCGGGACGTCGGTCACGGCCAGCGCGCCAACCGTCTCGCCGTGGTAGCTGCCCTGCACGCAGGCGAATTCCTGCTTGCCCGGATAGCCGGCATTGCGCCAGTAGTGGAAGCTCATCTTGAGCGCGATCTCGACCGCCGAAGCGCCGTCGGACGCGTAGAAGGCGTGGCCGAGCTGGTGGCCGGTGAGGGCGGCGAGCTGCTCCGACAGCTCCACCACCGGTTCGTGGGTGAACCCGGCCAGCATCGCATGTTCGAGGCGGTCGAGCTGGTCCTTCAGCGCGCCGTTGATGCGCGGGTTGGCGTGCCCGAACAGGTTGACCCACCATGAGCTGATCGCGTCGAGGTAACGCCGGCCTTCGTGGTCGTACAGCCACGGACCCTTGCCGTGGCTGACCGCGATCAGCGGCACCTCTTCGTGATGCTGCATCTGGGTGCATGGATGCCACACGCTTTTCAGGCTGCGTGCGATCCAGTCGGACGAAATATCTTGCTTCAAGTTGGTTCCTATACTTGCTTCTAAACTTCCGGGACTGCTCATTCCAGCCACGAGGGCTTGCGTTTTTCAAGGAAGGACGCGACGCCTTCGCGCCCTTCATCCGACGCGCGGATTTCGGCGATGCGGTTGGCGGTATCGGCCAGCAGCGCATCGTCGACCGGCTGGCCGGCGACGTCGCGCACCAGCTTCTTCGCTGCGCGCACGGCGTGCGGGCTGTTCCGCGACAGCGCCAGCACGACGGCGGCGACGGTGGTGTCGAGGTCTTCCGGCGTCACGACTTCGTGCGCGAAACCGATCCGGTGGGCTTCGCGTGCATCGAAACGCTCCGCGGTCAGGAAGTAGCGACGCGCCGCATTCTCGCCCATCGCCTTGATCATGTACGGCGAAATCGTCGCCGGGACCAGGCCCAGCTTCACTTCCGACAGGCAGAAGTTGGCTGCCTCGGACGCGACCACGATGTCGCAGGTGGCGACCAGGCCCATGCCGCCGGCGTAGCAATCGCCCTGCACCTTGGCCACCACCGGCTTGGGGCACAGGTAGATCGTGCGCAGCATGTCGGCCAGGCGGGCCGCGTCGGCCTGGTTTTCGGCGTGCGAGTAGCCCGCCATTTTCTTCATCCAGTTCAGGTCCGCGCCGGCGCAGAAGGCCGGGCCGTTCGCCGCCAGCACCACCGCGCGCACCAGGTCGTTCTGTCCCAGTTCGTCGAACACGAGTGCCAGTTCGGCGATCGTATGCTCGTTGAACGCGTTGCGCAGGTCCGGGCGGTTGAGCGTGACGGTGGCGACCAGGTCGGTGATCGCGACGGTGAGGGTCTGATAGTCCATGCTGCCTCCCTTACATGCGGAACACGCCGAACTTCGTGTCGCCGATCGGCGCGTTGAGCGCGGCCGACAGTCCCAGGCCCAGCACCATGCGGGTGTCCGCCGGGTCGATCACGCCATCGTCCCACAGGCGCGCGCTGGCATAGTACGGGTGGCCCTGGTGCTCGTACTGCTCCTTGATCGGCTGCTTGAATGCGGCCTCGTCTTCCTGCGACCAGCTGCCACCCTTGCCTTCGATGCCGTCGCGCTTGACGGTAGCGAGCACGGACGCCGCCTGGTCGCCGCCCATCACCGAGATGCGCGCGTTCGGCCACATCCACAGGAAGCGCGGGGAGAACGCGCGGCCGCACATGCCATAGTTACCGGCGCCGAAGCTGCCGCCGATGATGACGGTGAGCTTGGGTACCGAGGCGGTGGCGACAGCGGTGACCATCTTGGCGCCGTTGCGCGCGATGCCCTCGTTTTCGTATTTGCGGCCGACCATGAAGCCGGTGATATTTTGCAGGAAGACCAGCGGGATCTTGCGCTGGCAGCACAGCTCGATGAAGTGCGTGCCCTTGAGCGCCGATTCCGAGAACAGGATCCCGTTGTTGGCGATGATGCCGACCTTGATGCCGTGGATGTGGGCGAAGCCGCACACCAGCGTGGCGCCATAGCGCGCCTTGAACTCGTCGAATTCGCTGCCGTCCACCACGCGCGCGATCACTTCGCGCACGTCGAAGGGCTTGCGGGTATCGGCCGGGATCACGCCGTACAGTTCTTGCGGCGCGTACCTGGGCTCGGCCACCTCGCGGGTTGCGCCCTGCAGCGGCTTGGTGCGGTTCAGGTTCGAGACGATGGTGCGCGCCAGCGACAGCGCGTGCAGGTCGTTCTGCGCCAGGTGGTCGGCCACCCCGGACAGGCGCGTGTGCACGTCGCCGCCGCCCAGGTCCTCGGCGGTCACCACTTCGCCGGTCGCCGCCTTCACCAGCGGCGGGCCGCCGAGGAAAATCGTGCCCTGCTCCTTGACGATGATCGACTCGTCGCTCATTGCAGGCACATAGGCGCCGCCGGCGGTGCACGAGCCCATCACGACGGCAATCTGCGGGATCCCTTTGGCCGACAGGTTGGCCTGGTTGTAGAAAATGCGGCCGAAGTGGTCGCGGTCGGGGAACACCTCGTCCTGGTTCGGCAGGTTGGCGCCGCCCGAGTCGACCAGGTAGATGCAGGGGAGCTGGTTCTGGTCCGCGATCTCCTGCGCGCGCAAGTGTTTTTTGACGGTGACCGGATAATAGGTACCGCCCTTGACGGTGGCGTCGTTACACACGATCACGCACTCCTGGCCGGCCACGCGGCCGATGCCGGTGATGATGCCGGCGGCGGGTGCGGCGTTGTCGTACATATCGAACGCGGCCAACTGCGAGAACTCGAGGAAGGGCGTGCCGGGATCGAGCAGGTTCTCCACGCGGTCGCGCGGCAGCAGCTTGCCGCGGGCAACATGCTTCGCGCACGCCGCCGCGCCGCCGCCCTTGGCGATGGCTGCCACTTTTGCGCGCAGGTCGTCGACGATGGTACGCATGGCCGCCGCGTTGGACTGGAAATCGTCGCTGCGCGGATTGAGTTTGCTCTCGATGTGGGGCATTGCCGTCCTCTGCTTGTTGTTCTTACTCCGGAAAACTGCCGTCCAGATAGAACCAGCGCTGGGCGCCGTCCGCGCCGGGTTCGCGCACAAAGCGGCTGAGCTCGTGCAGCCGGTGCGCCCGCCCGCCGATCTTGAAGCGGGCCACGAATTCGACGGTGTCGCTATCTGGTGGTTCCGGCAATTCTGCTTTACGTTGACGTAAACGTAAAGCAGATTTTATCTCAAGCCCGAGCCACTGGATTTTTTCCTCCTGGTCAATGACGGGCCCGGCCGGGCGGGTACTTGGGTGCCAGGTATCGAGCAAGTAAGCCTCGTTTTTAAGGGCGTAAGCCGTATAGCGGGAGCGCATCAGCGCCTCGGCGCCAGGCGGCACGGCCTCGCCGGCGAGGAACGGACCGCAGCAAGAAGCGAGCGACGTCCCGCCGCACGGGCAGGCATCGTTGGTAGAGCGAATAGGCATGGCGGCAATTATCCGCCATTTCCCCAAACCGGGTCGGCCCACAATTGCCCGAAAACCGGGGTCAGAGCACGTTTTCCTTGCAATGTTTCCTGAAAACCAGGGTCAGAGCACGTTTTCCTGGCAACGTTTCTCGCGAAAGCTACTGTGATTAGCGTTTTAAGCCCGTCTGTCGCCAATAGTTTCTCTACGGGTTCGTCTTATCCTAGCTTTGCCGGCCCGAACTAACAAGTCGGGCCAAACGCGCTCGTCTTATCTTGCCTTAGGTCGGAAAAGCGGGATTATCGCCAGACTCCAGACGATATTTCCCGAAAAACGTGCTCTGACCCCGGTTTTCGGGAAACATTGCTCGAAAAATGTGCTCTGACCCCGGTTTTGGGGGTTAGCGGCGCAGCGTGAGGCCGTCGAGGGCGAAGGGGGGGGCCTTGCCGCGCATGAGGTCGGCCAGCAAGGAGGCCGTGCCGCAGGCGAAGGTGAAGCCGAGCGGGCCGTGGCCGAGGTTCAGCCACAGGTTCGAATACGGCGTCGCGCCGACGATCGGGGCGCTGTTCGGCGTGGCCGGGCGCAAGCCCGCCCAGGCGGTCAGCTGGCTGTAGTCGGCGGCGTGGGGCATCGTTTCGCGTACCTGTTTCGTCAGTCCAGCCACCCGCCTGGCGTCGAGCGCGAGGTTTTCGCCGACCATGTCGACCATCGCCGCTACCCGCAGTTTGTCGCCAATCCGCGCGTATAGCACCTTGCGCTCGAAGTCGGTCACGCTGATCTGCGGCCCGACGTCGGTGGCGCGGATCGGCGCGGTCAGGCTGTAGCCCTTGAGCGGGTACAGCGGCAGCCCGATGCCGGCTGTCTCGGCCAGCGCGCGGCTCTGGATGCCGGCCGCCAGCACGAACGCGTCGGCCAGCAACAGGCCGGCCGTGGTGTCGATCCCGGCCAGTTTGCCGCCCGCCGCCACCAGCCGCCGCACCTCGGCGTGGACGATGCCCTGGAAGCGCGGGTGCGCCCGCAGCCGCTTTTCCAGCGCCTCGCAGAACGCGTGACAGTCGGCCACTGCTTCGCCGCTGTTGTAGATGCCGCCGGCCAGCAGGTGCTCAGCCGCGGCGAGCGACGGTTCGTGCGCGACACATTCGGCCGCCGACCAGACCTGGCCGGCGCCGGCCCTGGCCGTCGCTTTGGCGAACGATTTCTGCGAGCGGTGCACCACCAGCTTGCCGGCGTCGCGCCATTTGAATTCGTCGAGCGGGATGTCGAGCTGCGCCATCGCGCTGCGCGACAGTTCGCCCAGCTCGAGCAGTTTGGCGGTGGTTTTGCGGTTGAGGTCGGCGCGGCAGTTGGCGAGGAAGCTGGCCAGCCAGCGCCATTGGCGCAGGTCGAGCTCCGGGCGAAAACGGAGTGGTCCGTTTTCCTGGAACAGCCACTGGACCGCCTTCAGCGGCACGCCTTCGTCGGCGAGCGGCGAGACGTAGCGGTAGCTGAGCTGCCCCCCGTTGCCGTAGCTGGCGCCGCTGCCCACCTCTGGTGCGCGCTCGACCAGGGTCACGCCGAATCCGGCTTCAAGAAGCCACCAGGCCGAGGTCAGGCCGACAACGCCGCCCCCGATTACGATTACTTGCCGCATCCCGCCACACTGTTATTCTTGGTCATAAAAGCAGAGCTTAGGGGCTCGACTCGCCGCAGGCCAATGAATGAAGAAGGTGCCCTTATAACCGCCAGTCATGCACCATCCCGGTGCCGGCCCCCCTCAAGCCGGTTGCAGCAGGATCGCGCGCCGGTACACGCTGGTCAAAATCTGCTCCTGGAATCGCGCCAGCGCCGAGTATTGGCCCTTGTACGCCAGCGGGTCGGTCGAGGTGCCGCCGACCAGCGCCACCATGCCGTTGCGGTTCTTCAGGTCGGCCGCGAACACCGACATCAGGCCGTAGGCGTCGCCCAGGTGTCCGACCGCCGCGAAGCCGCCGCCCTCGACCAGGCGCGTGTTCGTGCCGGCCTGGTCCGGGAATTGTTCGTTGCCCAGGCCCCAGCAGTTGAACAGCCCGTCCAGCGAGTCGCCGTTGCCGCCCTTGCCATCATACGTCCACTGGCGCGTAAACATCTGGTCGAGGGTCGCCTGTTTCAAGATCCGCCGGCGCTGGTGCATGCCGCCGTTCATGAGCATCAGCATGACGACACCCATGTCGTGCGCCGCGATGCGCAGGCCGCCAGTCGGACTGAACGGGGTGGCGTTGGCGCCGATGACGTAGCGTTCGATGCCCGCTGGCGCCGCCGGCGGCTTGCCGGAGTAATCGTCGGCCTGGGCGATCCACGGGCCGTTCGGGTCCCAAATTTCGGTGTCCGTGGTGCGCTTGCGGTACAGGGTCGCGAGCCCGGCCAGGTCCTGCGGCGCCAGTTCGGCCGGGTTGTAGCCGGCGTGCAGGCCGAGCGGGTCGATCAGCAGCCGCTTCATCAAGCGGTCGAAGCGCTCTCCCGTCACGCGCTCCATCACGGTGCCGATCACGCCCCAGCCCAGGTTGCAATAGGTGAAATAGTCGCCGGGACCGGCATTGGTGGCCCACATCGCGCCCTTGCCGTACAGCCGCGCGCCCGGCACCAGCACGTCTTTGAGCGCGGTGTCGGCGCCCCACGAATAGCCGCCGTCGTCGCGCAGCGAGGAGCGGTGCGTGAGCAGCGTGCGCAGTGTGATGGGGCGCTCGGCGAAGCTGGGGTTGCGTAGCGTGAAGCCGAGGTAGCCGGAGACGTCCGCATCGAGGTCGACCTTGCCGGCCTCGACCAGCCGCATCAGGCCAAGGGTGGTCATCATTTTGGAGATCGAGGCGATCCGGTACAGGGTCTGGCGGTCGGCCGGCTTGCCGGGCACGCCGTCCTGGCCGATCACGCGCTGGCCGAACTGTTGCTCGTAGCAGATCGTGCCGTTCCGGATCGCCAGCACCGACAGGCTGGCCAGCTGGCAGGCCGGCGCGGCGACGATCGCGGCCAGTTCGCTGTCGAGCTGCCTGGCCAGTTGCGGGGCCAGTGCCTGCGCGCCGTTCGTCTTGCCTGGCCTGGCTGCAAGCAGCGGGTGGGTCGCGCCCAGTAGTGCCAGTCCCAGCATCGTCCGCCTGCCTTTTTCCATCGCTTTCCTCCGGTGTCGAGCGCCGCTCGACGGCGGCCAAGGCCAGCATAAGGACAGCGCGCGCCCAGTGCCAATGAATAGCCTTTACAGCAGCATAACTTTTCGGAATGATAACGGCTGATCCTTTCATGGGAAAGGCTCGGCAATTGGTATTACACTGGTCCGATCGAAATTCCCTTCCCCTCGCGATGTTAAAAACGGAAACCCCGGCGCAGGATCACGCGCTGCTCGACCAGTACCCGACCACGGAACTGGTGAATGTGCTCGTCGACGACCAGCTCAATGCGGTCAACGCGGTGCGCGCGGCGGCGCCGCAAATCGCCGCCGCCGTCACGGCCGCACTGCCGCGGGTCGAAGCCGGCGGGCGCCTGATTTACGTCGGCGCCGGGACCTCCGGCCGCCTGGGCGTGCTCGACAGCGTCGAGCTGTATCCGACCTTTTCGTGGCCGCACGGCCGCGCGGTGGCGCTGCTGGCCGGCGGCAACGATGCAATGTTCGTCGCGGTCGAGGGGGCCGAGGACGATATCGGGCAGGGCGCGACCGACCTGCGCTCGGTCGACGTCGGCCCCAGCGACGTGGTGCTGCTGGTCGCCGCATCGGGCGCCACGCCGTACGTGCTGGGCGCCCTGCGCGCGGCGCGCGAGGCCGGCGCGCTGACGGTCGGCTTCGCCAACAATGCCGATGCCCCTGTCGCGAACGAAGCGGAAATCGGCATCACCCTCGACACCGGATCGGAAGTGATCTCCGGCTCGACCCGCCTGAAGGCCGGCACCTCGCAAAAAATCGCGCTGAACACGTTTTCCAGTGCGCTGATGGTGCGTTTGAACAAGGTTTATGGCAACCTGATGGTAGACTTGAAGGCTACCAATGCCAAGCTGGTGCGGCGGGCGATCGGCCTGACCACTTTTGCAACCGGCGCCGACGAGGCGGCCGCGCGCGCGGTGCTGGAGCAGTGCGGTTTCCACGTCAAGGTCGCGATCGTTGCCTTGTCGAGGAAAGTCAGTGTCGAGCAAGCCCGGGCCTTGCTGGAGACGGCCCGCGGCAGCGTGCGCGAGGCGCTGGCCGCATAAGCCGCCCCCGGCCGCGGCCCGGCCACGAAGGATTTATGCAAACAACGCAAGCGAAGAGCGAGCAAACCACGCGGGCGCGCAGCCCGTGGCTCTGGGTTCCCTCCCTGTACTTTGGCCAGGCCATTCCGTATGTCGTCGTGATGTACCTGTCGGTCATCATGTACAAGGACATGGGGATTGCGAACTCGGACATCACCTTTTATACCAGCCTGCTGTACCTGCCATGGGTGATCAAGCCGCTGTGGTCGCCGCTGGTCGACATGTTCGGCACCAAGCGCGGCTGGACGGTGACGCTGCAGTTGCTGGTTGCCGCCGGCCTGGGCGGGGTCGGCATGGTGCTGCAGCTGCCCACCTTTTTCGTGGCGAGCCTGGCGGTGATGTGGGTCATGGCCTTCGCTTCGGCAACGCACGATATTTCCGCCGACGGTTTTTACATGCTCGGCTTGCGCCAGCAGCAGCAGGCCGCGTTCGTCGGCGTGCGCAGCACTTTCTACCGGCTTGCAACGCTGGCCGGACAGGGCCCGCTGGTCGTGCTGGCCGGTTTCCTCGCGGTGTCGCTGGGTGACGTGCACCACGCCTGGTCGATCGTGTTCTTCGTGCTGGCCGCGCTGTTCGCGGCGTTGTTCGCGTGGCACCAGTTCGTGCTGCCGCGCCCGGCCGTCGATCACGCAGTTGCCAAAAGCAGCGATCCGCTGCGTGACTTCATCGCGACCTTCGCCGCATTTTTCCGCAAGCGCGACATCTGGCTGATCGTCGGCTTCATATTGACCTTCCGTTTGGGCGAGGCGCAGATCCTCAAGCTGGTGGCGCCGTTCCTGAAGGATCCGGTGACGGCCGGCGGGCTGGGGCTGACCACGGCCCAGTACGGCGTGGCGTATGGCACGGTCGGCATTGTCTCGCTGACATTCGGCGGGTTGCTCGGCGGCTACCTGATCTCGCGCCTCGGCCTGAAACGCTGCCTGTGGCTGATGGTCTTCGCGGTGCACCTGCCGGACCTGGTGTTTGTCTACCTGTCGTCGGCGCAGCCGCAGAACTTTTACCTGATATCGGCCTTCCTCGCGGTCGAGCAGTTTGGCTACGGTTTCGGCTTCACCGCGATGATGCTGTACATGATCATGGTCTCGGAAGGCGAGCACAAGACCGCGCACTATGCGATCTGCACCGGGCTGATGGCGCTCGGGATGATGGTCCCGGGCATGTGGAGCGGCGATTTGCAGGAACACCTCGGGTACCAGAAGTTTTTCATCTGGACCTGCCTGGCGACGATCCCGGCGTTCATCATGGCGGCGCTCGTGAAGATCGATCCGGAGTTTGGCAAGAAATAAGATTCACTGCCAGCAGTAGTACGTCATTCCCGCCTCCGCGGGAACGACGAGCTGGCTTGATAGATGCGTTGCGACTGACGCTCACGCACCAAACAAGAACAACAGGAGACGATGCACTCATGAGCGACAACCCCGCCCGCCTCACTTCGCTGGACGCCTTCCGCGGCTTCACGATCGCCTCGATGGTCCTCGTGAACAATCCTGGCGACTGGAGTCACTTGTACTCCCAACTCGAACACGCGAAGTGGAACGGCTGGACCTTCACCGACTGCATCTTCCCGTTTTTCCTGTTCATCGGCGGCGTGTCGATGGCGCTGTCGCTGGGACGCCTTGCCGCCGCCGGCGCCGACAAGCCCCACCTGCTCGCCAAGCTGGCCAAGCGCGCGATGCTGATCTTCCTGATCGGCTTCCTGCTGAACTTCCTGCCTTACTTTAACCTCGACAAGGTGCGCATCCCCGGCGTGCTGCAGCGGATCGCGCTGTGCACGTTGCTGGCCGCGCCGATCGTGGTCTATTGCGGCTGGCGCGCGCAACTGGCGGTGATCGCCGCGCTGCTCGCCATCTACAGCGTGCTGATGCTGGCGGTACCGGTGCCGGGCATCGGCGCCGGCGTGCTGCAGCCGGGCATGGACTTCGGCGCCTACGTCGACCGCATGGTGCTCGGCAAGCATCTGTGGGTACAGTCGACAACCTGGGATCCGGAAGGGCTGCTCAGTACCTTGCCCGCGCTGGCCAGCCAGCTGTTTGGCGTGCTGGCCGGGCGCTGGCTGCTGTCGCGCTTCAGCCGCCTCGAGCAGACAGTCTGGATGCTGCTGGCCGGCCTGTTGCTGCTGTGGCTGGGCGCAGTTTTGGATACCATCCTCATGCCGATCAACAAAAGCCTGTGGACACCGTCGTTCTGCCTGTTGATGACCGGCTGGGCGCTGGTGCTGTTCTCGGCCTTCTATTGGCTGCTCGACGTGAATCCGCATGCAGCGCTGCGCGCGGCGGCGGCGCGCTGGACCAAGCCATTTGTCATCTATGGCATGAATGCGCTGTTCGTGTTCGCGCTTTCCGGCTTTCTCGCTAAGATGTTTGGCTTTATCAAGTTCACGCAGCCGGACGGTAGCCAGCTTGCGCTCGGCACGCTGCTGTACGCACCGATTCGCGACCTGGCCGTAGGGCCCGTCAATACGTCGCTGCTGTATGCGCTGCTGTTCAATGCCTTCATGTTCGCCATCGCCTGGGGCATGTGGCGCAACAAGTGGTTTGTCAAAGTCTAGTAGTGAACAACAAATCTGGGAGTGGTTTTGCAACCTGATATCAAACGACGCGCGTTCGCGCTTGCAGGAGTCGCCGGCGCGCTTGCGCTCGGTGGCTTGCTCACGAGCTGCACCACGCTCACGCCCGCCACGCGGGTCGCGGCCGGCGACATGCCGCCGCCAGCCCCGCGCGAATTCCGCGCGGCCTGGGTATCGACCGTCGCCAATATCGACTGGCCGAGCCGGCAGAACCTGAACGCGGCCCAGCAGCAGGCCGAAGCGATCGCGATCCTCGAGCGCGCCAGGGCGCTGAACCTGAACGCGATCGTGCTGCAAGTGCGCCCCAGCGCCGATGCGATCTACGCGTCCAGGCTGGAGCCGTGGTCGGAATACCTGACCGGCAAGCAGGGCCAGGCCCCGCAGCCATGGTACGACCCGCTCAAGTTCTGGATCACCGAGGCGCATGCGCGCGGGCTGGAGCTACACGCCTGGTTCAATCCGTATCGCGCGCGCCACAACGGCGCCAAATCGCCGGCCGCGCCGAACCACATCTCGCGCACCAACCCGGCGGCCGTCAAAACCTACGGCCAGTACCTGTGGATGGACCCGGGCGAGGAAGCGGCGTCGAAGCAGACGCTGGACGTGGTGCTCGACGTGGTGCGCCGCTACGACGTCGACGGCGTGCACATCGACGACTATTTCTATCCGTATCCGATCGAGGCGCCGGCCGCGGCCGGCAACGATGCGGCGCTCGAAGGCAAGCCCGTCAAGGCCGAACTCGAGTTCCCGGACCAGCCCTCGTGGCAGCGTTACCTGGCCAGCGGGGGCAAGCTCGACCGTGCATCGTGGCGGCGCCAGAACGTCAACCAGCTGATCGAGGCGATGTATAAGGGCATCCACCGCGAGAAGAGCTGGGTGCGTTTCGGCATCAGCCCGTTTGGCGTGGGCCGGCCCGACCGCCGCCCGCCGGGCATTGCCGGTTTCTCGCAGTACGACAAGTTGTACGCCGACGCCGAGACCTGGCTGCAGAACGGCTGGCTCGATTACTTCACGCCGCAGCTGTACTGGCCGGTTTCCCAGACGGCGCAGGCCTACGACGTGCTGCTCGACTACTGGATCGGGCAGAACACCAAGGGCCGCCACATCTGGCCGGGCCTGTTCACGAGCCGGGTTGGCGCCCAAGCCAAGGCTTACCAGCCACAGGAAGTGCTGCAGCAGATCAGCCTGACGCGGGCGCGCCCGGCGGCCAGTGGCCACGTGCATTTCAGCATGGCGGTGCTGATGCAGGACCGCGAGGGCATCAACGAGCAACTGAGCGCGAAGCTGTATGCGGGCCAGGCGCTGGTGCCGGCCACTCCCTGGCTCGGTAGCGAGGCGCCGGGCATGCCCAAGGTGATGGGCGCGCACAAGGGCGGGGCGGTGCACCTGAAGCTGGCGCCGGGGAAGTCGAACGCCTTGTACGCGATCTGGTCGCGCTACGGCAGCGAGTGGCGTTTCGCGGTCGCGCCAACGTCGCGCACGGAGTGGACGGTGCCGGACGATGCGAAGCTGGGCCCGGCCAACGCTGTGGTCGTGAGCGCGGTCGACCGGCTTGGCAACGAGGGCGAGCGGGTGGAGGCGTGGCGCAAGATTTGAGTGACCGACTCGGCCACGTCGTTCCCGCGCAGGCGTGGCGCAAGCGGTGAGCGACCGACCTGAGCACGTCGTTCCCGCCTCCGCGGGAACGACGAGCATAACCTTCATTCATGCGATTACCGCAAGCATTCATTCGCGCACGCAAGCCCTAACGGCGTACACTGCGCAAGATTATGAGTAACCTGGACCTGGAACCCGACAACGGCATTGGCCTCGGCATCGACGCCGGCGGCACCGAAACCCGCTGGGCGCTGGCGGCGCCCGGCGGACACATCTTTGCCGAGGGACGGGTCGCTGGCCTTTCCGCGCTCCAGATGGGCAATGCGGCCGGGCGCGACGCGGTGCACGCGACCTTCGCCGAGCTGGCCACGGCCGTGCTGGCGAGCGGGCGCCCGAGCCGCGTGCGCGCCGGCCTGACCGGCTTTGGCGGCGACGGCGACCAGCTGCAGCGCTGGCTGGCCGAGCTGCTGGCCGTATCGCCGCGCTGCATCGAATTTTGCAGCGACATGGAAATCGCCTACCTCGCCAGCTTCACGCCCGGCGAAGGTTACCTGGTCTATGCGGGCACCGGCTCGATCGGCGCCTTCATCGACCGCGACGGCCAGTTGCACCGGGCCGGCGGGCGCGGCGTGATGCTCGACGATGGCGGCGGCGGCTTCTGGATCGCGCGCGAAGCGCTGCGCCACATCTGGCGCAACGAGGACGAGCAACCCGGACGTTGGCAGGCGTCGCCCATGGCGCGCGCGGTGTTCGATTACGTCGGCGGCCCCGACTGGGCGCAGTCGCGCCAGTTCATCTATGGCCAGCAGCGCGGCCAGGTCGGCAAGCTGGCGCTGGCCGTCGCCGCCAGTGCCGGGCAGGACCCGGTCGCCGCCGCGATCCTGCGCGAAGCCGGCCGCGAACTGGCGCGGCTGGCGCTGGCGCTGGCCAGGCGCTTCGGCCCGCGCCCGGTCGTGCTGTCCGGCCGCGCCGCCGAACTGCATCCGATGATCGCCGCCGCCATGCGCGAGGCGCTGCCGCCGGGACTGGTCCCGACCCAGCGCGCGACCCAGGCCCATTTCGCCGCGGCGCGGCTGGCCGCGCGCCCGGCGCCCGGCCACACCGATACCACTTCCACATAAGAGAACGAGACCTTCGATGAAAAAACTGCTCGCCACGCTCCTGGTCGCGCTGCTGGCCGGTTGCGCTACCGGACCGCGGATCGACCACACCTACAACGCCGTCGGCCAGGCCAGCCGGGTCAGGTTCATCGTGTTGCACTACACGGTCAGCGACCGCCCGTCCTCGATCAAGATCCTGACGCAGCAGCAGGTGAGCGCCCATTACCTGCTGACCGACGATCCGAAACCGATGATCTACGGCCTGGTCGACGAGACCCAGCAGGCCTACCACGCGGGCCTTTCGAGCTGGAAGAACTTCACCCAGCTGAACACCAGCTCGGTCGGCATCGAGATCGTCAACCCGGGCTGGCAGGACACGCCGCAGGGCCGGGTCTATTTCCCGTTCCCGCAGGCCCAGATCGACGCCTTGATCACGCTGCTGCAGGACATCGTCAAGCGCAACCACGTGGCGCCCGAGAATATCCTCGGCCATAACGAGATCGCGCCGCAGCGCAAGCAGGACCCGGGTCCGCTGTTCCCGTGGAAACGCCTGGCCGAAGCCGGCCTGATCGCGTGGCCGGATGCGAACCGCGTCGCCGCGGTGCGCCCGAGCTTCGAGGCGGTGCTGCCCGACGTCGGCTGGTTCCAGCAGAAGCTGGCGGCGCACGGCTACGCGGTGCCGCAAACCGGCGTGCTGGACGAGGCGACGCGCAACGTGGTGTCGGTGTTCCAGTCGAAATTCCGTCCGGCCGACATGAGCGGCAACCTGGATCCGGAAACGGCGGCCCTGCTCGAAGTGCTGACCACGCCGGCCGGCACGGCGCCGCCAGCGCCGGCCGTGCCTGCTGTTCCCGCCGTACCGCCGACTCCCGCCACGCCCGCGACACCTGTTGTGTCAAACCAGCAGTGATCGTCGCCGCGGCTCAGCTTTTGCTATATGCTTCAAAAAGTCCGCGCCCCGTGCGCGGTCTTTTAGTTGAAGGATAGAAGCGATGCGCCTGCGCCATATAGAAGTTTTCCACGCCATCATGCAAGTCGGCACCATCAGTGGCGCCGCCCAGGTTCTCCACATCTCGCAACCGGCAGTCACCAAAGTGCTGCAGCACGCCGAACTGCAATTGGGGATGCCGCTGTTCGAGCGCGTGCGCGGCAAGCTGTACCCGAAGCCGGAGGCGCACCGGCTGTTCGCTGAAACCGAAAAACTCAACCGCGACCTGCAGGGCATCCGCCGCCTCGCCGCCAGCCTCAAGGGGCGCGCGATGGAAACCGTGCGCCTGGTGTCGACCCCGACCATCGCGATCAGCGTGCTGCCGTGCGCGATGACCCACTGGCGCCGCGATTTCCCGCAAACCCGTTGCGAACTGGCGACGCACCACACGAGCGAGATCGTCAACGCGCTGCGCCTGGGCGAAGCCGACCTGGCGCTGTCGCTGCAGGATCCGCGCCACCCGGGCATCGTGGCCGAGCCGATTGCGCAAGGCCTGCTGACGGTGATGGCGCCGGCCGGCACCTGGAGCGAGGCCGACTGCGAGCAGCCGGTTTCGGCCGATGGCCTGAGCGGCGAACTGATCGGCCTGGCCGACCGCGACCCGCTCGGCGAGATGGTGGTGGCGGCATGCGAAGCGCAAGGCGTGCAGCCGGTTTTCCACACGGTGGTGCAGACTTACCAGATCGCCCGTTCGCTGGTCGAAGCCGGCGCCGGCACCGCCGTGGTCGATCCGTTCACGGCCGCCTCGGCGGTGGGCGGCAAGGTGCAGCGCCGCACCTGGGCGCCCGCCATTCCGGTGCAGTTGTACCTGCTGACGGCGAGCCATGCGCCGCTGTCGCACGGCGCGCGCGAACTGGCCAACTGTATCGGCGCGTCCGCCCGCGCGCTGCTTGGAAAAGGATGCCAATGAGCTTGACCGGGCCACGAACGGCCGTCGCCAGCGAAGACATTGCTGGCAGCCCGGAGTTTCGCCACCTGTCCACCGTCGCCGGCATCGCCGTCGACCTGCGCTACGCCACGCCGAACAATTTTACCGGGCGCGACCTGTACTCGCCGTTCGACTGCGCCTGGCTGCACCGCGACGCCGCGGCCGCGCTGGAACAGGTGGTGGCCTGGCTGGCGGCGCGCCGCCCCGGCTGCACGCCGCTGGTGCTCGACGCGCTGCGCCCGCAGCGGGTGCAGCAGCAGCTGTGGGATGCGCTCGAGGGCAGCGGTTTGCAGATGTACCTGGCCAACCCGGTGCGCGGCTCGATCCACTCGTACGGCATGGCGCTCGATATCACCATCCTCGACGAGTCCGGCGCCGAACTCGACATGGGCACCGGCTTCGACGACATGACCGACCTGTCGCACCCGGCGAAGGAGCCAGGCTTCCTGGCCGAGGGCAAGCTGACCGGGCAGCAAGTGGCGAACCGCCAGTTGCTGCGCGACGCAATGTTCCACGCTGGCTTCCTCGGCATCAATACCGAGTGGTGGCATTTCGACTGCGGCGACCGCGACGTGGTGCGCCAGAGCTTCCGCCGCGTTCTTTGAACGGGACGCGCGCATCTGTCGCGCACCGCTGACGCTGTTCGCGCACACTTGAGCATTCTCAGTCTTTAGGCCGGTTCGGGTCGACACAATCGGGATGTACTGCAGAGAAGCTGACGGCCGTTCGGTATCCGCCGGCGGCCTTCCTCTCGCACAACAACGACGATGTCCCTATTGTTCATGACAGAGAGGTGCGTGATGAAAAGCTCGATGATGGCCCTTGCCGTGACCGTGGCACTGGCCGGTTGCAGCACCGGCGACGGAAACATGTTCGCATCAAAAGACAAGACGGTCGAATACTACCGCGTGTTCGACCTCAAGACCGACGCGGCGGGCGCCACCGTGGCCAAGGCCGCCACCGACGGCCTCAATCGCAACGTGAGCAACGCGACGATGTCCATGCCGGCCGATGCCCAGGTACTGGACCAGCCCGGGCACTTCAAGATGACGGACCCGGCCGCCTCGGTGCCGGGCGCGCCGATTGCGCGCGGCCCCAGCTGCGAAGGGGCAAGCTGGACCGCCAAGGCCACCCCACGCGTGAGCGGCGGCGACAACATGAACATGGTCGCCTGCCTGTTCCCGTACAAGGGCGGCTACCACCTCGACATGTACGCCGTGTTCAACAAGAAGGAAGGCGGCTGGCTCGAGTGGCCGCGCCGGATGAGCGGCAGGCTGATGGGCACCCCCGAGAAATGGACCGACAAGGCAATGCTCGACGTGGTGCGCTCGATCCGCGAAAGCACCGGCGCCCAGGTTGCGCTGGTGGAGGCCAAACCGGAGGTGGCCGGAACCCCGTGGCTGGAGTCGACTGGCGGCGGGGGCGCGGCGCAGACGTCGAAGTGAAGCAAGCTTCCCGACGTCGTTACCGCGCAGGCGGCAACCGATAACCCGCTTGCATCCCGGATCAACTAAAGTGTAGCCGCGGATTCATCAAACTCAGCATGGGTTCCCGCGTGCGCGGGAACGACGTGCTGGCGGATTCGGCTATTGCACGCCCTGCGCGGCTTGCGCCGTCATCGGCTCCGACGCCACCGCCCCCGACCTGGCCACCCAGTCCACCAGGGCGTCGAGCACCTTGCGTCCGCGGCCGTTGCCGATCTGGTCGTTGTTGATCATGGCCACCACCACGCACTGCTGGCCCGCCGCGTCCGGAACGTAACCGGCCACCGCCACCACGTTATTGAGCGACCCGGTCTTCAGGCGCGCGTGGCCCGCAGCCGGGCTGTCCTTGAGCCGCTTGCGCATCGTACCGTCCACCGCGACGATCGGTATGCTGGCCTGGAACTCGGGCGCCCAGCTGCTGCGCAAACCGGCCTTCAGCAAGCCGCCCATCTGCATCGGGCTGATGCGCTCGATGCGCGACAGGCCGGAGCCGTTTTCGATCACGAAGCCGCTGTCGTCGATGCTGTGGGCGCGCATCCAGCTGCGCACCGCCTGGTCCGCGCGCGCGTAGGTGGCCTGGCCCGCCGGCGCCAGCGGCCGGCTGCCGAGCGCCGGGTCGGGCTCCAGGCTGCCCAGGCTCAGGAATACCGTGCGCGCCAGCGTGTTGTCGGATGGTTTGTTGATGTCGCGAACGATTTCCGGCAGCGCACGCGAGGCGTGTTCGGCCAGCAGGCGCGCGTCCGCCGGCGTGGCCCCCTCGATCGCCTTGCCGCCCAGCGTGCCGCCCAGCTGTTTCCACTTCAGCCGGAACAGGCGGTCCAGGTAGTCGTCGCGGTCGATCACGTTGATGCTGTTGGCGGCCACGCAGTTCTTCGGAAAGGTCCCGTGCAGCACCACCTTGATGCGGCCATCGTCCTGGCGCACCGCTTCCGGCAGCTTCCAGCCGTCTTCCCACCTGGCGCAGTCGCCTTCAACCAGCTTCATCTCCGACTTGACCGACACCCGGTCGAGCGCCGGCTGCATTTCCAGCTGCAGGCGCGTGTTGGTCGAGCGCATGTCGATCTGCAGCATGTTCTTGTTGACCATCAGCGCGTCCGGGATGACGTTGTAGTACGCCTCCGGATACTCGTCGAAGGGCGGCACGCCGACGTCGCTGCGCGCCGGGCTGAACAGCTGGCGGTCAAGCACCAGGTTGCCTGCGATCTTGCGGATGCCCTGGTAGCGCAATGCGCGCAGCATGTTTTCCAGCGCTTCGCCCGAGAAGTCGGCATCGGCGCCGCCGCGCAGGACCAGGTCGCCCTTGAGCACGCCATTCGTCACGGTCCCGCTCGTGCGCATTTCGGTGCGGCCCCTGAAGACCGGCCCCAGCTGATCGAGGCCCACCATCGTCGTCACCAGTTTCATCGTCGAGGCCGGCTGCATCGGGCGTTCGGCCAGGTGCGCCAGCACCACGCTGTCGCCGCGCAGCACCAGCACGCTCAGCGCATCCTGGGGAATGTTGGCTTCGCCCAGCAGGCGCGCGATCGGCTCGGGCAATTGGGCATGGGCGAGCGGCAACCAGGCACAGAAGGCGGCGGCGATGGCGAGGCGACGGAGCATGGTGGTCATCCGAAGAAGAGGTAGGCGACGAAGATGGCGCCGATGACGCCGGCAAAGTCGGCAATCAGGCCGGCCGGGATCGCATAGCGGGTCTTGCGGATCCCTACCGAGCCGAAGTACAGCGCGACGATGTAGAACGTGGTGTCGGCCGAGCCCTGGAAGATGCAGGAAAGACGGCCGACGAACGAGTCCGGCCCATAAGCTTTCATCGTGTCAATCATCATCGCACGCGAGCCACTGCCCGACAACGGTTTCATCAGCGCGGTCGGCAGTGCCGGCACGAAATCGGTGGGCAGGCCTAGCTGGACGATCACCCAGTTCAGTCCGTTGACGACGAACCCGAGCACGCCCGAGTTGCGGACCACGGAGATCGCCACCAGCATGCCGACCAGGTAGGGAATGATGGTCAGCGAGGTCTGGATGCCGCCCTTGGCGCCCTCGATGAAGGATTCGTAGACGTTGACGCGCTTGCGCATGGCGCCGACGATGAAGCCGACGATGATCAGGAACAGCAGCAGGTTGCTGGCGACTTTGGAGACCAGTTCGATTTCCGGCTTGGTCAGGTAGTTGGTGAAATACCAGACCATCAGCGCGAGCGCGCCGGTGATGCCGCCCAGCCAGCCGATCACCACGCGGTTGAGCAGGTTGATGCGCTGGTAAATCGATACCGCGATGATGCCGGCCAGGGCCGAGATATAGGTGCCGATCATGCACGGGATGAAGATGTCGGACGGGTCCCTGGCGCCGAGGATCGCCCGTTGCGCCATGATCGCCAGCGGAATCAGGGTCAGGCCCGAGGTATGCAGCACCAGGAACATGATTTGCGCATTGCTGGCCGTGTCCTTGTCCTTGTTGAGCGTCTGCAGGCTCTCCATCGCCTTCAGCCCGAACGGCGTCGCCGCGTTGTCCAGCCCCAGCAAATTGGCCGAGAAGTTCATCACCATGTGGCCGGTGGCCGGGTGGTCCTTCGGCACCTCGGGGAAGATACGCGAGAAGAACGGCGAGATGATCCTGGCGAGGAAGCCGACCGCGCCGGCCTTTTCCCCGACGTTCATCAGGCCGAGCCACAGCGTCATGACGCCGGCCAGCGGCAGTGCGATGTCCATCACGGCCGACTTGGCCGAGTCGAAGGTGCCGTCGATGACGCGCTTGAAGATTTCCGTGTCGCCCAGGAACAGCCATTGCGCGAGTGCCGCGATGAAACCGATAAGGAAGAAGCCTGACCAGATGTAATTTAAAGCCATGAAATGTCCGCTGTGATCACGATTGTGCAGCGAGAGTATAGGCTCAGTGCAAGCTTCAAGGATGAAAGAATGCACCCGCGCCATGTGAAAAAGTTATGGCGCGGTACTGAATTCGTTGCCTGCAATAAGGTCACGCGCATATCATACGCATGGCCGCCGCCGAGGCTACCAACCCAACCGCCATCATGAAAATTCGCCAGACCGCCGCCGCCTTGCTCCTCGCCTCGTTGCTGGCGCCTGCCATGGGCGCCGGCCAGCCCGGACAGCCAGGCGCGGCCCGGCCAAAGGTCCTGCACATGTTCCTGTCCACCAGCGAAACCGGGCTCGACCCGGCGGTGGCGTCCGACATCGCCACCTTGTCGCTGCTGGAAAACCTGTTCGACCCGTTGCTGCGCTACGACTACCTGGCGCGTCCGGTCAAGCTGCGCGGCAATACCGCAACCGCCATGCCGGCGATCGAGGATGGCGGCCGCACCTACACCTTCCACATCCGTCCGGGGATCTATTTCACTCCTGACCCGGCATTCAAGGGCAAGCAGCGCGAAGTCACGGCCCAGGATTACGTCTACAGCATCAAACGCCTGTACGATCCGGCGCTGAAGTCGCCGTGGTCGTTCATGTTCGAAGGCAAGCTCGTCGGCGACTCGGCGCTCAAGAAACAGTTCAGCTACGACACCAGCATCGCGGGCTTGCAGGCGCTCGACCGCTATACGCTGCGCATCCGCCTTGCCGAGCCCGACAACAACTTCCTGTTCTATATGGCGACGCCGGCCACCGGCGTGGTGGCGCGCGAAGTGATCGAAGCCTATCCGGGGCAGGCCGGCAACCATCCGGTCGGCAGCGGTCCGTTCATGATCGGCGACTGGAAGCGCAGCGACCGCATCGTGTTGCTGCGTAACCCCGATTCGACGGCGGTGTTCCACGAAACACCCGGCGACAGCACGGACGACAAGGCGATTGCCGCGGCGCTCGACGGCAAGCGCCTGCCGCGCGTCGACCGTGTCGAGGTCAAGATCGCAGAGGAATTCCAGGGCCGCATGCTCGGTTTCCTGAACGGCGAATACGATTACCTCGAGCAGGTGCCCGAATCGATGACCGACATGGTGATCCGCGACGGCAAGCTCAAGCCCGAGCTGGCGGCGCGCGGCATGGAGCTGTACCGCTTCCCGGTGCTGCAGACCTATTACATGTGGATGAACATGGAAGATCCGGTGCTGGGCGGCTACAGCAAGGAGAAGGTCGCGCTGCGCCGCGCGATCTCGCTGGGCTACAACAGTGCCGAGGACATTGCGCTGCTCAAGAAAGGATTCGCGATCAAGGCCGAGTCGCCGCTGCCGCCGAACGTGCTCGGCTACGACCCGGCCTACCGCAGCCCGGTCCCGTACGACCCGGCGCTGGCCAATGCCTTGCTCGACCGTTTCGGCTACACCAAGCGCGACCCGGACAGATTCCGCCGGGCCCCGGATGGCCAGGCGCTGACGCTGACGATGCACAGCGAAGCGACGGTCGGCGGCCGCCTGCGCGACGAGCTGTGGCGCAAATGCCTCAACGCGATCGGACTGCGGGTGGTGTTCAAGTCCGACAAGAAGACCGAGATCATCAAGGCTTCGCGCCTCGGCAAGGTCCAGATGTTCGAGAGTAACTGGATCGCCGACTTCCCGGACGGCGACAACTTCTACCAGTTGCTGTACGGCGCCAACGCCGGCCGCGCCAACTATGCGCGCTTCAATCTGCCGGCCTACAACGAGCGCTACGAACAGGCGCGCAAGCTGACCGACGGTCCCGCGCGCCAGAAGCTGTATTTCGAGATGAACCAGCTGATCCACGCCTATAACCCATGGGTACCCCTGAGTCATGTGATTTCGGCCGATATCCGCCAGCCGTGGCTGAAAAACTACAAGCGCCACCCCGTCGAATTCACGCCCTGGCGTTATCTGGATGTCGATGTTGTAGAAAGGGAACGGGCAGCCAGCCGTTCACGCTAGATTTCGCTAGATTTCCCTCAGCAATACATTCCTCAAAGTTATACTTGCCGCCGGATATTTCATTGGATGGCGCGGGGCGCCTACGCGTACCCTCAGGAACAAATCAATAACGTAATGCCAAGACATTACAGCCTGATTACAGCTTGCCCCGTGCATGGTTGACGACAGAAGTCACTTAGGAGAGACGCGTGAAGTTAAAGAAGCTGGCACATTTGATTGCCCTGATTGGCGTTGTAGGCCCGGCGGTGGCACAGGAAGCGCAACAGGCACCGATCCAGCGGGTCGAAATCACCGGTAGTAGCATCAAGCGCATCGCCAAGGAGGGCGCGCTGCCGGTCCAGGTGATCACTTTCGAGGACATCGAAAAGCAGGGCATCAACAATACCGAACAACTGATGCGCACCATCTCCGCCAACGGGACTGGCGCGGACAACATGACTTCGGGTAATAACGTGTTTGGCGCCGATGCCGACCGCGTCAGTGGCGGCGCCTCGTTCGCGTCGCTGCGCGGCCTCGGCCCGAACAGCACGCTGGTGCTGCTCAACGGCCGGCGCATTGCGACCCACGGCGGCAGCGGCAAGGCAGTCGACCTGAACACGATTCCGCTCTCCGCGATTTCGCGCGTCGAGATCCTCAAGGATGGCGCGTCGGCAATCTACGGCACGGATGCGGTTGGCGGCGTCATCAACTTCATCCTGAAGACCAATTACAACGGCGTCGAAGCGTCCGCCAATGCCAACGTCACCGAGGCGGGCGGCGGCATGACGCGCCGCGCGTCGCTGCTGGCCGGTAAGGGCGACCTCGACACCGACCGCTACAACATCATGGCCGCGGTTACGGTCGACAAGGTCGACCAGCTCGACTCGCACCAGCGCTCGTTCGCGAACGGTTTCCAGCCGTCGCGCGGCCTGTCGCCCGATACCACCGGAACCCCGTACGCGAACCAGCTGACCGGCGCCGGCACCGCGCTGGGCGCCAACTTCCAGATGCCCGGCGACAGCACCAAATACCTGCAGGCCGGCCTGCTGAGTTTGCAACACAAGTGCGATTCGGTTCCCTACATGTCGCAGTACCAGACCGCACTGTGGAAGGACGTGACCTCGCCGCTGCGCACCACGTACTCCTGCTCCTACGACTACGGCGCCGACTACGTGATGATGCCGCCGGCCGAGCGTGCCAGCGCAGTGGCGCGCGGCTCGTTCCAGCTCGCGCCGGACCATCGCATGTTCGTCGAGGCGCTCGGCTCGCACACCAAGGTGCGCTCGATCCTGACGCCGATGCAGATCTCGACCTCGCTGGCCAACGGCAGCGCCTACCCGGTCGGTGGCGCGTATTACCAGGACCTGTCGGCCTACATCCCGACCTTCGACAAGACCAAGCCGATCATCTACAAGTGGCGCGCCACCGATTTCGGCAACCGCACCCAGGACTACGTGACCGACAGCGCACGCCTGCTGGTCGGTTTCGAAGGCACCGTGCATAACTGGGACTACAAGCTCGGCCTGTCGCGCGCCGTCAGCAAGACCCAGATGTCGCTGGTGGACGGCTATGCCTTCACCAACGCCATGTACAGCGCGCTGGGCACCGGCCTCATCAATCCGTGGCGCGCGCCTGGCCAGGCCCAGACGGCGGAAGCGCAGAAGCTGATCGAATCGACCAAGTTCCGTGGCGACCTGCAGCACGGCCGGACCAGCCTGACCCAGGTCGACGGCTCGGTCTCGGGCGAGCTGTTCCAGCTGCCGGCCGGGCCGCTGGCCGCCGCGGTTGGCTTCGACCTGCGCCGCGAAACCTACGCCTACGGCCAGGACGCCGACGCGACCGTGGTCTGGCTGGCGCCGGGTAACGCCGCGCTGCCGGAAGCGTCGCGCAACATCAAGGCGGTGTTCACCGAATTGATCGTCCCGGTGACCAAGGACCTCGAGGTGCAGCTGGCCGTGCGCCGCGACACCTACGACCTGGTCGGCTCGACCACCAACCCGAAAGTCGCGTTCCGTTACCAGCCGACCAGCTGGCTGCTGTTCCGCGGCTCCGCCAACAAGGGCTTCCTGGCCCCGAGCTTCACCCAGCTGTACAGCGCGTCGCTGGACCAGGAACTGCCGAACGGCGTGACCGACCCGATCGGCTGCCCGCAGCACCCGAACGACCCGGCCTACTGCGCCATCGAGCGGCTGGACTACAAGACCGGCGGCAACCACACCCTGCGTCCGGAAACGTCGAAGCAGGGCACGCTCGGCTTCGTCGTCGAACCGTTCAAGGGCTTCTCGGCATCGGTCGACTACTGGGCGATCAACACCCAGGACAAGATCCTGTTCCGGACGCCGCAGATCGTGCTGGCCAACGCGGTGGCGCTGGCAGGCAACATCATCCGCAAGCCGGACGGCACCATCGACTACGTGCAGGCGGGCTGGATCAACGCGGCGGGCGCCAAGACCCGCGGCGCCGACATCGGCCTGCGTGCCGACGGCAACCTGGCGGGCTACAAGTGGAAGGCGGACCTGGATGGCACCTGGACCCAGAGCTACAAGTTCGCCGAGTTCGACGGCCAGCCGTACAAGGAATACGTGGGGAACTTCTATACCCGCGACCTGTACCTGCGCTGGAAGCATAACGCCAAGCTCACCATCAGCCGCGGTGACTGGAGCGGCATGCTGTCCCAGAACTTCTCGACTGGTTACAAGGACCAGCTGCCGAATGGCGGCAAGGGCGTGATGCCGGCCGGCTTCAATCCGGATGTCGCCAGCTACAGCACGTTCGGCCTGTCGGGCACCTACACCGGCTTCAAGAACACCTCGCTGACCTTCGGCATCTCGAACCTGTTCGATCGCGATCCGCCGTTCACCGCCCACAACGTGGACGAAGTCGTTGGCGCAGGCTGGGACCCACGCGTTGCCGATCCGCGCGGACGGTCGTTCTCGTTCACGGTGAAGTACAAGTTCCTCTGATAACCATGCAGTGGCGGCCCGTCGTCGAAGGAGGCGCCTGCCTCCGGCGCGCGGGCCGTTTTTGTTTTTGTTGACGAAAGCAGCAATGTCGAGCAGTACCAGGATCAGCAGGCGTAGCTTCAATCGGCTGATGGCGGCCGCGGTCCTGCTGCCTGGCGCCGCATCCGCCGCGCCGGCCCGGGCGCGCCGCCATCCTTCTTCCCATGCCATGACACCCCTGATCAAACCCCCACGCCTGCGCCAGGGCGACCTCATCGGCCTGATCGCCCCCGCCGGCCATACCGACGACAAAGCCATCGAGAAAGCGGTGCGCAATATCGAAGCGCTCGGCTTTCGGGTCAAGGAAGGGCGCTACCTGCGCGAGGTGTACGGCAATTACGGCGGCTCGGTCGCGATGCGCGTGGCCGACCTGCACGGCATGTTCCTCGATCCCGAAGTCAAGGCGATCTGGTGCATCCGCGGCGGCTCGGGCGGCATTTCGCTGCTGGCCCACGTCGATTACGCGATGATCCGGCGCCACCCCAAGATCCTGCTCGGGTATTCCGACATCACCGCGCTGCACCTGGCGATCCTGCGCCACGCCGGCATGGTCACCTTCCATGGCCCGGTGGCCTCGTCGACCGCGACCGACTACTCGAACCAGCACATGCTGGCCGTGCTGACCGATCCGCAGCCGGCGTACACGATTCCGATGTCGTTTGAAAACGCCCGGCGCGCGCTCGAGGAGCCGCAGTACGCGGTGCGCACGGTCCACCCCGGCGTCGCGACTGGTCCGCTGATCGGCGGCAACCTGAGCCTGGTCAGCGCGCTGGCGGGCACCCCGTACGCGGCCGACTTCCGCAACAGCATCCTGTTTCTGGAAGAAGTGAACGAGGCGCCATACCGGATCGACCGCTGGATGACCCAGCTCGATTTGTCGGTGGGCTTCAACAAGGCGGCCGGCGTGATGATCGGCATCTGCGAGAACTGCGGCCCGGAGCACGAGTCGATTTCGCTGACGCTCGAGCAGACGCTCGACATCCACCTGCAGCCGCTACGGACCCCGGCCGTGACCGGCTACTCGTTCGGCCACATCCGCAACCAGTTCACGATTCCGGTCGGCGTCAACGCCCGGCTCGACACCGAGCGCCAGACCCTGACCTTGCTCGAGCCGGCGGTCAGCTAGGCCGCCGCAGCGGCCCCAGCGCGGCTGGTCGCACTCGGCAACATTTCCCCATGCGCATTCCCGGCCCCGGCAGCAGCCAGGACGGGAAACCTGCGCCGTTGGCATCCGCCGGTAGCCGGCCTCTTCAATAAACTTTGCTTCGGTTGTTTTCGCATAAAGCGTTCCATTTCTTCTCTACTAACTTCAAGGCTGAGGTAGGAACTGATGAGTTCCACGACCAACCACATCCAAAGAATGGAGAAGAAATGGATTTGCATAAGAAGTTCCTTGCTGCATCCATCGCCGCCTTCCCGCTGCTGCTGTGCAGCGCGCTGGCCGCCGCCGCCCCGGTCGCAGTCGGCGCCGGCCCCGAGCCGGTGCCCAACGCGCCGGTCGCCCAGGCGCCGCTGGACCCCACCGTCTTGCTTGCCAGGCTGAACGGCGCGCGCGCGAAATACGGGCTCGACCAGGACCACGGCCATGCGCTGGCCGTGCAGCATCCGGGCCCGGGCGGCACCACGGTCAGCCGGCTGGCCCATACCTACAAGGGAGTGCGCGTGTTCCAGTCGGAGTCGGTGGTGGTCACCAACGGCGCCGGCGACATCCTCAGCGAATCGGTGGCCGACCGCCGAAGCGGCCTGGGCACTGGTCCGTCGGCCGCCAGGTTTGGCAGCCATTACGCCGGTTTCAAGGTGACCCCGTCGCTGTCGGCGCAGGCCGCGATCGCGCTGGTGGTCCGGACCTATACGCGCCGGGCGGTGCAGGCGGCGGCCCCGCGCGCCGAGCTGATCATTTACCCGGTCGTCGAGCGCGTGCGCGTGCCGGCCGCCGCCGGCAAAAGCGAGGCCGACCTGAACGCGATCGACCTGGTCGAGGAAGTGACCGGCTACCAGCTGGCCTGGCTGGTGCAGACGCGCATGGTCAGCGCCGACCGGCCGGCCTACCACGACACGGTCATCGACGCCCACGACGGCCACCTGATCGCGCGCTGGCAGGCGTTGCAGAGCGCAACGGGTACCGGCAACAGCCAGTACAACGGCCAGGTCCCGCTCAGCACGACCCAGTCGGACAGCAACTTCTCGCTGAAGGACCCGTCGCGCGGCATCGGCGGCACCTTTGGCGCCAACGCCGTCACCAACGCCAACAACGGCGGCAGCGCCGGCGCGCTCTATACCAACAGCACCAACACCTGGGGCGACGGCCAGAACTACATCCCGGGCGGCTCGACTACCAACCCCAACGGCCAGACCGCGGCGGTGAACGCGATGTGGGGCTTGATGAACACCTACGACACGCTCAGGAACGTGCTTGGCTGGCATTCGCTGGACGGGCACAATACCGCCACCTACATCGCGGCCCACGTCTTCACCCGCTACGACAACGCCTTCTACGACGATACCTGCCATTGCATGTTCATCGGCGACGGCGGCAGCACTTTCACCAGCCTCGGCGCGATCGACGTGATCGGCCACGAGATGGGACACGGTGTGACCGCGGCGACCTCGAACCTGACCTACTCGGGCGAGTCGGGCGGCCTGAACGAATCGGCGTCGGACATCAACGGTGAGGCGACCGAGGCCTACGCGCGCGCCGGCGGCGCCGGCGGCGAGGTGCCGAACAGCGGCAACGACTGGGTGATAGGCAAGGAGATCAGCAGGAGCGGCGAGCCGCTGCGCTGGATGTACAAGCCGAGCAAGGACGGCACCAGCCCGGATGCGTGGAGCAGCTCGATCGGCGGCATCAACGTGCACTACAGCAGCGGCCCGAACAACCGCATGTTCTATTTCCTGTCGCAGGGCTCGAACTCGAACAGCGCCAGCGACTACTACAGCCGGTTCCTGACCAAGTCGCCGCCGGCCATGACCGGCATCGGCAGCGACAAGGCATTCCGCATCTGGTTCCGCGCCCTGACCACCAAGTTCACGGCGTCGACCAACTACGCCGATGCGCGCAGCAAGGTGGTCGCCGCGGCCGAGGAACTGTACGGCACAGGCAGCAAGGAGGCGATCGCGGCGCGGCGCGCGTACGCGGCGATCAATGTCGGCGCCGACGTCGACGAGCCGACGACTGGCGGCCCGGTCACGATCGGTTCCCAGCCGCAGAGCGTCACGGTAGCGGCCGGCGCCAGCGCCAGCTTCTCGGTCGGCGCCGCCGGCGGCATCACGCCCTACAAATACCAGTGGATGCGCAATGGCGCCGACATCGCGGGCGCCACCTCGGCCAGCTACAGCCTGATCGCACAGGGCAGCGACAACGGCGCCGCCTTCAGCGCCAGGGTGACCGACTCGGCCGTTCCGCCCACCTCGGCCACCAGCAATACGGCGACGCTCACGGTGTCGTCAAGCACGGCGGCCGAGCGGGTGGCCAACGGCAGTTTCGAGGCCGGCGCCGCCGGCTGGAGTGGCACCACTTACGTGATCGGCAGCTGGACCGGTTACCCGGTGGCGCCGTACGACGGCCGCGTGTTCGCCTGGTTGGGCGGCAATGGCAGGACCGCCAACGAGATGCTGGCCCAGACGGTGGCGATCCCGGCAAACGCGAGCTCGGCGCGGCTGAGCTTTGCGCTGCACATTGATACTGCCGAGGCCACCAATTCGGTCGCCTACGACCTGCTGACCGTGACGGTGAAGGACCAGGCCGGCACGGTGCTCGGCACGCTGGCCACCTACAGCAACCTTGACCAGGCGCCCGGCTACCAGGTCCGCAGCTTCGACCTGCTGCCGTACAAGGGCCAGGCCGTGACTCTGTCGTTCGTCATGCAGGAGGACTATTCGCTGCAGACCACGTTTACGCTCGACAAGGTCAGCCTGCTGACGCAGTAAGCGGGCGGTTCGTCACGGGAGGCGCCGGACCAACCCGGCCTCCCGTGGCGCCAGCTGCACACCGTCGCGGCAGCATGTCGCCGGCGCGGTCACATTTCGGGTTGTAACCTGAGCCTGAACGGGTACAGCATCTGGCACGGTTTGCCGCGGCAGACGGCCGGCTTGTATTTCACCGACATCGCCGCCGCCGCCACAAAATATTTCATCTTCTCGTCGACCTGACCAACGCTGGCCACCGACAGCGCCTCGCCGTCGGCGCCGACTGTCACCCAGAGGCGCAGGTCTCCTTCGATCCGCGATCGTCCGACCGCCTTCGACACCAAGTCAAAAAATTGCCGCACACCATGAAGCGGATACGGTGGCTCGTCGCCGTCCTCGAGCGCGGGAAAGTGAGACCTAACCAGCCGTTGCTGTTCAGGCGTGAGTTCGGCATAGCCCACATTCAACGGCACGTCGCTGCCGCGCGCAATGTCGTACGGGATATTCGATCCGACAACAGGAAGGTCCGATTTGAGCGAGTAGCTTGTGGCCGCCTGCTTGGGTGGAGGGAGCGTCCCGGCGACCCGGCCCTGCGTGAATTCCCCCTCGTAGCGGCGCCCGCTGCCAGCGTAGACGAGCACGCCTTTGCCGTCGCGCTTGCCGCGTTTCCATTGGCCTTCGTAGCTGCCGCCCAGCATGTATGTGATGCGCCCGGAGCCGTCCCGCAGTCCATCCTTCCACTGACCCTCGTAGCGGTCGCCATTGTCGTACACGACGACGCCGTTGCCTTCCGGCTTGCCGTTGACGACGTCGCCCTCGTACTGCATCTGGGCATTCTTGAAATATCCTTTGCCGTGCGGTACCCCGTTGCGGAAAGTGCCGACGTAGGTACGAATGTCGCCTGACTTGAGCGTTGCCTCGCCCTGTATCTGGCCGCGCACCAGCGTCGCGTCCAGGCTGTATCTGGCCTTGTCGCCCGCGCGCCATTCGAGCACGCCGTGATCTTCCGCGTACCCGTCCTTGCACTTGCCGCTCCAGTTGACGGCCTCGGCGGGGGGCGGACTCACCGGCGCGATGCGGCAATCGGTCGCCCCGATGTATGGCTGTGGCTCCTGGGCATGGCTGGCGGCACCATACAACAGGCTGACCAGGAAGATTGCACGCGATGATGGCATCGTCAGGACTTTGGGCATTGTGTGATTGGAAGTTGCTGGCAGTCAGTGCGCAGCGGGCGCGTCATCAATGTATAGGCCAGCGACTCGCCGTCGATGCGGAACATATCGGCAAATTCGCCGACGGTCACAAAGCCGGCCCGCCGGTACAGCGCATGCGCGGCTTCGTTGACCGACAAGACTTCGAGGTCGATCCAGTCGAGCCCGGTGTGCGCGGCCGCCCACGCGACGGCCTCCTCGATCAGCCGCAAGCCCAGGCCCTGGCGGCGGTAGTCGCGATGCACGCCCATGCCGAGCAAGGCCCGGTGCCTGGCCGCCGGCTCGGGGCGGGCACGCAGGTCGACATGGCCGGCGATCGCGCCGGCCTCGTCGCAGGCAAGCCAGGCGCGGCGCCAGCCAGGTTCGCCAATAGCAACGCCGAGGCCAGCGGTGAAGCTGGCGGCCTTGTCCACCGTGAAGCGCGCGTCGGCGCGTGACTGCGGCTGGAACAGCGGCGTGCCATCGCGGCCATTGTCGAGCAGGTGGTCGTCGAGATAGAGGAACAGCCGCGGCAGGTCGTCCTGGTCGATGCTGCGGATTTCCAGCGCCGCCGTAGTCATGCTGCCATCGCCGCCTGCGTGGTTCACAGCGCCCGCGCGATCAGGATCTTCTGGATCTCGCTGGTGCCTTCGTAAATCTGGCACACGCGCACGTCGCGGTAGATGCGCTCGACCGGGAAGTCGTTCACGTAACCGTAGCCGCCGAACACCTGCATCGCATCGGACACCACGCGCTCGGCCATTTCCGAGGCGAACAGCTTGGCCATCGCGGCTTCCTTCAGGCAGGGCTGGCCGGCATCCTTCATCGATGCCGCGTGCAGGATCAGCTGGCGCGCGGCCTCGATCTTCATCGCCATCTCGGCCAGCTTGAACTGCACCGCCTGGTGTTCGAAGATCGGCTTGCCGAAGCTTTCTCGCTCGCGCGCATAGGCCAGCGCCGCCTCGAACGCGGCGCGCGCCATGCCGACCGACTGCGAGGCGATGCCGATGCGCCCGCCCTCCAGGCCCGACAGCGCAATCTTGTAGCCCTGGCCTTCTTCGCCGATCAGGTTCTCGGCCGGGATGCGGCAGTTCTCGAACAGGATCTGCGCCGTGTCCGACGAATGCTGGCCCATCTTCTGTTCCAGCCCGGCGACGATGTAGCCGGGGGTGTTGGTCGGCACCCAGAATGCGCTGATGCCGCGCTTGCCGGCGGCCTTGTCGGTCACCGCCATCACGATCGCGACATCGCCGTACTTGCCGCTGGTGATGAATTGCTTGGCGCCGTTGATCACATATTCGCCGCCGTCGCGCACGGCGGTGGTGCGCAGCGCTGCGGCGTCGCTGCCGGTATGTGGCTCGGTCAGCGCGAACGCGCCCAGCAGCTCGCCCTGCGCCAGCGGCCGCAGCCAGCGTTCCTTCTGCGCCGCGCTGGCATACATCATGGCGATGCTGCATACCGGGCAGTTGTTGACGGAAATGATGGTCGAGGTGCCGCCGTCGCCGGCCGCGATTTCTTCGAGCACCAGCGCCAGCGACACGTAGTCGAGGCCCGCGCCGCCGTATTCTTCCGGCACCGCGACGCCGAACGCACCGAGCCGGGCCAGTTCCTTGAGCTCGGCTTTGGGGAAGTAGTGTTCGCGGTCCCAGCGCGCGGCGTTGGGGGCCAGGCGTTCCTGCGCAAAGCTGCGCAGGGCATCGCGGATCATCTGGTGTTCTTCGGTCAGTATCATGTCTCTGTTGTCGTTATTGTTGGCTTACCAGGGAATCGGCGCGCCGTCGTAATTGAGGAAAGTGCCGTTGGCCGAGGCCGGCACGCTGGCGAGCGTGGCGCGCAACTGGCGCACGCTGTCTTCCACCGGCAGCGCGGCGCCGCGGCCGCCCATGTCGGTCTGGACCCAGCCCGGGTGGAACGAGACGCAGGTGGTGCCCTGCGGCCCATAGGTGATCGAGGCGTCGCGCAGCACCGAATTGAGCGCCGCCTTGCTGGCGCGGTACAGCGAGGCGTCGGCGCTGCTGCGCGCACCAAGCGAGCCCATGCGCGAGGACAGCACCGCCAGCTTGCCGCGCGTGGCGGCGACCAGCGGCGCCACGGTCGGGATCAGGCGCATTGCCGACAGTACGTTGGTGTGCATCACCGTATCGAATTCGTCCTGGGTCGGAAAGCCGGCGTGGCGTGGTCCGTAGACGCCGGCGACCAGCCAGGCGACGTCGATCATTTCGCCGTCTATCTTCCAGCCGAGGGCGGCGAGCGAATCGACGTTGGTCACGTCGAGCTGCTGCGGCTCCGCGCCCAGCTGGGCCAGTTCTTCAAGGTCTTCGCTGCGGCGCGCAGTGGCGATCACACGCCAGCCGTCGGCCTTGTACTGGCGCGCCAGTTCGTTGCCGAGGCCGCGCGATGCGCCGATGATGAGTGCTGTGGGCATATTGATTCTCCTGTAGGGTGGGCGGGTTTCCCGCCCACGCGTCCAAATCATGCGTTAGAGCCCGCACCTGTGCGTCGAACGCGTGGCCGGGAGACCCGCCCACCCTACCGGAAACTGGGCGAGCGCGGCGCTTACACCAGTTCGATCGCCATCGCCGTCGCTTCGCCGCCACCGATGCACAGCGAGGCCACGCCGCGCTTGCCGCCGGTGCGCTTGAGCGCGCCCAGCAGGGTGACGATGATGCGCGCGCCCGACGCGCCGATCGGGTGGCCGAGCGCGCACGCGCCGCCGTGGATGTTGACCTTGCTATGCGGGATGTCCAGCTCGTGCATGGCGGCCATCGGCACCGCCGCGAACGCTTCGTTGATCTCGAACAGGTCGACATCCTTGGCTGTCCAGCCGGTCTTCTTGAACAGCTTTTGCATGGCGCCGATCGGCGCGGTGGTGAACAGGTTCGGTTCCTGCGCGTGCGTGGCGTGGCCAAGGATGCGCGCGATCGGCGCCAGGCCCAGTTCGCGCGCCTTCGATTCGCGCATCATCACCAGGGCCGCGGCGCCGTCGTTGATCGACGACGACGAGGCGGCGGTCACGGTACCGTCCTTCTTGAAGGCAGGCTTGAGCGACGGGATCTTGTCGACCTTGGCCTTCAGCGGGCCTTCATCCTTCTCGATGATGGTTTCGCCCAGGCGGCTGGCCACCGTGACCGGCGCGATTTCCCAGCTGAACCAGCCTTCGTTGTTGGCTGCCTGCGCGCGCTTGACCGATTCAATCGCGAACGCATCCTGCTGCTCGCGCGTGAACTGGTACTTGGCCACGCATTCCTCGGCAAAGGTGCCCATCGAGCGGCCTTCGCCGGTCTTTTCGTTGCGCGAGTAGGCGTCTTCGAGGCCGTCGAGCATCATGTGGTCGAACATCACGGCGTGGCCGATGCGGTAGCCGCCGCGCGCCTTCGGAATGAGGTAAGGGGCGTTGGTCATCGATTCCATGCCGCCCGCCACCACGATGTCGGCGCTGCCGGCCAGCAGCGTGTCGTGCGCGAAGATCGCGGTCTGCATCGCCGAGCCGCACATCTTGGACAGCGTGACGGCGCCGGTCGACATCGGCAGGCCGGCCTTGATCAGGGCCTGGCGCGCCGGGGCCTGGCCCTGGCCGGCCATTAGGCAGTTGCCGAAATAGACGTGCTCGACCGCCCCCGGCGCAACCCCGGCGCGTTCGACCGCGGCCTGGATCGCCACCGCACCCAGGTCGCTTGCGGTTTTCGAGGAAAAATCGCCCTGGAACGCGCCCATCGGGGTACGGGCGGCGCCAACGATAACGACTGGATCATTCATTGTGTAGGTTCTCCAAATAAGGTGGCGAATAAAGCGCCGGGGGTGTGGTTGACTGGTTGCAAAAGCGGATTTGCTGCGGATACGGGAACACGTCTTCAACTACGCCTGCCAATATGCGCTCCTTGTGCGACTGCCAGTAAGCGCGCGTCAACAGCTCTGCGTGGTGCTTCAAAAAGTAATGGCGGATCCTCTGGTTCCCGAGCAGGAAGCGCTCGAACTGCTCGGGGAACACGTCGTGTTTGCCGATCGGGTACCACGGCTCGGCCGACATCTCGTCTTCCTCGTTGCGCGCCTGCGGAATGTCGCGGAAATTGCAGTCGGTGATGTACTCGATTTCGTCGTAGTCGTAGAACACCACGCGGCCGTGGCGCGTCACCCCGAAGTTCTTGTACAGCATGTCGCCGGGGAAGATGTTGGCCGCCACCAGGTCCTTGATCGCGCTGCCGTATTCGATGATGGCGTGTTCGATCAACGCCTCGTTGCCGGCGCCTTCCGCATGCGCGAGGAACAGGTTCAGCGGCACCATGCGGCGCTCGATGTACAGGTGGCGGATGATGATGCGGCCGTCCTCGATGTCGACCAGCGAGGGCGCGAAGTGCTGCAGCTCGGCGACCAGCTCCTCGGAAAAACGCTCGAGCGGGAAGGCGACGTTCGAGTATTCCAGCGTGTCCGCCATGCGGCCGACGCGGTCGTGGTGCTTGACCAGCAGGTACTTTTCCTTGATCTGGGCGCGCGTGGTGTCCTTCGGCGGCGGATAAAAATCCTTGATCACCTTGAACACGTACGGGAACGACGGCAGTTCGAACACCAGCATGACGAGGCCGCGGATACCGGGTGCGCTCTGGAAGTAGTCGGAACTGTGCTTCAGGTGCTGCAAAAAGTCGCGGTAAAACAGCGTCTTGCCCTGCTTTTGCAGGCCGAGGATGGTGTAGATCTCGCTACGCGGCTTGCGCGGCATCAGGCTGCGCAGGAACTGCACATAGGCCGACGGCACCTCCATGTCGACCAGGAAGTAGGCGCGCGTGAACGAGAACAGGATCGTGACCTGCTCGGGGTCGGTCAGCACGGTGTCGAGCACCAGCTGGCCGCGGCGGTTGTGCAGGATCGGGATCACGAAGGGATAGTCGCGCGCGCCGTTGATCGCCTTGCCGATGATGTAGGCGCCCTTGTTCCGGAAGAACAGGTTGGAGAGCACCTGCAATTGCTGGTTTGCCTCTGGCTTGTCGAGGCCGAAGCATTGTTCCATGCGCGCCTTGACCAGGCCGATGTCGCGGCCCAGGTTGGAGAACTGGGCGTCGAGCTGGAAGTTGGTGACGATGCGCTTGAGCGCGAAATGCAGGCCGTCGGCCGCCGGGTAGTAGACGCGGTAGGTCGGCAGCAGCTCGTCGGTTTCGAGGTACTCGGTCGAGACCACCGGGCGCACGAAGATGTAGTCGTTGTTGTAATAGGTGCGGTGCAGGATGCTGCAGCTGACCGAGTTGAAAAAGGTTTCGGCCAGTTCCGGCTGCTTGTGGCCGGATAGCAAGCCGATGTAGTGCAGCTTGGTTTCGCGCCAGACCGTGTCGGTCAGTTCGCCCGGGTCGTACGCGTCCTCGAGCACATGGACGCACTCCTGCACGCGCTGGTCGTAATAGCCGATGCGTTCGCGCGCCGCCTGTTGCCCGGTCGGCCAGGCGCCCAGCTCGAAATGGCGCTTGGCGGTCTTGCTGGCGTGGCGGAAGAGGCGATAGTGCTTGTCGAAACCGTCGAGCATGGTACGCGCGATGTCGAACGCAATCTGCGAAGACAGCAGCTTGGGGAACGCAACTTTTGTCATCGTTCGTCTCGCGCTTTTACCGGTTGAGCGGACATTTTATTGCATAGTCGGCAGAAAAACGTCGTTCCCGCGGAGGCGGGAATGACGTGCTTAAGCTAACGGTAGTACAGTCAGGCGACAAGTTGCTTACATCGTCTCGCCAAACAGCTCGCGCCCGATCAGCATCCGCCGGATTTCGCTGGTGCCTGCGCCGATTTCGTAGAGTTTCGCATCGCGCCAGAGACGACCGACCGGATACTCGTTGATATAGCCATTGCCGCCCAGCGCCTGGATCGCTTCGCCCGCCATCCAGGTCGCCTTCTCGGCGCTGTACAGGATCGCGCCGGCGGCGTCCTTGCGCAGGGCGCGCACCGCGGCCGGGTTGGCGGCGCGGTCGCAGGCCTGGCCGACCGCGTAGACGTAGGCGCGGCACGCCATCATGGTCGAATACATGTCCGCGATCTTGCCCTGCATGAGCTGGAATTCGCCGATTGCCTGGCCGAACTGCTTGCGCTCGTGGATGTACGGCACCACCGCGTCCATGCAGGCTGCCATGATGCCCAGCGGACCGCCCGACAACACGGTGCGCTCGAAGTCCAGGCCCGACATCAGCACGTTGACGCCCTTGCCGACCCCGCCCAGCACGTTTTCAAGCGGCACTTCGCAATCCTGGAACACCAGTTCGCCGGTGTGCGAACCGCGCATGCCCAGCTTGTCGAGCTTCTGCGCGACCGAAAAGCCCTTGAAACCCTTTTCGATCAGGAACGCGGTCATGCCGCGCGGACCGGCCTCGAGGTCGGTCTTGGCGTACACCACCAGGGTGTCGGCGTCGGGGCCATTGGTGATCCACATCTTGGTGCCGTTGAGCACATAGCGGTCGCCCTTCAGGTCGGCGCGCAGCTTCATGCTCACCACATCCGAACCGGCGTTCGGCTCCGACATGGCCAGCGCGCCGACGTGGTCGCCCGAAACCAGCTTCGGCAGGTACTTGCGCTTCTGCTCCTCGCTGCCGTTGCGCTTGATCTGGTTGACGCACAGGTTCGAGTGGGCGCCGTAGGACAGGCCGACCGAGGCCGACGCGCGCGAGATTTCTTCCATGGCGACGATGTGGGCCAGGTAGCCCATGTTGCTGCCGCCATATTCGTCGCCCACCGTGATGCCGAGCAGGCCCAGCTCGCCCATCTTCTTCCACAGGTCCATCGGGAACTGGTCGCTGCGGTCGATCTCGCCGGCGCGCGGAGCGATTTCGGCCTCGGCGAACTGTTGGACTGCTTCACGCAGCGCGGCGATGTCGTCGCCATGGTCAAAGGTCAAGCCGGGGAGATGCAGCATGTCGTCCTCACGATGGGCGGGTTATCGGAAAAACCAGGCCCCATCATAACGCGGAAGTGACGTTAACGTAAACGTCAAGCGCTCGGCTACCGGCGTAGGGTGGGCGGGTTTCCGCCCACGCGTTCAAGCGGTGCTGGATAAGACGCGGCTGTTTCGAGGAGAGTTGGACGCGTGGGCGGGGAACCCGCCCACCCTACGGGCCTGGCTATCTGGACGCTTCCTCGGCACGGTCCCTACCTCGCGAGGACAACGTGCGAACGCCAGTGGCTACGCGGCGTCGCTGGCGTGCTCGCCTTCGGACAGCAGCCGGCGGCATTCTTCCTCGTGCGCGGAAATCTCTTCGAGCGCCATCTCGATGTCGGCGCGCTGCTGCTCGAGCGTCTCGCGCTGGTGCGCCAGCACTCCAAGGAAGCGGTTGATCTGCGCTGCCGTGTCTTTCGGCGACTCGTACATGTCGACGATGCTTTTGATTTCGGACAGCGTCAGCCCGAGCCGCTTGCCGCGCAGCGTCAGCTTCAGCCGCGTCCGGTCGCGCGGCGTGTAGACCCGGTTGCGGCCACCCACGCCCTCGCGCATCGGGCTCAACAACCCCTGGTCTTCGTAAAAACGGATCGCCCGAGCGGTGAGGTCGAATTCGCGCGCCAGTTCGGCAATGGTGTAAGTGGCCATATATTTAGGTGGTAAGAAACAAAACCAGCAATCGCTTAAAATCGGTGTGCTCGACGTTTCCGTTTACGTCAACGTCAAGTACATTGTACCGCGCAGGCCCTTCCACCAACACGAAAGATTCTCCGCATGAACGCTCTCGAGTCCCAGCTTGCTTATCCCTTCGGCGACACGCTTCCCGCGCCGAACATGCTGAACGAGGTCGCGCCCGGCCTGTTCTGGGCGCGCATGCCGCTGCCGTTTGCGCTGGACCACATCAATCTGTGGCTGCTGCGGGACGAGGTCGATGGCCGCACTGGCTGGAGCGTGGTCGACACCGGCGTCGCGACCGACGCCACCAGGGCAGCCTGGGAACAGCTGTTCACCGGGCAACTGGCGGGGCAGCCGGTGCTGCGCGTGTTCGCAACCCATTGCCACCCCGACCATGTCGGCCTGTCGGGCTGGCTGTGCGAGCGCTTCGGCGCGCCGTTCTGGACCACCGCCGGCGAGTTCGGCTTTGCGCGCATGATGGCGGCCGCGCTGCCGGGCGTCGATGGCCCGTCGGCGATCCCGCATTTCCAGCGCCACGGCCTGGTCGACCCGGCCATGCTCGAACAGATGGGCAGCCGCCGCAATTACTATCCGTCGCTGGTGCCCGCCGTGCCCGCTTCGTACGTCCGCCTGCAGGACGGCCAGCAGGTAACGATCGGCAAGGCGCAGTGGCGCGTGATTACCGGTTTCGGCCATTCGCCGGAGCACGCGTCCTTGTATTGCGAACAGCTGGACGTGTTGATTGCGGGCGATATGGTGCTGCCGCGGATCTCGACCAATGTCTCGGTGTTCGCCGTCGAGCCCGAAGGCAACCCGCTGCAGCTGTACCTCGACTCGCTGCGCAAGTTCGGCGGCCTGCCCGACGCCACCCTGGTGCTGCCGTCGCACGGCAAGCCGTTCCGCGGCCTGCACACGCGCATCGCCCAGTTGTGCGCCCATCATGCCGAGCGCCTGGCCGAGGTGGTCGCCGCCTGCGCCGAGCCGAAGTCGGCGGTCGATATCGTTCCCGTGATGTTCCGCCGCCCGCTCGACGCCCACCAACTCAGCTTTGCGCTGGGCGAAGCGCTGGCCCACCTGCACAAATTACGGGCCGACGGCATCCTGCGCCGCGTGCCCGGCAACGACGGCATCCTCCGCTTCCAGCTGGCCTGAAGCACTGATCCCACGCCTCGTCACGGCGCGGCCCCCATGGCCCGCGCCGCCCGCTTGCGCACGTGTGTGCGACGTGCAACTTATTTTTCCTGTAGGATTGTTTCCCTTTGTTACATTTCTTTATAGAAAGTCTGTGACTAAAGCGCCAATTCCGGTTAAAATCTATTCAATACTCACACATTTGTTACATGAGGTGCGATTGATTGTTACAATGAATGTCTTGAGTCAATCAACTGACCGCGTGAAATAGTGCCATACATGAATTCCACGAACGAACGGGAGAGCTTCAGCGAGCGTTTGCAGCAAGCGCTGAAGAATGCCCACTACTCCCCAGATAGCCCCACCCGACTGGCCCGCGAATTCAATATTCGCTTTGAAGGACGACCGATCACGGTCCACGCCGCCCGCAAATGGCTGGTCGGCGAAGCGATCCCGACCCAGGAAAAACTGCGCATGATCGCCCAGTGGCTGGGCGTGCCTGCCGACTGGCTGCGCTTCGGTGGCGCCGACAGCGAGGCGCCGAACGGCGACGGCGCCAACGGCGCGGCGCGGTTCGAGTCGGCCGACGTCAAGCTGATCGCGGATTTACAACGCCTGGACGAGCATCACAAGCAACTGGCGCGCGAGTTCATCCGCATGCTGGTGCGAATGAATTATCAGGCGAAGTGATGCGCTGCCCGGCGGCTCGCCCCCGGGCAAAAGAAATTTCTTCATCGAAACTCAGCACAAACGGCGAATAGTGGCTCATAATCGTCAGCGGTAATGGCAAAGTTTTTGCCATCTGTTACCCGATCCGTATCGAGGACGCAGCCGCCTTATGAAAAGCAACTACAGCAACACCGCCCAGCTCAAGGAATTGATGACCGCGCCGCCGATGTCGGCAGCCCGGCACGCCGAAGTGATGCGCAAGCGCATAGAGCAGCGGCGGATGGTCGAGGAGGCGCGGGAGTTGAAACAGGCCGCCGGCGACCTGTTCGACGACAAGCGCTGAGCGCCGTCAGGCGTCCGGCGTCGCTTTCATGCCCTGCCATTGCGGCGCGAGCGCGTGCTCGATGCCGAGCAAATCCATGACCCGCGCCACCGTATGGTCGACCATCTCGTCTATGCTGGCGGGCAACTGGTAAAAGCTGGGCACTGGCGGGAACACAATCCCGCCCATTTCGGTCACGGCCGTCATGTTGCGCAAATGCGCCAGGTTGAATGGTGTTTCGCGCACCATCAGCACCAGCCTGCGCCTTTCTTTCAGTACTACATCAGCCGCACGCGCGATCAGGTTGTCGGACAACCCATGCGCGACCGCGGCCAGCGTTTTCATCGAGCAAGGCGCGATCACCATGCCGTCGGTATGGAACGAGCCGCTCGCGATGGCGGCGCCAATCTCGCGATTTTTGTGGACCACGTGGGCCAGCGCTTCGACGTCGCGCCGCTGCATGCCCATTTCCTGGTGCAGGGTGAGGGAAGCGGCGTCGGACACCACCAGATGGGTTTCGACGCCGGGAGTGGCGGCCAGCCGCTGCAGCAGCCGCACGCCATAGACTGCGCCGGTCGCGCCGGTGACGGCGACGATGAGCCGGCGCGGCCCGCTATCAGCCATTATTCTTGAGCAGGGTCAGCAGTTCGCCGGATTCGAACATCTCGTTCATGATGTCGGAGCCGCCGATGAATTCGCCATGCACGTAGAGCTGCGGGATGGTCGGCCAGTTCGAGAATTCCTTGATGCCCTGGCGCACTTCCGCATCGTCCAGCACGTTCACGGTGGCGATGTTCTCGACGCCGCAGGCCTTCAGGATCTGGATGGCGCGGCCGGAAAAGCCGCATTGCGGGAACTGCGCGGTGCCCTTCATGAACAGCACGACCGGCGTGGAGGTCACGGTGTCTTTGATCCAGGTTTGTACGTCGCTCATGTCAGTCTGCCTCAGGGGTGAAAGTTGTAGATGAATGACGTCATTTTATAAGAAAACGAACGCGGGGGTTTGGTAGGGCAGTGTTAAAACAGCGCGCTGCCACATGGCCTGCCAGCTTCAATCAACGTCGTCCCCGCGCAGGCGGGGACCCCGGTGCGTGCGCTGTTTACTTCTTCAGCTTGGCAAACGCCGCCGCCATCGCCCCGCCTGCGGCCGGCGCCGGCCGCTCCTGCTTCTGGTGCTGCGCCACCCGCTGGCGATCCGTGCGGTCGCCACGCTGCTCCGGCTTCGACCCCGGCTGCGGCGCGCTGTCGGACAGCCGCATCGTCAGCGCGATGCGCTTGCGCTTGGGGTCCACCTCCAGCACCTTGACCTTCACCACCTGCCCGGCCTTGACCACCGTGTGCGGATCCTTCACAAAGGTGTTCGACAGCGCCGAGATATGCACCAGCCCGTCCTGGTGCACGCCGATGTCGACGAACGCCCCGAACGCCGCCACGTTGGTGACCACGCCCTCGAGGATCATGTCCGGCCGCAGGTCGCTGATCTCTTCCACGCCTTCCTTGAAGGTCGCGGTCGTGAACTCGGGACGTGGATCGCGGCCCGGCTTTTCCAGCTCCTTCAAAATGTCGGTCACGGTCGGCACGCCGAACTTCTCGTCCGCGTACTTTGCTGGATTGAGCGTCTTGATCAGCGAGGCATCGCCGATCACCACCTTCATGTCGCGCTTGATATCAGCCAGGATCTTCTCGACCACCGGGTACGATTCCGGGTGCACGGCTGAAGCATCGAGCGGGTTCTCGCCATTCATCACGCGCAGGAAGCCGGCCGCCTGCTCGAACGTCTTGTCGCCCAGCCGCGGCACCGACTTGAGCGCCGCGCGCGAACTGAACGCGCCCTTCATGTCGCGGTACGAGACGATGCTCTGGGCGACGCTGGACGACAGGCCCGACACGCGCGCCAGCAGCGGTGCCGACGCCGTGTTCACATCCACGCCGACCGCGTTCACGCAGTCCTCGACCACCGCGTCGAGCGAACGCGCCAGCTGGGTCTGCGACACGTCGTGCTGGTACTGGCCGACGCCGATCGACTTCGGATCGATCTTCACCAGCTCGGCCAGCGGATCCTGCAGGCGGCGCGCAATCGAGACCGCGCCGCGGATCGACACGTCGAGGTCCGGCAGCTCGCGGGATGCAAACTCCGACGCCGAGTACACCGACGCGCCAGCTTCCGACACGACGATCTTGGTCAGCTTCAGGTCCGCGTGGCGCTTGATCAGGTCCTGCGCCAGCTTGTCGGTCTCGCGCGAGGCGGTGCCGTTACCGATCGAGATCAGCGACACGTTGTGCCTGGCCGCGAGCTGGCCCAGCGTGTGCAGCGCGCCTTCCCAGTCGTTGCGCGGCTGGTGCGGGTAGATCGTCGCGGTGTCGACCACCTTGCCGGTCGCGTCCACCACGGCCACCTTGACGCCGGTGCGCAGGCCCGGGTCGAGGCCCATCGTCGCGCGCGGACCGGCCGGCGCGGCCAGCAGCAGCGCCTTGAGATTGCGGGCGAAGACGTTGATCGCCTCGATCTCGGCGCGCTCGCGCAGGGCGCCCATCAATTCGGTCTCGAGGTGCATGAAGCTCTTCACGCGCCAGGTCCAGCGCGCGGTGTCGGCCAGCCACTTGTCGCCCGCGCGGCCTGCACTCTTGATGCCGAAGTGCGCCGCGATGCGGCTCTCGCACGGGTTGTGCGGCGCGTCCCACTTCGGTTTCTCAGGCTCGGTATCGAGGCGCAGGGTCACGTCGAGCACGCCCTCGCGGCGGCCGCGCATCAGCGCCAGCGCGCGGTGCGACGGCACGCTCGACAGCGGCTCGGAGTAGTCGAAGTAGTCGGCGAATTTCTCGCCCTCGTCCTGCTTGCCCTCCACGACCTTCGACTCGACCACGCCGTGCTCCTGCACGTATTCGCGCAGCGACTGCAGCAGGGTGGCGTCTTCGGCGAAGCGCTCCATCAGGATCTGGCGCGCGCCGTCCAGCGCGGCCTTGGTGTCGGGCACGCCGGGGTTGTTGACGCCGTCGGCGTTGGTGAACGCTTCGCGCAGGTATTTGGCGGCTTCGTCTTCGGGAGCGCGGGTCGGGTCGGCCAGCAGGTCGTCGGCCAGCGGCGCGAGGCCGGCTTCGACCGCGATCTGGGCCTTGGTGCGGCGCTTCTGCTTGTACGGCAGGTACAGGTCCTCGAGGCGGGTCTTGTCCTCGGCGTGGGTGATGGCGTCGAGCAGCTCCGGCGTCATCTTGTTCTGTTCGGTGATCGACGCGATGATCGCGCCGCGACGGTCTTCCAGCTCGCGCAGGTAGCGCAGGCGCTCTTCCAGCAGGCGTAGCTGGATGTCGTCGAGGCCGCCGGTCGCTTCCTTGCGGTAGCGGGCGATGAACGGGACCGTAGCGCCCTCATCGAGCAGGGTGATGGCGGCGGCAACCTGGGCCGGCTTGGCGGCCAGTTCGAGGGCGAGGCGTTGTTCGATGGATGGCAGCATGGTGTTTTAGCGGTGAGTCAAGCGGGCAATGATACCCAAATGTGCCAGATCCGCCAGTCTTGACGGGAAGTGGCCCATGCGTTCTTACAACAGGCGGCGCCCCGATTCGAGCCGTAGCGGCGCCGCGCAGCCGAGGCTGGCGTAGTTACCGAACATCGCCTACACTTGGTTTTTTTCAACTATTGGAAGATGCATGAGAAAGCTGCTGTCCGCCCTGATGTTGCCGCTGTTCCTGCTGCCTCCCGTCGCCGCCTCCGCCCAGGAGCGCGAGTGGATACCCTATAAAAAGCTGGTCGAGACGATCAAGCTGGACAAGTTTTACGCGCTGCCCGCGGCGGAACGCGACAAACTCATCATGTTCGCCAACCTCAAACCAGTCAACAAGGCGATTTCACCGGCCAACGTGAAACTGACCGTGGTCCATTCCGGCGGCCGCCAGCCGATTCCGCTCGACGCCCGCGGCCGCGCGCTGATCGTGCCGAACCGCGCCTTCCTCGCCGAAGACGCGAAAATCTGGACCAGCCTGCCGCAGGGCGAAAAGATGAGCCTGTCGTTCGAGGCCAATGCGGTGCTGCCTGAAGGGCTGCAGTGGAACTACGCCAGCGTGATGGGTGCCGTGCCGCAGGCCAACGCTGCGATGGGCAAGCTGGCCGGCATGTTCAGCCTGGTCATGCCGAAGATGAAGACGGTCCTGTTCAGCTTCGACAAGCCGGCCCAGGTGACCATTCACGCCAAAGGCGGCGACAAGCGCTACGCCACCGACGCAAAGAACCAGATCAGGCTCAAGTCGGACGATGCGCTGCTTGCCGAGAATCCGCGCGTCGACCTGTCGCAGCAGCCGCTTGAGGCCGAGCTCGATACCGAGTAGCGGGCGAGGCGGCGTCGCCCTCGCGGTTCCGTCGCTGGGGCAAGCTCTCCCGGGCATTGCAAGCGCCGCAAGCGCTGGCGGCCACGCAGCCTCTTCGGGCATCGTCCACCTCCATAGCACATTTCGGCGACGGAAATCCGGTTCTCGCCTGGTTTTTGAGCAATCTTTCAAGCGGTAAAGATTTCTCCGCTAAGTGAGATTTCGAACAAAACTGAAGCGCCCGTATGAGGGATAATAGCGTTTGTTGTTGTTTTTTATACAGACTCCTGAGACCCATGCACACAGTTGACGATCAACGCGAAGACACCCGCGACGCACCACCGGCACGCACGTCCGCGCGCGCGCCGGCCCTGCCTGCGCCGGTGACGAGCTGGCTGCAACGGGTCGAAGCGGCAGCGCATCCACAGCCGAAGCTGACCGCGGAAGTCACGGACCCGAAGGCTGTTCAGTATAAATTTGTTTATGTGATGGCCCCGACCAGCGGCGGCCGCCACGTCGCGATCTGCCTGTGCAAGGCGCGCCTGCGCCCGAACGGCGAGGTCGCCGCCGCCAGCCCGGTCAGCGAAGTGTTCTCGCTGCTGTCGGCGCCGCCCGCCTATCTCGAAGGCGACGACGAAGACCTGGTGCGCTTCTTCATCGCGATGCGCAGCGGCTCGAATCAGAGCACCAGCGCGACCGAGCCCAAGGGCAAGGTCGGCGCCATCCTGCTGCGCATGCTGCTCGACCAGGAAAAGCTGTTGTGGGCGAACTCGTGGTCGGACATGGCCAACGGCCTGGTGTACCCGCTGCAGGCCGGCCCGCAGCGCACCGCCAACCTGGCCTGGCGCGACGAAGGCCGCACCGCGAAGCTCGGCTGGTCGGTCGAGCCGGCCAACGGCGCCAACCACAGCGCGGCCGACCAGATCGACTACATGCTGCCGACCGACCCGCCGTGGTACATCGACAACCTGTCGTGCGGCCCGCTGGAGCTCAACCGCGGCGGCGTCGACATCTCGCTGGCCGAACTGCAGGCGCTGGTGGCGCAGGCCCCGGCCCTGACCGGCACCGACAAGAAGCGCGTGTCGCAGCTGCTGCTCGCGCACGGCCTGCAGCAGCTGATGCCGCTGCCGCAACCGCTGACCCAGCGCCTGCGCACCGACGTCAAGCCGCAGCCGTTCCTGCTGCTCGATTCGGTCGCGCTGGCCGACAACGGCGCCCAGCGCTGGCACGATTTCGCGGTCCTGTCGTTCGATTACGATGGCCAGCGCATCTCGTTCGACCCGGCCCAGCGCGTGGTGCGCCAGGTCGGCGACATCACCGAAGTCATCGAGCGCGACGCCGAGGCCGAGGCCGCGGCACTGGCCACGCTGACCGAACTGGGCTTCCGCAAGCCGGCCACCACGCCGCTCAGCGCGGTCGCCGGCGCGCTCCAGCTCGAGAGCCAGGCGCACTGGCTGCGCTTTGCCGAGAACGACCTCGACGCGCTGTCCGACAGCGGCTGGCACCTGCAGAAATCGGCCAAGTACCGCTACGACGTGGTGCCGGTCGACGACTGGTACGCCGAGATCGACGAGCCGGAGGAAGCGGGCAACGCGTGGTTCGAGCTGGAGCTGGGCATCGTCGTGCACGGCAAGCGCGTGCCGCTGCTGCCAGTGCTGGTACAGCTGATCCGCAACGCACCGATGGACTTCGACCCGGCCGTGCTGGCCGCGCACGCCGAAGCCGACCAGATGCTGGCCACGCTGGCCGACGGCGTGCGTGTCGCGCTGCCGTGGGGGCGGCTGAAGCCGATCCTGTCCACCTTGGGTGAGCTGTACTTCAACGACAAAATCAAGGACAAGGTGCGCCTGTCGACGCTCGACGCGGCGCGCCTCGACGAGCTGGCGCGCGGCACCGAAATGCGCTGGTTCGGCGGCGATCAGCTGCGCGAGACCGGCCGCAAACTGAGCCAGTTCGGCTCGGTGAAGAAGGTGGCGCCGCCGGCGGGCCTGCGGGCCACCCTGCGCGACTACCAGCTCGACGGCCTGTCGTGGATGCAGTTCCTGCGCGAGTACGACCTGGGCGGCATCCTGGCCGACGACATGGGCCTCGGTAAAACGGTGCAGACGCTGGCGCACATCCTGACCGAAAAGGAAGCCGGCCGCCTGACCAGTCCCGCGCTGGTGATCGCGCCGACCAGCCTGATGACCAACTGGCAGGAAGAAGCGGCGCGCTTCGCACCCGGCCTGCGCGTGCTGCTCCTGCAGGGGAAGGAACGAATGGACCTGTTCGACCAGATCGAGCAGGCCGACCTGGTGCTGACCACCTACGCGCTGCTGCCGCGCGACGAGGAGAAGCTGCGCGAGCACCACTACCATCTGGTGATCCTCGACGAATCGCACTACATCAAGAACACCCGTTCGAAGGCGGCGCAGACGGCCGGCATGCTCAACGCGCGTCACCGCCTGTGCCTGACCGGCACGCCGCTCGAGAATCACCTGGGCGAGCTGTGGTCGCAGTTCCACTTCCTGCTGCCAGGCCTGCTGGGCGACGAGAAGGGCTTCAACACCCAGTTCCGCCATCCGATCGAGCGCCAGGACGACCCGGTGCGGCGCATGCTGCTCAATCGCCGCATCAAGCCGTTCCTGCTGCGCCGGACCAAGGACAACGTGGCCAAGGAGCTGCCGGAGAAGACCGAGATGGTGCGAAAGGTCGAGCTCAGTGGCGCCCAGCGCGACCTGTACGAAACCGTGCGCCTGGCGATGGACAAGAAAGTGCGCGAAGAGATCGACCGCAAGGGCGTGGCGCGCAGCCAGATCGTGATCCTCGAAGCGCTGCTCAAGCTGCGCCAGGTCTGCTGCGACCCGCGCCTGGTCAAGTCGCTGCCGGCCAAGAAGAACCAGGGCAGCGTGTCGGCCAAGCTGATGGACCTGATGCAGATGGTCGACGACCTGCTCGAGGAAGGGCGCAAGATCCTGGTGTTCTCGCAGTTCACCAGCATGCTGGGCCTGATCGAGGAAGAGCTCGACGCGCGCAACATCCCGTACGCGCTCCTGACCGGCGAAACGCGCGACCGCGCCGCGCAGGTGGCAGCCTTCCAGCAGGGCGCGGTGCCGATCTTCCTGATCAGCCTGAAGGCGGGCGGCGTCGGCCTCAACCTGACCGCGGCCGACACCGTGATCCATTACGACCCGTGGTGGAACCCGGCGGCTGAAAACCAGGCCACCGACCGCGCCTGGCGCATCGGGCAGGACAAGCCGGTGTTCGTCTACAAGCTGATCGCCAAGGGCACGCTGGAAGAAAAGATCCAGCAGCTGCAGCAGAAGAAGTCGGAACTGGCGCAGTCGATCCTGGCCGAAGGCGAGTCGCAGAAGATGGCGCTGACGCAGGAAGACCTGCAGGCGATCTTCGCGCCGCTGGCCGAGTAAGCCGCCTTTCGGCAGCCCGGACAAGCCCACCCTTCGCGGTGGGCTTTTTACGTCAGCCCGGCCAGATCAGGCCGCGCGGCACTGGCCGCAATTCCTGTCTATACAAAAACGCGAACCGCGCCTTATACTATTTAACTACTGTTCAATAACCTCAGCAAGGCGGCCCGATGAATCGCAGTGTCCATGTCAACCGTGCTGGTACCGAAGGCCAGGACATGGGCGAACAGTTCCGGGTCATCGCCGAGATCTCGGGCGACGTCGCCTTCAGCATCGACTGCGCAACCGGGCTGCCGCGCTACATCAGCGCTTCGGTCGAACAGCTGCTGGGCTACGCGCCATCGGACTTCCACGCGCAGCTGGCCGGCCAGTGCGTGATCCCGGCGCTGGCAGCTCTGTGTGCCGGGCTGCCCGAGCGCCTGCTGCGCTTTGGCGCCGGCGACCGCACGCGGCTGCGCCTGATGCGCGAGTTCGACGTGCCGCACCCGGACGGACGAACTATCCCGGTCGAAGTCGTCTCGACGCTGATGGTCGATGACGGCGGCGCGCCGCTGGCGCTGGTCGGCATCGTGCGCGACCTGTCCGCGCGGCGCGCGCGCGAGGCGGAGCAGAAGCGCTTTGCCAGCATGCTCAATCACGAATTCCGCACGCCGCTCTCGACCATCGACGGCGCCATCCAGCGGCTCGAAGCCACCCAGCCTGATGCCGACGCGCCGACGCGCCAGCGCTACCGCAAGATCGGGGTCGCGGTCGACCGCCTGATCGGCATGCTCGACGATTACCTGTCGCCGGAGCGCATGGCCGCGATCGGTCGCGAGCGCCAGCCGACTGCAATCGCCCCGCGCCAACTGCTCGACGAAGGCGCGGCCCAGGCCCGCGCCGCCGGGCGCCACGTGGTGGTCGAAGCGGGCGAACTGCCGGCGGCGCTGCGCTGCGACCCGGCCGGCCTGCGCCTCGCGTTCAAAGTTTTGCTCGACAACGCCATCCAGTATTCGCCCGCAGGCACGGCGATCACGCTATCGGGCCGGGTCGCGGACGGCGGCATCGCCTTCCTGGTCAGCGACGAGGGCCAGGGCGTCAGCGACGACGACGCCGGGCGCATTTTCGACAAGTTCTACCGTGGCGGCAATGCGGCCGGATTGCCCGGCAGCGGGCTTGGCTTGTACATGGCGCGCTCGGTGGTGGAAGTCCATGGCGGCGCGCTGGAACTGCTGCGGCAGCGGCAAGGCGGGGCGCAATTTCGCCTGTGGCTGCCGGCGCCGGGTGCGGCGGGGAAAAATCTTGCGTCAGCCGGTCTCAACAGTGATAATCAAACAACCAACTTGAAGTAAGCGCTGGGCCAACGAAGCCCGCGGGGATGAGAGAACAGAGAACATGGCCAACCCATGACCCAGATACTGATTGTTGAAGACAATGGCGAATATGCCGGCGACATGGCCGACTTCCTGCGCGAGCTCGACCACGAAGTATCGATCGCCACGACGGCCAGCGAAATGTGGGCGGCGCTGACGCGCACGCCGGCGGCGGTCGTGGTGCTCGACCTCGGCCTGCCCGACGAAGACGGCTTCAACGTCATCCCGCGCATGCGCCAGCTGTATCCCGAGATCGGCCTGCTGGTGCTGACCGGCCGGGTCGCCTTCGACAACCGCATCCTTGGGTTGCGGCTGGGGGCCGACCACTACCTGACCAAGCCGATCAAATTCCCGGAACTGGCCGCCCACATCGAAGCGCTGGACCGGCGCGTGCGCCCGCAAGAGCCGGCGCCGGCGCCGAGCAAATGGACGCTGCGCGTCAGCGCGCGCCAGCTCGAACTGATGGGCAAGATCATCGACCTGACCGAAAAAGAGTGCAACTTCCTGCACCTGCTGACGATCAACACGCGGCCGGTGCCACGGCAGGTGATCGTTGCGGGCATGGGCGGCGACGATCCGGACGCCAGCCGGCGGGTCGACATGCTGGTGTACCGCCTGCGCAAGAAAGCCCGGACCGGCCTCGGCCAGGACCTGCCGCTGCGCAGCGCCTACGGCGAAGGCTACAGCCTGTCCGCCGGCTTCACTCTCGCCTGAAAATGGGGTCAGAGTCGAATTGTTGAGCAACTTGTTGCTCACTTATTAGGGTCTGACCCCATTTGTTGAGAAAGTTGTTCGGAAATTAGGGTCTGACCCCATTTTTTGGGTAATTAGGGACAGAGTCAGCGCCTGACGCCGCCTGTTTGAGATTAAT
>JBJMVW010000007.1:0-7479 GCA_045810465.1 Massilia sp. | reverse complement strand
TGCGGGCGCGAACGGCGTTCATGGCGCCGGTGGCGAATGGCGTGTCGAGAAGCAGCGCCTGTCGTGGTCGATCCTCGACGCGTTTCGCGATGCGGCCGAGCAGGTCGGTATTCCCAAGGTCGACGATTTCAACGGCGGCGACAACGACGGCTGTTCGTATTTCGAGGTCAACCAGCGGCGCGGCATCCGGCTCAATACCGCCAAGGCCTTCCTGCGCCCTGCCGCCCAGCGTCCGAACCTCACAGTGATGACTGGTTGCCACGTCGAGCGCCTGCTGGTCGAAGACAGCGGGCAGGGCAAGGTGTGCCGCGGCGTGGAGTTCACCGGCGGCGGGAAGACCTTCACGGCGGTCGCGCACCGCGAGACGCTGCTTGCCGCCGGGACGATCGGCTCGCCGCAAATCCTGCAGCTGTCGGGCGTTGGCCCGGCTGCCGCCTTGCAGCGGTGCGGCATCACGCCGCTAGTCGACTCGCCTGGCGTCGGCGAAAACCTGCAGGACCACCTGCAGCTGCGCATGGTGTTCAAGGTAAGCGGCGCAAAAACCTTGAATACGATGGCGACGAACTGGTTCGGCAAGATGAAGATCGGCCTCGAGTACGCGATGTTCCAGAGCGGGCCGATGTCGATGGCGCCGTCGCAGATGGGCGCGTTTGCCCGCTCGGACGCCGCCCAGCCCAGCGCCAACCTGCAGTACCACGTGCAGCCGCTGTCGCTCGAGAAGTTCGGCGACCCGCTGCATGGTTTTCCGGCATTTACCGCCAGCGTCTGCAACTTGCGGCCCACCTCGCGCGGACATGTGCGTATCGCGTCGAACGACAGCTACGCGCCGCCCAAAATCACGCCCAACTACCTGAGCACGGCCGAGGACCGCAAAACCGCGGCGGCCGCGCTCGAACTGACACGGCGCATCGTGGCCGCGCCGGCGCTGGCCAGATACCGTCCGGAGGAGTTCAAGCCCGGGCCGCACTATCGCACCGAGGACGAGCTGGCCGAGGCGGCGGGGCTGATCGGCACCACGATCTTCCATCCGGTAGGGACCTGCAAGATGGGCCGCCAGGATGACCCGATGGCGGTCGTCGACGGCGAATTACGGGTAAAGGGGGTAGAGCGGCTGCGGGTCGTCGATGCGTCGGTGATGCCGTTCATCACGTCAGGCAATACGAATTCGCCGACCCTGATGATCGCCGAAAAGACCGCGCAACTGATCATGGCTACACGCGGCTGAAGTCTGAGCTTCTTCGGCTGCGAAAATTTGCACAATAGTTCTGCACACAATGATGTAAATTCGCACCTCGCGTTCGCGATTGTGTTGTATTGTGGCGCAAAACTGTTGTGTGTATCATTTATCAGACAGTTTTCAAAATTACACGAAAAAACTCTGGAGACAAGATGGCGGACGTCATCCTTGAAACGCGGAACCTGACGAAGGAATTCAAGGGTTTTACCGCCGTCAATGACGTGAACCTGCAGGTCCAGCGCGGGCATATCCATGCGCTGATCGGACCGAACGGCGCGGGCAAGACGACCTGTTTCAATTTGCTGACCAAATTCCTGGTGCCGACCTCGGGCCAGATCCTGTTCAATGGCCGCGACATCACGCGGGCCCGGCCCGCCCAGATCGCGCGCATGGGCATCATTCGCTCGTTCCAGATCTCGGCGGTGTTCCCGCACCTGACCGTGCTGCAGAACGTGCGCATCGGCTTGCAGCGCGAGCTCGGCAGCAGCTTCCATTTCTGGCGCAGCGAGCGCTCGCTCGACAGCCTGAACGAGCGCGCCATGCAATTGCTGGCGGAAGTCGACCTGGCCTCGTTTGCCGACGAGGTGACCGCTGATTTGCCCTACGGCCGCAAGCGGGCGCTGGAAATCGCCACCACACTGGCGATGGAACCCGAACTGATGCTGCTCGACGAGCCGACCCAGGGCATGGGCCACGAGGACGTGCATCGCGTCACCGAGCTGATCAAGAAGGTGTCGAGCGGGCGCACCATCCTGATGGTCGAACACAATATGAACGTCGTCTCGGGCATTTGCGACCGCATTTCGGTCCTGCAGCGCGGCGCGATGCTGGCCGAGGGCACCTATGCCGAGGTCTCGAAGAACCCGCAGGTAATGGAAGCCTACATGGGCACCGACGCCAGCGAACTGCAAGGAGCGCACTGATGACCGCGGCGCTTGAAATCAGCAACCTGCAAGCCTGGTACGGCGAATCTCACATTCTCCACAACATCGACCTGACGGTGAATCCCGGCGAAGTCATCACGCTGCTCGGCCGCAACGGCGCCGGCCGCACGACCACGCTGCGCGCGATCATGGGCCTGACCGGCCGCCGTACCGGCTCGATCAGGATCAACGGCGTGGAGTCGATCGGCCTGCCGACCTACAAGATCGCCCACCTGGGCGTCGGCTATTGCCCTGAAGAGCGGGGGATTTTCGCGTCGCTGTCGACCGAGGAAAACTTGCTGCTGCCGCCGGTGCTGTCGGGCGGGGGCAAGGGCATGTCGCTCGACGAAATCTACGAGATGTTCCCGAACCTGCTCGAGCGGCGCCACAGCCAGGGTACGCGGCTGTCCGGCGGCGAGCAGCAGATGCTGGCCGTGGCCCGCATCCTGCGCACCGGCGCGCGCCTGCTGCTGCTCGACGAAATCTCGGAAGGGCTGGCGCCCGTGATCGTGCAGGGACTGGCGCGCATGATCACGACGCTGAAAGCGAAGGGCTACACCATCGTGATGGTGGAGCAGAATTTCCGATTCGCCGCGCCGCTCGCGGACCGGTTTTACGTGGTGGAGCATGGCCAGATCGTCGAAACCATTGCTGCACCCGAATTGAACGCCAGGATGCCGGTACTGACCGAGCTCCTCGGCGTGTGACAGAAGCTGTTCAAACAACTCATACATCCTTCAAACGGAGACAACATGAAACGCAAAGCAATCGCCATCGCCGCAGCCGCGGCCAGCGCCATCGGACTGACCATGCCGGCCCAGGCCCAGATTTCGGGCGACACGATCAAGATCGGTTTCCTGACCGACCTGTCCGGCGTGTATTCGGACGTTGACGGCAACGGTGGGGCGGAGGCGATCCGGATGGCGATCGCCGACATGGGCGGCGCGATCAACGGCAAGAAGATCGAGCTCATCGTCGCGGACCACCAGAACAAGCCCGACATTGCTGCGTCGAAGGCGCGCGAATGGTTCGACCAGCAGGGCGTCGACGTGCTGATCGGCGGCACCAACTCCGGGGCCAGCCTGTCGATGGCGGGCGTTGCCGCGCAGAAGAAGAAACCGTTCTTTGCCATCGGCGCCGGCGCCGCCTCCCTGACCAACGAACAATGCACCCCGTACACCGTCCACTACGCCTACGACACGGTGGCGCTGGCGCGCGGCACCGGCTCGGCGATGGTGAAGCAGGGCGGCAAATCGTGGTACTTCCTGACCGCCGACTACGCGTTCGGCCAGTCGCTCGAAAGGGACACGGCGGCCGTGGTCAAGGCGAACGGCGGCAACGTGCTTGGCAGCGTCAAGCACCCGCTCGGTGCTTCCGACTTCTCGTCCTTCCTGCTGCAGGCGCAGTCGTCCAACGCGCAGGTGCTGGGGCTGGCCAACGCCGGTGGGGACTTCATCAATGCAACCAAGGCCGCCAACGAATTCGGCCTGACCAAGAAGATGAAGATTGCCGGCCTGCTGGTGTTCATCAACGACATCCACACGCTGGGCCTGAAAACCACGCAGGGCCTGTACCTGACCGACGGCTGGTACTGGGACCTGAACCAGGACACCCGCGCCTGGTCCAAGCGCTACTTCGCCAAGACCAAAAAGGAGCCGTCGATGCTGCAGGCCGGCGACTACTCGGCGACGATGACCTACCTGAACGCGGTCAAGGCCACCGGCACGGACGATGGCGACAAGGTGGTCGCGTACATGAAGGGCCACAAGATCAACGACATGTTCGCCAAGAACGGCGAGATCCGCCCGGACGGCCGCATGGTGCACGACATGTACCTGATGCAGGTGAAGACCCCGGCCGAGTCGAAGTATCCATGGGACTACTACAAGGTGGTGGCAACTATCCCTGGCGCGCAGGCGTACACGACCAAGGCCGAGACGAAGTGCGCGGCCTGGAAGTGATGGTTTGAACTAAGGCGGCGTGCCTGTCCTTTCCGGTTCTCGCCGCCTCGACAACGAAACGTAAAAACCGTCATTCCCGCGCAGGCGGGAATCCCATTTCTGACGGGTAGTCGCACATCAAATGGGGTTCCCGCCTGCGCGGGAACGACGTGCTAACTGGCCCTCAACGGCCTGTGCGACTAGTCAACCTTAGTCTGATACCCATGCAAATTTTTGGCGTCCCCCTGCAGGCCATGATGAGCCAGCTGCTGCTCGGCCTGGTCAACGGCTCGTTCTACGCGATGCTGTCGCTGGGACTGGCCGTGATCTTCGGCCTGCTCAATGTGATTAACTTCTCGCACGGCGCGCTGTACATGGTCGGCGCGTTTGTCGCCTACATCGGCGTCACCTCGTTCGGCCTGAACTACTGGATGATGCTGGTGCTGGCCCCGCTGGTGGTCGGCGTGTTCGGCGTGCTGGTCGAAAAAACCATGCTGCGCTGGCTGTACAAACTCGATCACCTGTACGGCCTGCTGCTGACCTTCGGCCTCACGCTGCTGCTCGAAGGCGTGTTCCGCTCGTTCTTCGGCGTTTCGGGCCAGACCCTCGAGGTGCCCGAGCAACTGGCCGGCGCGACCGACCTCGGCTTCATGATCCTGCCTAATTATCGGGCATGGGTCGTGCTCGCTTCACTCGCCGTCTGCCTGGCCACCTGGTTCGTGATCGAAAAAACCCGGCTCGGCGCCTACCTGCGCGCCGGTACCGAAAACCCCAAACTGGTCGAGGCCTTCGGCATCAACGTGCCACGCATGGTCACGCTGACCTATGGCTTCGGCGTGGCGCTGGCGGGCCTGGCAGGGGTGCTGGCGGCGCCCGTCATCAACGTGACGCCGCTGATGGGCTCGAACCTGATCATCGTCGTGTTCGCGGTCGTGGTGATCGGCGGCATGGGCTCGATCCTCGGCTCCATCCTCACCGGCCTCGGGCTCGGTGTGATCGAGGGACTGACACGGGTTTATTACCCGGAAGGGTCGGAAGTGGTGGTGTTTGTCGTGATGGTGATCGTGCTGCTGCTGCGGCCGGCCGGCCTGTTCGGCAAGGAAAAATAACGGGCAACCGACTGGAGCAATCGAGATGAACAAGAAAACCGCTTACCTGATCGCCTTCCTGGTCGCGCTCGCCGCGCCATTTTTCGGCTATCCGGTATTCCTGATGAAGCTGCTGTGCTTCGGGCTGTTCGCCTGCGCCTTCAACCTGCTGATCGGCTACACCGGCCTGCTGTCGTTCGGCCATGCCGCTTTTTTCGGCAGCGCGGGCTACGTGACCGGCCACGCACTGGCCGTGCTCGGCTTGCCGTTTGAACTGGCCATCGTGCTCGGCGTGGCCGCCAGCGCCCTGGTCGGGCTGGTGATGGGTGCGCTGGCAATCCGGCGCTCGGGCATTTATTTCTCGATGATCACGCTGGCGCTGGCCCAGATGGTGTATTTCGCCGCCTTGCGCTCGCCGCTAACCCACGGCGAGGACGGCTTGCAGGGAGTCCCACGCGGCAAGCTGCTGGGCATGATTGACCTGGGCAACGACCTGACGCTGTACTACGTGGTGCTGGCGATCGCCATCGGCGGCTTCGCGCTGATCGTGCGCACCGTGCATTCGCCGTTCGGGCAGGTGCTCAAGGCGATCAAGGAAAACGAGCCACGCGCGATTTCCCTGGGGTATGACATCGACAGGTACAAGCTGCTCGCGTTCGTGCTCTCCGCGGCCCTTGCAGGGCTCGCAGGAGCCACCAAAACCGTCGTGCTGGGCTTCGAGACCCTGACCGACGTGCACTGGACCATGTCCGGCCTGGTGATCCTGATGACCCTGGTAGGGGGCATGGGCACGCTGGTCGGCCCGATCATCGGCGCCTTCATCATCGTCGCGCTGGAAAACAAGCTGGGCGACCTCGGCACCTTCCTCGCCGGCGCCACCCATATCGAGTGGTTCTCGACGCTGGGCGAATCGGTCGGCATGGTCACCGGCCTGATCTTCATCGCCTGCGTGCTGCTGTTCCGGCGCGGCATTGTTGGCGAAATCGGCGCCCTGCTCGCCGCGGCCAGCCGCAAGCGCGCGCAGTCCTGATCCTCACCGGGTAGGGTGGGCACCCTGTGCCCACGCGAATGTTGGCACTGCGCTGAGGTCCGCGTGGGCAGGGACTGCCCACCCTACGATGAACCCCCGACGCGGTAGCGGGCTGTTTGTTCCCGCTGTCGCGCCCGCGCCTCTGTATTCGCATCAAGCCGCTGTTCGACGCGCGCCCCATACTGGTGTTACAGACACGGCGGGTGGACGCGTGAAAGAAGAAGCCAGCATCGTCAACGTGAACGGTTTGCGCATGCACGTGGTCAGTGCAGGGCAGGGGCCGCCCGTACTGTTGCTGCATGGGTTTCCCGATACCCATGTGGTGTGGCGCAAGCAGATCGGGCCGCTGGCGGAGGCCGGCTTTCGGGTCATCGCCCCCGACCTGCGGGGGTATGGCGAAACCGACGCGCCGCCGTCGGTGCGCGAGTACGCAATGGAATACCTGCGTGCGGATGTGACCGGCCTGCTCGATGTGCTTGGCATCGGCAAGGTGCGCGTGGTGGGGCACGACTGGGGCGCAATCATCGGCTGGCAGCTGTGCATGGCGACGCCGTCACGCATGGAACAGTTCGTGGCCATGTCGGTCGGTCATCCGGCCGCGCTGGCCCGTTCGGGGCTGCTGCAGAGATTGCGCATGTCCTACGTGCTCGGCTTCCTGATGCCGGGCCTGGCCGAGCACACGCTCAAGTTCGGCAACTGGCTGTTCGTACGTAATTTCACGCGCGACCGCACCCAGATCGGCTACTGGCGGCGCAGTTTGCGTCCTCCCGGGCGCCTCACCGCCGCGCTCAACTACTACCGGGCCAACTTCAACCTCGGCCTGCGCCACGACTGGCCACCTGTCGAGGTTCCCGTCATGGGCGTCTGGAGCGACCGCGACCCGGCGATGGGCGAAAGCCAGATGCGCGACTCGGTCCACTACGTGAAGGCGGGCTTTCGTTACGAGCGCATCGAGGGCGCCGACCACTGGATGCAGTTGACCGCTCCGGACCGGCTCAACGCCCTGCTGCTGGACTATTTCAGCGTCAAGCCCAAGCCTTACAGCGCGGCCGCGTAAATCGCCCGTGCGTCCTCGCGGGTCACGTCGCGCGGGTTGTTGCCGAGTAGCCTGGTCTGCAGCATCGCGTCGTCAGCCATGCGGTCGAGGTCCGCTTCGCTGACGCCAACCTGGCGTAGCCTGGTCTCGATCCTCGTCACCTCTGCTATTTGCTGCATCGCAACAATCAAACCTTGCGCGCGCGCTTCCTCGCTTCCGCCGGCG
>JBJMVW010000006.1:0-3957 GCA_045810465.1 Massilia sp. | reverse complement strand
TGCCATACAAAGCTCATCCATGACAGCGATTGTCACAATTGACTCATGGCACGGCCCGGCGCAAAACGGCAATTGCGGCATGTCGGCCCGGCGCAAATTTTGATTGAACTGGCCCGCGCCTCGTGCGTCGAATACCAACGCGGCCGGTGATTCCGGCCCTGGGGAACCCGTTTGCACGAGGAGAACCAACATGGCATTCAGTCTATTCGATTCAAAAGGCGTCCGGGTGGAAGACCAGCGCTTCACCTGGCGCGACATGGTGCAAAAACCGATCAGCAAACTCGACGACGACGCCTTCACGCGCGTGCGCGTCATCCTCGTTAATGGCCTCGAGCTCGAGGCGCTGCGCTTCGGCCACATGGCGGCGCGCTGCAATCCGGACCTGCGGCGGCCGCTGGCGCACACCAGGCGCGCCGAGCAGCACCAGGCCACGATGGTCAACTGGCTGCTGGCGCCGGACCACTCGCCGCTCGAAACCACGATCGGCTACGAGCAGGTGGCGATCGAGATCACCGCCGCCATCGCCCAGCTCGAGCCCGACCCGTACCTGGCCCAGGTCTACCGCTTCGGGCTGCTCGAGGATTTCGACCACATGTACCGCTACTCGGCGCTGCTCGACCGGCTCGAGGGCAAGGACGCCAACAACATCCTGCAGAGCTATACCGACATCCTGCCCGGCCGCCCGACCTTCGAGCACCACCGCGCGCCCGACGACGACCTGCGCAACCCGTACGACCGCACCAAGGCGTCGCTGCAGACCAAGCTGCACGCGCTGACCATCGTGTCCGCCGAAGCCCAGACCCACAACTATTATATGAACGTGGGCCCGCAGTTCTCCGACCCGCTCGCGCGCCAGCTCTATGCCGAGATCGCTTCGGTGGAGGAACAGCACGTGACCCAGTACGAGTCGATGCTCGACCCCAGCGAAACCTGGCTCGAACAGTGGATGCTGCACGAGGCCAACGAGTGCTACAACTATTACAGCTGCGTCGAGCAGGAGACCAACCACCACGTGCGGGCGATCTGGGAGCGCTTCCTCGACTACGAGCTCGGGCACTTCCACATGGCGTGCGAGTACTTCAAGCAGTACGAAAAGCGCGATCCTGCCGAGATCATCACCAGCGACTTCGCCTCGCCGCTGCCGTTCCGCAGCCAGCGCGACTTTGTGCGCAAGGTGTTGCACAGCGAAGTCAACCTGCGCGCGAAAGGCACGCAGTTCGTGCCGAAGGACCAGGAAAGCGCCGAAACGCGCGCCTACCGGGCCCAGCTCAACTCGGACGGCTCGCCCAGCGAGGCCGTCTCGTCCGGCTACAAGTGGGAGCCGGGCACCGAAATGACCAAGAAAGGCACTGCCAGCGGTGCGCTGCCGACGGCGGCCGCCAGCCCGGCGGGCGGGACAGCGCCATGAGCGCCGATCGACTATTCCAGGAGGACATATGGCTCAACAGACTGAACACGTAGGGATGAACAAGACCGGCATCCAGATGTCGCCGATCGACAGCAAGGCCATGCTCGACGTCGCCGATGCCGAGCGTGGCGGGCCCGGCGACGAGATGGCGCTGGTCGACGTACGCAGCTCCTACATCGCCGACTCGGACGGGCTTGGCTCGATCCCGCTGCCCGGCACCGTCACCGGCGCGGTCAGCATGGGCATGCAGATGCTCAAGGGCGACAGCCCGCAGATCCTGCTCGACAAGCTGGGCGAGCGCCTGGCCTTCGAGCGCACTGGCGCCCGGCTCTACGACGCGCTGATCACCAAGTGCGAGGTCATGCTCGACGGGCAGATCAGCATGGCGCTCGAGGACGTGGCCGCGATCCGGGCCGACGAGGCGCGTCATTTCCTGTTGCTCAAGGGCGCCATCGAGTCGCTCGGCGGCGACCCGACCTCGCAGACCCCGAGCGCCGACCTGGTGGGCGTCGAGTCGGCCGGGCTGGTGCAGGTCCTGAACGACCCGCGCACCAGCCTGGCGCAATCGCTGCACGCAATCGTCACGGCGGAGCTGGCCGACAAGGCCGGCTGGGAAACCCTGATCGCGCTGGCGGACGAGCATGAACTGGGCGACATGGTCAACGACTTCACGCTGGCCCTGAACGAGGAGCGCGAGCACCTGGCGCTGGTGCAGACCTGGTACGAGGAAGCAATTGGCCTGACGTACGGCGACGTCGAGATCGAGCCGGACGCCACGGGAGCGCAGTCGGGGCCGACGGCAACGCCCTGAGCGCGGTGGCTGGGGGGCGCGGCGCGCCGGCCGATTGTGGCGGCGGTGTCACGGTGGCATTTCTCGCGGACACCGCATATGCCCTACAATCACGGGATGGCTCACATTACGCTCGTCCTGCCGTTCGCCCTCCCTGCTCCCGAATTTGCGCCCGACCTGGCGCGCGCGCTCGAAGCGCCCGCGCTGGCGGCGCTGTTGTCGCGCACGTCCGCCCATAGCCGGATGCCCAGCGGTTCGGCGGCGCGCGCATTGCCGCACGAAGTGTGGCTGGCCCGCGCACTCGGCCTCGAGTCTGGCGGGCAACCGGCGTTTGCCGTCGCGGCGATGCGCGGGTACGGCCTCGAGCCCGGGACCGGCACGTGGTTCATTGTCAACCCGACACATATCGAAATCGCACGCAGCCATTTGCTGATGGCCGACCTGCGCCAGCTGCGCGTGAGCGAAGAGGACGGCCGGGCGCTGTTCGCGGCCGCCAGGCAGTCGTTCGACGAGGCCGGGTACGGATTCGAATACGGCGACGCCGACACCTGGTTCGCGCGCGCGGACGACTGGAACGACATGGAAACGTCGTCGCCGGATACCGCGGTCGGCATGAACCTGATGGACTGGATGCCGGCGGGCCCGCGCGCGATCGCCTACCGCAAGCTGCAGAACGAAGTGCAGATGGCGTGGTACACCAATCCCGTCAACGCTGCCCGCGAAGCGCGCGGCCTGCCACCCGTGAACGCCTTCTGGCTGTGGTCCGGCGCGCCCGCCTCAACGACCTCGCCGAAGCCGCAAAATGCACTGGGCGTGGCTGCTTTTGAAACCCCCGGCTGGCTCACCGCCCTCGCCCAGCGCGAGATCACAAGCCTGGTCCAGGTCGCAACCGACATGAAAGCAGACACCCTGCTCATTTGCGGCAACGCCTCCGCCCCCGCCATCGCCGCCGACTGGGCAGCCTGGCTGGGCGAGATGCAGCGCCTCGAAACCGAACTGTTCGCGCCCTTGCTGGCGGCGCTGATGCGCGGCGACCTGAGCGCCATCACCCTCGTGCTGAGCAACCGCGAAGCACATGCCGAATTCACCACCACCGCGCTTGCCCAACGCAAATTCTGGCGCCGGCCGACACTGGACCGACTGATTTGAAGACACGCATCACCACCCGCCCCTGTTCCTTTCGCACCTCGGAGCTGCTGCGCCAGGGCGGCGTCCACCCCGTGCTGGCCCGTATCTACGCCGCGCGCGGGCTGCTCGACGCACGCGAACTGTCGAGCGAACTGACCGCACTGTCGCCGCCCTCGGGCCTGAAGCACATCGACGCGGCCGCCGTGTTTTTGGCCGACGCGATTGGCGCCGGCAAAAAGATGACCATCGTCGCCGACTACGACTGCGACGGCGCCACCGCCTGCGCCACCGCGCTGCGCGGCCTCGGCGCGATGGGCGCGCGGGTCGACTACATCGTCCCGGACCGCGTGGTCCACGGCTACGGTTTGACGCCCGAGATCGTCGAACTGACGGCGCGCGAAAAGGCGCCGGACATCATCATCACCGTCGACAACGGCATCGCCAGCATCGACGGCGTCGTGGCGGCGAAGCGGCTCGGGATCGAAGTGGTGGTCACCGACCACCACCTGCCGGGGGATGCGCTCCCGAGCGCGCGCGTGATCGTCAACCCCAACCAGCCCGAATGCGGCTTCCCGAGCAAGCACCTGGCCGGCGTGGGCGTGGTGTTCTACGTGCTGCTCGCGCTGCGCGC
>JBJMVW010000005.1:0-4757 GCA_045810465.1 Massilia sp. | reverse complement strand
GCGCGTCAGCACGTCCTGTACGGCGAACGCACCGCTGGCGGCGAACAGCCGTCACAGCACGCGCCCGACATGCCCGGCGCCGACGATGTTGAGCGTGCGCGCCACGTCAGAAGCCCGAGCCGGGCTGGCGCAGGAACGCCAGTTCTTCCGGTGTCGAGGCGCGCCCGAGGAGCTGGTTACGGTGCGGGAAGCGGCCGAAGCGCGCGATCACGCCGCGGTGGCGATGCGCGTAATCGAGTTCCCGCGCGAAGCCCGGGTGGCTGTGCGCGAGCTGCGTGAACAGCTCCACCGCCCGCTCCTGCATGCGCGCGTCCTCGGCGTGCTCGAACGGCAGGTAGGCGAACACGCGCTGGACCGGCGCGAGCTCGCGGTCGGCGCCGCACTCGACCAGCTTTTGCGCGGCCGCCAGCGCCAGCGCGTCGCCTTCGAACATTGCGGGCGTGCCGCGCCGCGCGTTGCGGGTGAACTGGTCGAGCACGACGATGCGCGCCAGCGTCCCCTGCGGGCCGGCGGCATCCCACTCGCGCAATCCGCCCGCGACCGCCTGCGCGATCAGGGCGCCGAAGCGCGTGCGCACCGCTTCATCGAAACGCGGGTCCTTGCGAAACCATTCCTTGCGCGCCTGCCCATGGCCCTCGGCGCCTGGTGGCAGGAACCAGAAGTCCAGGACCTCCTGTGCCGTCATTCTTGTTATCCCCAGTGTTGTTGGTCTTGTCGTCAGTTGCGCGCATGCGAGAGCAGGAAGCCCTCGACGCCTTCGAACCGCGCCAGCTCGTCGGCCAGTTCGGACAGCCGCAAGCCGCTGTGCTTGGACAGCGCCAGCGCCACGAAACGCCACTCCTGGCGGCGATGATTGCAGCCGATGGTGAGCGAGCCGCCGGCGATTTCATAGCCGCGTTCGAGGGCGACCCGGCGCAGCACCTCTTCGCGCGGCCGGAAGTCCTCCCTGAAGTGCATCGTCACCGCCACCGCGTGCCGCGACGGCAGCAGCGCCTCGAGCCGGTTCAGGTAAATCATGATCATCGCGGAAAAGAAGGCCAGCGCCATCGCCGACAGGTAGAAGCCGACGCCGACCAGGATCCCGATCACCGACGAGGTCCAGATCGAGGCTGCGGTGGTCAGGCCGCTGATGTTGAAGCCCTCGCGCATGATGACGCCGGCGCCGAGGAAACCGATGCCGGTCACGATCCCTTGCACGATGCGGGTCGGGTCGACCGTGCCCAGCGTGGCGAAGGTGTCGCCATGCCCGCCGAACCAGAAGCTCGGATAGCCGCCGACGATGGTCAGTGCGGCAGAGGCCATGCACACCAGGCCATAGGTGCGCATGCCGGCCGCGCGCCCGTGGTAGGCGCGTTCGTAGCCGACCATCAGGCCGAGCACCAGCGCGCCGAAAATATTAAGCAGGATCAGGCCGTTGGTGGCCAGCTCCGATTTGGACCAGTAGGCAGAAAACAGGTCGAACAAGGGCATGCAGGGGCTCCTGGCGGCGATGGTGGTGTTATGGCTTCTTCTTGACCAGCTGCTTCTCGAACGCGACGTCGTGCTTGCTGACGCGCCGTTCGACCTGCGGCCCGAGGCCGTTGACGAAGCTGACGAAGTCGTCCAGCTCGAGCGGCGCGCACAACGGCGGCGCGCCCGGGCGCTCGGACAGGAAGAACAGGCCGTCGCCGGTGCGCGCCATCGAATAGCCCGCATTGCCGCTGCGTTTCTTGAGCCGCTCGACGGCTGCGCTGGCGCGGGTGGAACGTGCGCCGGCCATCAGATCGCCCTCGTGCGCAGTTCGAGCCAGTCGCGCGCGGCGCCCGTCACATGCGGCGCCAGGCGCGCACGGACCGTCGCGTGATAATCGTTCAGCCACGCGGTTTCGTCGGCGCGCAGCAGCGGCAGGTCGATGCAGCGGGTGTCGATCGGGCACAGGGTCAGCGTCTCGAAGCACAGGTACTCGCCGAATTCGGTCGCCTGCGCCGGCTGGTTGAGGACCAGGTTCTCGATCCGGATGCCCCACTGGCCCGGCCGGTAGATGCCCGGTTCGATCGAGGTGATCATGCCCGGCTCCATCGCCGTGTGCGGATCGGGCGGCGTGCTTGGCGAGATCGACTGCGGTCCCTCGTGCACGTTCAGGAAGTAGCCGACGCCGTGGCCGGTGCCATGGCCGTAATCGATACCGGCGGCCCAGATCGGCGCGCGCGCGAGCGCGTCGAGCATCGGCGAGCGGGTCCCGCGCGGGAAGCGCGCCGAGGATAATCCGATCAGGCCCTTGAGCACCAGCGTGAAATCGCGCTTTTGCGCGGCCGACGGTGCGCCGACCGGGACCACGCGCGTGATGTCGGTGGTGCCGCCCAGGTACTGGCCGCCGGAGTCGATCAGCAGCAGGCCGTCGCCTTCGATCACCGCGCACGATCCTTCGCTGGCGCGGTAGTGCATGATCGCGCCATTCGAATTGAAGCCGGCGATGGTGCCGAAGCTCGGGCTGATGAAGCCGGGGCGGCGCGCGCGCGCGGCGGTGATGTGCTCATCGATCGCGACTTCCGTCAGCGGCGCGCGCTGCGGGTCGCGCAATAGCGGTTCGAGCCAGGCGAAGAACTCGCACAGCGCCGCGCCGTCCTGCTCCATAGTGGCGCGCACATGGCGCGCCTCGGCTTCGGATTTACGCGATTTGGCGAAGGTGGTCGGGTTGACCGCCTCGAGCACGCGCACGCTGGCCGGCACCGCGGCGCGCATGCCGGCGGTGACGCGGCGCGGGTCGACCAGCAGCGTGCTGCCCGCCGGGAGCGAAGCCAGCGCTTGCTGCGCGTCGGCATACGGCGCGATGCGCACCCGGTCTTCGAGCAGCCGCGCGCGCAGCGTGGCCGGCACCTTGCCGTCGGCGACGAACAGCGTCGCCTGTTCCGGCTCGATCAGCGCATGGGCAAGGAACACCGGGTTGAAGCTCACATCGGCGCCGCGCAGGTTGAACAGCCATGCGATGTCGTCCAGCGTCGAGATGAAATGGCGGTCGGCGCCCAGCTTGTCGATCGCCGCCCGCGTTTCGGCCAGCCTGGCGCTGCGGGCCACGGTGGCAAACGGCGCCGCGTGCTCGAACACCGGGTCGGCCGGCAGCTCGGGGCGGTCGGTCCAGACCTCGTCGAGCAGGTCGATGTCGGTGCGCAGCTTGATGCCGCGTGCGGACAGCGCATCGCCCAGCAGGCGCGCGGTGGACAGGCCCAGCACCCGCGCGTCGACCGCGACCGTCTGGCCGGGCGCCATGGTTGCCGCGAGCCAGTCGATATGGAGCAGGCTGGCGCCGGACGGGATCTTCATCAGCGCGATGCTTGATCCGGCCAGTTCGGACTCGGCCTGCGTCCAGTAGCGGCCATCGGTCCAGACGCCAGCGAAATCAGGGGTGGCGATAAAGGTGCCGACCGAGCCGGTGAAACCGGACAGCCATTCGCGCCCCTTCCAGCGGCCCGGCAGGTATTCCGAGAGGTGGGGGTCGGCGGACGGCACGATGACCGCGTCGATCCCGTGGCGGGCCATCGCGGCGCGCAGTTGCGCGAGACGGGCGCCGCGGGCGCTGGTGGTGTCGGTGATGGGCATGGCTGTGTTGCGTTAGTGATAATCGAAAAATCATATGATACGCCGCAATTCCCGGCAACGGTGCCGCTCACTCTTGCGTCGCAGGAGGTAGCCGCCGCCCGGTAGGCTAATATTGGTGCACCACAAGCACCTGGAGCGAGAAGCGAATGGACTTTGAAGCAGCCAAAGCGGTATGCCGCAGCCTGCCGGGCTGTACCGAGGATATCAAGTGGGGTGCCGACCTTGTGTTCTCGGTTGGCGGGAAGATGTTTGCGGTGACCGGCAACGTGGCGCCGGCCGAGGGCATCAGCTTCAAGGTCGAGGACGAGCGTTTCCTCGAACTGACCGACCGTCCAGGCATCATCCCGGCGCCCTACCTCGCGCGCGCCAGGTGGGTGCACGTGAACCGCGACGCGCCGCTGGACGATGCGGAAGCGGCCGCCCTGCTGCGGCGCTCGTGGGAACTGGTGTTCGGCAAACTGACCAAAAAGCTGCAGCGCGAGATCCTCGACGCCGCCCGGCCGCCAGCATCGTAGGGCGCGCGCTCGAGCGCACGCGTTACGTTCGCACACCGTGGACATCGACCCGCCGGCGTCCGCCTGCCCCAACCGTACTCACGCCGTCGCCGGATATGCCGCATAATCCCTGCGTCTCCTTTTTTGACCAGATGACTATGCAAGACTTCCACATCGCGCGCGCCCACGCGCTGCTCGAGAACGCGACGCAGATCGTCAGCCCCGAGCAGGTCCAGGCGGCGGTGCGCAACGTTGCCGGCGTGCTGAACCAGCGCTTCGGCGACCCGCAGGAGGGCGTGTTCCCGCTGGTGCTGGGCGTGATGGGCGGGGCCGTGGTGTTTACCGGCAACTTGCTGCCGCAACTGACCTTCCCGCTCGACTTCGACTACATCCATGTCAGCCGCTACGGCGACGACGACCGTGGCGGCCAGGTGGTGTGGAAGGTGATCCCGCGCCAGAACGTGGCCGGGCGGACCATCATTGTGCTCGACGATATCCTCGACGAAGGCCAGACCCTGGCCCAGGTCCGGCAGCGCCTGCTCGACATGGGCGCGGCCGAAGTCATCCTGGCCGTGTTCGCGGACAAGGAACTGCGCAAGAGCAAGCCGGTACAGGCCGACATCGTCGGCGTGACGATCCCGAACGAATTCGTGGTTGGCTTCGGGATGGACGTGTACGGCTACTGGC
>JBJMVW010000004.1:0-39231 GCA_045810465.1 Massilia sp. | reverse complement strand
GCGCCGTCGCAGGACTTCCTGAAGACGCTGCCCCGCGGCAAGCTGCCGGACCGGAACGACTTCAAGTTCTACGGACTGGACCACGACGCGCGGATCCGCAACTGGCGCCAGGCCATTGGGGAAGGGCAGCGCCTGCGCGACGAGTTTGCCGGGTTTGTGCTGCGGCCCGAGCTGTCGCGGATCCGGCCGCTGTGACCGCGTGCGCACCGGTGCGCACGCGGTTACGCCGCTGGCAAACACCGGTACGCACCTGAACCGTCGCTAACTGACACATAAAACGGACGCTTTTGCGGCCTCCGCTTGCGTCCCCGGTTACAATACGAGGTTTCGTCATTCGAACTAGAAAGTCTTCCCATGAGTCTCAAATGCGGCATCGTCGGCCTGCCCAACGTCGGCAAGTCCACCCTGTTCAATGCCCTGACCAAGGCCGGCATCCCGGCTGAGAACTATCCGTTCTGCACCATCGAGCCGAACGTCGGCGTGGTCGAGGTGCCGGATCCGCGCATGGCCGCACTGGCCGAGATCGTCAAGCCGGAGCGCTTGGTCAACGCCATCGTCGAGTTCGTCGACATCGCGGGCCTGGTCGCCGGCGCATCGAAAGGCGAGGGCCTGGGCAATCAGTTCCTGTCGCACATCCGCGAAACCGACGCGATCGTCAACGTGGTGCGCTGCTTCGAAGACGACAACGTGGTGCACGTGGCGGGCAAAGTCAGCCCGCTCGACGACATCGAAGTGATCCAGACCGAGCTGGCGCTGGCCGACATGGGCACCGTCGAGAAGGCGATCCACCGCGAGAACAAGAAGGCGCGCTCCGGCGACAAGGACGCGGCCAAGCTGGTAGCGGTGTGTGAGCGCCTGATGCCGCACCTGAACGAAGGCAAGCCGGTGCGTACGCTGGGCCTGGACGCCGAGCAGATGGAACTCGTCAAGCCGCTGTGCCTGATCACGGCGAAGCCGGCAATGTTTGTGGCCAACGTGTCGGACACCGGTTTCAAGGACAATCCGCTGCTCGACCAGTTGACCGACTACGCCAAAGCCCAGAACGCGCCGATCGTCGCGATCAGCGCCGCGATCGAAGCCGAAATCGCCGACCTCGACGATGCCGACAAGGCAGCCTTCCTGGCTGACATGGGCATGGAAGAGCCGGGACTGGACCGACTGATCCGCGCTGCCTACAAGCTGCTCGGCCTGCAAACTTACTTCACGGCGGGCGTGAAGGAAGTGCGTGCCTGGACCATCCACGTCGGCGACACCGCCCCGCAGGCAGCGGGCGTGATCCACACCGACTTCGAGCGCGGCTTCATCCGCGCGCAGACGATCTCGTACGACGATTTCATCGCCTACAAGGGCGAGGCGGGCGCCAAGGAAGCCGGCAAGATGCGCGCCGAAGGCAAGGAATACGTGGTCAAGGATGGCGACGTGCTGAACTTCCTGTTCAACGTCTAAGCATAAGGTCGGAATCAGGCAGATTCCGACTGACAACTAAAGCCCCGGTTCCCTTGCGGTTCCGGGGCTTTTTTTATCCACGAAGATCCTTTCCAGTAGGCGGTGGCTGGTTGGTACTTCGGCGTTCGTCTTGACGAGCGCTCCCCGGAGCAGTGTTATGGCTGCGCTTATCCAAAGAATCCATGTGGCGACAGGAAGAATGATGGGATCCGCGGGGACGCCCAGGAGGACCAGGCCGCAAATGCCACCGGCCACGAACATTGCGCAAGCGACGACAAAGTGCCGCCGGCAAAACACTACCTTTGACCAGGGCACAAAAGCGAGGCCTGCGACGAACACCAGGAAGGTCGTTCGCCATTCCCTTATGAGAAGTTGTATAAGTACATTTCCCAAGGCGCAAAAAAGGATGCACCAGGCGGTTTCAATGACGGTAATGCCTGGGGTTGAGGCGGTGCCGTTTCGTCCAGGCTCACTCTGTGTCACGATTCCAGCGGAACGGCGGTAGCTGCTGAAGGCGGCAGCGCCGAGGAACAGCCCGACGAGGGCGATGAAAACGTGTGCGCCAGCACCTGCCCTGATACCAACGCTCCAGGTTTCCACGAGCACCAGGCCTGAAATCAAAAGGATGGAGCCGCTAAAAGAACAGCTGAAAACCGTCGCGCCGGCTGCGGCCGGAGTGTTGGCCATGGTGCCTCCGTTAGAGTTGGATGCCGGGATGGGTTTTCCCATGTCACTAACTACCCGGCGGAGTCGGCGGCACGAAGCCGAGCGATTCTGCCCGTACAAGGGTCGTGGCCAAAGGTAAGCTAACAGACAGGTTGATCAGAGGGACGATGCTTTGAAAGCGCACTGCAACACAGTTGTCGGCGATGGCGGATGCGCATACGCGTACGCGAACTATACGAATGCAGCTCGGAGCGCTGGGGTCAATTAAACAAGTCCTTCTGTTTTCAGTTGGGCTCGACGGTAACGAGCCGGTCGGGATAGGCACCGTGGTCAGGGTTCCGCCTGCATTTTGGATCGTCATGTAATCGATACGAATCGACTGGTCTGTGACATGCTGTGACAGCGCCAGCGTCCCGGCGGAATCCTGGAAGATCGCGGCCTGGCGAATCCCTTGCATCGCTGTCGCGTTGGTGAAGTCCGTGTTCGCCGCTGCGCTTGCCGCGCGGCGGGTGACCTCTTGGAGTGTGTTGCACAGGTACATTAGTCGTGCGAGTTCAATCGCGCCAAATACAACTGTGAAAAACACGAGCGACACCAGGGCTAACTCGACGGCCGCGACACCCAGTTCGCGGCTACGGCCCCGGCGCATCGGGCGAGAGGGTGATTTAATTTCCGACATAGGGCATTGTCACGTCGGCCCTTACCCAAAGGCCGACATTTCCTCCAAATTCGTCTGTAAGCCCACCGAAAAACGTATCGTAGATTCGCATCCTGATGGCAACCCTGACCGTTTGTGGAACGCCATCGCCAATGCAGTCCAAGCTGCCGCACCGTACTTCCACGTGTATTGCCGTGCCCGTTGATATCTCTGCTGTCTCGGCGGTTACGATCGACCGCGCGAGTTTCGCGACGGCCACTTCTGACAAGTCGGCATTGAAGCTCCCGAGTTCCACCTGACTCGAGGAGGACAACAACCGGGCAGAATCGGTGGCAGCCTTTTGTATTACTTCGTAGTACCAGAAGTAGCGGGCGAAAAATAGCGGAACCGCGAGTATCATCACCATCAAGGGCAGGATTATCGCGAACTCCACGGCGGCCGTACCCCTCTGGGAACCGCGCATCTTCTGAATTTTAGGACGGCTCATGGAAATAGCTCCACTTGGCCTCGAACGCTTTGCACACGCACAGCGCCAGCGAACTCGGCATTAATGGTTGTGGCGGTAGCGGGTATAGTCATGAAAAACTTGCCAATTGCAAGCACAGTGGCCGGTACATTGGCCCCAGCCGCGACTGGGCAGGACAGCAGGGGCACGCGCAATACACGCCGGTCGTTCACACCAGGGCCGTGGGCGGCAGACGGGCTGGCAAAGTTGCTGCCAAAACTCGCCTTGTAAGGTGGCGACGCAGTGTATCCGTTTGGTTTTTGCAAGTTGTAGAGGCTGGCCCACACAGCGTTAGTTGTAGCGAAAGGCGTGTAGCCAGTGGAAGGCTCGGCTATTCCCGGGGTGTAGGCCGTAAATGGCACGGCCTTCGCATACGCCCAGAGCAGGCCGTACTGTGACGCCGGGCCGCCCGGTGGTGCAATGTCGGCGACTGTCTCCATCTTTCCGACCGTTGCGGCGGGTCCTGCCGCCTGGGTGGTCGCCGTCGTCATCCAGCTGACTGATGCAACGGTGTAGGCCCGGATGTTCCTGTCAGGCGGGGCGGCGCGAAAGTTGCATTGACCACCCGTAAAGCTTTCATTATCGAAGCGTGAGTTGAGCTGCACGAAAAGCGAAGCGAGCGGAAACGGCTGGGTAACCCTGACTGGATCGCCGCCGAGCCGTGGCATTGACATATTGCCGGCGCAGACATACGGACCCGCCACATCCGCAGTCAGATCGGCAGCGGAGCCGGGTGTGGCGGGCGGCGCAAGCGGGTTGATAAGGAAATTGGCCGCCGCTCCCGGACCCGGATTCAATTGCATCAGGTCGTAGGATACGCCGCGCCGGAAACCATATTCGACCAACTCGTTAAACCCACCCGAATTGCTACGTTGCGCAGCCGGGATAAGCGACATGGCGCATATTGCCAGAGGCATCGCGTCGATCGTCGTCCGTCCGGCAACGGCGCTTCCGCTTATGCTGACTGTTCTTAATGATTCGGACAGTGCGGGCATGAAGATCATGTCGAGACTGCGGTGGGCGGCGTCCAGCTGATTGGTGTCGACCCTTACGTAAAACAACTGGCCCGCCGAGGCCTTGGCCGTGTCCGGGTCGACCCAGTTCCCGTTCCGAGCTGGAGACCTGCTAAACCTGATTGCCTGATCGGACCAGGTGACCGGTATCTTTTCGTACTGATAGTGAAAATTAGCTGTAATGTTGGCGGCTGCTACAAGCGCAGCAGCAACCCCGTCAGTCGTTCCGTTCAGTTCTCTTGCGGCCGCTAAAGCCACCGCCTCAGCCACCTTCTGCATTTCAACCTTGCGGTTGTAGGTCCGCGATAGGTCAAGCGCAAGTCCACAGAAGCCGAGCATGACGGTCAGTATCGCGAACGACATGATCGCGATGGTACCCTGCTGTCGCCGCATGAGATGAGGCACAGTTCGGGATCGGGACCCGCGGCTTTCCGCCAACGCTGGCTCGCGCAGGCAGATTAACGGCTGGTCGTCTATCGTGCGCATTCGTTTTCTCCAGCGGTGTCGTCGTGCCAAAGTGCAATGTCCAGTCCGATTCTAACGGCGCAAAAATTGACTGGATTGATATTGGGCAAATTCCTCGTTGCCGTACGAAAAGGGTTTTCCGCCGGAGTATTTCGGCTTAAGTAGGGGCCGCATTTGCGAAGAAACGGGCTGCTTTGGTAGCACGTCATTCCCGCGTCCGCGGGAATCCATACTGAGCTCGCTACTCACGTTCAGCATGGGTTCCCGCGTCCGCGGGAACGAGGTAGCTTCGTTTTTGGATCAGGCCGAAACGGCTTCCGCGAGCTTGAGGAAGCGGGCATTGTTTGCGCTCTTTTCGGCGTAATCCTTCCACGCCGAGGTACGCGCCAGCCGTTGTTGCTAGCCGGCCGGTACTGCCGCCGCAAGCTGCGACTCTTCCTCGCTCACCAGGCGCCGCAGCACCCGCCCGACATTCGACTTCGGCAACGGATCGGTGCGGAACGACACGTACTTCGGCACCTTGTACGGCGCCAGGTTTTTCTGGCAGTGCGCGATCAGGTCTTCCTGCGTCAGCGCGCTGTCGCGCCGGACTACCACGATCTTGACGGCTTCATCCGTCTGCGCATCGGCGACGCGGATCGCGGCCACTTCGAACACGCCCGGATGCAGCCCGACCACCTCTTCGATCTCGTTCGGGAACACCTTGAAACCGGAGACGATGATCACGTCCTTCTTGCGGTCGACCAGCTTGATGAAACCATCCTCCCCCATCCGGCCCATGTCGCCGGTGCGCAGCCAGCCGTCGCGGGTGAACGCCAGCGCCGTCTCTTCGGGCCGGTTCCAGTAGCCCTTCATTACCTGCGGACCACGCACGCAGATCTCGCCGATCTCGCCCAGGCCCACCGGGTTGCCGGCTTCGTCGAGCAACGCGACCTCGGTCGACGGCATCGGCAGGCCGATGCTCCCGGTGTAGGTGCGCTTGAACGGATTGGCGCAGACCGTGGTGGACGCCTCGGTGAGGCCGTAGCCTTCGGTGATCGGCACGCCGAACAGTTGCTGCCAGCGCTCCGCCACCGAGCGCTGCAGGGCCATGCCGCCGGCGATCACCACCTTCAGCGCGCCCACGTCCAGCTCGCCGATGTGCTCCGCATCGAGCAGCGCCTTGAACAGCGTGTTCACGCCAATCAGCGCGGTGAAGCGGGTGTGCCGGAGCTCCTGGACGAAGGACGGGACGTCGCGCGGATTGGTGATGAGCACGATGTGCGCGCCGATCCGGCAGAACACCAGCGTGGCCACCATCGCGAACATGTGATACAGCGGGAGCGGGACGACGGCCGTTTCCTGGCCCTCGGCCAGCACGGCGCGTTCCCACTCGGCGGTCTGTTCGACGTTGGCCAGTATGTTGCGATGGGTAAGGATGGCGCCTTTCGGCACGCCGCTGGTGCCGCCCGTGTATTGCAGGAAGGCGATGTCGTCGGGGCCGGAACAGACCTGGGGCTCCGGCAGGTCCTCGTCGAGCGTCAGCGCATCGAGCAGGTGGACCGAGCCACTGATGCACCAGTCCGGCACGAGGTGCGGGATCCGATGGACCGCCATCTTGACGATCTGGGACCGGTGGAACTGCAGCATGTCGCCGACCCGTGTCGTGATCACGAAGCGCAGCGCGGTGGAGGCGAGCGCGTCTTCGAGCGTATGGCTGAAATTGTCCAGCACAACGATGGCGACCGCGCCCGAGTCCGCCAGTTGGTGTTGCAGTTCGCGCGCGGTGTACTGGGGATTGATATTGACCACGACGCAGCCGGCACGGAATGCGCCGTACAGCACGATCGGGTATTGCAGCAGGTTGGGCAGCATGATGGCGATCCGGTCGCCCTTGCCCAGCCCCAGCTTGTGCAGGTAGGCGGCAAAGCGGCGCGCCAGCTTGTCGAGCTGCTGCCAGGTCAGCGTCGCGCCCTGGTTGGTGAACGCGCTGTGCTCGCCGTAGCGCTTGCAGACTGACTCAAACATGTCGGCGACGGAAGCGAACTGGTCAAGGTCCACTTCCGACGGGACGCCCGGCGGGTAGCTGTTGAGCCAGATCTTCTGCATCGCTGCACTGTTGCCGGTGAATGAAAGGAGGGACTGAATGGAAAAGATGCGCTGCGGGCTGTGGACGGCTTTGATTTGGATCAGAGTGCGGAGGTTGGCAAGTAACAATTGTTCAGAGGCAGTAAAGCCTTGCAATCGCGCTATCATGGCGCCAGGCGTAGCTGCCCGGTGGCCCGGGAAAACGCGGGCGTTCGAATCGACTGGACAAGGAAGCAATGAAAAAACTGACAATGGGGACCGTGGCCCTGGCGCTGGCGGCGGGCGCGGCGGCCCAGGCGCAGACCGAAAGCATGCACTGCGGATCCTGTGCGGAGTGGAACCAGCCACGGGCGCCGTTCAAGGTGTACGGCAACACCTATTATGTCGGCACCGCCGGCCTGTCGGCGCTGCTCGTGACCAGCCCGCAGGGGCACATCCTGCTCGACGGCGCGCTGCCGCAATCGGCGCCGCTGATCGAAAAGAACATCGCGGCACTGGGCTTTCGCATCCGGGACGTCAAACTGATCGTCAATTCGCATGCGCACTTCGATCACGCGGGCGGCATTCCCGCCTTGCAGCGCGCCAGCGGCGCGGTGGTTGCGGCCAGCCCGGCCAGCGCTCAAGGGATGAAGCTCGGCAACAATATCGAGAGCGACCCGCAATTCACACCGCGGGGCGATTTTTCCTTCCCCAAAACGAAGGACGTGAAGGTGGTGGCGGATGGCGAAACGCTCAGCGTTGGACCGCTCAAGCTGACCGCGCACTTCACGCCCGGCCACACCCCCGGCGGCACGACCTGGAGCTGGCGTTCCTGTGAGAACGGCAAGTGCGCCGACGTGGTCTACGCGGAGAGCCTGACCGGAATCTCGGCCGATGATTTCCATTTCACCGGCGACGCACGCCACCCCGATATTTCCGCCTCCATGCAGGCGAGCATCGACAAGGTCGGCAAGCTGCCCTGCGACATCGTCATCTCGACCCATCCTTCGTTCACCGGCACGTTCGAGAAACTGGCGGCGAAAAAAGGCAAGCTCAATCCCTTCCTGAGTCCCGGCGGTTGCCGTGCCTATGCCGACGCGGCCGCCCGCTCGTTCCAGCAACGGCTCGACAAGGAGCGCCGCGAAAAGGCAGCGCCGGCAGCCGCCCGCTAAACGCCGAGCAAGTTTGCCCGGCTGGCGCGCGTTTGACGCAGATCATGCGCGCACGGGGCGCTGACGTAACAATGCGCCCATGTTTGTCCCCTTGTTATTTGCATTCCCGAGCCTGCGGCACAGCCATGCCCCGGCGCCGCAGCGGCATGCCAACCGGTGGGGCTGGCATGATCGAGTTCACGCTGCCGTCGCTTGGCGCCGGGATGGAGGAGGGCAAGCTCCTGCAGTGGAAGATCGAGCCTGGCCAGGCGGTCCGGCGCGGCGACGTGGTGGCCGTGGTCGATACGCTCAAGGCGGCGGTGGACATCGAAAGCGGCCAGGAGGGGACGGTGTTCGAGCTGCTGGTCGAGCCGGGACAGACGGTACCGGTGGGCACCGCGTTGGCCACCTTCCTGCTGCCCGGTGAAATGCCCGCGATCGCGCCGCACCAACACCCCGCCGTGCGCGCGCATGCCAGCGCGGGCGGCGCGCCGGGCGCGCCGGCCGTGGCCGAGATTCCCGCGGTCGAACCCGGCGTAATCGGGCGCCGCCGCATTTCGCCGATGGCGCGCCGGCGGGCCGAGGAAATCGGTATCGACGTCGACACCATCGCCGGCACCGGCGAGGAGGGCGCGATCACGCTCGAGGACGTCGAGCAGGCGGCGCGGGCGGCGCTGGTGCAGCCGGGCGCCGACCGCCATGCCGAGATGCGCAGGGCGATCGGCGCGGCGATGAGCCGCTCCAAGCGCGAGATCCCGCACTACTACCTGAGCCAGGCGATCCCGATGCGCGCCGCGCGCGACTGGCTGGACGCGGTCAATGCGCAGCGCGAACCGGCCGAGCGGCTGTTGATGGTGGTGCTGCAGCTCAAAGCGGTGGCGCTGGCGCTGCAGCCCTGGCCCGACCTGAACGGCTGGTTTACCGCGGGCAGCTTCAGGCCTGCCGGCCCGGCCCATATCGGCGTCGCGATCTCGCTGCGGCGCGGCGGTGTGATCGCACCGGCGATCCACGACGCCGGCAGCAAGACACTGGACGAACTGATGCGCGACCTGACCAACCTGGTGGCGCGCGCCCGCAGCGGCTCGCTGCGCAGTTCCGAAGTCGCCGATCCCACCGTCACCGTCACCAACCTCGGCGACCTGGGCGTCGACGAGGTGTACGGCGTGATCTACCCGCCGCAGGTGGCCCTGGTCGGCTTCGGCCGGATCGCCGCGCGGCCCTGGGTCGAGGGCGGCGCCGTGGTTGCCGCGCCGATGACGACCGCCTGCCTGGCCGCCGACCATCGGGTATCGGACGGCCACTACGGGGCGCTGTTCCTGGCCGAGCTGTGCGAACGCCTGCAGCATCCCGAACAGCTCTGAAACCCCGCAGCTGCTGTCAGAACAGGCCGGCGAAGCCGCGCGCGGCCTCGCCCACGTCCGCCGCCAGGTACACGCTGCTGATCGCCGCCACCATGTCCGCGCCCAGCTCCACCAGCGGGGCTGCATTCGAGGCCGTCATGCCGCCGATGACCACCACCGGCAGCGCCAGCTCGCGCCTGGCCTGCGCCACGATCGCGCGCGGCGTCGTGACCGGGTAGGCCTTGACGGCGGACGGGTAGAAGCCGCCGAACGCGACGTAGCTGGCGCCGGCCAGGCGCGCCGAGTGGGCCAGGGCCAGCTCGCCGTAGCAGGACGCGCCGACGATCTTCGACGGCCCCAGCGCCTCGCGCACACGCGCCACCGCCGCATCGAGCGCGCCCACATGCACGCCGTCGGCGTCGAGCTGCTCGCACAGGCCGAGGTGGTCATTGATCACCAGCCGGCGCCCATGGCGCCGGCACAGCGCGAGCAGGCTCGAGGCCTGTTCGAGGCGCAGTTCGGGTGTCGCGTCCTTGTGGCGGTACTGCACCAGCGCCGCGCCCGCCGCGAGCGCCTGCGCCGTGCAGTGGAGCAGGCGCTCGGTATCGTCCCAGTTCGGGGTGACCAGGTAAAGACCTCGCATCGTCATTCCTTTCCAAGGCCGGGCTGGCGCTGTGGGATGCGCTGCCCGGCTGCGATTGCATACGATTGCGCCAGCGTCGCGTGGCAGTAGCGCTGCGCGGCGTCGAGCGCCTCCCTGACCGGTTCGCCCAGCGCCAGGCGCCCGGCGATAGCGGCGGCCAGCGTGCAGCCGCTGCCGTGGAACTGGCCGGGCAGGCGTGTCCAGGTCCAGGTGTGCACGCCGCCCGCGCTATGCCAGCGGTTGACGATCGTGTCGCCATCGCCGTGGCCGCCGGTGACGAGCACATGTTCGCAGGGGATGGACCCGAGCGCCTGCGCCTCCGGCAGGTTGGGGACGGCCACCGTGGCAAGGCCAAGCAGCGGCGCCAGCGTGGCCAGCGCATCGCCGTGCGCCAGCGCGTCGCCATGGCCGCTGGCCAGCACCGGGTCGAGCACGACCGGCAGTTGCGGGTGCGTGCCGCGCAGGCGCCGGATCACGTGCGCGATCGCGTCGGCGTTGGCGCGGTTGCCCGGGATGCCGATCTTGACGGCGCTGATCGCGATGTGCGCCGCCAGCGCATCGGCCTGGCGCACGATTAGCCCGGGATCGACCGGCGCCACCTCGTGCACGCGGTTGTTGTCCTGGACCGTGAGCGCGGTCACCAGCGGCAGCGCGTGCGCGCCTTGCGCCGCGATCGCCGCGATGTCCGCGCCAATGCCGGCGCCGCCGGACGGGTCGAGGCCGGAAAACACCAGTACCGATGGGCGCATCAGGCCACGCGCCCGGCCATCGGCGACGATGGCGAGGCCGCGAACCGGCGCGCCATCCGCCCCGCCAGCCAGGCTTCCCGTCCCGCTTCGACCGCAAGGCGCATCGCGCGCGCCATGCGCACCGGGTCATTCGCGCCGGCGATCGCGCTGTTCATGAGCACGCCGTCGCAGCCCAGTTCCATCGCGATCGCCGCGTCCGAAGCCGTGCCGACGCCGGCGTCGACCAGCACCGGCACCGTGACCTGTTCGACGATCAGCGACAGGTTCCAGGGATTGAGGATGCCCATGCCCGAGCCGATCAGCGAGGCCAGCGGCATCACCGCCACGCAGCCGATCTGCTCCAGCAGCCTGGCCTGGATCGGGTCGTCGCTGCAGTAGACCATCACATCGAAGCCGTCGCGCACCAGCTGTTCGGCCGCGACCAGCGTCTCGGGCATGTTCGGGAACAGGGTTTTCTCGTCGCCCAGCACTTCCAGCTTGACCAGCTTGCGCCCGCCCAGCAGCTCGCGCGCCAGCTGCAGCGTGTAGACCGCATCCTTCGCGTTGTAGCAGCCGGCGGTGTTGGGCAGGATCGTGTAGCGCGACAGCGGCAGCACGTCGAGCAGGCTCGGCTCGTTCGGGTCCTGGCCGATGTTCACGCGGCGGATCGCCACCGTCACGATGTCGGCGCCGGCCGCCTGCGTCGCTGCACGGGTTTGTTCGAGGTCGCGGTACTTGCCGCTGCCGACCAGCAGGCGCGATTGGTATTCGACGCCCGCGATGCACAAAGGGCGGTCCTGTTTCAGTTCGTTCGTCATGTCGTTCTCCGTTTGATGATGGGTTCAGCCGCCGCCGATGGCGCGCACCACGTCGACCGTGTCGCGCGGTTGCAAGACGGTCGCGCGCCAGCGCTCGCGTGGCACCACCCAGCGGTTGACCGCCAGCGCCACCGATTGCGCGCCCAGTTCCAGCGCCTCGACCAGGTCTTGCAGGGTGCTGCCAGGCTGCAGCCGGTGCGCGTCTCCGTTCAGTTCGATCTCGATCACGGCTGCCCCCTTATTCTTTGTGATACAGCTCGGCGCCGCGCTTGACGAACTCGATCGCCTTCACTTCCATTCCCTGCGCCAGCGCGGCGTTCGCGGGAATGCCTTGCGCCGCCGCGTAGTCGCGCACTTCCTGGGTGATCTTCATCGAGCAGAAGTGCGGCCCGCACATCGAGCAGAAATGGGCCACCTTGGCCGAATCCTTTGGCAGCGTCTCGTCGTGGAATTCGCGCGCCTTGTCCGGGTCCAGCCCGAGGTTGAACTGGTCCTCCCAGCGGAACTCGAAGCGCGCCTTCGACAGCGCGTTGTCGCGGATCTGCGCGCCCGGGTGGCCCTTGGCCAGGTCGGCGGCGTGGGCCGCGATCTTGTAGGTGATGATGCCGTCCTTGACGTCGTCCTTGTCGGGCAGGCCCAGGTGCTCCTTCGGGGTCACGTAGCACAGCATGGCGGTGCCGTACCAGCCGATGGTGGCGGCGCCGATGCCGGAGGTGATGTGGTCGTAGCCCGGCGCGATGTCGGTGGTCAGCGGTCCGAGCGTATAGAACGGCGCCTCGCTGCACTGCTCCAGCTGCAGGTCCATGTTCTCCTTGATCAGCTGCAGCGGCACGTGTCCCGGCCCTTCGATCATGGTCTGCACGTCGTGCTTCCATGCGACTTGCGTCAGCTCGCCCAGCGTGCGCAGTTCGGCCAGCTGGGCCTCGTCGTTGGCGTCGTAAATCGAACCCGGGCGCAGTCCGTCGCCAAGGCTGAATGACACGTCATAGGCCTTCATGATGTCGCAGATCTCTTCGAAGTGCGTGTACAGGAACGACTCCTTGTGGTGGGCCAGGCACCACTTGGCCATGATCGAGCCGCCGCGCGAGACAATGCCGGTCAGGCGCCGCGCCGTCAGCGGTACGTAGCGCAGCAGCACGCCGGCGTGGATGGTGAAGTAGTCGACGCCCTGTTCGGCCTGTTCGACCAGCGTGTCGCGGTAGATTTCCCAGGTCAGGTCCTCGGCCTTGCCGTTGACCTTCTCGAGCGCCTGGTAGATCGGCACGGTGCCGATCGGGACCGGGCTGTTACGGACGATCCATTCGCGCGTCTCGTGGATATGCTTGCCGGTCGAGAGGTCCATCACGGTGTCGCCACCCCAGCGGATCGCCCAGGTCATCTTCTCGACCTCTTCCCCGATCGACGAGGTGAGCGCCGAGTTGCCGATGTTGGCGTTGACCTTGACCAGGAAGTTACGCCCGATGATCATCGGCTCGAGTTCGGGATGGTTGATGTTGGCGGGGATGACGGCGCGGCCGCGCGCCACCTCGTCGCGCACGAACTCGGGCGTGATCTCGGCCGGGATCGACGCGCCGAACGTCTGGCCGCGGTGCTGGCGCCCGAGCACCTGCGCCATGCGCTGTCCCATCGGGCCCGCCGCGTCGAGGCCCGCGAGGTATTCCTTGCGCCGCAGGTTCTCGCGGATCGCGATGAACTCCATCTCGGGCGTCACCAGCCCCTGGCGCGCGTAGTGCATCTGGGTGACGTTGGCCCCGGCCAGCGCGCGGCGCGGCTTGCGCGCCAGCTGGAAGCGCAGCTCGGCCAGCTTCGGGTCGTCGAGGCGCTCGATGCCGTAGGCCGAGCTCGGGCCGGGAAGTTCTTCGGTGTCGCCGCGCGCGCGGATCCACCCGCTGCGCGGGCAGGGCAGGCCACGACGGATGTCGACCGCGACGCCGGGGTCGGTGTACGGGCCCGAGGTATCGTAGACGAACACGGGCGGATTCGGCTCGGCGCCGAAGGCCGCGCTGGTGTCGGACTGGCGGATCTCGCGCATCGGCACCCGGATGTCGGGCCGGCTGCCGTCGACGTAGATTTTGCGGGAATTCGGTAGCGGCGCGATGGCGGCGGCGTCCACCGTGGCGCTGGTGGACAGGAATTTCGGGTCGGCGTTCAAGGTTCACTCCCAAGGTGCGCCAGCTGGGAGTGAGGAGGGATGGCGTGCGGGCGCACGCGAACTCTCGGTCGCTTCCCTTCGCTGGCATTATCCAGATCAGGTTCGGAGGGTATTTCTCACCCGCGTGCCTTACGGCTTGCAGGACCCCTAGCGTTGTCGCCACCTTGCGGTGACGAGCGGCGAGTGTACGCGCCTTTTTCCGGATTGGCAAACCACGAGCGGCGCCTTGTAATTGATGCCATACTATCGCGCCCCGCCAACCCGATCCGCGCGCACATGGCCGTCCTGACCGAACTTATCCTGTACCCGATCAAGTCCTGCGCCGGCATCGCCGTGCGCGAGGCGGCCGTGACCGTCGCCGGGCTCGCCGCGCAGGGCGTGCACGACCGCGAGTGGATGGTGGTCGCCGCGGATGGGCAATTCCTGACCCAGCGCGAATTCCCGCGCATGGCGCTCATCACGCCGCACGTCAACGGCCAGGTACTCGAGGTGAGCGCGCCCGGGATGGCGCCGCTGGAGCTGCCCCTCCAGGCGCACACCACGCCGGCGCGCGCGGTGCGCATCTGGGACGACAGCGTCGACGCCGCCGATTGCGGCGACCCGGCGGCCGCCTGGTTCGCGCAAGTCCTCGGCAGCGCGTGCCGCCTGGTGCGCTTCCCGCCCGGCACGGTGCGCCCGACCAGCACCAAATGGACGCGCGGCGTGCCTGCCCAGACCCGCTTCGCCGATGGCTACCCGCTGCTGCTGATCGGCGCCGCCTCGCTGGCCGACCTGAACGCCAGGCTGGCCGCCGCCGGCCGCGCTGCGCTGCCGATGAACCGCTTCCGCCCCAACCTGGTCGTCGAGGGCATCGAGGCCTTCGAAGAAGACTATGCCGCATCGTTCGGCGCCGGTCGGCTCGAACTCAGGCCGGTCAAGCCGTGCCCGCGCTGCCCGATCCCCGCCATCGACCAGGCCACCGGCCTGCCCGGCCCCGATCCGCTCGACATCCTGCAAACCTATCGCGCCAGGCCCGAGATGGACGGGGCGGTCTGCGTCGGCATGAACTGCATCGTCGCCAGCGGCGCCGGCAGCGTGCTGCGCACGGGCCAGGAACTGGAGGTGATGCTGGCGTTTTGACACAAAGTTCAAAAAACTGGCCGGAATTCGTTTGCAAGCGCCTCAAGATCGCGTAAATTTGCGAGATATTGCTGAAGGGGAACCTTATGCACGAGCGGGGGGAGGCGTTGCAAGGACTGATGGCGGAGAACGAGGCCCTGCGCGCGCGCATGGCGCACCTGATCGGGCAGGCCGAACGCAACCACGCGATCATGTGCCGTCACCAGGCCTTCGACCTTGAAATTGTCGGCGCCGGCAGCTTCCAGGAACTGGTCGGCGCGATCTTCAGCAAGCTGCCCGTCATTTCCGAGCTCGACATCGTGACGCTGTCGCTGGTCGATCCCGACGCCGACATCTACACCGTCATGCACAGGCTCGGCGTCGATTACGAGGCCTACCCGCACCTGATGTTCTGCGCCGGCGTGGAAGACATGGACTTCCCGCGCGCTGCCAGCGGCCTGCCGAAGCCACGCCTCGGCCCCTACGCGCCGTCGGCGCACCGCGGCGCGTTCCCGCAACCGCCGGCCAGCCTGCAGAGCGTGGCGCTGGTGCCGCTGGTGCGCAACAAGCGCCTGATCGGCAGCCTCAACCTGGGCAGCCGCGATCCGGCGCGTTTTACACCGGCGCTCGGTACCGACTTCATCGAGCACATGGCCTCGATCATTGCGATCTGCCTCGAGAACGTGATCAGCAACGAGATGCTCAAGTACATCGGCCTGACCGATGCGCTGACCGGCGTCTACAACCGGCGCTACATCGACCGCCGCCTGATCGAGGAAGTCGCGCGTGCGCGGCGCCAGTCGTACCGCATCTCCTGCATGTACATCGACATCGACCACTTCAAACGGGTCAACGACAGCGTCGGCCACCAGGGCGGCGACGAAGTGCTGCGCGAGGTGGCGGCGCGCATCAAGGCCGAGCTGCGCATCTCGGACGCACTGGGGCGCTTCGGCGGCGAGGAATTCGTGGTGCTGCTGATCGATGCCGACCTCGAAAACGCGAGCATCGTGGCCAACCGGATCCGTGCCAGCGTCGCCAACCTGCCGGTCGAACTGGCGAGTGGCGAGGTGATTTCGGTATCGGTCTCGATCGGGGTCGCAACGCTCGACGATTTCGAGCGCGACCACGCGATCGAAGGGGTGGCGCAGCAGCTGGTGGCGCATGCCGATTCGGCGCTGTACGAGGCCAAGGAGAGTGGGCGCAACCGGGTGGTAGCGAAAACCTGAACCGCATCCGGTAGGGTGGGCGGGTTTCCCGCCCACGCGTTCAACCCGGGCGTGAACAGCGTCGCGCCCCAGCGAAGCCCTGCCTGAACGCGTGGCACCCTACAACAAGCGTCCCTCCGCGCGCGCCACCGCATCCTCCGACCCGCGCAGCACCACCACATCCCCGGCCCGCAGCCTGGTCTCGGCCTTCGCTTCGATCCGGTCGCTGCCGCGCCGGACGGTGGTCACTTCGGCCCCCACGTCATCGAGTTCCAGCTCGCCGATGCTGCGCCCGACCGACGCCGCCTCATCGCGCAGCAGCACCGAATGCAGCCGTACATATGCGTGGTCGGGATCGTCGCTGACGTCGCTGACGCCGTGGAAGTAGCCGCGCAGCGAGGCGTAGCGCTCGTCGCGCGCGCTCTGCACCCGGTGCACCACGCGCCGCAGCGGCACGCCCATCACCACCAGCGCGTGCGAGGCCAGCATCAGGCTGCTCTCGAGCGCCTCCGGCACCACTTCGGTGGCGCCCGCCTTTTTCAGCACGTCGAGATCGGTGTCGTCGTGGCTGCGCACGATCACCGGCAGCTTGGGCGCCAGTTCGTGCACCAGGTTGAGCACCTTGAGCGCCTGGCGCGTGTCGGCAAACGTGATCACCAGCGCGCTGGCGCGGTTGACGCCGGCCGCGATCAGCGCCTCGCGCCGGCCGGCGTCGCCGTACGAGACGCTCGAGCCGGCCGCCTGCGCCTCCTGCACCCGCTCCGGGTCGAGGTCGAGCGCGTACCACGGCAGCTTTTCCTCGGTCAGCAGGGTCGCCAGGCTCTGGCCGCTGCGCCCGAAGCCGGCGATGATCACGTGCTTTTGCGCGGCCATCGTGCGGCTCGCCAGCTGGGTCAACTGCAGCGACTGCAGCATCCATTCGTTGGACGCGATCTTCATCACGATCTTGTCCGAGTTGGCGATCAGGATCGGCGCGACCAGCATCGACAGCACCATCGACGCCAGCACCAGCTGGATCAGGAACGGGTCGATCAGGCGCGCGCCCGAGGCCATGTTCAGCAGCACGAAGCCGAATTCGCCGGCCTGCGCCAGCGCCAGCCCGGTGCGGACCGCCACCCCGACCGGCGCGCGAAACGCGCGCGCCAGCACCGCGATCAGCGCGAACTTGAGCAGCACCGGCAGCACCAGCAGGAGCAGCACCAGCCACCAGTTGGCCAGCACCAGGTGCACGTTGAGCAGCATGCCGATGGTGATGAAGAACAGGCCAAGCAGCACGTCGCGGAACGGCTTGATGTCCTCTTCCACCTGGTGCTTGTACTGGGTCTCGGAGATCAGCATCCCGGCCACGAACGCGCCCAGCGCCATCGACAGCCCGGCGCGTTCGGTGATCCAGGCCGCGCCCAGCGTCACCAGCAGCACGTTGAGCATGAACAGCTCCTGCGAGCGGTGCTTGACCACCGCCGTGAACCATTTGCGCATCAGCTTCTGGCCAAGGAACAGCAGCAGCACCAGCACCGCCGCCGCCTTGAGGCCGGCCCAGGCCAGGGTCCGGGCCAGGTCTTCCGGCGGCTGGCCGAGCGAGGGCACCAGGATCAGCAGCGGCACCACCGCCAGGTCCTGGAACAGCAGGGTGCCGATGATCCGGCGTCCGTGCTCGCTTTCGAGCTCGAGCCGTTCGGTCAGCAGCTTGGACACGATCGCGGTCGACGACATCGCCAGCGCGCCGCCGAGCGCGAACGCGGCCTGCCAGCCGATGTGCAGCGCAGCAGGCAGCTGGCTGCCGAGCAGCCAGCCGAACAGCACGGTGGCGGCGATGGTCAGCACCACTTGCGCCAGCCCGAGCCCGAACACGATGCGCCGCATCGCCTTGAGCTGGGCCAGCGAAAACTCGAGGCCGATCGAAAACATCAGGAACACGACGCCGAACTCGGCCAGCGCGTGGGTGGCGGTGTTATCCTCGGCCAGCGCCAGCGCGTGCGGGCCGATCAGCACGCCGACGGCGAGGTAGCCGAGCATTGGTGGCAGGTGCAATTGCCGGAATGCCACCACGCCCAGCACGGCGCTGCCCAGCAGCAGGAGAGTCAGCTCAAGTCCTGAAACCATGCGCGCCGCGTCAGGTAAGGGAGAAATCGTTGTTTGTTACGTCTGGCAAGTTTTTTGCTTTCGCAATTCGTTTATACTTCGTGGCATGAGTGTAACCCATGAAAAAACAATGCTGAAAGTTTTCGACCAGAACCAGGCCCGGCGCGCGATGCAGCTGGCGCGCGAGACCCTCGAGATCGAGGGCGACGCGATCCGCGCGCTGCACGAACGGCTGGCGCAGGACGACAGCGTGGCGCGCGCGGTCGGCCTGCTGTTCGGCTGCAGCGGGCGGGTGGTGGTGTCGGGCATCGGCAAATCCGGCCACATCGCGCGCAAGATCGCCGCGACCCTGGCCTCGACCGGCACCCCGGCCATGTTCGTGCACCCGGCCGAAGCCGCCCACGGCGACCTCGGCATGGTGACCGAGCAGGATGCCTTCATCGCGATTTCGTACTCGGGCGAGTCGTCCGAGCTGATGGAGATCCTGCCGGTCGTCAAGCGCATGGGCACGCCGCTGATCGCGATGACCGGCAGGCCCGGCTCGCGCCTGGCGCAGCTGGCCGACGTCCACCTCGACATTTCGGTGGCCAAGGAAGCTTGCCCGCTGAACCTCGCGCCCACCGCCAGCACCACCGTCACGCTGGCGCTGGGCGACGCGCTGGCCGTCGCGCTGCTCGATGCGCACGGCTTCAAGGAAGAAGATTTCGCGCGCTCGCACCCGGGCGGCGCGCTCGGACGGCGCCTGCTGACCCACGTGCGCGACGTGATGCGCAGCGGCGAGGCGATACCGGTCGTGACGCCCGACGTGCCGCTGGCGCGCGCGCTGCTCGAAGTGAGCCAGAAGGGCATGGGCATGACCGCCGTGGTCGACGCGCAGCAGCGCCCGGTCGGCGTGTTTACCGACGGCGACCTGCGCCGCCTGATCGAACGCGTGCAGGACTTCTCGAATATCACTATCCGCGACGTGATGCACGAAAACCCGCGCCGGGTCCACCCCGAGCAGCTGGCGGTCGATGCGGTCGCGATCATGGAAGAATTCCGCATCAACCAGATGCTGGTGGTCGACGCCGACGACAAGCTGGTGGGCGCGCTGCACATCCACGACCTGACCCGCGCAAAGGTGATCTGATGGTGACACCGCTCGCCCACATGGAGCGCGCCGCGCGCGTCAAGGTCATGATCTTCGACGTCGACGGCGTGCTGACCGACGGCAGCCTGACCTACGGCCCGGACGGCGAAACCACAAAAACCTTCTACGTGCTCGACGGCCTCGGCATCCAGCTGCTGCAGAAGACCGGCGTGCAGACCGCCATCATCAGCGCGCGCAATTCGCCGATCGTGGTCAAGCGCGCGGCCGACCTCGGGATCACCCACGTCCACCAGGGCATCCACGACAAGCGCATCGCGTTTGCCAGGCTGCTCGAGGCCACCGGCGTGACGGCCGCGCAGTGCGGCTATATCGGCGACGACGTGATCGACCTGCCGCTGTTCACCCGCGTCGGCTTTGCCGTCACGGTCCCCACCGGGCACCCTGAAATGCGGCACCGCGCGCATTACGTGACCACAGCTCCCGGCGGGCGCGGCGCGGTGCGCGAGGTATGCGACATGGTGATGCGCGCGCAGGGCACCTACGAGCAGGCGCTGGCGCCTTACTTCGGCTGACGCGATGGCCACGTACGTCAACAAGCGCACCGCCCACCGCTGGCGCCTGCTGTGGATCATGCTGGTCGGCCTGTTCTTCGCGCTCGGCAGTTTCTGGCTGCTGGAGGTGATGCGCGGGGAAGAGGGGGGCGCCCGGGTAAGCGGGCCGAGCGCCGAGCCCGATTACATCGTCGAGAATTTCAGCTTCGTGCGCATGTCGCCGAACGGCCAGCCGCGCTACCTCGTGTCGGGCGCGCGGCTGACCCATCGCCCGGTCGGCGACGTCTCCGACATCGAGCAGCCGGTGGTGCACAGCATGACCACCGAGCACCCGCCGATGACCATGCATGCGAAGCGCGGCCGGGTCCTGCACCAGCAGAACCAGGTCGACCTGATGGGCAGCGTCGACGTCCAGCGGCCGGCCGCGCGCGGCTCGCAGCCGATGCGCCTGCGCACCGAGGCGCTGACCGTGCTGCCGGACGAAGAGATCATGAAGACCGACCTGCCGGTCGAGATGACGCTGGGCGGCGCCACCGTGCGCGGCACTGGCATGCTGGCCAATAACGCCACGCAGCAGGTGCACCTGGCCAACCGCGGCCACCTGACCTATCCGCCACGCGCCAACCGCTAAGCCAATCACCACAGGATAAGCACAATGAAAAAATATATCGCTGCCGCCGTACTCTCGCTGGTCTCGCTGGGCGCCCTGGCCGAACGGGCCGATTCGCTCAAGCCGGTCGAGATGAACTACGACACGGCGGACCTGGACCAGGTCACCCAGACCTACATCCTGACCGGGAACGTGGTCATCACGCGCGGCACGCTGACGCTCAAGTCGGACAAGGCGCTGCTGAAAGAGACCCCGGACGGCTACATGAGCGTGACGCTGACCGCCGCCAGCGGCAAGGTCGCCACGTTCCGCCAGAAGCGCGACGGCGGTCCTGACCTGTGGGTCGAGGGCCAGGCCCAGCGCATCGAATACGACGAGCGGGTGGAACTGGTGAAGCTGTTCTCGACCGCGGTCGTCAGGGAGCTCGAAGGCGGCAAGCTGTCCAACGAAGTCAATGGCGAATTCATCTCCTACGACAACCGCAAGGAAGTGGTCGCGGTGCGCAACGACGCCAGCGGCCAGAGCAAACCGGGCGTGGGCCGCGGCCGGATGATCCTGGCGCCGCGCCGTACCAGCGCCGCCGTCCCCGCCGCCGCGCCAGCGCCCGCCGCCGCGCCAGCACAAGGGAAGCAATGATGGAAATGCGTCGCGAAGAAGTGTGCGCCGAGGGCAGCACGCTGATCGTACGGGGACTACAGAAAAGCTATGGCAAGCGGCTGGTGGTGCGCGATGTCTCGCTGCAGGTCGCCTGCGGCGAAGTGGTCGGCCTGCTCGGCCCCAACGGCGCCGGCAAGACCACCTCGTTCTACATGATCGTCGGCCTGGTGCCGTCGGATGCCGGTTCGATCGACATCAACGGCACCGACATCTCGAGCCTGCCGATCCACCGGCGCGCGGTGCTGGGCCTGTCGTACCTGCCGCAGGAAGCCTCGGTGTTCCGCAAGCTGACGGTGGAAGAGAACATCCGCGCGGTGCTCGAACTGCAGAAGGTCGACGGCAAGAGCCTCACCCGCGACCAGATCAGCGAGCGCCTCGACACGCTGCTGGCCGAACTGCAGATCGAGAAGCTGCGCGAGAACCCGGCGCTGTCGCTGTCGGGCGGCGAACGGCGTCGCGTCGAGATCGCGCGCGCACTCGCGACCCAGCCGCGCTTCGTGCTGCTCGACGAGCCGTTCGCCGGCGTCGACCCGATCGCGGTGATCGAGATCCAGCGCATCGTGCGCTTCCTGAAGGAGCGCGGCATCGGCGTGCTGATCACCGACCACAACGTGCGCGAAACCCTCGGCATTTGCGACCGCGCCTACATCATCAACCAGGGCGCGGTGCTCGCCTCCGGGCGCCCCGACGACATCATCGCCAACGAGTCGGTGCGGCGGGTCTACCTCGGTGAGCACTTCCGAATGTAGGCCATGAAACAGACACTGCAACTACGGACTTCGCAGCACCTTGCGCTCACCCCGCAACTACAGCAGTCGATCCGCCTGCTGCAGTTGTCGACCCTCGAGCTGCACCAGGAGCTCGAGCAGATCCTGTCCGATAACCCGCTGCTCGAGCGCCTCGACGATCCGCTCGACCACTCGGTGCGCCTGCTGGCCGACGGCGCGATCAATAACGCGCCGGCGCAGGGCGAGGCGCCGCCGCAGCCGGGCGCCGAGCAGGCCAGCCCGCCCGAACCCGAGGGCGCGGACGCCGGCGAGGGCGGCGGGCTCGATGCCGACGCCGACTGGGGCGAGGCCGCGGGCCCGCGCAGCGGCGACGACGAGGACGGCCGCCCGCAGCTGGAGGCCGGCGCGATCACCTTGCGCGAGCACCTGATGGAGCAGGTGCGCCTGACTGCGCTGTCGGCGCGCGACCGCGCGCTGGCCGAGCTGGTGGTCGATGCGCTCGACGACAACGGCTACCTCGAAGAGCCGCTCGACGACATCCTCGCGCGGCTGCCGGTCGAACTCGATGTCGAACTGGACGAACTGCGCACCGCGCTGTCGCTGGTGCAAAGCCTGGACCCGGTCGGGGTGGGCGCACGCAGCGCCGCCGAATGCCTGGCGCTGCAGATCCGCCGCATGCCGCGTGTGCCGATGGTGACGCGGCGCTTGGCGCTCAAGATCGTCGAGGGTTACCTGAGCTGGTTCGCGCAGCGCGACTTCAACAAACTGAAAAAAGCGCTCGACTGCGACGACGAAGACCTGCGTGAAGCGCAGGCCGTGATCCGCCAATGCAATCCGCATCCCGGCGCCGCGTTCGCGTCGAACGCTTCCGATTATGTGGTGCCCGATGTGATCGTGCGCCATACCAAAGCCGGTTGGACGGTGACACTGAACCACGAAGTCATGCCGCGCCTGCGCGTGAACTCGCTGTATGCAGCCTTGCTCAAGCAGGGCAAGAGCGAAAGCCAGATGAGTGCCCAGCTGCAGGAGGCGAAGTGGCTCATCAAAAATATGCGGCAGCGCTTCGACACCATCCTGCGCGTTGCCCAAGCCATTGTCGATCGCCAGCGCAACTTTTTTTCGCACGGCGCGGTTGCCATGCGGCCCCTTGTTTTGCGCGAGATTGCTGATACACTAGGACTACACGAGAGCACAATTTCTCGGGTCACAACCCAGAAATATATGCTGACCCCGCACGGCATGTTCGAGTTGAAGTATTTCTTCGGAAGCCACGTCGCCACCGAAGCGGGGGGAGAAGCCTCCTCGACGGCGATCCGGGCTCTAATTGCGCAACTGACAGGAGCAGAAGACCCTAAGAACCCTTTATCCGACAGCAAGATCGCGGAGATGCTCGGGGAACAAGGAATGGTCATTGCGCGCCGCACGGTCGCGAAGTACCGCGAAGCGCTCAAGATACCGCCGGTCAGCCTCCGCAAAGCCTTGTAACTGCGCAATTCGCCTGCGCACTGGCGCCCCGGACTGCGCAACATCTCAAAGGAGTGTGTATGAATCTCACCATCAGTGGACACCATCTCGAAGTGACCCCCGCCATCCGTGAATACGTACAGAACAAGCTTGAACGCATCACCCGCCATTTCGATCAAGTGATCGATTCCCATGTCATCCTCGCCATCGACAACCTGACTGAAAAAGAGAAACGGCAAAAGGCCGAAATCAACCTGCAGGTGTCGGGCAAGATGATGCACGTGGAAAGCGCGGCGCAAGACCTGTACGCGGCGATCGACATGCTGATGGATCGACTGGATCGTCAGGTTCTCAAATACAAGTCTATGGTGCAAAACCACAGCCACCAGGCCATCAAGCGCATGCCCGAGGGTGGGGAAGCGGCAACGGCCTGACCAGCTGACGGACCGAAGCGAAGGGCGCCTGTGGGCGCCCTTTTCAATTCCGCGCGCCGCGCGCCGCCGGGCGGTAAAATGAATGTCTTTTCAACCAGACATTCCTGCCATGAGCGAAACCGTCCACACCCGCGTTGCCAACGGCACCGGCGTGATCACCCTCGACCGCCCGAAGGCCCTCAACTCCCTGTCGCTCGGGATGGTGAGGAAGCTCACCGAAGTGCTGCTCGGGTGGCGCGAGGATGACGCGGTTGGCGCAGTCGTGATTACCAGCAGCAGCGAAAAGGCGCTGTGCGCGGGCGGCGACATCCGCTTTTTCCATGAGGCAGGACACGCGAGCCCGACGGGCGGCAGCGCCTTGCTGGAAGACTTTTTTACTGAGGAATATGCGCTCAACCACCTGATCCACTTCTATCCGAAGCCATACATTGCCCTGATGGACGGCGTGGTGATGGGGGGCGGCATGGGCATCGCGCAAGGCGGGCCGGGCTGCGGTTTGCGCATCGTCACCGAACGCACGAAAATGGCCATGCCCGAGGTGAACATCGGGCTGTTCCCGGATGTCGGCGGGACGCATTTCCTGTCGCACGCGCCGGGGCAACTCGGACATTACCTCGGACTGACCGGACTGACGATCGGCGCGGCCGACGCCTTGTACGTGGGGTTGGCCGACGTGTTCGTGCCGGGCGCGCAGGTCCCCGCGCTGATGGCGCTGGTCGAAGCGACGCCGGGCGCGCAGCTGGCGGGCGCGATCCGCGAGTTCGCGGCGCGCTTTGCGGGCGAGGTGGGGGCCGGCCAATTGCACGGGCAGCGCGCACGGGTAGACCGGCATTTCAGCGCGCCGTCGGTGGCGGGCGTGATGGCTTCGCTGGCCGGCGACGACGACCCGTTCGCGCAGAAAGCGCTGGCAGCGATGCGCCAGCGCTCGCCGCTGATGATGTGCGTGACGCGCGAACTGCTGGTGCGTGGTGCCAGGCTCGGCGTGGCCGATTGCCTGCGCATGGAGCGCACGGCGGTGCGCCGCAATTTCGAACATGGCGAAGTGCTCGAGGGCGTGCGCGCGCTGGTGATCGACAAGGACAATGCGCCGCAGTGGAACCCGCCGACCCTGGAACAGGTGACGCCGGAAATGGTGGCGCGTTTCTTCGAGCCGGTGTGGCCGGACTGGGCGCATCCGCTGCGCCATCTCTGAGCGCCATCGCCCGCCCGGCATGGTCGGGCCGGCTCGCACTCATGGCGGGGTTTTCTGTCAAAGCTGGTTCCAGCGCAGCCGCGTACCGTTTCGCGGGCGCAAGGCGTCGCTGTCGTCCGTTCATTTTGGAGGACAACAATGAACCAGTCCAGATTGACGGCGCCGATTGGCGCCCTGATCCTCGGCAACGTGCTGGCTTGCGCAATCGTGTTGCCGGCCGTCGCCTCGAGCCACCGCGAAGCGCCTTTCATTACCCGCCAGCCAAAGACCGATGGCACCGACTTGTACATGTTCCGCAGCTACCAGCCGGGGCGCGCCAACTACGTGACGATCGTCGCGGACTACATTCCCCTGCAGGACGCGTACGGCGGGCCGAATTATTTCCAGTTCGACCCCGGCGCGCTGTATGAGATCCACATCGACAATGACGGCGATGGCCGCGCCGACCTGAGCTTCCAGTTCCGCTTCAAGAACACCAACAAGAACAGCAGCTTCAACGTCGGCGGCAAGCAGGTGCCGATCCCGCTGATTATCAACGGCGGGCCGATCGACAGCGTCAACCCGAGCGGCATCAACGTGCGTGAAACCTATACCGTGGCGGTGCGGTCCGGCGGCTCGCAGCAGGGCGTCACCAATGCCGACAACGGCTCCGATACCTTCGACAAACCGATCGACAATATCGGCAACAAATCGATCCCGGATTACGCCGGTTACGCGGCCAGGCACATCTACAATATCCGAATCCCGGGTTGCGGCAGCAACGGCCGCATGTTTGTCGGCCAGCGCAAGGATCCGTTCGTGGTCAACCTCGGCGAGACCTTCGACCTCCTCAACATCAAGGCGCCGGCAGTCGAATTCAACGCGAATGCGGAGCGCGCCGCGCGCGACGACCTGGCCGACAAGAACGTGAGCGCGATCTCGCTCGAGGTGCCGATCGCCTGCCTGGTGAACGCGCGCGCCAACGAGCCGGTGATCGGCGCCTGGACCACGGCCAGCCTGCGCCTGGCGCGTCTGCTCAATCCGCGGCCCGACGATTCCGACGACGACGTCACGCGCGACCGCGGGCCATGGGTGCAGGTGTCGCGCCTCGGCATGCCGCTCGTGAACGAGCTCGTGATTGGCCTGAAGGACAAGGACCGCTTCAACGGCAGCCAGCCGCGCGACGACGGCCAGTTCGCGGCCTACGTCACCAACCCGACCCTGCCGGCACTGGTCGAAACGCTGTTCGGCAGCGTCGGCGCCAAGGCGCCCACCAACTTCCCGCGCAACGACCTGGTGGCCACCTTCCTCACCGGGATCCCGGGCGTGAACCAGCCGAAGACGGTGACCGCATCCGAGATGCTAAGGCTGAACACGTCGATCGCGCCGACCGCGCCCGGCAAGCAGAACCGGCTTGGTGTGATCGGCGGCGACAACGCCGGCTTTCCGAACGGGCGCCGCCCGGGCGACGACGTGGTCGACATCGAGCTGCGCGTCGCGATGGGCAAACTGTGCACGCTCAACATCGGCTGTGCGCCGGCCGACGCCCCGGCCGGGGCAATCCGGTTTACCGACGGCGCCTATCTCGACGAGACTTCGTTCGATGCCGCCTTCCCCTACCTGCGGCTGCCGCTGCCCGGTTCGCCTCAGTCGGCGCGCCCGGAGGCCGGGAAAGCGCCATGACCGGCCGCTGACAGCGCCGCGAGCTGCGAGGGTTCACATGCGCACCCCGGCGAGGGCTGCCTGCCTGGCCTGCGCGCTGCTGCCCGCGCTGCCCGCGCGCGCCACCCCATATGTGCCGGCGCGCGGGGACGAGGTGATCGAGCGCCTGCCGCGGCGCGCGGATCCGCTGCAGCAGGAGCTACGCCGGATGCGCGCCGACCTGGGCGCGCGGCCGCGCGACCTCACGCTCGCCACGCGGCTCGCGCAACGCTACATCACCCTCGGGCGCGGCGAAAGCGATCCGCGCTACTTCGGCTATGCCCAGGCGGCACTGGCGCCGTGGTGGATGCTGCCTGCGCCGCCGCCGGCGGTGCGGCTGTTACGCGCGATGCTGCTGCAGGGCAGTCACCATTTTGCCGAAGCGCTGGCTGACCTCGATGCCGTCGTCGCCGCCCAGCCCGGCAACGCGCAGGCCTGGCTCACACGCGCAACAGTGCAGGCGGTTCGCGGCGATTATGCGGGCGCGACCGCCAGTTGCGCGCGCGTCGCGGCGCTGGCCAGCCAGCTGGTCGCCGTGGCCTGCCTGGCGCAGGCGCGCGGCGTCACCGCCGGCACGGCCGCGCCGTTGCTGGAGGCGGTGCTCGAGCGCAGCGGCCCGGTCGACGACGCACTGCGCGCCTGGGTGCTCACGCTGCTGGCGGAGCTGGCGGTGCGCCGCGGCGATGCCGGGCCGGCCGAGGCGCGGTTCCGGATGGCGCTCGGCGTCGCGCCGCGCGACGCCTACCTGCTGGGCGCCTACGCTGACTTCCTGCTCGACCAGGGCCGCCCACGCGAGGCCGTGCAGCTGGTGCAGCGCCACACCAGGGTCGACGCACTGCTGCTGCGCTATGCGCTGGCACTGCGGCGGCTGCCCGGCCAGCGCGACGCGGCGCAGGCGGCGAGCGCCGAACTGGCGGCCCGCTTCGACGCCGGGCTGCAGCGCGGCGACCGCGTGCACCAGCGCGAGCAGGCGCGTTACGCGCTGCATTTGCAGGGCGACGCGCGCGCGGCGCTGGCGCTGGCACGCCAGAACTGGGAAGTGCAAAAGGAACCGGCCGACATGCGCATCCTGCTCGAAGCGGCGCTAGCCGCGGGCGACCGCGCTGCCGCCGCACCGGTGCTGCTGTGGATGCGCCAAAACCGGGTGCAAGACCTGGCACTGCGTGGACTGGCGGCGCAACTGGCGCGAGGCGGCTGATGCTGCGGCTACTCTTGTTCGGGTTGGCGCTGTTTGCCGCGTGGCCGGCGGCGGCGCACAAGCCGAGCGACAGCTACCTGTCCCTGCGGGTGGCCGGCCGCCAGGTCGACGGACAGTGGGACATCGCGCTGCGCGACCTCGACTTCGCGCTCGGGCTGGACGAGGATGGCGACGGCGCGCTCACCTGGGACGAAATCCGGCGCCGCCAGGCAGTGATCGAAGCCTACGCGCTGGCGCGCCTGGCGCTGTCGGCGGCCGGGCGCCCCTGCAGCGTCGCGCCTCGTGCGCTGCTGATCGACCATCATACCGACGGCGCCTACGCGGTCCTGCGCTTCGGCGCGACCTGTCCGGTCGAAGTGTCGCGCCTCACGCTCGAGTACCGGCTGTTTGCGGACCTCGATCCCCAGCACAAGGGACTGGCCCGGATCGACAGCGGCGCCGGCACGGCGACCGCCATCTTCGACCCCTGGCGGCCGCGCCAGACGGTCAACCTGGGTTCGGCGGGACGCGCGGCGCAGCTGCTGGCCTACGTGCGCCAGGGCGTCTGGCATATCTGGACCGGCTTCGACCACGTCCTGTTCTTGTTGTCGCTGCTGCTGCCGGCCGTGGTCGCGCCGGCCGGGAAGAAGGCGCCCGCGCTCCGGCCAGCGCTACTCGATGTGTTCAAGGTGGTCACCGCATTCACCGTGGCGCACTCGTCGACGCTCACGCTGGCGGCGCTGCACGTGGTCGCGCTGCCGGCACGCTGGGTGGAATCGGCGATCGCCGCCTCGGTGGCGCTGGCCGCGCTGAACAACCTGGTGCCGCTGTTCCCCAGGCGCCGGCCACAAATCGCGTTCGCGTTCGGCCTGCTGCATGGCTTCGGCTTCGCCGGCGTGCTGGCCGATCTCGGGCTGCCGCGGTCGTCACTGGCGCTGTCGCTGTTCGGATTTAACGCCGGGGTCGAGCTCGGCCAGCTGGCAATTGTCAGCGCGTTCGTGCCGGTCGCGTTCATGTTGCGGCGGACGCTGCTCTACCGCTGGCTGTTGGCCACCGCGTCCGCGCTGATCGTGGTGGTCGCCGCACTTTGGTTTGTCGAGCGCGCGTTCAACCTGCAGCTGCTGGCCGCCTGACCGCAATCGCGCGCATCAGGACTGCTCGCGATGCCGCAGCACCACGCGCTCGGTCGCGCTGAAGTACGCCGCCAGCCGCTCGGCCATGTACACCGAGCGGTGCTGCCCGCCGGTGCAGCCGAGCGCCACCGTCAGGTAGCTGCGGTTGTCGGTCTTGAACGACGGCAGCCATTTCTCGATGAACTTGCGAATGTCCTCGAGCAGGTCGGCCGCGCTGGGCTGGGCGTCGAGGAAGGCGATCACCGGCGCGTCCTTGCCGGTCAGCGGGCGCAGCGCCAGGTCGTAGTAGGGATTCGGCAGCGCGCGCACGTCGAACACGAAGTCGGCGTCGAGCGGCACGCCGACCTTGAACGCGAACGACTCGAAGAACAGCGTCAGCGGCGCGTGATCGATCTGCGCCAGCTCCCTGATCCAGGCGCGCAGCTTGTTGGCCGAGGCCTCGGAGGTATCGATCACATGGCCCAGCTGCTCGATCGCCGACAGGCGCTCGCGCTCTTCGGCGATGCATTCGATCAGGGTGCGGCGCGACGCCGGGTTGTGGCCGGGACGCAATTCGTGCGACAGCGGGTGGCTGCGCCGGGTCTCGGAAAAGCGTGCGACCAGCGAGTGCGTGCTGGCGGTCAGGAACATCACGCGGACATCGTGCCCGTCGGCCTTCAGGTTGCGGACGTTGATCGGCAGCTCCACCAGCGATTCGGCACTGCGCGCATCGACCGCCACCGCCAGCTTGGCCGTGTGTTCGCCGTCGACCGTCTTCACCAGGTCTGGCAGCAGGGCCGGCGGCAGGTTGTCCACGCAGTAGTAGCCGGCGTCTTCGAGGACGTTCAGGGCAACCGATTTGCCGGAGCCGGAGATGCCGGTGATGAGTACGATGTGCATGCGGCGATGATACCGCAACAATAAGCCTTTTGTCGCCTGGGGATCAGTCGCTGCTCATTGCCTGGACCCTTGCAAGGGCAGAGTCCTTAGCAGCACCTAGTCACTGCTCACTGCTCATCGCTTGCCGCTGGTGGAGCAGGGGTTTCGTGGGGCACTGCCCCGCGCCTGCGGAACGCTCTGCCCTTGCAAGGGCAGACTCCTTAGCAGCACCTAGTCACTGCTCATTGCCTGGCGCTGGTGGAGCAGGGGTTTCGTGGGGCACTGCCCCGCGCCTGCGGAACGGTCTGCCCTTGCAAGGGCAGACTCCTTAGCAGCACCTAGTCACTGCTCATCGCCTGGCGCTGGTGGAGCAGGGGTTTCGTGGGGCACTGCCCGGCGCCTGCGGAACGGTCTGCCCTTGCAAGGGCAGACTCCTTAGCAGCACCTAGTCACTGCTCATCGCTTGGCGCTGCCGCTCCATGAATTCCTGCAGCGTATCGATGCCGCGCAGTTGCAGGATCGTGTTGCGCACCGCGGCCTCGAGCAGCACCGCGATGTTGCGGCCGGCCGCCACCGGGATCACGACCTTGCGGATCGGCAGGCCCAGCACGTCCTCGGTCGGGAAGTGGAACGGCAGGCGCTCGACTTCCTCTTCCAGCGCGCCGCGCCGGACCAGGTGCACGATCAGCTTGAGCCGCATCTTGCGCCGCACCGCGGTCTCGCCGAAGATCGCCTTGATGTCGAGCAGGCCCAGGCCGCGCACTTCGAGCAGGTTCTGCAGCAGCGGCGGGCAGCGGCCCTCGATCATGTTGGGCGCGATGCGCGAGAATTCGACCGCGTCGTCGGCCACCAGGCCGTGGCTGCGCGAAATCAGTTCCAGGCCCAGCTCGCTCTTGCCGAGGCCGGAATCGCCGGTGATCAGCACGCCCACGCCCAGCACGTCCATGAACACGCCGTGCATGATGATGCGCTGCGCCAGCTTTTTCGACAGGTAGACGCGCAGGAAGTCGATCACCTGCGCCGCCGGCAGCGGCGTCGAGAACAGCGGAATGTTCTGCTCGTCGCAGATGGCGAGGATGTCGGGCGGCGTTTCGAGCCCCTGCGCGATGATCAGCGCCGGCGGGCCGCCCGCGATCAGTTCGCCGATCACGTGGCTGCGCGAGCCGGACTTGAGGCGGTGGTAGTAATTGAGTTCCTGGTGGCCGAACACCTGGATCCGCCCGGGGTGGATCAGGTTCAGGTGGCCGACCTGGTCGGCGGCCGAAACCGCGTCGCCCGAGATCAGCCGTTCGCCACCGGGAAAGCCCGCGAACCAGCCCAGCTGCAGGCTATCGCGATTGTCGTCGTACAGCCTTTGGATGGTCAGCGGTGTCTGCAGCATGGAGGTTGTCTAGGTTAGCCGTGGCGGCAAGATTGCCGCACACGGAAGTTTAACCCATGGCCTGCAGGCTGGGTTGCCAGTTGATGATGCGCTGGTGCACCGACTTCGGGTCGGGATCGGTGGCCAGCGCGGTGCGCACCGCTTCGTCCGAAAACAGTTCGGCGATCTCGGACAGGATCTCGAGGTGCTGCTGGGTCACGTGGTCCGGGATCAGCAGGAAAAACAGCAGCTTGACCGGCTGGCCGTCGGGCGACTCGAACGGGATCGCCTCGGCCAGGCGCACGAAGGCGGCCAGCGGCGCCTTCAGGCTCTTGCTGCCCTTGATGCGCCCGTGCGGTACGGCGACGCCATGCCCGAGCCCGGTCGATCCGAGGCGCTCGCGCGCAAACAGGTTGTCCGACACGGTCGAACGCGCGATGCCGCAGTTGTTCTCGAAGATCAGCCCGGCCTGCTCGAACGCGCGCTTCTTGCTCGACACTTCGATGTCGAGCAGCACGTTGTCGAGCGATAAAATTTTGCTTAGGTTAGTCATAACACACGATGAATGGTGCAGTGCACCAGGAAGCCCTTGCGAGCCAGAATTATAGGCTTGTTTTGTGCCCGTGTAATTCGATTTCGCATCGGCCCGCCTTCGCCTTTCCGTCGTGATCACGCCGCCAACCGCGCCCAAATCGGCCGCACCACCGGCCTCCCGCAATTTCTTTCACGAAATCCGAGCTGCGTCATGCGGATCGAATGGCGTAACGACGTTCCGCCGACTTTTCGCACAGCGATGCACTAATTTTAGGCAGTTTTCGAACGCCTGGCTTGCGCATGCTCGCCACCCGCGCGTTCCCGGGCGTGTGGCCCGAAACGCACAGGCGGCGCCAATGCTTATTGGCGCGCAGTGCGCAGGTTCGCCGGTTTGCCGGTGCTGAAATTGGCGCGCCACGGGTTGATGTCGAGCCCGCCGCGCCGGGTGTAGCGGGCATACACCGCCAGCTGGCTCGGTTTGCACTGGCGCAGGATGTCGATGAAAATGCGCTCCACGCACTGTTCATGGAACTCGTTATGCTCGCGAAAGCCGATCAGGTACCTGAGCAGCCCTTCCTGGTCGATCTGCGGCCCGGCGTACCTGATCTGCACACTGGCCCAGTCCGGCTGGCCGGTGACCAGGCAATTCGACTTGAGCAGGTGCGACACCAGGGTTTCCTCGACCGGCCCTTCGGCGTGGTTGGCCGTCAGCAGCGCAGGGGAGGGCGAGTACTGGTCGACGTCGATGTCGAGCCGGTCGAGCAGCAGGCCGTCCAGTTCGCCCATCTTCACGCTCGCGAAGTCCTCGGGCGTGGCCAGCTTGATGTGGACGGCCGCGCCGAATGCGCCCGACAGGTCCTCGCGCAGCAACGCCAGCAGGGCGTCGGTATTGGCCAGGCGGGTCTGGTTGAACGAATTGAGGTACAGCTTGAACGACTTCGATTCGACGATATTGGGCGAATCGGCCGGCGCCGTGATCGTGGCAATCGCCACCTGCGGCTTGCCGCGCATGTTCAGCCACGAGATTTCGTAGGCGTTCCAGATGTCGACGCCGAAGAACGGCAGCGTGCCGGAAAGGCCCAGCTCGTCGCGCTTTTGCTGGCGCGGGATCGGGAACAGCAGCTCCGGCGCGTAGTGCGCCTGGTAGGCGGAGGATTTGCCGAGGGGGGATTGGTCAGGGGTGTTGTTCGTCATATTCGGTATGTGCCGGCGACTCATGTTTTCGCGTGGGCACGGGGTGCCCACGCGAAAGTCTGGATCACCCCAAAAACAGTTTGTACACAGGATTCGCGCTCTCGTCCCAGTGCCGGTAACCCAGGCTGGCCAGGAACTGGCGGAATTCGATCATCTCGTCGCGCGGCACCTGCAGGCCAACCAGGATGCGGCCCACGTCGCCGCCCTGGTTCCGGTAGTGGAACAGCGAAATGTTCCAGTTCGGCGCCATGCTGTCGAGGAAACGCATCAGCGCACCTGGCCGTTCCGGAAACTCGAAACGATACAGCAATTCATCATTGGCCAGCGCGCTTTTTCCGCCCACCAGGTGGCGGATATGCAGCTTGGCCAGCTCGTCGTGGGTCAGGTCGAGCGTGCGGAATTCGTGTTCCTCGAACGTGCGCGCAAGCTGGGCCGACTCGCTGCGGCTGCCGACCTGCACGCCGACGAACACATGCGCTTCGCGCGCGTCGCTGATCCGGTAGTTAAATTCGGTCACGTTGCGCTGCCCGACCAGCGCGCAGAAGCGCTTGAAGCTGCCGCGCTGCTCCGGAATCGTGACCCCGAATACCGCCTCGCGCGATTCGCCCAGCTCGGCGCGCTCGGCCACGAAGCGCAGGCGGTCGAAGTTCATGTTGGCGCCGCACGCGACCGCGACCAGCGTCTGCCCCTGCACCGGCTCGCGCGACATTTGCGAGCGTTCGACGTAGGCCTTGGCGCCCGCGATTGCCAGCGCGCCGGCCGGCTCGAGGATGCTGCGCGTGTCCTGGAACACGTCCTGGATCGCGGCGCAGATCGCGTCGGTATCGACCAGGATCACTTCGTCGACCACTTCCTGGGCAATGCGGAAGGTCTCTTCGCCGACCAGCCGTACCGCGGTGCCGTCCGAGAACAGGCCGACGTCCGGCAAGGTCACGCGCTTGCCTGCCTTCAGGCTCTTTGCCATCGCGTCCGAGTCCAGCGTCTGCACGCCGATCACCTTGATGTCGGGCCGGATCTGCTTGACGTAGGCGCCGATGCCGGCGATCAGCCCGCCGCCGCCGATGGCCACGAAAATCGCATGGATCGGCCCCGAATGCTGGCGCAGGATCTCCATGCCGATGGTGCCCTGGCCGGCGATCACGTCGGGGTCGTCGAACGGGTGCACGAAGGTCAGGCGCTGCTCTTGCTCGAGCGTTTGCGCGTGGTGGTAGGCGTCGGTGTACGAGTCGCCGTGCAGCACCACTTCGACGGCCGCGCCGCCGCGCGCCTTGACGGCCTCGATCTTCACCTGCGGCGTGGTGGTCGGCATCACGATCAGCGCCCGGCAGCCGAGCCTGGCCGCCGACAGCGCCACGCCCTGTGCGTGGTTGCCGGCCGAGGCGCAGATCACGCCGCGCTTGAGCTGCTCGGGCGACAGGTTCGCCATCTTGTTGTAGGCGCCGCGCAGCTTGAAGCTGAACACGCTTTGCATGTCCTCGCGCTTGAAGTAAATGCGGTTGTCGATGCGTTGCGACAGCGTCGGCGCCAGTTCCAGCGGCGTTTCTTGGGCCACGTCGTAGACGCGGGCGGTCAGGATTTTCTTCAGGTAGTCGGTTGTCATGGCTTGTGCGCGAGGTAGTCTGGGCTCTGGAAGTTCCGGGGCGACGCGAGACTGACGCTTGTCGGCGAGTGGCCGAGGGCGCGCAGTGCGATACGAAGCACTGGGTGGCAGGCTGGTCGTATCGTGTCGTTACGATAGGTTTTCCTCATTATAATGGACGACTTCAGCCCCCGCTCGCCAACCCCCGATGATCGAAACCGCTGTCCTCTGGCTGCTCAAAGTCCTTGCCGCCCCGACAGTCGGGCTCACTTCCGTATTCCTGATCAGTTTCGTGTCCGCCACCTTGCTGCCGCTCGGCTCGGAGCCGGCGGTGTTCGCCGTGGTCAAGGCGAACGTGGCGATGTTCTGGCCGGCGGTGCTGGTTGCCACCGTCGGCAACACGCTCGGCGGCGCGGTTGATTATGCGATCGGCTACCGCGCCAAGGTCGCGTTCGCGAAAGAGCGCCAGAGCCGCTGGTTCGCCTGGCTGGCGCGCTACGGCTCCAAGACCATGCTGCTGTCGTGGGTGCCCGGCATCGGCGACCCGCTGTGCACGCTGGCGGGCTGGCTGCACCTGCCGTTCTGGCCCAGCGTCGGCTACATGGCCATCGGCAAGCTGGCGCGCTACATCGTCATGACCGGGACCCTGCTGTACGTGCCGGACGGCGCCTGGAAGCGCATCGGCGAGCTGCTCGGCCGGGTCCTCGGTTAGCACTGCGTCCATCGCATTGCCTTGTCAATCGGCGAGTTGGACGCAGGCCAGCCCCATCGCCCGGTCGGCGGCGGCCACGGTGCGGTCGATGTCGTCGACGGTGTGGGCCAGCGTGGTGTACCAGAGATGGCGAGGATGCAGCAGGATGCCTTGCCCGAACATCGCACCGTAAAAGGCGCGGCGCAGCGCCTCGTTCGTCGCCTGGTCCGGATGGGTGAACGCCAGGAAGGGCATGGCGGCAATCGGTTCCGGGTACGCGCGCGCCGGAGCGCCGTGCCGCGTCACGACCGCGTTCAGGCCGTCGATCAGGCGCTGGCCGAGGCGGTCGACGTATGCCGGCACGTCCTCACGGTCGATGATTTGCATGCACGCCAGGGCCGCGGCCACAGCCGCCGAGTCGCCGTGGTAGGTTGCCGACAGGTGGATGTCCTCGCCCGCGCGCATCACCTCGGCGCGGCCGATCACGGCCGAGACGGGCCAGCCGTTGCCCAGGCCCTTGCTCAGGGTCGTGATGTCGGGCGCGATGTCCAGGTGGCGCTGGATTGAGCCGCCGGGCGCGCGGCAGGCGGTTTTTACCTCGTCCAGGATGAACAGCGCGCCATGGCGGTGCGCGATGTCGAGCATCGCCTGGAGCGGTTCGCGCGCCAGCGGCAGTACCGTTTCGGGCGCGACGATCACGGCCGCCACCTGTCCGCGGTTGGCCGACAGGATCGGCTGCAGCCCTTCGGCGCCGATGTCGGCCAGCTTCAGCACCTGCCCGGCCAGTCCGGCCGGGACCGAGCCATCGTCCGGGAAACACCAGTCGTGCCAGCCGTGGAAGCCGCAGCGCACCAGCTTGTGGCGCCCTGTGAAGCGGCGCGCGATGCGCACCGCCGCGGTGGTGGCTTCCGAGCCGGTCTTCATGAAAAACCCCATCTCGGCCGCCGGGAAGCGCGCCAGCACTTCTTCCATGAACTTCTGGTGCAGCGGATGGTTCAGCGACAGCAGCTTGCCGCGCCGGACCTGCTCGAACGCGGCGTCATCCACCTCGCGGTTGGCATAGCCGAGCAGGATGGCGCCGTAGGCCATGATGTAATCGATGTACTCGTTGGCGTCGACGTCCCAGATGCGGCAGCCGTTCCCGCGCTCGAAGTAGATCGGCGCCTGCCCGGGCGGGAACAGCGGGGTGCCGCCGACATGCACGCTGCCCGGGATGACCCGGCCTGCTTGTTCGAACAAGGCACGGGAGCGGTCGAAGGACATGCTCTGCATGGGTTTCTCCTTGTCTGACGGGGAATCGCGGTTGCCGCTGCTTGTGTTGCGACGCAAGGACCGTTTTTTCTTTGGTAATTGTCCGCAGCGTCATCCGATGTCCATTATCCTAACGTCTCGGTAGCGGGCCCCGGCGCACGATCTGAGCCTTCGGCCCGCCAACGCGGCAGCCGCATTTCCCGCGCACGGGAGGCGCTTTATGCAAATAAACTTTGCAAGATGAGCCTGCCTGGTCAATTTCATTCCGTTAACAGAGCTTGTCGAAATGGCGGACCATCAGCGTGGTGCAACGCAATAAGCTAGAATGAATATCCTTTTTGGGGTCAGTCAGCCAGCAGAAAAGCATCCAATGAACGCACCCGCACACATCCACGCCCTTCTCGAAGATAACGCGCCGACCCGCCTGCGCGAGATCCCGTACAACTACACCTCGTTCTCGGACCGCGAAATCGTGATCCGGCTGCTGGGCGAATCGTCCTGGCAGCTGCTCGACGAGCTGCGCGGCGCGCGCCAGACCGGGCGTTCGGCGCGGATGCTGTACGAAGTGCTGGGCGATATCTGGGTGGTGCGGCGCAATCCCTACCTGCAGGACGACCTGCTCGACAACCCGAAGCGGCGCCAGAAGCTGATCGACGCGCTGCATCACCGCCTGGCCGAAGTCGACAAGCGCCGGCTGACGGTGGACGGCACCGATGGCGGCGATGCGGCGGCGGCCGACGCGCGCAGCGCAGCGGTCGAGCAGCTGCTGGCGGCGGCGCGGCGCGCGGTCGACGACTTCGCGCGCGAATTCCGCGATACCTACGACCTGCGCAAGCGCGCCCAGAAGGTCCTCGGCCGCTACACCGACAAGCGCAACATCCGCTTCGACGGCATGCACCGCGTCTCGCACGTGACCGACGCCACCGACTGGCGCGTCGAATACCCGTTCCTGGTCGTGCTGCCCGACAGCGAAGAGGAAATGGCCGGCCTGGTCAAGGGCTGTATCGAACTGGGGCTGACCATCATCCCGCGCGGCGGCGGCACCGGTTACACCGGCGGCGCGATCCCCCTCACCCCGATGTCGGCCGTGATCAATACCGAAAAACTGATCGGCATCGGCCCGGTCGAGATGACCGCGCTGCCCGGCGTCGACCGCGACTACGCGACCATCTGGACCGGCGCCGGCGTGGTCACCCAGGTGGTGTCGCAAGCGGCCGAAAAGGCCGGCTTCGTGTTCGCGGTCGACCCGACCTCGGCGCACGCCTCCTGCATCGGCGGGAACATCGCGATGAACGCGGGCGGCAAGAAGGCGGTCCTGTGGGGCACCGCGCTCGACAACCTGGCCTCGTGGCGCATGGTCGACCCGAACGGCGACTGGCTCGAAGTCACCCGCATCGGCCACAACCTGTCGAAGATCCACGACGCGCCGACCGCCACCTTCAAGCTCGAATGGACCCATCCAAGCCCACGTGGCGCGGCGAAGGGCGAGCCGTTTCGCACCGAGACCCTGGCCATCGAAGGCCGCAAGTTCCGCAAGGAGGGCCTGGGCAAGGACGTGACCGACAAATTCCTGTCCGGCCTGCCGGGCATCCAGAAAGAGGGCACCGACGGCCTGATCACGTCGGCGCGCTGGATCCTGCACAAGATGCCCAAGCATACGCGCACCGTCTGCCTCGAATTCTTCGGCCAGGCGCGCGACGCGATTCCATCGATTGTCGAGATCAAGGACTACCTCGACGGCTTGCCGAAACAGGGCGAGGGGTTCGCCACGCTGCGCCTGGCGGGCCTCGAGCACCTCGACGAGCGCTACCTGCGCGCGGTCGGCTACGCGACCAAATCGAAGCGCGGCACGCTGCCCAAGATGGCGCTGTTCGGCGACATCGTCGGCGACGACGAGAACGCGGTCGCGCTGGCCGCATCCGAAGTGGTGCGCCTCGCGAATACCCGCGTCGGCGAAGGCTTCGTCGCCGTGAGCCCGGAAGCGCGCAAGAAGTTCTGGCTCGACCGCGCCCGTACCGCCGCCATCGCCAGGCACACCAACGCCTTCAAGATCAACGAAGACGTGGTGATCCCGCTGAACCGGATGGGCGAGTACACCGACGGCATCGAGCGCATCAACATCGAGCTGTCGATCAAGAACAAGCTGAAGCTGGTCGAAGAACTGCATGCGTACATTGGCGCCGGCCGGCTGCCGATCACCAAGAGCGACGACGCCACCGGCGAGGGTGTCGACTACGACGAGGTTTTGGGCGACCGCCCGCAGCAGGCCGAAGAGCTGCTGGCGGCGGTGGCCGCGCGCTGGCGCTGGCTGCTGGCCAACCTCGACCAGCGCCTCGGCGATTGTGGCGGCCAGCTGAAGGAATACGGACTCGAACATCTTGCGCCCGCGTTCATGGCGCGCCTCGCCCAGCAGCCGGATGCGACCCTGTTCGACGTGGTGCAGGACCATACGGTGCGGGTCTCGTGGAAGCAGGAGCTCCGCGCGCCGCTGCGCCAGCTGTTCAACGGCGCCGCGTTCAAGCCGATCCTCGACGAAGCCGCCGAGATCCACAAGCGCGTGCTGCGTTCGCGCGTGTTCGTCGCGCTGCACATGCACGCCGGCGACGGCAACGTGCACACCAACCTGCCGGTGAACTCGGACGACTACGCGATGCTGCAGGACGCGCACAAGGCGGTCGAGCGCATCATGAAGCTCGCGCGTTCGCTGGACGGCGTGATCTCGGGCGAGCACGGCATCGGCATCACCAAGCTCGAATTCCTTACCGATGACGAGATCGGCGAATTCCGCGACTACAAGCTGCGCATCGACCCGGAAGGCCGCTTCAACAAGGGCAAGCTGCTCAACAGCGAAACCGCCTACGCCGACCTGCGCAACGCTTACACGCCGTCCTTCGGCCTGATGGGCCACGAGTCGCTGATCATGCAGCAGAGCGATATCGGCGACATCGCCAACAGCGTCAAGGACTGCCTCCGCTGCGGGAAATGCAAACCGGTGTGCACCACCCACGTGCCGCGCGCGAACCTGCTGTATT
>JBJMVW010000003.1:0-7376 GCA_045810465.1 Massilia sp. | reverse complement strand
GGACCGCCATGTTCGCGCATGCGCTCCAGTATTCGGAATCGGTGCGCTGATTCAGGTGGTAGTGCAGGATGATGAAGTCGCGGATGGTTTCGAACTCGAAGCGCGACTGGCGATTGAACTCGTCCACGTCGACCCGGTTGAAACCGCGGTCCGGGAAGAAGTCGATCAGGCGCTGGATGGTCGACTGGATCACGTGGATGCTGGTCGACTCGATCGGCTCGAGGAAGCCGCCGGCCAGGCCGATCGCGACCACGTTGCGGTTCCATGCCTGCTTGCGCATCCCGGTGGTGAACCGGATCAGCCGCGGATCGGCCAGCGCCTTGCCGTCGAGGTTAGCCAGCAGCGTGGCCGTCGCCTCGTCGTCGCTGATGTAGCGGCTGCAGTAGACATGCCCGTTGCCGGTGCGGTGCTGCAGCGGGATGCGCCACTGCCAGCCGGCCTTGTGCGCGGTCGCGCGCGTGTACGGCGTCAGCGCGCTGACCGATTCGCACGGCACCGCCAGCGCGCGGTCGGCCGGCAGCCAGTGGCTCCAGTCCTCGTAACCGGTAGCCAGGGCCTGCTCGATCAAGAGGCCGCGGAAGCCCGAGCAGTCGATGAACAACTCGCCTTCCACGCGGGCGCCGTTTTCAAGTACCACCGCGTCGATGAAGCCGTCGCCTTCGCGCTGCGTCGCGCGTGCGATCTTGCCCTCGATGCGCACCACGCCGCGGCTCTCCGACAGCTTGCGCAGGTAGCGCGCGTACAGGCTGGCGTCGAAGTGGTAGGCATAGGTGATGTCGCCAAGGGGGGAGTTCGGCACGTCGTGCCGGGCCGGCATGAACCTGTTGGCCTTGGCCGCCATGCGCGTGATCGAATACTGTTCGAGTGGCGCCGCCATGCCCAGGCGGCGCATCTTTTTCCAGTACGTGTCGAACGGCACCCTGGCCAGGTCCTGGCCCAAGCGCCCGAAGCCGTGCATGTAGCGCTCGCCCAGCTTGCCCCAGTTGACGAATTCGACACCCAGCTTGAAGGTGCCCTGCGTCTCGCGCATGAACTCCTGTTCGTCGATGCCGACCACCTGGTTGAAGCGCTGGATCATCGGGATCGTGGCCTCGCCGACGCCGACGATGCCGATGTCGTCCGATTCGACCAGCCGGATGTTGTAGCGGCCGCCGAGGATGGTCGACAGCGCCGCCGCGGTCATCCAGCCCGCGGTGCCGCCGCCGACGATGACGATGTCCTTGATTGCCAGGTTCTGCATGTTCTCATTCATGGGTCAGAGCCACTTCAATAAAAAACCCCCGGGGCCGAGGCCCGCAGGGGTTGTATTGTAGACCGCCGGACGATCTTAGAACTTGTAGCCGAGGCCGAACTGGTAGCTACGGCCGTAGATGGTGCGGCTGGTGACCGATCCCGGATCTTCGGTGAACTCATTGTACGGGGCGTTGTTCCAGTTGTTCGCCTGGGCGTACAGCGACAGGCCCTTGAGCGCGCCGGCCTGGAATTCATACGACATCTGCAGGTCCACGATGGTCTCGCCCTTGATGAAGGTGAGCTGCTGGTTGTCCTGGAAGTCCGAGACCTGGCCCAGGAAGTCCGAACGCTTGCGCGCCGCGGCAGCGATCTGGAAGCCGGCCTTCTCGTAGTACAGGCGCAGGTTGGTCACTTTCTTGGACAGGCCGGGCAGCGGGATCGTCAGCTTGGGCGACTGCACATTGGCGAAGCCGAAGGCTGGCAGCTCGACCGCGCTCGAGGTATCGGAGTGGTTCACCATGACGCCGAAGCCATCCAGGTAAGTACTCACCATCGAGAACGGCACGTTGACCGCGACCTCGAAGCCGTGGATGTTGCCACCCTCGCCGTTCACCGGCTGGGTCAGCAGGCCTTCGGTCTTGCCGGCGTACGGTCCGGACAGCGGCAGCGGCGTGGTCGGCGTCACGAGTGGACCGAAGTCGAACGCACGCGGCGCGCGCAGGATGTAGGTATCGAGCTTCTTGTAGAAGCCGGCCACGCTGATATAGCCCTTCTTGCCGAAGTACTTCTCGTACGAGATGTCGAAGGCCTTGGCGCGGAACGGCTTCAGCTTGGCGTTACCGCCGCTGCCGGTCAGGAGCGGGAACGGTCCGCTGTTATTGACCGAGAAGTTACCGCTGGCGCGCAGGTCGTCCAGGTTGGCGCGCGAGAGCACCTTGGCCACGCCGAGGCGCAGCACCTGGTCATTGGTCAGGTCGAACGAGACGTTCGCGCTCGGCAGCACATCCCAGTAGTTGGCGCCATCCTCTATGCGCTTCGCAGGGCAGCTCGCTGCCGTGTTGCCGGTGCATTTGGACAGGTCGACCGAGTAGCCGCCGCCGGTCTGCTGGGTGTACACCAGCTGGGTACCGACGTTACCGCGGTAGCGCAGGCCGGCCAGTTCGCCATCCAGGTCACCCATCAGGTAGGTGGTGTTGACCTTCTCGTTGACGCTCCAGAATTTGTTCAGGATGTCGGCATCGACTTTCCCGGCCATCTCATAGATCGTGCCCAGGGATCCCATCGGGTTCCACGACACCACCGGGACGCCGATGGTGCCGGCGATCGCGGTGGTACTGCCCGGCACAGGGGCGGTGCCGTACGGGTCGCCGCCCTTGATCACCAGGCGGCCTTCGTCACCGGTGCGCGACTTGTCGCGGACCGTGTAGTTATAGCCAAACGCCACATTGGCGATCGGCCCGAACTCCACCGCGCGCCTGGCGGTCAGGCGCATCGACTTGACCGTATCTTCCACATGCGGCAGGGCCACATAGCCAGCCTGCGGCGACGACACGCCGCCGGACCAGCCGTCGACGTCGGTCAGCTTGACCACGTTGCGGTCGCTGTAGTTCAAGCCCGGCTTCCAGGCTACGTCCGTGAAGTTCCCGCCATTGAAGCCGGACCACGAGATGGTGTCGAGGATTGCGGCGTTGCCAGGCTGGCCGGCGGTGGTCTCGTAGCGCGAGCTTTGCTTGGTGGCCTTCGACCAGGTCAGGTCGGCGGACGTGGTCCAGTCGTTGATCTTGAGCTCGTTGCTCCAGCCGATCGTCTTCAGGTCGTCTTCGGCCCCTTCGATGTGGTTGCGCACCACGCCCTTGAAGTTGGTCAGCGTGCCGCTGGTGGCCACGCCGTTTTGCACGACCAGGTTCTGCAGCACGCCGGCCGGGTCGTAGGCGCCCTGGGTGTCGCCGCCAACCGCGCCTTCGAGGCCGGTCTTCTTGAGCGTGTTGGTGCCCGACGAGTAGAACAGGTCGACAGTCGAGCGGAAGTTCTTGTTCGGCCGGTACTGCAGCGAGGCGAACGCGCCGTCACGGTCGTAGTGGCCGGTTTCGGTATCGGAGGTGAAGCCGCCCGGCAGCTTGACGTCCTGGTTGTTGCTGTCCTTCAGGGTCGCGGTCCAGCCACCCCAGGAGTTGAATTTCCGCTGGCCGCCGCCGTCTTCGTTGTACTTGGTCAGGCCGAAGGCGACACCGAGGGTACGGTTCGCAAACTGGTCGATGTAAGAGAAGGTGTAGCGCTTGCCCTCGCCCTCGTCCGAGCCGGAGCGCACGCCGAGCCGCGTCTTCTTGACGCTGGCGGCGAGCACCCGCTTGCCGAAGTCGAGCGGCTGCACGGTGCGCAGGTCGATGGTCGAGGCCAGGCCTTGGCCGATCACGCTGGCATCAGGAGTCTTGTAGATCACGACGGAGCCCATCAACTCGGCCGGGAACAGGTCGAACTCGGGGCTGCGCGCGTTGCCGGTGGAGGCCATCTCGCGCCCATTGAGCAGGGTGCCGTTGAAGCTTGGGGACAGGCCGCGCACCGAAATGTCGGATGCCTTGCCGGAGTTACGGCTACGCTGTGCGGTCACGCCAGGCAGGCGCGAAATCGATTCGGCGACGCTCGAATCTGGCAGCTTGCCGATGTCTTCCGCCGAAATCGCCTCGACGATGGAGGAGGAATTCTTCTTGATCGAGATGGCGGCTTCGATGCCCTGGCGGATACCGGTCACGGTCACCGACGGAATCACCGCCGGTGCGGTGCTGGTCGCCCCCTGGTCCGAGGTGGCCTGGCCGACGGCCTGGCTACCGGTTTCCTGCGCGTAGACGTTGGCGGCCAACGCCGACAGGAAAACGGTGCAACCTGCTGCGACCGGGCTCAGCTTGAACACAAGGCTGCCGGCCCGCGTGCGGGCGGCGCGCTTGCTTGCGAATATTTTCATTTGTCCCCTCAATTCTTATCAGAACCACACTTTTCCCGAAAGACAGCCGATGCACCAACCACACGGGAGCCTGAAGCAACGTTCTTAGACGTTCTGTTAAGAATTTTGTACTAAAACTAGATTCACTGTCAACGAGAGTTCATTATCACTACGCCAAACCGGGGTTTTTAGAAAGAAGACGTAGAATGAGGGCGTCTTCCGTTGTATTTCGGCTACAGCGACGCGTAAGCAACGCTGTAGTCGTACTACAAATTCCCCTCATTGGGCTGCCGAATGCACGTTTTGCAGCGTGATCGATGCGATGGCCGCGCCCAGGCGGCTGTACTAAAACTAGCGCCGGGCAGCAAGCCGCGCGTTGATACAGCCGAGCTTTCATAGTACTCTCCAGACAACACAACGACGACGAAGCAGCGACGCAGCAGACTTTCCTCAGGCGTAAGGATGTAGTTGGACTACGGATGCCCTCAATCCCGGAGACGAACATGAAGAAGACCCTCGGCAGCCTTGTCATCGGCGCCGCCTGGCTATACGCGCTGCCCGCATCGGCGGCAGCGCTCGAGCACGTCGAGCCGCCCTTCTGGTGGACCGGGATGCACAACAAGGCGCTCCAGCTGATGGTGCATGGGGACCGCATCGCCGACCTCGAACCCGCGCTCGACTATCCGGGTGTGCGGGTGGTTTCGGTAACCCGGGTCGCCAACCGCAACTACCTGTTCGTCGACCTGGTGATCGGCGATGACGCGGCGCCGGGCGCTTTCGATATCCGGTTCAAGGGCGCCGGCCGCAGCGCCCAATACAGTTACCGGCTGCTGGCGCGCGACAAGGGGTCGGCGCAGCGCCTCGGCTTTAACAGCAGCGACGCAATCTACGAGGTGATGCCGGACCGGTTCGCCAACGGGAACCCGGCCAACGACAGCGCGCCGGGACTGGTCGACAAGGCCGACCGCACGGTCGGCCATGCGCGGCACGGCGGCGACATCCAGGGCATCGTCGACCATCTCGACTACATCGCGGGCCTCGGCTTCACCCAGCTGTGGCCAACGCCACTGGTCGAAAACGCCGCTCCCGCCTTTTCCTACCACGGCTACGCGGCCACCGATCATTACAGGATCGACCCGCGCTACGGCAGCAACGAGGACTACCTGCGCCTGTCGCGCGAAGCACGCAAGCACGGCATCGGCCTGATCCAGGACGTGGTGCTGTCGCACATCGGCAGCGAACACTGGTGGATGAAGGACCTGCCGACGCCAGACTGGATCAACCACGGCGGCAAATACGTCCCGACGCAGCACCACCGGGTCGCGGTGCAGGATCCGTACGCGTCGCGCGAAGACGGGCGCAATTTCACGACCGGCTGGTTCAGCCGCGGCATGCCCGATATGAACCAGGCCAATCCGCTGGTCGCCAACTACCTCATCCAGAACAACATCTGGTGGATCGAATACGCCGGGCTGTCGGGGCTGCGCATCGACACCTTCAGCTACTCCGACGGGGCGTTCCTGAGCGCGTACACGGGGCGCCTGATGGACGAGTACCCGAACCTGAACATGGTCGGCGAAGAATGGACCAAGCTGCCGCCTGTGGTCGCGCGCTGGCAGAAGGGCAAAGCCAACTTCGACGGCTATGCGAGCTCGATGCCGGGCATGATGGACTTCCCGCTGACGGAAGCGATGCGCACCGCGCTGGCCGACAAGGACGGGCGCAACGTGTTCAACGACGTGTACGAGACGCTGTCGCTCGACTACCTTTACCCCAATCCGGGCAACCTGGTCCTGTTCGACGGCAACCACGACATGGCGCGCATGTTCAGCATGGTGGGCGAAGACCTCGACCGCTACAAGATGAACCTGGTCTTCCTGATGACGATGCCGCGCATCCCGCAGTTTTATAGCGGGGACGAGATCCTGATGACCAGCGCCACCAAAGAGCGCGACGATGCGAGCTACCGGCGCGACTTCCCCGGCGGCTGGGCGGGCGACCAGGTCAACGCGTTCACCGGCGCTGGCCTCGGCGCTCAGCAGCGCGAGGCGCAGGCCTTCGTGAAAAAGCTGGTCAACTGGCGCAAGGGGCAGCCGGTGATCCATCGCGGGAAGCTGATGCATTACGGGCCCGAGGAGAACAGCTACGTCTACTTCCGCTACGACGGCAGCAAAAAGGTGATGGTCGCGTTGAATAACAATGCGAAGGAAGCCAGGCTGCCAACGGCGCGCTTTCGCGAGATGCTGCAAGGCGCCGCCGCGGGCATCGACGTGTTGACGGGGAAGACGTACGACCTGACGACGGAACTGAAGCTGCCTGCAAAATCGGCCCTCATACTCGAACTCTAAGCAGGGTGTGCACCCTGCCGACAAATAAATATGATGAACCGCACCGCCATCGCCCTCGCCGCCGCCCTCGCCTTCGCTCCCGCCTTCGCAGCCGATACCGCGCCGCTCGCGCACCAGATCTACATCCGCGGCGCCTTCAACGGCTGGGGCACCGACAACCTGCTCACTGATAAGGGCAATGGCCTGTACCAGGCCGATATCCTGCTCAGCCCTGGCAACCACGCTTTCAAGGTCGGCAGCAAGGATTGGAGCGCCGAGTGGGTCATCGACCCTGGCGCCAGCGTGTCCGTCACGCCTGGCTCGCCCTACAAGATGGACACCCATCCCGGTCCCGAGGACTACCTGTTCGTCCGGCAGACCGCCGTGTACCGCTTCAGCGTCGATGCCGCCGACCCGGCCGCGCCCGTGCTCCGCGTGGTCCTGGTCGAGCGGGCGCAACCAGCATCCGCCACCGATCCCCACGAGGGCAGGCCCAGCGTCGCGCTGAGGTGGCCCACGCACGACGGCAAGCAGGAAACCGCCCTCTTTTCCACGCTCGACGCCGCGGCGCCGCTGCGCACTTACGTCCAATCGACCACGCTGCAGCTGCGCGATCCGGGGCCGCAGCACGTGAGCTACACCGAACCGGACACGCTGCCGCAGGCACGAAGCGGCAGCCTCGCATTCGATGCGCTGTTCGCGCTCGCCGGCGCCGAGATGATGCAGGATTCGGTAAGCCAGATCAGGGACGGTAACTACAACGGCAATGCCGCCATTCCTTGCGATTGTTTCGAGACCGGCGAGAAGTGGCACTACGTCTGGACGCGCGACCTGTCGTACGCGGCCGACCTGGGCCTGGCGCTGCTCGATCCGCGGCG
>JBJMVW010000002.1:0-115045 GCA_045810465.1 Massilia sp. | reverse complement strand
GGCCAGCGCCAGCGCCAGCGTCGATTTGCGCCACGCGAGGGCCAGTGCCAGCACCCTGGCGTACCAGCCGTGCACGCGCTCGATCGCGCGTTCGACCCGGTCCATCAGGCGGCCGAGCCAGGGCAGGTACTTGAAGCGGTTCCTGGCGGGGTCGGGCCAGACCGACGACAGCATCGGGTCGAGCGTGAAGCTGACGAACAGCGACACCAGCACCGCCACCGCCACCGTGATCCCGAACTGCAGGAAGAAGCGGCCGATGATACCCTTCATGAAGGCGATCGGCACGAACACGGCGACGATCGCGAAGGTGGTCGCCATGACCGCGAGGCCGATCTCGTTGGTGCCGTCCTCGGCGGCCCTGACGTGGCCCTTGCCCATGCCGAGGTGGCGCACGATGTTCTCGCGCACCACGATGGCGTCGTCGATCAGCAGGCCAATGCACAGCGACAGCGCCATCAGCGTCAGGAAGTTGAGCGTGAAGCCGAAATACTTCATCGCGACGAAGCTGGCCAGCACCGAGATCGGCAGCGTGAGGCCGGTGATCACCGTGCTGCGCCACGAATGCAGGAAGAAGAACACGATCACCATGGTCAGGATCGCGCCTTCGGCGATGGTCTCCTTGACGTTATCGAGCTGGCTTTGCACCGTCCTGGCGCGGTCGTCGAGGATGCGGAACTGGACGTCGCCAGGCGTCGACTTGCGCAGCTCGTCGATGGCGCGCTTGATGCCGTTGCCGACTTCGACCGTGTTCGCGTCCTGCACCTTGGTGATCTGCAGCGAGACCGCGCGCTCGCCGTTGACGCGCGAGATCGACTGTTCTTCCTGCTCGCCGTCGACCACCTCGGCCACCTGGCTCAGGTACACCGGACCGCTGGCACGGCGCGCGACGATGATGCCGTTGAAGTCGCGCGCCTGCTTCATCTTGCCCTCGATGCGCACCAGGCGCTCGCTGGTCCCGTAGCTGATGTTACCGGCCGGGAGATTGGCGTTGGTGGCCTGGATCGCGCGCAGCACCTCGTCGATCCCGATGTGCATGCTGTGCAGCTGCTCGGGCTTGATCGAGACCAGGATCTGGCGGTTGGTCTTGCCGTTGATGCGGATCTCGCCGACCCCGGCCACGCTTTGCAGGCGCTTGACGATCACCTGTTCGGTCAGCGACGACAGGTCGCGCAGGCTGCGCTCCTTCGACGTCAGCGACAGCAGCACCACGGCGGCGTTGTTCTCGCCGTCCTGGCGCAGGATCATCGGCTCCTTGACTTCGCGCGGGAAGGTCGCGCGCACCCGGCCGACCTTGTCGCGCAGGTCCTGGATCGCGCGGTCCATGTCGGCCTCGAGCTGGAATTCGAGCGCCAGGCCGGCGCGTCCTTCCCACGAGTTACTGCGGATGGTCTTGATGCCGCTGACCGTGTTCGCCACTTCCTCGAGCGGCCGGGTGACGTCGTTCTCGACCTGCTCGGGCGAGGCGCCGGGGTAGGACACCTCGACCCAGGCCTGCGGGATCTCGACGTTGGGCATGCTCTCGACGCCCAGGCTGCGGTAGGAGTACAGGCCGAGCACCATCAGCGCGACCATCACCATGGTCGCGAAGACCGGGTTCCTGATACTGGTTCGGGTGATCCACATGGCTCAGCCTTTCTTGTCGGCGGGGGCGGCCGGGGCAGGGCTGGCCAGCTTCACTTTGCTGCCCGGCTTGACGCCGTCCAGCTTTGCCGAGATCACGGTGGCGCCGGGCGCGAGGCCGTCGAGCACCTCCACCATGCCTTCGTCCTCGTTGCGCATGCCAAGCCGGACCGGCTGCGCCACCACTTGGCCGCCCTCGACCCGGTACACCACTTCACGGCCCTTGTCCTGGCGCAGCGCCGCGATCGGCACCTGCGGATGCGGCTGCGACTTGTCGGTCGTGATGTCGCCCTTGGCGAACATCCCGCCGCGCAGCGCGCCGTCGGGATTGGCGACGCTGACGTACACGATCATCGCGCGCGAGCCGGCCTCGGTGGTCGGGCTGATGCGCGCCACCTTGCCGCCGAACTGGCGCTGGTCGAAGCCGTCGACCTTGAAGCGCACCTCCTGGCCGACCTTCACGCGCGGGATGTCGGAGGCAGGCACCTGCGCTTCCAGGGTCAGCTCGCGCAGGTCGACCAGGCCGACCACCGGCGCGTCGGGCGACACCTTGTCGCCGCCCTGCACGAAGCGCTTGCTGACCACGCCGGCGAACGGCGCGCGGATGGTGGCGTCGGCGAGGGCGATGCGCGCGATCTCGAGTTGGGCCCTGGCCGAGTCCACCGCCGCCTGCGCCAGGTCGACACTGTTCTGGGTCGTGTCATGCGCGCTTTGCGAAATGAAGTTCTGCTTGAGCAGGGCCTGGCTGTTGGCGCTGTTCTTCTTCGCCAGCGACAGCCGGGCGTTGGCTTCGTCGAGCGCGGCCTGCTGCTGCGCCACGCGCGCGCGGTGGTCGGCCGCGTCGAGCCGCGCGATGACCTGGCCGGCTGCGACCTTCATCCCTTCCTGCACCGTGGTGTCGAGCACCACCCCCGATACCTTGGACTTGACCGTCGCTTGCGCCAGCGGCGCCAGCGCGCCGGACAGCGGGAGCCTGAGCGCCAGTTCGCGCGCCTGCACGACGGCGACGTCGTTCTGCGACAGCTCCTGGACCAGGACCGCGGGCGCGGCCTTGGCCTGGGCGGCGGGCGCCGGCGTGGCGCGCGCGTGCCAGGCCGCCCAGCCGCCGCCTGCGAGCAGGACGACGGCCAGGCCAATGGCCGGCTTGCGCCAGCGGCGCCGGGTGGCAATCGGGGGAGTCAGCGGGATGGCTTCGATTTTCATGGCGTTTTTCTTGTGTGGAAGCGTGGAGGTGTCGGGGGCGCCTGTGCTCCTCTCACAAGATGGAGCCCCAGGCGCATGAGGCGACTATAGAAAAAGACAAGTTGGGCTGCCATCGGAATGCGACGGGCCGTGATTTGGACGCGACGGAATGCAGAAATACCGGACAAAGCGCAAAGCTTGCCAAAAGCGAAACGAATCGCACGCCTGTGCTTTGCGGCGGCACAAGCACTCATGCATATGAGTAGACAAGAATGGCCGATGGCTGGCGCCGCGGTTCGAGCCGCGCCCTTCTTTCCGAACGACAAGGGAACCATCGTCGTGAGCGCACAACCCCCCGCCCCGTCATTCTCCGCGCTGCCCGCAGGCCCGGTGCGCGACGCGCTCGAGTGGGTGAACCGCGTCGTCGCCGCCGTCGAACTGGCGCCCGGGGTGGCGGTGCACAGCCTGGATGCCGATGGCGTCGTGCGCTTCTGGAACCAGGCCTGCGCCGAGCTGTTCGGCATCGCGGCGCCGGATGCGATCGGCAAGCCGCTCGCCAGCCTGGTCTCGCGCCTGGACACGCAGCGCGAGTTCGACCAGGCGGTCGCCGGGATCTGGCGCAGCGGGCTAGCGACGGCGCCGCGCGACTGGCAGGTGGCGCTGGCCGACGGCAGGCGGCGCTGGCTGCAGTCGTGCCAGTTCCCGGTCATGCGCGAAGGCCTGCCGCCGCAGGTGTTCTGCATCGATATCGATATCAGCGCGCGCAAGGCACTCGAAAGCTCGCTGCGGCAGGCCGCCCAGGTATTCGAAAACGCGCGCGACGCGATCCTGCTGATCGACCGCGGGTACCGGGTGCTGGCGGTGAACCGCGCGTTCACCGACATCAGCGGCTTCCTGCCGACCGAGGTGCTCGGGATGGAAGTACCCAGCCTGCGCTGGGGCGTGCACGACGCCGCGTTCTACGGGCAGATATGGGAGCGCGTGGCCGAGCAGGGCCACTGGGAGGGCGAAATCACCAGCGTGCGCAGGAATGGCGATACCTACCCGGCCGAGGCGGCCCTTACCGCGATCCGCGAGGCCGGCGGGCAGATCGTCAGCTACATGGCGGTCCTGTCCGACATCACCGCGCGCAAGCTCGCCGAAGAACAGACGCGCCACCTGGCCGAGCACGATGCGCTGACCGACCTGCCGAACCGCTTGCTGTTCATCGACCGGGTGCAGCAGGCGTTGGCCAAGGCGCGCCGCCAGCGCAGCCAGTTCGCGCTGCTGTTCGTCGATCTCGACCACTTCAAGGCGATCAACGATTCGTTCGGCCACCAGGCCGGCGACGCGGTGCTCAAGGAAGTCGCGGCACGCCTGGTCCACAGCGTGCGCGGCGTCGATACGGTGAGCCGGATCGGCGGCGACGAATTCGTGGTGCTGCTGGCCGATATCGGCGGCGCCGACCAGGCGGCGCACGTGGCGTCCGCGGTAATGCACGCGGTGGCCAAGCCGGTCCGCTTTGCCGGGCAGGACATCGCGCTGTCGGCGTCGATCGGCATCGCGCTCGGTCCCGGCGACGGCGCCGATGTGGAAACGCTGCTGCACCACGCCGATGTCGCGATGTACCACGCCAAGCAGAGCGGGCGCAACGAGTTCCGGTTCTTCAGCCCCGAGATGAACGCGCACCTGATCGAACGTGTGCAACTGGAGAACCAGCTGCGCCAGGCGCTCGGCAACGACGAGTTCATGCTCGAATACCAGCCCGAGATCGACATCGACAGCGGGCACACGATCGGGGTCGAGGCGCTGATCCGCTGGCGCCACCCGGAGCGCGGGCTGCTGCTGCCGCACGCGTTCATGCAGGTGGCCGAGGAGTCGGGCCTGATCGTGCCGATTGGCCGCTGGGTGCTGCTCGAAGCGTGCCGCCAGGCGCGCGCCTGGCGCGACGAAGGCTTCCCGGTGGTCGTCGCGGTCAACCTGTCGAGCGTCCAGTTCATCCACAACAACCTGGTGCGCTACGTGGACGAAGCGCTGGCCGCCTCAAGTCTCGCGCCCGAGTTCCTCGACCTCGAAATCACCGAGGGCGTGATCATGAAAGGCGATCCGCACGCGATCGACACCGTCAACGCGCTGCGCGCGCGCGGGGTGCACCTGACCATCGACGACTTCGGCACCGGCTTTTCCAGCCTGTCGTCGCTGCGCCGCTTCCCGCTCTCCAAGCTCAAGATCGACCGCAGCTTCATCGACGACATCACGCGCGCCCCGGCCGAGGCCGTGCTGATCCCGGCGATCATCGCCGTGGCGCGCAGCCTGAAGCTGCGGGTAATTGCGGAAGGCGTCGAAAACGCCGAGCAGCTGCTCTACCTGCAGCAGCACGGCTGCGACGAATACCAGGGCTACTACGCCAGCGTGGCGTCCAGCGCGCCGGACCTCAGACCCCGGCGTCCATGAGGCCATGCGCCTCGTCGAACAGGCGGATCCGCGCCAGCACCTGGCCATGGTCGGACGCTTCGGGCAGCTCGAGGTCGAGGTGGTCGTTCAGGTAGATCACGTCGACCACTTCGCCGATCGCATTGGGCAGCGCGGCGTTGAACTCTTCCGACACCAGGATGTGGTCGATGGTCGTGTGGCGGCCTTCGTGCACGCTCGAAAAGCCGACGTCGCGCAGGTGGTCCTGGCGGCGCTGCAGCTGGGAGGCGTCGAACAGGCGGTCGGCCAGCGGCGTGCCGATGCCCAGCACGATGCCGGTGGTGACCGAGTCGGCAACGTCGTTGAAGTCGCCCAGCACCACGCGCGGGCGCTTGCGGGCGCGCGCCAGCTCGCTCATCAGCACGCGCAGCGCGGCGGCCTCGGTGCCGCGCCGGATCAGCGAACGCAGGGAGGCCAGCGCGTACAGCTGCGGGTCCTCGCCGGTGTCGCCGTTGCGGTAGTCGGGACGGCGCGACTTCAGGTGCACCACCACCACGTCGATGGTCAGGTCGGGCGAGGCCACCAGCGCGGCATGCAGCGGGGCGCGCGTGAAGCGGTCGGGGTTGCGCGAACCGGGCGGCAGCGCGATCCCGGCGGGGAAGGCGGCCAGCGCCTCGCTGCCGGCGACCGGCAGGCGCGAGACCAGCGCCACGCTCGGGGTCAGGCGCTCGGCGGCGGGGTCGGGGTCGAAGCCGAGATGGACCGCATCGCGGTAGCGGCGGGTGCGCGCCAGCACCTCCTTCAGGGCGGCCTGCGAAAACACCTCCTGGAAGCCGATCACGTCGGCGTCGAGCAGGTCGACCTGGTGCGCGCTCCAGGCGATCTTCGCTTCGTACTCCTCGGGCGTGAAGGGCACGAGGTTGTCGTACACCTTGACCCCGGGCGGCGCCAGGTTGTACAGGTTGAAGGTGGCAAAGCGAAGTTCTTGCTGCATAATAGAAACCCCTCCATTCAACGTTTAGCGTATCACGGCAATGGCCAAGAAAGAGCACATTTCCGAAACCCCCGCCACGCAGTTCCTGCGCCAGCACCAGGTTGCGTTCTCCGAGCACCCCTACGAATACGAAGAACACGGCGGCACCGCGGTGTCGTCGCGCGAACTGGGCGTGCCCGAACATGACGTCATCAAGACGCTGGTGATGCAGGACGAGGCGGCGCGGCCGCTGATCGTGCTGATGCACGGCGACTGCAAGGTTTCGACCAAGAACCTGGCGCGCCAGGCCGGCTGCAAGTCGGTCGAGCCATGCAAGCCCGAGGTCGCGAACCGCCACACCGGCTTCCTGGTGGGCGGCACCAGCCCGTTCGGCACAAGGAAGAAAATTCCGGTCTACGTCGAGAAGACCATCCTCGACCTGCCGAAGATTTACATCAACGGCGGGCGGCGCGGCTATCTGGTCGGGATCGAGCCCGGGGTCGTGCTGCGGCTGCTGGAGGCCAAGGCGGTCGAGGTGGCGCTGCCGCAGTAAAGCGTCAGCGCCGGCTGCCGGTGCGCGCCAGCGCGACGACCAGCCCGAGCGCCGCCGCGGCGGCGGCAATGCCGAGTGCTTCGTGGGCGCCACGGGTGCCGTACAGGTCGAGCATGATGGTGGCCAGCGCGGCGCCGAGCGTCATGCCGATCATGCGCGCCATCGTCATCAGGCCGCCGGCGGCGCCGCTGCGCTCCTGCGGGGCAGAGGTCAGCATCAGCCGGTTGTTGGGCGTCTGGAACAGCCCGAAGCCGATACCGCACACCATGACGCGCCAGACGATATCGGGCGTGGACGGCTGCTGCGGCAGCATCACCAGCGCGAGCAGGCCGAGGCCGAGCAGGGCGAGGCCGATCGCGCCGATGGGCTCGGCCCGGTAGCGGTCCGACAGCCGCCCCGACAGCGGGCCGACAAACAGGATGACCAGCGGCCACGGTGTGATCAGCAGGCCGGTGCCGGACGCGCTGCGGTGCATCTCGGCAACCAGCATGAACGGCAGCGCCAGCAGGGCGATCGTTTGCGCCGTGTACGAGCAGATCGAGGTCACCACGGACAGCCGCAGCACCGGAATGCGCAACAGGTCGAGCGGCACCAGCGGCGCGGCCTGGCGGCGCTGCTGCACGACTAACAGCAGCGCGGCGGCGCACCCGGCCGCAATTTCGGCGATCGCCAGCGCTTTTGCTTGCGGATCGCCAAGGCCGCCGACGCCGACGATCAGCAGCGTGAGCGCGACCACGTTGAGCAAGGCGCCGGCGGCGTCGAACGGGCGCGGCGCGCCGGCAGTGGGAGGCAGGATACGCGCGGCCATCGCGATCGCGAGCAGGCCGATCGGGATGTTGATGCCGAACAGCCAGCGCCATCCGGCCACCGACAGGATACCGGCGGCGGCGGTGGGACCCAGCGCGGCCGACGACGCCACGGTCAAGGCGAGGTAGCCGATGCCGGCCCCGACCTGCGAGGGCGGGTACACGGTGCGCAGCAGGGCCGGGACGATGGTCGACACACAGGCGCCGCCCAGTCCCTGCAGGACGCGCGCGGCGACCAGCAGGGGCAGGTTGGGCGCAAGCGCGCACAGGACCGACGCCAGCGTGAAGATCGCCAGTCCCGCGATGAACACCTGCTTGTAGCCAAACCGTTCGCCGAGCGAGGCCAGCGGCAATACGGCCGCGGCGAACGCCAGCTGGTAGGCATTGACGATCCACACTGCGGCGGCGGCCGTGCTGCCAAGGTCAGCCGCGATGGCCGGCAGCGCCACGTTGGCAATCGACGCATCGAGGTTACCGAGAAAGGTGCCGGACAGGATGGCCAGTGCGGCCCAGCGCAGGGCCGGTCCTTCGAGGCCGCGGCGCGCAGTCTGCGGCAATGTTGCTGTTTGTTTCGCCATTTGGTGTGCCAACGCTATACTGAGTTGGCAACTGTACACGCTCGAGACGAAACGCGAGCGCGCCCGTGACGACAGGCAGGGCCGCGGCCAGGCTATCACCGGAGCGCATCGATGGTGTATATTCACGAGCCAGTTTCCGCTGGAAAACAAGAGAGACGAGATGAACACACTGATCTTTACCGTTGCCGCCTACCTGATCGGCTCGATTTCGTTCGCGGTCGTGATGAGCCGCGTTTTCGGCCTGTCCGACCCGCGCACCTACGGTTCCAAGAACCCGGGCGCCACCAACGTGCTGCGCAGCGGCAGCAAGAAGGCCGCCATCGCGACCCTGATCGGCGACGGCGCCAAGGGCTGGCTGGCGGTCTGGCTGGCGCAGCGTTTCGGCGACCAATACGGCGTCGAAGATGGTGGTGTCGCGTTGGTTGCGATCGCCGTGTTCCTCGGCCACCTGTACCCGGTCTTCTTCCGCTTCGTCGGCGGCAAGGGAGTTGCCACCGCGCTCGGCGTGCTGCTTGGCCTCAACGTATGGCTCGGGCTGGCGACGCTGGTGACCTGGCTGGTGGTGGCCTACGCGTTCCGCTACTCCTCGCTGGCGGCGCTGATTGCGGCGGTGTTCGCGCCGTTCTACTACGGTCTCCTGTTCGGCGCCGACGAAAAACTGTTCGCCGTCATCATCATGAGCGGCCTGCTCCTCTTCCGCCACGGCAAAAACATCGCCAACCTCCTCGCCGGCAAAGAATCGCGCATCGGCGGCAAGACCCCCGCCGCCGCCACCCCCAAGAAAAAATAATGCCCAAAAACCGGGGTCAGAGCACGTTGTTATTCGGTGCGATGCCGGATCCTCCGAATTTAAACGTGCTCTGACCCCGATTTTTTTGCAAGACAAAATGTTGCCCGAAAACCGGGGTCAGAGCAGGTTGTTATTTGGCGCGACGTCAGGTCGTCCGAATTTAAACGTGCTCTGACCCCGGTTTTGCGGTTTCGGCTACATTGGGGTGTGTCCCGGTTGTGAGGAAAGGCGGTGCGGTGTGAGCAAGCAGATCAGGATTGATTTTGTGTCGGATGTGTCGTGCCCGTGGTGCGCGATTGGCCTCAAGTCGCTCGAGCAGGCGCTCGACCGCGTGGCCGATGTGGCTACGGCCGACCTGCATTTCCAGCCGTTCGAGCTGAATCCGCAGATGGGCCCCGAGGGCCAGGATATCGCTGAGCATATTGCTGAGAAGTACGGCGCGACGCCGGAACAGCAGGAACAGTCGCGCGAGATGATTCGCCAGCGCGGCGCGGACGTCGGTTTTACCTTCGATATGAGCAAGCGCGGCCGTATCTACAACACCTTCGATGCTCACCGCCTGCTGCATTGGGCCGGGCTGAAGGGCCGCCAGCGCGAGCTCAAGTTGGCGCTGTTCGAGGCCTATTTCACGCGCGGCGAAGATCCCAGTTCGCATGAGGTGCTGCTGCGCGTGGTCGAGCAGGTCGGCCTCGACCGCAGCGATGCGATGCTGATCCTGGCCTCGAACACGTACGCGGTCGAGGTGCGCGAGCGCGAGCAGTTGTACCAGCGCGCCGGCATTCACTCGGTCCCGGCCGTCATCATCAACCAGCTGCACCTGATTTCCGGCGGCCAGCCGCCCGAGGTGTTCGAGCAGGCGCTGCGCCAGATTGTGGCGCAGGAGTAAGCGTTCTCAGGGCAGGTCGAGCACCAGCGGCTGGTGGTCCGATGCCGCCGTTTCCGATTGCACTTCGCAGTCGGCGATGCGCGGCGCCAAGTCTTCTGTGACAAAAAAGTAATCGAAGCAGTCGGCCCGCTCGGGCCAGGCGTAGCCGTGCAGGCCGGCAGTGGGCGCGCGCGGCTGGTCGGGATGGGTGGCGCGCCAGGCGTCCACCAGGGCCAGCGCCTTGCCGTCGCCGGCTGCGGTCAGTTCCTTGTATTCAGGAGAATCGGGCGTGAAGTTGAAGTCCCCGCACAGGATTGCCGAGCCGGGACGAAAGCCCAGCTGGTACGGGGCTTCGAGGTCCGGGCTCGGCTGGAACAGGTGCGAGCGCTCACAGGCTTCGGCGTGCAGCGCGCGCAACTGGCGCACCTGCGCCAGCCGTTGCAGCGGCGAGTAGTACTCCAGGTGAGTGTTGAGCACGCGCACTTTTCCCCCGGGGGTATCGAGCACGACTTCCAGCAGCCCGCGCGGCATGCCGGCCGGATGCTCGGGATCGGCCGTCCACGGCAGCAGGTGGCGGTGGGCCTGGGTGATTCGGAATTTCGACAGCAGCAAGTTGCCAAACAGTCGAGGCACGTTGTTCTTGTAGATCTCGCTGGTAGCGTGCTCGATCGTGTGATAGCCGCCAAACGCGCCGGCGAGCTGCTTGAACTGGTTCGCGCTCGCGCTGCCTTCCAGCTCGGGATGGTTCGCTGCGACTTCCTGCAGGCAGATGACGTCGGGATTGAGCCTGCGCAGCACGTCGATGATCGCGTGAATGCGGATACGCCCGTCCTTGCCGCAGCCCCAATGAATATTCCAACTAACCAAGCGCATGAAGAACCTCCGTAATACTCGACCGCCGGAGTTTGCCATTCTTTGGCGGCCGGCGGTCACACGGTAGGATCGATGTCAGCCTTGCAAGTTCAGTCGAATCAGGCGGCTTCCAGTTCGTCGAGCGGCCAGCGCGGGCGCACGTTGAACCCGTAATCGCGCTGGGCCGCGTTCGGATTCTTCTGCAGGCGCAGTGCGCCGGCGAACGCGATCATCGCGCCGTTGTCGGTGCAGAACTCGAGCTCGGGGTAGTAGACCTTGAACTTCTTCTTCTCGGCAGCGGCATTGAGCGAGGCGCGCAACTGCGAGTTGGCGCCGACGCCGCCGGCGATCACCAGTCGCTTGAGACCGGTGTGGCGCAGCGCGTTGACGCACTTGGCAGTCAGCACGTCGACGATCGCGTCGACGAAACCGCGCGCGATGTCGGCCTTGTCCTGCTCGCAGATGTTGGCGATCACCTTTTCTTCGTGGTTTTTCACGACGGTCAGCACGGCGGTCTTCAGGCCAGAGAAGCTGAAGTTGAAGTCTTTCGAATGCAGCATCGGGCGCGGCAGCGAGTAGGCATCGGGGTTGCCGAATTCGGCCAGGCGCGAGATGGCCGGGCCGCCCGGGTAGCCGAGGCCGAGCAGCTTGGCCGACTTGTCGAACGCTTCGCCGGCGGCGTCGTCCAGCGTTTCGCCAAGCAGCGTGTAGCGGCCGACGCCGTCTACCCGCATCAGTTGGGTATGGCCGCCCGAGACTAGCAGCGCGATGAACGGGAACGCGGGCGGTTCGCTGGCGAGCAGCGGCGACAGCAAATGGCCCTCGAGGTGATGCACGCCAAGCACCGGCTTGTCGAGCGCGAGCCCGAGGCTGCAGGCGACCGACGAGCCGACCAGCAGCGCGCCGGCCAGGCCGGGACCCTGGGTGTAGGCGATGGCGTCGATGCTTGATGCCGGCAGGCCGGCCTTGGCCAGCACCTGTTCGAGCAGCGGCAGCGCGCGCCGGATGTGGTCGCGCGAGGCCAGTTCCGGCACCACGCCACCGTATTCCTCGTGCATCGCGACCTGCGAGTGCAGCGCGTGGGACAGCAGGCCGCGCCCCGTGTCATATAGGGCCAGGCCGGTTTCATCGCAGGAGGATTCGACGCCGAGAACGATCATGGATAAGGCAGGGGAGGGTGAGCGGAATCCGCCATTGTAAAGCAGGGTCGGGTGGGGTGCATGGATGGGCTGGCGGAACGCACCCTACGTGCTGGGCTTTTCGGGATGTGTTCGGGTGTCGTTGAACGCGTGGGCGGGAGACCCGCCCACCCTACAAAATACCGTGCGGTTTCCGGTAGGGTGGGCGGCTGGTCCGCCCACGCGTTCAAACCGCTGTTGCGCAGCCTGCAACCCTTACGGCCGCTGCAACAATTCCTCATGCGCGCTGCGCAGCATCTTCTCGGTGTCTTCCCAGCCGATGCAGCCATCGGTCACCGAGCAGCCGTATGTGAGCTGCGACAGGTCGGCCGGAATCGGCTGGTTGCCGCTCACAATATTGGACTCGATCATGACGCCGACCAGCGACTGGTTGCCGTGCCGGATCTGCTGCATCACATCCGACATTACCAGTGGCTGCAGCTCCGGCTTCTTGTAGCTGTTGGCGTGCGAGCAGTCGACCACCAGGTTGGCCGGCAGCCCGGCCTTCTTGAGGGTCTGCTCGGCGATCGCCACCGACACCGAGTCGTAGTTCGGCCGGTCGCCACCGCCGCGGAGCACCACGTGGCCGTAGGCGTTGCCGCTGGTGCGCACGATCGATACGTTGCCGCGGTCGTTGATGCCGAGGAAGGAGTGCGGCTTGGACGAGGACAGCACCGCATTGACCGCAATGCTGATGTCGCCGTCGGTGCCGTTCTTGAAGCCGACCGGGGTCGACAGGCCCGACGACATTTCGCGGTGCGTCTGCGATTCGGTGGTGCGCGCGCCTATCGCGGTCCAGGCGATCAGGTCGCCCAGGTACTGCGGCGAAATCGGGTCCAGCGCCTCGGTCGCGGTCGGCAGGCCCAGCTCGCACACGTCGAGCAGGAACCGGCGCGCCTTTTCCATGCCGGTGTCGACCCGGAACGAGTCGTCCATGTCCGGGTCGTTGATGTAGCCCTTCCAGCCGGTGGTCGTGCGCGGCTTTTCGAAGTACACGCGCATCACCAGCAGCATCGTGTCGGCCACCTCGGCCTGCAGTTGCTTCAGGCGGCGCGCATAGTCGAGGCCGGCCACCGGATCGTGGATCGAGCACGGGCCGACCACGACGAACAGGCGTTTGTCCTTGCGGTCGAGGATGTTGCGCAGCGCCTCGCGGCCCTTCATCACGGTGGTGAACGCGCGGTCGGTCAGCGGCAGCCGGGCGTGCAGTTCGGCCGGCGTGGGCATTTGCGCAAACGAGGTAACGTTACTGTTTTCGATATCTGGCGTGATCATCATGGCATGCTTAATTTTCCGTCGGGAATTCCCAGTGTAGCGACAAATCGGGCACCCTGCAGTGCTGCGCGCAAAAAACGGCCTACGGCGTGAGCGTGTAAGCTTGCGTTTATGCAGAACGATCACACTTCATTCCGGGCCGCCCCTTTCATTAAAGAAATCGGGCGTGGGCAAAAGGGCGCGCGCAGTGTTTCTCGCGAGGATGCCTACGCGCTGTTCACGGCGATGCTGGAGGGCCGTGTTTCGGACCTCGAACTGGGTGGCTTGCTGCTGGCCATGCGCATCAAGGGCGAGTCGGTCGACGAAATCGCCGGCTTCCTGGACGCGGCGCACAGCTCGTTCGCGGCGCTGCCGGCGCCGCCGGGCGATTTTGCACCGGTGCTCATCCCCAGTTATAACGGTGCGCGCAAACTGCCGAACCTGACGCCGCTGCTGGCGCTGCTGCTCGCGCGTGAAGGCGTGCCGGTGCTGGTGCATGGCGTGCATCACGATCCGGGGCGGACCGCGACCGCCGAGATATTCGCCGAACTCGGGCTGCCGATCGCCACCTCGCGCGACGACGTGATGGCGGCCACCGGGGCCAATGTCCCGGCCTTCATCCCGATCGACACGCTGGCGCCAAGGCTGGCCTGGATGCTGTCGCTGCGCGCGGTGCTGGGCGTGCGCAACTCGGCGCATACGCTGGTCAAGATCCTGCAGCCGTTCGACGGACCGGCGCTGCGGCTGGTGTCGTACACGCACCCGGAATACCTGCAGACGCTGGGCGAGTACTTTTTATCGGCAGCGCCGGCCGGCCGCGGCGACGCATTCCTGATGCGCGGCACGGAGGGCGAGACGGTCGCCAATCCGAACCGCGCGCAGCAGATCGACTGGTTTCACGGCGGCGAGCGAAGCGTGCTGGTCGAGCGCGACGCGCCAACCGACGAGCAGGCGCTGCTTCCCGAAGGACGGGACGCGGCTGCGACGGCCGCCTGGGTTGCGCGGGCGCTCAATGGCGAGGTGCCGGTGCCGGCGCCAATTGCGGCGCAGGTGGCGCAGTGCGTGGCCGTGGCGCGTGCGCTGCGCGCGAGACCGAATTGCGCGTCAGCTGATTAGTCTCGGACCGCGTGCGCACGAGTGCGCACCGTACGACATATCGGCCGGTGGGGTGCGCACTCGTGCGCACGCCGTGATGGTCCAGCGCCCACGCCTCGCCGGCATCGATCCGCGCACTCGGCGCCCCAGCGCTTACAATGGCAGGTTTTCGGCAACCGCTAACGGCGCAGCATGGCAAAACAGTTTGATGTGGCAGTAATCGGCGCGGGCGCCGCCGGGATGATGTGCGCGGCCGTGGCCAGCCAGCGCGGCAAGCGGGTCGTGCTGGTCGACCATGCCGAGCGGCTGGCCGAGAAAATCCGGATCTCCGGCGGCGGGCGCTGCAATTTCACCAATATCAACGCCGGGCCGCAGAACTTCCTGTCGCAGAACCCGCACTTCTGCAAGAGCGCGCTGTCGCGCTACACGCCGCAGGATTTCCTTGCGCTAATGAAGAAGTACCGGATTGCGTATCACGAGAAGCACCGCGGGCAACTGTTCTGCGACGAGTCGTCCGAGCAGGTCATCCAGATGTTGAAGAGCGAGTGCGCCAAAGGCGACGTCAGCTGGCGCATGCCGTGCAAGGTCGCGTCGCTGGAGCAGGCCGCCGATGGTTTCGTGCTGATGACCGACCACGGCGAGATCGGCGCGCGCAACGTGGTGATCGCGACCGGCGGCCTGTCGATCCCGAAGATCGGCGCGACCGACTTCGGCTACCGGATCGCGAGCCAATTCGGGCTGGGGGTGGTCGAGCCGCGCCCCGGCCTGGTGCCGCTGACCTTCGACGGCCCGAGCTGGCAGCCGTTCGTGCCGCTCGCCGGCATCGCCCTCGAGGTCGATGTCGAGACCGGCTCGGGCAAGGGCAGGGGAGCACACCGCGGATACTTCCGCGAGGATTTGCTGTTTACGCACCGCGGCCTGTCGGGTCCGGCGATCCTGCAGATCTCGAGCTACTGGCAGCCCGGCACGCCGATCGTGCTGAACCTGCTGCCCGAGATGGACGTCGCGCAGGTGCTGATCGAGTCGAAGACCACGCTGAAGAAGCAGCTTGGCAACGTGCTGGCGCAATGGCTGCCGGCGCGGCTGGTCGAAGGTTTGCTCGTCGCAAACGGCTTCTCGCCGGACGCGCGCCTGGCCGACATGCCGGACGCCAAATTGCGCAAGCTGGGCGACGCGATCAACCGCTGGGCGATCGTGCCCAACGGTTCGGAAGGCTACCGCAAGGCCGAGGTAACGCTGGGCGGCGTCGACACGCGCGAGCTGTCGCAGCAGTCGATGATGGCGAACAAGGTGCCGGGGTTGTATTTCATCGGAGAAACGGTCGACGTGACGGGCTGGCTGGGCGGCTACAACTTCCAGTGGGCGTGGGCGTCGGGCGTGGCCGCCGGTTCCAGCATCGAATAGCCCCCGTCGTTCCCCGGAAGCGGGAACCCATGCTGAGTTCGCTAATGCCGAACAAGTGGATTTATCGGCCGCGGTAAGCTCAGCACGGGTTCCCGCCTGCGCGGCAACGACGGCTTGTGAATGATGTAGCAATTCAGGCACACCTCCCGAAATTCTTCCAATGCTTTTCAAAAGCTGCTAGAATCTCGTTCTTCCCTAATTCCAACGGTTTGATTTGTACATGACCACTATTCGCCTTAAAGAAAACGAGCCGTTCGAAGTCGCTATGCGTCGCTTCAAGCGCACTATCGAAAAGACCGGTCTCTTGACGGAACTGCGCGCACGCGAGTTCTACGAGAAGCCGACTGCCGAGCGCAAGCGCAAGCTGGCCGCCGCCGTGAAGCGCCACTACAAGCGCATCCGCAGCCAGCAACTGCCGAAGAAATTATACTAAGACGTTTCAGTCGGCCTGATCCGGCGACGGCGTGTGCCTGTCGCGGTGTTCGCCACTGAGAAGTCGAGAAGCCCGCTCCGGCCGTTGCCGCAGCGGGTTTTCGTATTTCTACCGATCCCTACTGTCGCCACGAGGACCCCATGAGCCTGAAAGACCAAATCACCGATGACATGAAGGCCGCGATGCGCGCCAAGGAAAGTGCAAAGCTCGGGACGATCCGCCTGATTCTCGCCGACATCAAGCGCAAGGAAGTCGACGAGCGCATCGAGCTGAATGATGCCCAGGTCCTCGCCGTCGTCGAAAAGATGATCAAGCAGCGCAAGGACTCGATCAGCCAGTTCGAAGCCGGTGGCCGCGCCGACCTGGCCGACATCGAAAAGGCGGAACTGGCGGTGCTGTCGGCCTACATGCCGGCTGGCCTGTCGGAGCAGGAAGTGGCGGCTGAAGTGGCCGCTGCCGTGACCGCATCGGGCGCCAGCGGTCCGCAGGACATGGGCAAGGTGATGGGGATCCTGAAACCGAAACTGGCCGGCCGCGCCGACATGACGGCGGTGTCGGCACAGGTCAAGAAGGCGCTGTCCGGCGCCTGAGCTGGCTCACCGTTGAACAAGCGGGCCGATCCTGGCCCCTGCCTTGTTGCGGCTCAACCTGCAGCGAGCGCTGCGGTATAGTCTGACTTTAGACAAACACTGTGCAACCCAAGTGATTCCGCAATCATTCATTACCGATCTGCTCAACCGTGTCGATATCGTCGATGTGGTTGGGCGCTATGTCCAGCTGAAGAAGGGCGGCGCCAATTTCATGGGGCTGTGCCCGTTCCACAGCGAAAAGTCCCCCAGTTTCACGGTCAGCCCGACCAAGCAGTTCTATCATTGCTTCGGTTGCGGCGCGCACGGCACCTCGATCGGCTTCCTGATCGAGTATTCGGGCATGGGCTTCGTCGACGCGGTCAAGGACCTGGCGCAGGGCGTCGGCATGGTCGTGCCCGATGTGGACGACAAGATCCCCCCGGCGCAACGGGCGGTGCAGCAGGCGCAGTCGCTGGCGATGACCGATGCGCTGCAGCAGGCCTGCGACTTCTACCGCGCCCAGCTGCGCCAGGCGCCCGGCGCGATCGCCTACCTGAAGGGCCGCGGCCTGACCGGCGAAGTGGCGGCCCGCTTCGGCATGGGCTACGCGCCGTCCGGCTGGGACAACCTGCGCTCGGTGTTCCCCGACTACGAGGTACTGGCGTTGGTCGAGTCTGGCCTGGTGATCGACAAGGTCGACGAGGACGGCGGCAACAAGAAGCGCTATGACCGTTTTCGCGAGCGCATCATGTTCCCGATCCGCAATACGAAGGGGCAGGTGATCGGCTTCGGCGGTCGCGTGCTCGACGGTGGCGAGCCGAAATACCTGAACTCGCCCGAAACGCCGCTGTTCCAGAAAGGCTTCGAGCTGTACGGCCTGTTCGAGGCGCGCCAGGCGATCCGCGACGCCGGCTACGTGCTGGTGACGGAAGGCTACATGGACGTGGTCGCGCTGGCCCAGCTCGGCTTCCCGCAAGCGGTGGCCACGCTCGGCACGGCCTGCACCAGTACCCACGTGCAAAAACTGCTGCGCCAGACCGACAACGTGATCTTCAGTTTCGACGGCGACAAGGCCGGCCGCCGCGCCGCCCGCCGCGCGCTCGAAGCCTGCCTGCCGCAGGTGTCAGACAACAAGACCATCAAGTTCCTGTTCCTGCCGCAGGAGCACGACCCGGACAGCTTCGTGCGCGAGCGCGGCGCCGACGCCTTCGAACAGGAAATTTCGGACGCGATGCCGCTGTCGCAATTCCTGCTGCGCGAAGTGACCGCCGAGCACGACCTGGGCACGCCGGAAGGCCGCGCCCGCGTCCAGTTCGACGCCAAGCCGCTGTTGCAGGCGATGGCGCCGTCGGCGCTGCGGCTGCAGATCGTGCGCGGCTTGGCCAGCCTGAGCGTATCGACGCCGGCCGAGATAGAAAGCCTGTTCGAGTTGTCCAAGCCGGTAGCGGTCGCGCGCAAGGCGCCCCCGCGGCAGGGGCGGCCGGAGCCGGTCGGGCTGGAGCTGCAGATCCTGCGCATCCTGGTCGCGCACCCGGCGCTGGCGCTCGGCCTGGACGAGGGCGCCCTGGCCGCGTTCGAGCACTTCGGGCCGGAGCCGGCGGAACGGTTGCGCCAACTTGTTGCGGCAGCGCAAGCGCTGGGTGCGAACGGGAGTTTTGCCGCGTTGTCAGAACAACTGAAGGAAGCAGGCACCGAGTACGACCGGCTGATTGCCGCTATCGCCTCGGAACCGGAATCGGACATTGATAGTGATCGAATCTGGATCACGAGCGCGGTGAGGCAGATCAAGATGAACGCGTTAAAAACGGAGCTTAACCAGTTGTTTTCTTCGGGCCTGACCCCAGATCAGGTCAGTGCCCGCTATCGCGAAATCACTGCCCAGCAAGACCTGCTGGTGCGGGAAGAAGCCGCCGACACGGCACCCCGATGAGGACCTTCCTCATCCTTGGCAACCCCGGCGTTCGCGACTGGAAAAAGCAGGGGTGCGTGCTATAATAAAACGCTAACTATTGCAAACTTTGAAACGATTTTTCGTGTCAGAACCGGCGTGGAGTTTCAGTTAGCTGGACAACCGATTTGTCCTTGTTGGGTGATGTAAGGTAGCAAACTTTATCTTTAACCAATCGTAAAGCTAGTCGTCGTGACTTCGAAAGCGCCTGTGCCAACCAAGAAACCCGAACCCAAAGTGACTGCCAAGTCCACCAGAACGTCCGCAAAGGCGGACAAAGCGCAAGACAAGGCAGAAGCCCGCACTGCGAGCACTGCGCCTGTCGTCAGCCAGACTACCGATGCCGCCGCCCTGGCCGCGATCGATACGTCGGGTTACGTGCTGCCGTCCGTCAAGGTGCCGGGGCGGCGTGGACGCAAGCCAAAAGAATTCCAGCCTGAGAACGACGAGGTCGCCGCGCTCAACGCGGTCGAACGCGCGGAGCTGAAAGCGGTCGACAAGGCCAAGGCCAAGGACCGCAAGGCCAAGGAAAAAGCCCTGCTGAAAGACGCATTCTCGTCCGATACCGAGGCGAGCGAGGAAGAGCTCGAAATCCGGCGCCAGAAGCTCAAGGCGCTGATCAAGTCGGGCAAGGAGCGCGGCTTCCTGACTTACGCCGAGATCAACGACCACCTGCCGGACAACATTGTCGATCCGGAAGCGATCGAAGGCATCATCGGCACGTTCAACGACATGGGCATTGCCGTGTACGAACACGCGCCCGATGCCGAGACGCTGCTGCTGTCCGATAACGTCGCGACCGTCACCAGCGACGACGAGGCCGAGGCCGCCGCCGAAGCGGCGCTGTCGACCGTCGACTCCGACTTTGGCCGCACCACCGATCCCGTACGCATGTACATGCGCGAGATGGGCTCGGTCGAACTGCTGACCCGCGAAGGCGAGATCGAAATCGCGAAGCGCATCGAAGACGGCCTGAAGGACATGATCCAGGCGATCTCGGCGTGCCCGGTCACGATCGCCGAAATCATCGACGCCGCGCACCGGATCGAGAAGGACGAACTGAAGATCGACGAGATCGTCGACGGCCTGGTGGACGAAACTGACGATACGTCGCCGAGCGCGGTCGCGCCGACCTCGACCGATGGCGAGGACGACGACGACGAGGACGAAGAAGAGGAAGAAGAGGAAGAGGAAGAAGAAGCCGCGGCCACCCCGGGCGCCGCCGGCTATTCGGCCGAGCAGCTCGAGGCGCTGAAGGCGTCCGCGCTCGAGAAATTCGACATGATCGCGCAGCAGTTCGACAAGATGCGCAAGGCCTACGAGCGCGAAGGCTACAACTCGCGCGGCTACGTCAAGGCGCAGGAAGCGATTTCGAACGAACTGCTGGGTATCCGCTTTACCGCCAAGGTCGTCGAGAAGCTGTGCGACACGCTGCGTGGCCAGGTCGACGAAGTGCGCCACATCGAAAAGCAGATCCTGGATGTGGCGGTGAACCGCTGCGGCATGCCGCGCGCCCACTTCATCAAGGTCTTCCCCGGCAACGAAACCAACCTCGACTGGGTCGACGGCGAAGTCAACGCCGGTCACGCGTACAGCGCCATCCTGGGCCGCAACATTCCGACCATCAAGGAGCTGCAACAGCGCCTGATCGACCTGCAGGCGCGCGTCGTGCTGCCGCTGCCGGACCTGCGCAACATCAACCGCCAGATGGCGGCCGGCGAAATGAAGGCGCGCAAGGCCAAGCGCGAAATGACCGAGGCCAACCTGCGCCTGGTGATTTCGATCGCCAAGAAGTACACCAACCGCGGCCTGCAGTTCCTCGACCTGATCCAGGAAGGCAACATCGGCCTGATGAAGGCGGTGGACAAGTTCGAATACCGCCGCGGCTACAAATTCTCGACCTATGCGACGTGGTGGATTCGCCAGGCGATCACGCGTTCGATCGCCGACCAGGCACGCACCATCCGTATTCCGGTGCACATGATCGAGACCATCAACAAGATGAACCGGATCTCGCGCCAGATCTTGCAGGAAACCGGTGCGGAGCCCGATCCGGCAACGCTGGCGATCAAGATGGAAATGCCGGAAGACAAAATCCGGAAGATCATGAAGATCGCCAAAGAGCCGATTTCGATGGAGACGCCAATCGGCGACGATGACGACTCCCATCTTGGCGATTTCATCGAAGACAATAACACGCTCGCGCCATCGGACGCCGCGCTGCACGCCTCGATGCGCGGTGTGGTCAAGGATGTGCTCGATTCACTGACGCCGCGCGAAGCCAAGGTGCTGCGCATGCGCTTCGGCATCGAGATGTCGACCGACCACACGCTGGAAGAGGTCGGCAAGCAGTTCGACGTCACGCGCGAGCGTATCCGCCAGATCGAGGCGAAGGCGCTGCGCAAGCTGCGCCACCCGTCGCGCTCCGACAAGCTGAAGAGCTTCCTCGAAGGAAGCAGCTAAAGCTTGACGGGCCTACGCTAAGGCAATATCCTCTCGCCACTTCGTTACGGGTGCCGCCTGCTGACACCGCGACTGCGGTGGCGAGTCTCAGCGTCTCCCGTTTCAACGATTTTGGGCCTCTAGCTCATGCCTGGTTAGAGCAGCGGACTCATAATCCGTTGGTGCCCGGTTCGACTCCGGGGAGGCCTACCAATTAACGTTGTGCTTTGAAATCAAGCCCTTACGAGAAATCGCAAGGGCTTTTTTCGTGGTCAATTTGGTAACAATGTGCTTCAAAATGATTCGAGCCAAGCGTCCTTATGACGACTGGAGAATCATTAATGGCATACATCAAGAAACGTGGCGAATATTGGCGCGCTGAAGTGTTTTATAGCTTTGGCCGAAAATAGAATTCTTTAAGGAGGTATGAATGGTTGGCAAAGGGGGAGTAGCTGTTCCACTAAACTGGTGCGTATTCAGCAGCTTTGACTCAGTGCTGCACGATGCGTTTTCGACGGACCTGGAGCTCTTACGAGTACTCCCTAACGTCTACGCAGTTTGTATTGCTCGACGCAATTCGAATCCTAAGACGATCGTTGGCGGATTTTTTGTGCGCACCACCTATACACACGATGATCCAGAGTTTTCAAACGCACTGGCAAATGCTATGGCGGCAGTGCCAGCATTTCGGGAATTTTCCCCAGAACTGCACTCTTTCCTGCCTGCGAAGGTCAGAGCACCATTAGATATCACGGAAGATGAAATGCTAAAGGTTTTGTTTAGCCAGAAACTGAAGTTCACTACAGGGGGGAGTGCTTAGTAACCACGGGACCCTTTAGGAGTGACCTTGATTCCCTGCTCTGTAGGGTGAACATACGCTGGTGGCATAGCTACCTTACCGACTGGCGGCGGCGTGGCCCTGGCCGCGAGCAGCCCGAGTAAGTAGTGAGGCAATGAACAGGGGGACTCAGCCCGCCTTGCTTATGATTACTGTTTAATGCCTCGTGGCGTAGAAAAAGGGACGTTCGGCGGGTCCCCATAATCGTTCACCTTGCCGCACAGCGCATTCGGTTCCAAACTGCCACCTTTTGGCCTGTGGACGGTGCAACCTCGCCCTCACGCCAGTCTGGCATACGGACATCGTCAGCGCTTACACCCTCGGCGAGCAGCAGTTTGGCTAGCTTGTCGGCATCCATATGACGCACCTGTCGGCCATCAGGCAGGGTGGCCACCGGCTCATCCCCTGACACTCGCACGAATGCAATTGTACTCCGGGAATTCCATGCGCGGCCGGACATGGCCGCCTGCCATCTCATGTATCCCTCCCTTAGAGCCTGTGCGTCTGCCAGCGCATGATGCGGAGGCCATGTCGCTGAGTACGTCAGCACCTCGCCTAGCTCGTAGGCCGCGTGTCGGAAGGTCTTGTGATCGACCATCTGATGCGCGCCGACATTGCGCTGGCGGGTCGCCAATAAAAGCGGCGTGCAGCAGCTGCCAATCAGCCTCGTAGTCGTACAGGATGGTTGCTGGCTCCGGCAACGCATCGAACCAGTCACGCAAGCGGCTGGCCAGTTCAAGGGCAGTACACGCTGCGCCAGGGGTTTTCCCCAACAGTGGAATGATCTCGTCTCGCACGAAGTCAGTACAGTCCTCATGCCGGTAGTCCGTGCGCTCGGCATAGAAGTCAGTTCCGCCCACCGTCGCTATCCCGATGCTGATAAGGTGGGGCGTGTGAAACTGGTAAATTCTGTGTCCAAGAACAGAAGCATGTCAGCCTTCCTCAGTCGAAACCAGGCGAGGACAGAACGGCAGTAGATGCGAACCCATACGAATCCGGAAGGTTCATCGAAGGAGATGAGTTCCAAACTCGCCAGTCGCTCTAGTACGGGTATGAGCTGGTCCGCCGTCCACCCCATCTCGGAAGCCGCAATGCGCGGTACGATCTGGTACACGCCAATGATGTTCGAGTACGGTGACGTCAGAAGGTATAGGAACGTGGCTTTGTCTTCTTGGGACCGATTGGCGATGCGCGGGGATCGCCAGAATTCCGCGTCGTCGATCGTGCGTTGACGCCCCATATTTATTCACCTTTCCCAACTGCCGGATTGCGAGGGCGGCCGCGACGGACTTCACTTTGCGAGGCCGGGGATTGCGAAAGGAGCGACGCGACAGTCGTCCTGGCTGCGGCGGCTGCGTCCAGCCAGCCGCGGATATCTCGGGCGTACCAGCACGCGCGGCGCTTCTGTGGAAAGGCTGTGGCAGGGAGTTCGCCGCGATAGACCATTTGGCTGAGCGCACCGGGCGTCGTAGCAAGAAGTTCCGCTAGTTCGGCGCGGGTAATGATGGCTTGATCTGCCATACGCGCAAAGGTCACTCGGAAATCTCGAGTCGAAGATTTGATCATTCGGGGTTATCTCCGTTGAGTTGATAGTGGGAAATACGATATGATCAAAGCCGTTACCTGGCCTAGGGCCAGTTTTTGATTTCAGAGGATTCGGTGGCAAACATTGGTGCAAACAATCGACGATCGCTTACCGGGGCGTTGAAGCGCTTCGCGTCAATGTTGATCGAGGAGGCAAGGGACGTCGGCGGCTTCACGTTCGCCGAGTTAGACGCTTTACTGGACTTTGACGACGGTACAACGTCGCGTTACTCGCAGCGGAAGCGTGCCCCCAATGCCGAAGACATCCAAGATCTGGAGAACAAGGTGGCCAGATTGCTGAAGCGGCCTGCTCACCTAGTGGTCATAGAAAATAATGGACTAGCCGCCGAGGGGGGAATGGCAAATCTTGAGTTTGGTGTCCCTGACAAAGCGCTCAACTTGCGTGATACCCCAGCTAATTCATTGCAGCTTGGCTACGATACCGACTGGCCAACATATCGACGTCTAAAGTATTCGCCTCCGAGTGGTAGTTTGTCGTTGCTGAGTGTGTATGCATGGCAGTGGGGGATCCTATGGGATCGCGGCGCGCTGGGCGCCCCCTCGACTCGAGAAGCATCGGGACTTCACCCTGATACCCCAGTTGAGGTGTTCTTGCCAGGGTTGGTTGAGGATGCGAAAGTGGAACGCGCCGCGTACATGCGGATGCGACGTTCACTAAACGTAGGAATCTAATAGCGATAGCAATCAAGGCGGATCCGGACACGGTATCGAGGCTATCGGTTCCGGAGCCGACTAGAGGCACGATGGGCCGCTTTTTTCGACGCCGCCGGTATCCGTCGGGATTACGAGCCAGAAGGTACTTGGCTGAGTTGTCTTAAAACTAACGGCAAGAATTCGTTGGTTTCCAACTTTAACTCTATGTTGAGGTTGTATTGAAGTTGCGCCCCTTGGCAGCGTCGCGTAATGTTTTCAACACTTTTTATTCAGACAGCAAAATATGCATATCAGACCTGATCTACAAAGCGTGCAAAGCCTGCTGAGCCGCCTGCTCGAATACGCTAAAGCCTTTACAGGATTCAAACAGGATTTGTCCCATTTGAAGCACAACGAGGACTTCCGTAATGTTTATGAGCTCCCCTTAGGGCAGCGTCAGCCGCTTGAAGAAATTTACGCTGATGGAGGCAATCTCGCAGGCTTCATGAAGGATCGCCTCGTCCAATTTAATGATGCGAGCCTCTATCCCACGCTGAAATCGTATGTTGATTCGTTTGAGGGGACATGGATACACCAAACTGATATGTTGGCTCGCCGATCGATGCAAGCGAAAACTATCGCCAGTCAATTACCGCATCAGATCTGGGCAATCAACCAGATGATCGGGGTCTTTGACAAGCAGATCCAGCTTCTACTCAGCGTCAAGCAGACTGTGGTGGCTCTGAAGGCAAGCGACACATACCAATGGGAAAGCGGAACGCAACGGAACACTATACATACCAACAGTTACGCCAGAATTTTGGAATCTATCCATAGTGTCGGCAAAATGTTTGAGCGCCTGCCGGCAACCTATGCGGACAAGGATGAAGAACAATTGCGGGATCATATTCTGGTCACGCTGAGCGCCAATCCGCATCTCGCTCCCTCGGGTGAGACATTCAACAAACGAGGGAAAACCGATATCTTCGTACGCCAAGGGAACTCCACAGAATTTATCGGCGAATGCAAATTCTGGCGTGGCGAAAAAGTTTATGTAGATACGATATCGCAACTGTTGAGCTACTTGTCGTGGCGCGACAACCAAGCCGCTGTCATTCTGTTCGTTCCGAATGCGGGCTTCAGCGCCGTGCTGCAAAAAATCAGCGAGTACACTGCAACCCATCCGAACTTTGTGCGGCACGTCTCGACGACTCAGGAGAGCTGGCAGAATTACGAGTTCAAACTAAATGGTGATGAGCAGCGCGTTGTCAGTGTGGCAATTCTCGCGTTTCATATGCCATGAGCACATCGCGGATACTGCCACCAGCAGAATATTTCAGCGCCGCCTTATGTAACTTTCTAGTGCTTAGCATATTCGATTGTCGCGCCGATCAACATGTTGCCCGAGTACTATCTGGCGCGGCAGGCAAAACGCTTCAGCTTAGACATAGCATATAGGTTGGCTGGATAAACAGAAGATTCTAGTCATGTGCGGCATTTCAGATGTGGCCCGTTCAGCGGCTTGGTCCTGAATATACTTGAGCGAATTCTCCAACAGGAAGAAAGAAAATATGCGGGAAACAATAAGGCTTTTAACGAGTGGTGATTCGTCTGTGGCGGCCAAGTTCAAGCTTGCCAAAGCTCATTGGAAAGAGCTCTTAGTCGACATCGACACCATAGGCGTGCAAACCCTCGCGGACCGTCTGAGCAATGAGCAGGGGTGGTTTGAAGACAAGTTCAGCAATAGCCGCCATGAGGGCCAAGAAGCGATGGCTTGGGTAGGTTTCTCGGTTCTGTTGGAAGAGGCCGAGGACCATGTCCTTTTGATCAACCGCGGAGTAAAGTTGCTGGAAGCATTCAGGTCATCTGATTGCAGCGGTGAGTTGAAGGTGGACGCAGTATCTGCCGCCCGACACCACTTTATCGAGAACGATTAACTTGTATAGTGGTTGGATAATTTGTACTGACTCAGACTTGACCTGACAGGTCGTGTCAGGCCACCGGCAAGCAGCCCATTCCTGGTACGGAAGACTCTGACTCATCAGATAGTCGGTGTCAGAGGAGTTTGCGTTACTACGCTTCAAGCTACGGGCAGAGCCTTGGTTTGCGGATGGCGCTGCCGGAATTTTGACGGAATGAACAGCTAATCCGGGATCACTTCAGGTGATGGCTGGCGATCAAATTCCTTGTGAAATCAAGTGATTACGTTTAGTCTTTAGGCTGCTTGACTCGACTCATAATCCGTTGGTGCCCGGTTCGACTCAGGGGAGGCCTACCAGATAACACAAGGGGTTACGTGAGAACGTAACCCCTTGTTATTTGCGGCGCACGATTTCACGGCTGCTGATGTCGAGGTCTCTGGTCAACTCCGGAAGAACAAACGGCATTTGAGACGATTTTGGGCGGAGGACTATCTTGCTAAGGCGCTAGTTTTTGTGTCGACTCTGAACAGGGCCGAGAGTTATTAAAGCTCAGATGAAAACGCTCGTAGGCACGTTGAATCGAGCGGCTAGCGATCTTATTTGACGCACGTTCAACTCGCGTTTTCCGCGCAGTATTTCGGAAATAACGCCTTGGGTTCCAACCTCAGGAAGGTCGGACTGCGACAAGCTGTGCTGGTCCATCAGAAGGCGCAAGACAACGGCTGGCGCAACCTTTTCCCGTGGGTTATGCGCCTCTTCGTATGTGCTGATCAACATCCCTATGGTATTAACGAGCGCTGCAAGCGGATGGTCCTCGTCTGCAGCCCCGGCGTCGAGCAGTTGGTTGAGGACAGCCACGGCTTTCTCGTAATCTCCCTGATTGCGGAGTGAATGCAGCGGCACGAACGAAGTGAGCGCCTCAAAGTGAGCTGTTATTTCGGCTAAAACGACAGGGTCCATTATGGCTTCCATTTGCCGTACTCCTTGTGTCATATTTCCACCTCTTCAATCAAAATTGCTTGTAGTAAAATTCAAGCAGGGATGCGTTTGTCCGGCCGATTGCAATCGCCCGACGTCGCTCATCTAATAGAATACGAGACAGGACCGCACGTGAACTGGAAACCCAACCCTTGGATCGCCGTCATTCTCAGCATTCTTGCTGCGCCATTCGGCCTGGTGTACGCCGGCCAGCTGAGATTGGCATTGTTGTTCGTTGTTATCCTCTTCTCGCTTGGGACCATCGAATTTTTCCAGCTCCTCGGCATTGAGCGCGATCCGCTCGCCTGGCTGCCGCAATACCTGGCGGCCATTGCCGCCATCATCCTTGCATACAGAACCGCGAAGGCGAGTCCCGCTCGTACCCAGCCCTGGTATTCGCGCTGGTATGGGCTGGTGGGAATTGGCGGAGCCGTGCTGCTCGCGCTCTTCCTGTTCCGTGCGTTCCTTTACGAACCGTTCAGGATTCCTTCGACTGCGATGTCGCCCACCGTTCCGGCCGGCTCAAGAATCATCGTCCAGAAATTTGGCTATGGCCACTACACCGCGTACGGGATGCGGGTTTCCGGTCCGCCGCCCTCCGCGCCCCTCAAGCGGGGGGATATTATTGTCTTCGACCATCCGGGCAATCCTGCTGATGTGTACGTCAAGCGCATTGTCGGGGTGCCGGGCGATCAGGTCGTGTACCGTGACAAACACTTGTTCGTGAATGGGCACGATAGCCGCATCGGCAAAATGGACGATTATCTGCTTCCGGATATGCCGCGTTCTTTACAGCACTTCCGGGAACGGCTGGACGACACCGAATTCGAGACACTGGCGGACAACGACAAGCCGACCGGGATGGTGCAGCCCGCCGATTTCAAATTGCGCGAGCGTTGCGTGTATGCGGCAGGCGAAATGCGCTGCGCGGTCCCTGCAGGGAGTTATTTTGTGTTGGGCGACAATCGCGACAATAGTTTCGACAGCCGCCACTGGGGTTTCGTCAGGTCGGATCTGGTTGTCGGCAAGGTGGTGAAGGTTATCCGATAGGACAGAGGTCCGCTGGAGTTGCCGCTCACAGCGCCTTGTCCAGATTACCTTGCCGGTCCAGAACGTATCGCTCCAGGTCGTTTGCCAGGAACAGCTTGCCTTTGTAGACCTGCCGGGCTTCGGCCTCGATATCCGACAGCGACGGTTTGCCTTTCTGTTCCTGGTAGCGAGGGCTGAAGTGGGTCAGCACCAGATTCCTGATCCCCGCATCGGCGGCAAACTGCGCCACTTTTTTTGCCGAGCTGTGCTGCGCGGCAGGGCCCACCTTTTCCAGCACGTCCTCGGTATAGGTCGCTTCGTGGATCAGCACCTCGGCCGTCTGCGCCTCGGCCGCCAGTAGCTCTGGCGTATCGTTATCGCCACCCACGATCACTTTGCGGTGCTTACGTGGGGGCAGCAGGTAATCGGCCGCGCGCAGGACCCGCCCATCGGCCATCGTCACATCGTGTCCTTGCTGCAGCTGTCCCCAGTCCGGGCCCTGGGCGATCCCGTCGCTGTTCAGCTTGTCCACGTCAACTTTGTTTTCGACCACCTTCTCGCTGAAGCTGTAGGCGAACGACGGCACCCGGTGTGACAGCGCGGTGGCCTGCACGTCAAAGTCGAGCAGCAGTTGCGGCCGCGGAGTGACTTCCACATTGACGAACTCGATCGGGAACGGGAGCCGCAGCTGGGTGCTGTCCATCACGCCCTGGATGAAGTCGCGGATCGGTGGCGGCCCGGCGAGGTACAGAAGCTCTGTCCGGTTGAGCATGCCGGCGCTGGCCAGCACTCCCGGCAGCCCGTAGCAGTGGTCGCCGTGGACGTGCGTAATGAAGATCGCGCGCAGGTCCATCAGCGACAAGCTGGTGTGCAGGATGCGGTATTGGGTTCCTTCGGCGCAGTCGACCAGGGACCAATGCCGCGATCCGATGGAGCGCAGCGCCAGCGCCGTCATGTTTCTGGTTTTTGTGGGCGTACCCGATGAGGTGCCGAGGAACAGGATTTCCATTGTCGCTTCCTGAGTCGTATGCCGGCCCCATTATCGGCCAAGCGCGTTGATGCCAGCGCCTCCCTCAGCTACCTGGCCGTAGGGGATCGGCTTGGATTCCCGCTGCAAGTGTTACAAAATCTTGCACTTTAAACTTTTTTTCCCTTCACAGGCTGCGCCGTGGCAAGTACGCTGTGCCCATCTATTCACCTTTCAATAAATCGGGGTCCACCGTGAAAAACGTCACCAGCCTTTTCTCCATCGTCCGCAAGCGCACCACCGTGATGGCCATCGCCGCCGCCGCACTCGGCAGCGTCAGCTTTGCGGCGCAGGCTGCTCCTTCCCATCACTCGCAGCGCTGCGCAAGCTGCGGTACGGTCATCTCGACCCACACTTACGAGCGTGCTGCCGAACGCGGTAGCGGCTTGGGCGTTGCTACTGGCGCCGTGGTCGGCGGCTTGCTTGGCAACCATGTCGGCGGCGGCAACGGCCGCACGCTCGCAACGGTCGCCGGCGCCGTTGGCGGCGGCTATGCGGGCAACCATATCGAAAAGAACATGCGCTCGACCACCGTCACCGACGTGCGCGTTCGAATGAGCAACGGCGCGGTCCGCAACTTCACCGAGGCGGGACGTAGCAACCACTACCGCGGCCAGCAAGTACGCGTGGCCGAGGGCCGCCTCATCGCCGAACGCTGATCGCCGATCCAGCCAGTTCCCTCACTTTTAAAAGCGCCGTACAGCAAGCTGTGTGGCGTTTTTTTTTTGCAGCGCCCGCACGGTGCCTCCCACGGCTGGGCGGCTGCGACGCCCCGGTTGGCCGCAGAAGTAAGCGCCATTTCGCGCCGAATTCCGCAGTATGGATCGCGTAAATATCATGCTATATTAGTTGCCCTTGAGAATTTTTCCGGCATCCACGGCGCCGGTACCTCGTCCGGCACATGCCTATCCAAATTCTCCGCTTCCTGCGCTCGGCGCGCGACTCGCACGCTTACTTTCGCCGCCCGGTGCTGGTGCGCCTCGCCATCTTGCTCGGCGTGTTCCTGCCGCTGGTCTGGCTGGCGGTCGCGGCCGAACGCACTCAGCTCGGTGCCATCTCGCAGCAGGAGAGCAATCGCGACCTGCAAAACCTGACGCGCGCGTTTGCGGAGGAAGTTAACTCGACGATCAACATCATCGACCTGTCGCTGATCCAGTTGCGCTCGCAGTGGAAGCGCAATCCTGCGCAGTTTCCTGCGGTGGTTGACGAACTCAACCGGGAACTGCATGGCAAAGTCATCATGCAAGTGACGGTGACCGACACCCGCGGCATCGCCGTGTTCACCAGTGGCGAGGCGGTGGCACGGCCGGTTGACCTGAGCGACCGCGAGCACGTCCGCGTGCATCTGGACAATCCCACCGACCGCCTGTTCGTCAGCCGCCCCGTGCTCAGCCGGATTTCCGGCCAGTGGGCGCTCCTGTTCACGCGCCCGCTGTATGGGCGCGACGGTCGCCTGGCCGGCGTGATTCTCGCCGCCGTGCGGCCGTCCTATTTCTCGCGCTTCTATTCGAATATCGACCTGGGCAAGGGGGCCTCGATCGGGCTGGTGCGCTTCGACGGTACGGTGATCGCGCGCACCACCCGCAGCGGCGGCAACGCCGACCTGGGCAAGGTCATGAAGGGAGCGCCGTATATGCCCGGCCATGCGCGGGCGGGACACTTCCGGCGCGTGGGCCAGCTCGACGGCATCGAGCGCTACTATGCCTGGCGCGACCTGCCCGATTACGACCTGATGGTGACGGTCGGCCAGGCAGTCGACGACGCCGAGGCGCGTTATGCGCGCCAGAAGTCGACGATCACACTGATCGGCGCGGCCGTCTCGCTGCTGTTGGCGCTGCTTGGCTGGGCTGCCATCACGGCTGCCGATAACCGCGGGCGGGCGGTCAAGGCGCTGGCGGCGGCCGAAGCGCGCTGGAAGCTGGCCCTGATCGCGGGTGGGGAAGGCGTGTGGGACTGCAACCTGAGGACCGGCCAGGCGACCCTGTCGCCGCGCGCCCAGGCGATCCTGGAAATCGACCAGCCGCTGGCCAGTTGTACGGCGGACGAGCTGCGCCACCGCGTGCATCCGGAAGACTTGCCGCGCGTGATGCGCGCCTTGCGCGACCACCTTCATGGCCGCACGCCGGACTATGTGGCCGAGCATCGGGTGCGGCGCCGCGATGGCGGGTGGACCTGGGTGCTGGTGCGCGGAATGCTGGCCGAGCGTGCCGAGGACGGGCGGCCGTTGCGAATGGTCGGGACCTTCGTGAACATCGACGCGCGCAAGGGACGGGAGGAGCAAATGCGCCACCAGGCGCATCACGATGTGCTGACCGGCCTGCCGAACCGCGCCTTGATGGCCGACCGGCTGCAGCAGGCGATCCGCAGCGCCAGGCGGGCGCGCGCCAGGTTGGCCGTGATCTATTTCGACCTCGACAAATTCAAGCCGGTCAACGACACCCATGGCCATGCGGTCGGCGACCGGCTGCTGCAGCAGGTTGCCACCCGGGTGCGCGAGGGCCTGCGCGACTCGGACACGCTGGCGAGGGTCGGGGGCGACGAGTTCGTGGTGCTGCTGCCAAGTTGCGCCAGCAGCGCCGATGCGCTCACGGTCGGCGCCAGCATCCTGGCATTGCTGAACCGCGAATTTCGCGTCGGCGACCTGGTCCTGAACATCTCGGGCAGCGTTGGCCTGGCCGTCTATCCGGATGACGCGGCCGATGGCGAAGAACTGCTGCGCCGGGCCGACCAGGCGATGTACGACGCCAAGGTCAAGGGACGCGGCCAGGTGGCGCACTACGGCCAGCCCGTCGCGTGAGCGCCGCGCCAGCTGGTCATACCGGGGGCGCTTGCGGTTGGCTCGCGGCGGCCGCGTGCCGGTCGGGCGCCGTGCGCACCGAATCGATGACGAACCCGCTGGCCGGCAGCGTCGGCATGCGCGACAGGCTGACCCGCAGGTCCTGCGGCGGCACCCGGTAGTCGACGGCTGTCGCCAGCAGGCGCAGCGCCGTTTTCAGCAGGTCGACCGTGGCCATTTCGGCGGCGCAGCGGTGGCCGCTGTAATAGTCGCCGCCGCCCTGCGCGACCAGGTCATAGCCACTGCTTTGCCAGCGTTCGAAGCGCTCCGGCCGGAAGGTGTCGGGATCGCCCCAGAGGGCGGGGTGGCGGTTGGTGCCGAATACGTCCAGCAGCACCCAGGCGCCTTTCTCGAAATGCAGGCCGCGCCAGTCGAAGTCGCGGCTCGCCCGTCCTCCAATGGTGGCGAAGAATGGGTAGTAGCGCCGCACTTCCTGCGCAAACATGGTCAGCCACGCGTCGCCGCCCGCAGCGAGCCGCGGTCGGTACTCGGGAAACTCGTGCAGCGCGAGGGCCCCGAATACGATGAAGCGGGCGACCGCGACGGTTGGCCGCAGCATGTTGATCAGTTCGACCGCGGCGTCGCCCCGGCTGATCAGCTTGCCGTCCGCCTCGCGGTGCCAGGCAATGACCGCCAGCGCCGACTGCGGCGGCGGTTCGGCACGGCTTTCGCGCACCGCGTCGATCAGCGCCCGGGCCCAGCGCTCGGTACCGCGGCGCATGAACAGCCCCTTCCAGTTGCGCGGTCCGGCCGAGCCCGCGCCTTCGATCATCGCCGAAAACTCGGCAGTGCGCTGCGCCAGGTCGGCGTCGCTGACCGGCACCCCGGCCCAGCGGCACGCCACCGCGCACAGTGCCGCCTCGGCCTCGTGGTGCAGCACCACCCGCGGCACTTGCTGCCAGCGTGCGAAGCGCGCGCGCCATTCGGCTTCGAACAGTTCGACCAGGCGCTGGCGCCCGGCCGGTTCCTGCAGCGACATCAGCATTGCCTTGCGCTTGCGGTGGGCTTCGCCATCGAGCAACTGCGCGCTGCCATAGTCTTGCAGCAGCATCAGCGTGGTCGGCGGAATCGCATGGCGGCGCGAGAAGCGCCCCGGCTGGTAGAACATGCGCGCCGCTTCTTCGCCGCGCACGCAGATCGCCTTGCGCAGCATGAGGCGGGTGCTGAAGATGTCGGAGCCGAACAGGTCGCAGCGGCGCGTGATGAAGCGGTAGCCTTCGGCGAGCAACGCGAAGGTGCTGTCGAATGAGCGCGTACTGGGAATTGCCTGCTGTGCTGGGGTGGGCGACCGGGGACGTCCGAACAGGGTCATGCGCGGCTCCGTGAATGATCCGAATACCAGAGTAGACGGATGGGATAGCCCATTGGTTCCATGGCCGCGCACGCAGGCGCGGGCCGGCTCGCCAGCCAGGCTCAACCCGGAGCGGCTTCGTTGGCGGGCAGCGCCCGGCCGGCCGTCGCGCCGACATGGCGTGGAAGATAAATGCTGACCGTGGTGCCGGCGCCAACCACGCTCGACAGCCGGATGTGGCCGCCGCTCTGTTTGACGAAACCGTGCGCCATCGCCAGCCCGAGCCCGGTGCCCTTGCCTTCGGGCTTGGTGGTGAAGAAGGGTTCGAACGCATGGTCGATCACCTCGGGAGGCATGCCGGCGCCGGTGTCGGATACCGCGACCAGCACGTACTGCCCGGGCTGCATTTCGGGGTCGGGCAGCGGACCGCCGGCGGGCAGCGCGAGGTTGTCGAGCGCGATCGTGACGCGGCCCTTACCCTCCATCGCATCGCGCGCGTTGATGACCAGGTTCAGGATCACGTTCTCGAGCCGGTTGGGGTCGACCTGGGCATTCCACAGGTCGCCGGCGATGGTTTTTTCGATCCGGACCTCGTCGCCGGCGGCGCGTTGCAGCAGGCTATCCATGCGCTCGAGCAGCTGGGCGACATTCACCGCGCCCGGGTGCAGCGGCTGGCGGCGCGCGAACGCGAGCAACTGCGCCGACAGCTTCGCGCCGCGCTCGACCGCGTCGAGGATGTTGTGCAAGCGGTTCCTGCCGTGGTCGCCCGATTTGAGCATCAGCTGTACGTTCGCGCTGATGATGTGCAGGATGTTGTTGAAATCGTGGGCGACGCCGCCGGTCAGCTTGCCGACCGCTTCGAGCTTTTGCGAACGCTGCAAGGCGCTGCGCGTTTCGTCCAGCCGCTGCTGGCGTTCGCGCTCGCGGCGCTCGGCTTCCTTGCGCGGCGCGATGTCGCGCACGAAGGCGGTCGCGCCGTAACCGGACGGGGTCGGCAGCGCGGCGACCGCCAGCTCGACCGGGATCAGCGCGCCACTGCGATGCTGTGCGGTCAGCTCGAAAGGACCCTGCACCAGCGGGCCGCTGCCGTCTTTCAGGAGTTGGGCAATGTCGGCCCGGTGGCGCGCCCACTCGTCCGCGGGGATGATCAGCCCGGCGATATCCCGGCCGATCGCTTCCTGTTCGGTCCAGCCGAACAGCTTGACGGCCTTGGCGTTCCAGTCGGTGACCCGGCCGGCCGGGTCGATGGCGATGAACGCGTCGTAGGAGTTCTCCAGGATCACCTTCATGCGCTGCTGTTCGGCCTCGATCCGGTCGCGCGACTGGCGCAACTCCTGGGTCATGCCTTCGGCCAGCCGCAGCGCGCGGCCGCGTTCGCTCGCGAGCAGCCACACCACGAGGCTGAGCAGGCAGCCGAGGCCGGCACCTGTGGCCGCGATCACGCGCGGCCGGGCGAGGTCGAGCGTGGCCTCGAGCGAGGGCGAGGACTGTACCACCAGGGTCCAGGGACGTGCCGAAATGGTGATCGGCATGGTGGAGGAGAACAGGGGATGGCGGTCGCCTGGCCGGGCGGTGCCGGGCGACCGGTACAGCAGCGCGCTGTCCTCTACCCGCGCGCCGTCGTAGACCGCGACGTCGAGGTCGCCAGCGTGTGCGCCGCCGAGCCCATGCATCAGGTCGTTCATGCGAAATGGTGCATAGACCCAGCCGGCGATGGCGGTGCGCCGCTGCTCGACGGTGGCCACAGGCTGGCCGACGCGGTAGACCGGCAGGTACATCAGGAAACCCGACTGGGCGTATTGCCGGCCTTCCTGCACCAGCACGACTTTTCCGCTGGCGGCGGCGCGACCCGAATCGCGCGCCATTTCCATCGCGGCGCGGCGTACCGGGTCGCTGAACATGTCGAAGCCGAAAGCACGCAAATTACGACCGCTAAAGGGTTCGATATGCGTAATCGACGTGTAAAAGTCACGATTTCCGCGGGGGTGCACGTCATATTCGGGAAAACCACGACTGCGGACCGATGCGACGTGCGCCGCCAACTGCTGTGGTGGAATGATGCTGGCGATTCCCAGCGCTTCGATACCGGGAAAATGTTCGCCCAGTTTCAGCAACGAGAAATAGGCGGCGAATTCCTTGCGGTCGATGTCGACCGATCCGCGCAGAAAACCTTGGGCGCCGCGCAGTACCTGTTCGTACACGGCCGTGCGCTGCAGGATTGCATCGGCCATATCGCGCGAGCGATAACTGAAATCGGCCTCGAGTTCATCGTGCGCGACTTTCCGTGCGCTCTGCCACGCGGTCAATGTAATGAGCAGCGTTACCAGCAAGACGAGACCGGCCAGCAGCAGCGGGGTGCGCGGCGAGTTGCGGCTGGCGGCAAAGCGGGTGCGTGCGGCGGAAACAGGGAGGGGCATGTGTGGTGTGGGCAGCGGGCGGACGTGGCGCGGGCGCAGTCGCAGATCATAGATAAAGCTAAAGCTGACGATGCTTGCCCGGCACAGGATACGCGCGTATGCAGGCGCTGGGCGCACGGCTCGGGAGGGCAAGGGGTGACGCGCGCGCTCGCGCGAGGGCGCGGCAGCGCGGGTCAGGCTGTCGATTGCGGAACGCTATCCATTTTATATGCCCACACCAGCGCGATAATCCAGGGGAACAGCATCCAGCCGGCGACGAGGTTAATGACAAATATCGTCTGGATTTTCGACGGGTTTCGTTTTTCCGTTAGCAGTGACGGCAGAAAATAAACGTAAAGGACGGCCGCCGCTGCCAGGAATAGCAATCGGAATAGATAAACAATCGTGGCCACGAGTAATATAACTGCGATCCGGTAGATCCTCATACTGCCCCCGTCAGCCAGAACGGCGTCCCCAATAATAATCGGCAAGCTCGGCCTGAATGTTGCTGAGTTGATTTGTTTGTCTGGAGACGGCGGTGAGTAGATTGAGCGAATGGCACCCCGTCATTGAGTAGGCTATCCCTGCTGTTCTTGCCGGGTTTGATAATTCTCACCCTGCTGAGCAGCGCAGATTCAAATGTCACGTTTGGTGGATAGCGCATGGCTTCGCCAGCGCTTTTGACCTGACGTTCTTTCCTTCCGCCCCGTGCGTCAGCTCGCCGCTGGCGCCGGCGCACTTCCTCACCATCCCCGCTTCACCTGGCCGCCGGCCATCCAGGCGGCCGCGCCATCGCGCGGCCCGCTGTTGCCTTGGCGCACCCCTGCGTCCAGCGCTGCTTACCCACCCGCCGCGCCCGGACCCGGGCGCAAGCGCTGACTTCCTTCCGACCTCCCTGCCCACCGCTGCGCGGCCGAGCACGGGCATCTCCAGCAAAAGTTGAAATCACGAAACCCGGATTTCCACGCGGATATTATCAATTCAATTTTAACTAGAATAAATTTCACTAAAGAAAAAAAGTTTTTGATTGTGGGAACTATCCCAGTTGATACACGTCAAAACTTGCTCATGACCATTTGGCCCGAGATAATTTTTGATTTGGATCGTTCCCGCGTGGAAATATCTGATGCGTGTTCGGCAAACAATCGGCTAGATCGTTTCGCCAGCGAAAAATTTTTTTTGATTTGCGGAACTAATCGAATTGATGTGCGTCAAAAGTTGCTCATGACCAGTTGGTCGTAGGAACTGGCAACTGAGAAATACGTTTCCATGCGGATATATCCGTGAGGTGTACGTTATCTCCGTCAACCTAATTAATTTCGCGGCGCAAATATTTTTTTTGATTCGCGGAACTATTTAAGTTGACGCCCGTCAAAAGTTGCTCATTACCATTTAATTCGAGGAATCTTTTAGTGAAACTGACACGACTGAAACCAAGTGTAGCGATGCTCGCCCCTGTGTTTGCCCTGCTGGCCGCCTGTGGCGGTGGCGCAAGCGACCCAGCGGATGCCCCTGCAGAGGTATTTGCCGCCCACCCGGCAAATTACGTACCTGCCGCAACGGAGGCGAACACCGCTGACACTCCGGCTACCGCAGCCCCTGCTGCAGCAGCCGCAACCCCAGCCGCTGCCGATACCGAAGCCGCCCCGACCCAGCAAAACCAGTTTGCCGCGATGACCGTCACTTCGGCCACCGCGACCCCAACCACTACCCCAACCACTACCGCAACCACTACCCCAACCACTACCGCCGCCGAAACAACCGTTACCGCGGCGATGACCGGCGCCCGTGATCCGCTGAAGCAGCCGTTCGCAAGCACCAGTATCTGGAACATGCCGATTGGCGCCAACGCCCAGTATGTGGCGGCGAACATGTCGGGCAACCCGGGCAACAACATTTACGCGACCATGCCGGGCGTCGATCCTGAAAAGATCTTCATGACCCCGACCGCACCGTTGACCAAGCTGACCTACAACGGCGCGGCCTGGAACGGCGGCAACCGTTGTACCGCGAGCGGCACCCTGATGTACACGGTTCCGATGCCAAGCAGCTACATCATCCCGAACAGCCGTGAGAACAACTCGGCCGCGTTCCTGCTGGCCGACAAGCGTACCGTGGTCCAGACCCAGCCGGTGACCCGTTGCGTCGCCGGCGCTGGTGGCACCACGATGGCCAAGTTCTCGAACGTCGACCTGTACGGCGCGGGCATCACCGGCGCCCACGGCGGCTCCGGCCTGTCGGCACTGGGCGGCAGCATCCGCATGGGTGAACTGCGTCCGGGTTCGACCACCGGTCCGCGCCACGCGCTGAAAGTGAACGTGTACGCGAAAGAAGTGCTGTACAAGTGCACCACCCGTTCGGCTTGCTACCGCTGGCCGGCAGTCACTGGCGACAGCTATGCCGTGGGTTGGTACGGCACCGCCAAGAACGTCCAGAACACCGCGATCAAGATGGGTTCGCTGCTGGCGATCCCGTACTCGAAGTCGATCGCTTCGCTGAACCTGGAAACCGCACCGGCCAAGCAATTGGCGTGGACGCTGCAGAACTACGGTGCGTACATCGTCGACGACACCTACGCTGCTGGCTTCGCACTGAACGCGGAAGACGGTCCGGCAGGTTCGAAGCGTAACGAGTTCAAGGCCGACTGGGGCTACGACATGGTGCAAAAGGTGCAGAACAACACCGCATGGCGCCGTGACATGCAGAAGATCGTCCAGGCGCTGAGCGTTGTGAACAACAACAGCGCGACCACGATCGGTGGCGGCGGTACCCCACGCCAGCCGCTGGCTCCAGCGATCTAATCACTGACCCAGGTCAGTTCAGGTTCCCCGTCGCACACCGCGGCGGGGCTCCCGCAAAGCGCGGGCGCATTTCACGATGCGCCCGCGCTTTTTTTGTTTCGCGGTTTCCCGTAACGCCACGCCGTCCCTGCGGTTGACGCACGTCGAGCTTGGCGCACTCGATTGAATCCCGCAGTGCCATTTCGTGAATACTTCAGCCACGACTGCCCCGAGGCCACGTCATGATCCCCGCCGCCATGTTTGTCTTGCTTGCCGTTCAGCCGGAGCAACAGCATACGCTGCGTCCGGCCAAGGCCGTCACGGCAACCGTGGCACCGGCCGCGCGCGATCCCCTCAAGCAGCCGTTCGCCAGCAGCAGCATCTGGAACATGCCGATCGGAAGGCACGCGCGCTACGTGGCGGCCAATCTGTCTGGCACTCCGGGCAACAACATCTGGGCCGGGATGCCCTTCATCGATGGCGAAAAAATCATCCTCAAGCCGGCGGCTCCACTGACGGGCCTGCATTACAACGGCGCCGCCTGGAGCGGACAGGACCGCTGCCGGCCGGCCGGGGGCGTGGTGCTGTCGGTGCCGATGCCGCGCGACTACGTGGTGCCGAACAGTACGCAGAACAACTCGGCCGCCTTCCTGATGCCGGACCGGCGCACCATCGTCCAGACCCAGCCGCTGACGCGCTGCCGTGCCGGCGCCCCGGGTACCTCGATGGCGCAGTTCGACGACGTCGACCTGTACGGCGCCGGCATCACCGGGGCGCATGGCGGTTCGGGCCTGTCGGCCATCGGCGGCAGCATCAGGCTGGGCGAATTGCGCCCGGGCGCAGCCAGCGGTCCGCGCCACGCGCTCAAAGTCAACGTGTATGCGAAGGAGGCGCTGTTCCGGTGCGCGGTGGCCCGCCAGTGCTTCCGCTGGCCGGCCGTCACCGCCGACGCCGGCGCGGTCGGCAGTTACGGCAGCGCCAACAACAACCGGAACAGCGCGATGAAGATGGGGGCGCTGCTAGCAATCCCGCACTGGAAGCGGATCGCGTCGCTAAGGCTCGAAACCGCGCCGGCCAGGCAGCTGGCGTGGACGCTGCAGAACTACGGCGCCTACGTGGTCGACGACACCTTCGCGCCCGGATTTGCGCTCAACGCCGAGGACGGCCCGGACGGTTCCAAGTGCGCCGAGTTCAAGGCCGACTGGGGCTTCGACATGGTGCAGAAGGTGAACGACAACAGCCCCTGGCGCCGCGACATGCAAAAGCTGGTCGAGGCGCTCCATGTCGTGCACAACAACAGCGCCTCCAGCATCGGCGGCGGCGGCAGGCCGCGCCAGCCGCTCGCCGCCCCGGTAGCGCCGCAAGGGAGCCGTGCACACGGCCGGCCAGTATCGCCCTGAACGGTTCCGTTTATTCTTCGCCAGGCGCGCGCCGACGGTGGCGGCGTTCCTGTCGAGGTGGTGCGCCTCGTGCAGCACCGAGGGCCGCGAACGGTACAGTACGACCAGGTACGGCGCTTGCGATCCGGCGGCCGGTTGGCAAGTGTGCGTTTACTCCTTTGCACCGGCGCCGACGGCCTGGCCGCCGCTGCGCCAGCGCGCCGGCAGCGGCACCGCGCCGCCGAGCATCGCGAGCTGCGACTTGCCGCCCACGGCGAAGAACACCGTGCCGAACACGGCGAGGAAAGCGAGCCCCTTGAGCGCCAGCCGCAGCAAGGCCGGCCCGGCCAGTTCGGCCTGCAGCAGCGCGACCGCTGCCAGCGCGGCGCCGGTGGCCAGTCCGGCGGCTCCCAGCATGCGCCAGGGCAGCAGCTCAACGGGACGCACATGCAGCGCGCGCGCCACCACCGTCAGCGACCACAGTTCGCTGATGACGAAGGCGATCACGCTGCCGCTGGCCGCGCCCGGCAGGCCCCAGTGGTGCACGCCGAACGAGCTGCAGGCGATCGAAATGGCGAGGCAGGACGCGTTGTTGGCCACCGCGGCCCGTCCCTGGTTCAGGGCCGGCAGCACATACCCGGCCGCGCAACCCTGCAGCAACATCCCGAGCAGGTAGATGCGCATCACCGGCACCGCGTCGGCGTACCGGCCGGTGTAGACGATTTGCACGATTTCCGGGGCAGTACAGATCAGGCCGCCGGCCAGCGGCACCAGCATCAGCGTGGTCGCCATGCTGCTCTTGCGGAACAGGCGGACGATTTCGGCCAGCTGGCCGTCGGCAAACGCCTTGTTCAGGCGCGGCATCATGGCATTGCTGACCGGCTGGCGGATCAGCGCCGCCAGCGGCAGGAACACGGCGCTGATCGAAAACACGCCAAACAGCGCAGGGGTCAGCATGCTGGCCACGATCCACTGGTCGGACTGCGTGCGCAGCAGGAACAGGCCGTTGCCCGCGGCAAACGGAAGCGCGTAGCGCAGCTGCGCCAGCAGGGGCCGCGATTGCCATCCAGGCCAGCCGCCACCGGGCCGCGTGTACAGGTAGGCGCCGAGCATCACGAGCCGCGCGCCGGCCTCGACCAGCAGCGCCGCCATCACCCAGGCCAGCGCGTGGGTGAAGATGGCGGCGCTGGCCAGCATCAGCGTGCGCAAGACTGCCAGCACGATGTCGACCGCGGCCTGCCACCCGATCCGGCCTTCCGCGGTCGGCAGCGAGAACATGACCGAGACCAGCATCCAGCAGCCAAGGAACAGGGCGGACATGCCGTGGCTGTCGACGAACAAATGCCTGCTGTTGTCGGGCAAGAACGGATTCCACCGGCTGGCGAGGAAGGCGACGACGGCGCCGGCCACCGCCAGGTAGGCTAGCACGTTGCCGATGTACACGCGCTGCTGGTCGCGCGTGGCGCGCGGCAGGAAATAGAACAGCGACTGCGGCATGAAGGCCGGGGCCAGCGCGAGCGCGGTGGCCGCCATCAGCCACAGCAGCCGGTATTCGCCGAAGGTCGCGGCGTCGAGGTTGCGCACAAAAATCATCGGGATCGCAAACTGCAGGGCGAACTCGACCCCGCCCGACATGGTCAGCAGGACCGTGTTGCGCGCCAGGCTCCGGTCAGCCATGTCGCTTGCCCGCCGCCGCCGCGGGCGGCCGCATCAGGCCGACGAACAGCCTTTCGTAGGCGGCAACCATCGCGCCCAGCGAGAACTTGTCGGTCACCGTGCGGCGCGCGCGCTGACCCATTTGCGCGCGGCATGCCGGGTCGGCCAGCCGCGCCAGGTGCGCGGCCAGCGCGTCGACGTCGCCCCGGCGGTACAGCCAGCCGTTCTCTCCGGGCACCACCTGCTCGGAGGCGCCGCCGACGTCGGTCATCACGACAGGTTTGCCCATCGCCATCGATTCAAGCGCGGCGATCGAAAACGTTTCGCTGTGCGAGGCAAACACCAGCACATCGCAGGCTGCCAGCGCGAGCCGCACGTCGGCCACCAGCCCGGTGATCACGACGTCCGCGCCAAGGCCGAGGGCCGCGATCTTCGCTTCGATGGCCTTGCGTTCGGGCCCGTCGCCGATCAGCAGGCACTTGACCTGGACGCCGTGCCGGTGCGCGCGCACCAGGGCCTGCAGCAGGTCGCCGTGGGCTTTCTCGGGACGCATGTAGGCGCACAGGCCGACCACATACGCGGATGCGGCCAGGCCGCAGGCAGCCCGGAACGCCGCGACCTGCCGGGCTGTATAGGCATTGCTGAAATGGTCGGTGTCGATGCCGTTGTAGATGACGGCGTCCTCGCGCGCGGCCAGCATGCGTACCCGCCAGTGCCGGCGCTGGTTCTCGCATACGTACACGAGCATGCGCGTGATGCGCAGCAACGGTCCGTACAGCAGCATTTGCAGTTTCGCCTTGGACGAGCGCAGGTGGCTCCAGATCGAGTGGCACACTTCGACGATGTGGACCGGGCGGCCCGACAGCCAACGCGCGGCCCAGCCGTACAGGAGCGGATAGAAGTTGGCGCACACCACGATGTCGACTGCGCCGTCGCGCACGTAGGCGGCCAGGCGGTGTGCGGCGGCGCGGTCGAGGCTCCTGGCCACGTTACAGCAGAACACCTCGCCGCTGAGGCGCGTGCGGTCGATCTTGTCGAGCAGCTCGTGTTCCGGCTGCAGGTAGGCCAGCGACAGCCGGAAGCGCGCCGGATCGAGCCGGTTCAGCAGGCTGATGGTCTGCATTTCGGCACCGCCGACGCCGGCGGAGGTCAGCAGGAACAGCACGTGGATCGGTCGCCCGGGCACGGCAGGGGTCATCGCGCGAGCTCCTTGAAGGTTGCGAGGTAGGGTGCGAGGATGCGCTCGTCGCCGTAGCGCTGTTCCATGAAGCGGCGGCAGCGCTGGCTGGTCGCCGACCACAGCGCCGGGTCGTCGACCAGCGCCGACACCCGGGCCTGCATGTCGTCCAGCGAGGCCGGCGAAAAGCCGAGCTGTTCGCGCGCGATCAGGTGGTCGGGATCGAAGAACGCGACCACCGGCGTGCCGCGGATCCAGGCCTGCAGGTAGGAATTGGGAAACCCTTCGGTGTCGGAGGTGTTGACGAACACGCGCGCGGCGGCGTAGTGGCCGTCCATGTCGTGGTAGGGAACGCGGCCGTGAAAAACCAGGTTCGGGATGGCCGCGGCTTCGCTGGCGATGCGCGCGTACAGGTCGTCGAAACCGGGTGTCGGCCCGCCGATCATGTGGAAGCTGAGGTGCGGCATCCTGCGCGCGAGCGCGAGCAGCAGGTCGGGGCGCTTGAACTGACGCACGTTGTTGACCCATAAAACGTCGACGGCGCGCTCGGCTGCGTGTTCCGGCCGGTCGACCAGCATCTCGGCGATGGTGCTGGGCAAGCGGTAGTTGGCTTGCATCGCACGCTGCTGCTTTTCGGTCTGCACGAAAATGCCGTGGGCGCGCCGCAGTCCATATTCGTAGAGCTTCTTGTCGCGCCAGTACTTGACCAGCAGGCTGCCAGGTTCGCAATCGCTGTCGTGCGCCACGCGGAACACGAACTTGCGCCCATGACGCTGGCAGAACATGGCGGCCAGGCCGAGTTCCATCCCGGCGCAGCTCAGGTAATAGATATCGGCGTCGGCGCGCCGCATCGCCGCCCACAAGCCGGTCCAGCGCGGATGGGCGAAGCGCAGCACCGGCAGGCCGGCGTCGGCGCGAAACGCGGTGTGGGTGGTCACCGGTCCCCAACTGGCCCCGTCCGGCTGGCCATAATCGAACACGACCATGCTGACCGCCGCGCCGCGCCGCGCCAGCGCCTTCGCCAGCAGGGTTTGCTGGACCTGCTCGCCGCCAATCCCGTGCCGGTTGTATTCGCGCGCCAGCACCGGCAGGTTGTCCAGGCCGAGAAAGCAGATTTTCATGATGTCGCCTTCAGGTTCGCCGCTACCCCGGCGGCTGGTGCGCGATGGGTGCTGCGCTCGCGCGCCTTGAGCCGCGACGCGAAGCCGACCGCGGCGCCGTAGCCGAGCCACAGGTAAGCCTGGGTGCGCCCCGGCAGGAAGCTGTCGTCGGTCAGCCCCTGCACGAACAGCAGCAGGATGCAGGCGGCGGCGCCGTTGAAGAAGCCGCGCCACAATCGCTCGGGGGCGCTGACGCCCAGTTGCCGGAACAGCCGCCACATGTGGCGGAAGAACAGCAGGACCGCGATGGTGCCGAGCACGCCAAGGTCGAGCAGGGCGCCGAGGTAGGCGCTGTGCGGATGGCCGACCGGCAGGATCTTGTGTTGCTTGGCGGCCTCGGACCACAACACCGAACCGGCGCCGCTCCCCAGCAGCGGGCTGTTCAGGATTTCGGGCAGCAACGGCTTCCAGATCTCGTCGACCCGGCCCGAGCTGAGCGCATCCACATCCTTGCTGCCGATTTCGTGGGTGGCGCGTTCGGCGACCGACGCGGGCATCAGCAGCGCCGCCACGGGCAGCACCAGCAGCGCGGCAGCGAGCAACACGAGATTGCGCCGCACATACAGCAGGTAAGCGATCACGGCGAGCGAACCGAGCCAGGCGCCGCGCGAGAACGTCAGCAGCACGGCAAGGCCGAGCACGGCGGCCACCGCCCCGAGCGCGGCCCGCGTGGCAAAGCCCGGCGCCTGGAACAGGCTGAACAGGGCAAGCGCCCACGCGGTGTTGAGCAGCAGGCCGAGTTCGTTCGCATGCAGTCCGGTACGCGACAGGTATTCGCGCGATTCCTGCGACGCCAGGTCGTTCAGGGAGCCGCCGGAAGCCAGCGCGAAATAGAACACGGCGAAGGCAAAGATCAGTGCCGACGCGAAAATCGGGATCAGGTACATCAGCGGGCGCCTGGCGTTGCACATCGCGATCGACAGCACGTAGGCGGCGCCCAGCGCCACGGCGGAATTGAGCAGGGTCACCTGCAGGTAGACGCCGACCGAGGCCGAGGTCACGACATTGAGCGCCACGAAGTAATCGGGCGTCTGGTCGGTGTACATCGCGCCGTGCAAGCCGGACAGGACGAACACGGCCAGGTACACCAGGAAGCTGCGCGGCCACGACGGGAACACCAGCCGGCCGGGCCGCAGCGCACGCGTCAGCAGCAGCGAACTGAACGAAAGGAGCAGCGCCCCGTGCACCAGGTAAATGGGCGACACGCCGAGCATCTCGCGCGGCACCAGGCTGGTCGGCCCGATCGGCAGCACGAACACGGTGATCCAGGTCGCGACCCGGTAGTCGCGCAGCGCGGCCACCAGCAGCGCGAGCGCGAACGGGGCGGCGAACGCCGCGAACGGACCGAACAGTTGTCCGGTGGCGATGACGAGTGCCGCCAGGCCGGCCGCCGCAAACAGGCCCAGCAAGGGCTGCCTGTCGCCGCGGGAGTGATACGAGTGTCCTGTTCGGAAAACTTTCATGGTCTTCCCTGGGCGCCGGCGCACCGCTGGTTATGGAAAAAAGCACCTGTCCAAATGGTCGACGACCGTGATCTTGCCGGTGGTCGACATGTGGTGCGAACCGATCAGTCCGTTCCTGAAATTGCAGTCGAGCTCGGACACGAGCCGCTCGACGTACACCTGTTCGTTGAGCTCGAGGATTTCGTAGACCATCAAGCCTTTGCCGTACTGGTCGAATCCCTGGCGCTGGGCGCCGCGGAAGATGCGCTTGTCCTCGAGGATCAGGCCGGCGTTGCGGCCGCCGTCGGCGTCGAGCCGCAGCGGGTTTTGCGGATGCGCGATCCAGTTGGCGTCGAACGGCGAACTGGCATGGAACAGGCACAGCTCGGAGCAGTGGTCGTCGAGGCCGGAACGGTCGATGTTGGTCAGCATCCACCATTTGCCGTCGTGCTCGAACAACATCGAATCGGCGGCCGAAATGCCGTCCATCGCCACCCAGCACAGTTCCCACTCGAGCGGAAAGCGCTTGCAGCGGTAGATCCGGATTTCGCGCGCCTCCGACGATTCGGGACACATGAACAGTTCGCCCTCGTAGCGGAACAGGAACGGGAACGAGAGATGGAAATCCTCCTTGATGCAGTCACCCAGCAGCCCGGCGCCCTGGCCGGTGATCTCGAGCACGGCGATGTGCCCGCGCCGGGTTTTGTAGACATAGTCCTCGACGAAACAGTAGGTTTTGCCGTCGTGCGTGCACAGGAAGGGATCGGCCCAGAAGTGTCCGCGCGGCGCGGCGATTCGGGTACTGTTCCACAGCGCCGCATTCTTCCAGTTGGCGTAGATGCAGGAGATGCCCCATTTTTCCTGGAAGTGAAAGGCCTTGTTGAAGCTCTTCGCCGCCAGCCGGGCCACCACCTTGCCGAGGTAGGCCGTCGATTGATGCGGGCGCGGCAGTTCGAAACACGGCCCGGAGTAGGGGCGCGACCGGTCTTCGGCGGGCAGGCAACGGGTGGCGGCGATGGCCTTGAGCAGGCCCTTGAGCTGCCCGGCCGATTTGCTGTACAGGTGGGCCTGGTTCAGCAGGAACAGGTATTTGGTGCGGAACGAGCCGCTGGCCACGGTCCTGCACGCGCGGCTGTCCGGTTCGACGTGCCTGATCTCGAACTCGGTTTTCGGCACCTTGTGATACGCCTCCCAGAAGCCCGGCGGCGCCCAGCGGCTGGCGCGCTTGCCGTGGAAATCGAGGACGAGCAGGCCCAGCCTGGCCGCGCCGGCAAGATCCTGCGCGCTGGCGGAGGCGCCGAACTGCACCAGCAGGTCGAGGCCGGCCTCGCGCACGCGCCGCTGATCCAACGGCGGGGCGCCCGCGCCGGGCTCGGCCGAAAGAAGTTCGATGACGGTGCAGCCGGGCGCCACCTCGGCCAGCTCGTGCAGGACAAGATGGGAACGATGCGCCCTGAACCGGCCGATCAGCAGGCGTTCCACCGCCATCACGAGGCCGAAAGCGAGCGCCGCGAACAGGCTGCCGATCCGATGCAGGGGTGGCGCAGGGACAGCGCCGGCGCCAGGCCCCGCCGCGTGGCGGAGCACGATCGCGGCGCTGATCTCGAGGCCGTCCTGCGCGCTTGCCCAGCGCAGCAGGTCGAGCACGTACTTGTCGACCCGCGTGCCGTCCAGCAGCAATCCGATGTTGAGCTTGGCCATGGCTGTGAAGGCGCCGTTACGCGGCCCGGCTCATTTCTTCGATCAGCTGCCTGGTCTGCCGGATATTCCTGCGGCTCGAGGCCCCGAACACGATCGATTCGATTTCCTTTTTCGAGCACACATAGGCCAGCGCTTCCTCGGGCGGGATGGCGCCCGATGCAAACACCGACATCGCCACCGCCCGGAATTTGCGCGTCGCGATCATCTGCTCGTAGGCTTCGATGCCGCCGCACATGCGAAAGCCGATCTTGTTGATGTTCGAGCAGACGATCGGATTGTGCACGCCAACCTGCTCGAGCGCGTCGAGCAGGCGCGGCAGGTTCATCGTGATGAAGCCGGGCTCGGCGTCGTAGCGGCTTTGTACGTAATCGGCAAACATGCGCAGCGCTTCGTGGAATCCCAGTCCCAGCAGCAGGTCGGTGACGACGTTTTGCAGGAACACGACCGGGGTCGGCAGGCCCTGGAACATCTTCATCTCGGCATCGACCAGCAGCTCGACCAGCGACTTGACGTCCTTGCGCGCGACCGCCACGCCGCCTTTGAACATCGCGTTCAGCGCGCCGTTGTCCGGCAAGAACTGCTTGAGCGCGTCGATCATTCCGTATTCCGTCACCGCGTTCGCATATTTGTGCGCGTACGGCATGCACGGATAGAAGCGGAAACTGCGGTAGCGGATCGGATTGGCCCGCACCATGTCGCAGATATGGCTGATGCGCTCGTGCGTCGTGCACATGAACACGTTGATGCCCTCGTCGAGCGCATCGTCCAGCACCTTCATCACCGCATCGTTGGTCTGGAACTTCATCGCCTGCGCACGCGCCTTTTCTTCGGACATGTGGTTCACGCCAAAGAACTGATTGTCGCCGAACAAAATTCTATCCATGTTAATCACCGTAATTATTCTTTTGCTTTGGGGACAGGCCAGGCGACTCAGGTCTGGCGGAGCGAGGCGTACAGTTCCTTGATCGAGCCGCGCCAGCCGGCGCGCTCGGCGCCGGCCGCTTCGGGGTCGCGCGGCGGATTCGGTCCGTTGTGCGCGCCAGCGGCGTCGTCGATCATCATGCCGGCGACGAGGTCGGCTTCGTGCGCGGTGCGGAAGCTGCTGCGGGTCGGCGTCTGCTTGTGCTTGATGCACTGGATGAAATGGTCGACCTGGGCCGAGTATTCCTCGCCGCGCAGGTAGAACCAGACCTCCTTGGTCAGGCCGGTCGTGTACAGCGTGTTCCATCCGATCGTCAGCTGGCCCGGCTGTTCGGGGGCGCTGCGCAGGAACACCTGGATCTCCTGGCGGTCGGCGATGATCTTGCCGTTGCGTCCCCACACCGTGATCTTGCTCGACATCTTGCGGAAGCTCTCGTCGCTCCAGTTGGCGGCGATCTGCGCGGTCTTGCCGTCGGCATAGAAGAAGGTCGAATACACCTCGTCCTCGACGTCCGCCGAAAAGATCTTGTTCAGTGCGGTGCCGCCCACCGCGTCGGGCTTGCCGATCATGTAGTTGACCAGGTCGATTCCGTGCGACGCGTAGTCGTACAGGCAGCCGCCGCCCTCGTTCTTGCTGGTGCGCCAGGTCGCGCCCTTCGGCCGCAGTACCACCGGGCCGTAGGCTTCGGCCTTGACGTGGTGGATGCCACCCAGCAGGCCGCTGTCGACCAGGCGCCGGGTTTCCTCGAACGCCCCGACGAAGCGGTTGTGGTAGCCAACCTGGTTCACCAGGCCGCGGCTCTCGGCCAGCTGGACCAGCCGCGCGCCTTCGGCCAGGTCGAGGCAGAACGGCTTTTCGCAGAACACGTGGATATTCTTCTCGAGCGCCGCGCGCACCATTTCGCCGTGAAAGCGCGACGGCGTCGCGATGAATACCGCGTCCGGGCGCTCTTCCTCGAGCAGCAGCCGGTAATCGGTGTAGCCGCGGATGCCGGTATATTTGTTAAGGACATCGAGCACATAAGTGGCGGGGTCGCAGATGGCGACCAGCGCGGCGTCGGGATGGGAATTGATGATGGCGTGGTGCGACAGCCCCATTTTGCCAAGGCCGATCAATGCGATACGGATCATTCGAAACCTCTGCGGTGAAATGGTTGGTGAATCATCGACCGACGATCGCCGACTTGATCAGTTCGTACGCCTGCCGGCCCTTTTCCAGCAGGTTGGTATCGGGCGGGCGCCGCTGCGCGCGGTCGAGATGATCGAGCGCCTCGGTCGATGTCAGCTCGGGGCAATGCAGGAATGCGTGCTGGCCGAGCAGGTAACGGTCGACGTCGAGCAATTCGTCCTGGTACACGGAAATGGTCGGAATGCCGAGTACCGCCATTTCACGCGTCATGGTGCCGCCCGCGCCGATAAACATGTCGCAAGCGGGCGCCAGTTCCTCGATATCCATCGGCCGGTCGATAACCGTGATTCCGCGGAATTTGTCGCCGCGGTAATAATCGCGCTGGTCGGCGCCGCGCGGCAGGATGGTGACATCGGTCGCATCGCGCATGCCGATTAACAGGTCGTCGAGGAAGTTATGTGCGCCCTTGTAATATTGGGCGGTCCAGGGTTCGGGACGCACGAATACCGCGCGTTTCCGGTTTCCCTCGCGTTGCGCACGTTTTGCCTGCATGCGCTCGCACGATTCCCACAGGTAGATTCCTTCCTTGACTCCCGGATAACGCACCACCTTGTCCGGGCGCGCATATTGGCGGCCCAGGCTGTGCGCGCTGACGAATTCCGGCACCATGATCTTGTTGGCACAGGCGAATGCCGGGATATTCCCCATCGCGTGTTCGTTATCGTTCAGGTACACCGAGGGCACCCCGAGCAGGCGCGCGACCACCGGCGAATGGAAGGAGCTTTGCGAAATGGCGACGTCGATCCGCCGTTTCTCGAGGAAGCGTCTCAATTGCAGTACCCGGACCGGAAAGCCGACAATCTTCCTGGCCAGCGAGCGGCCATAATGGGAACCGACCACCGTATGCTCGAGCCCATGCATTTCGAGCAGCTCGATGGTATTGGCCAGCGGCCGGCAGGTCATGATCACCTCGTGCTGGCGCTGGAGGTCACGGATCATCGCCCGGAACATATTAATGTGGGGCGAATTGGACAGGTCAAACCATATTTTCATTTGGGCACCTGCTAGGTCGGGCTAACGGTGCAGGTCGCGCGGGCCGGTCCAGGCGGGACCGGCTGCGGCATCGTGCTGTGCATCGGCGCCGAGTTGGCGATACGTCTCTTCGATTTGGGGCAGCACAAGCCTGGTGGAAAAAGTGCTCTCCGCCTTCCAGCGCGCGGCCATTCCCATGCGCCGCCGCAAGCTGTCGCCCGACAACAACTGGTCGAGGGCCGCGGCGAGCGCTGCCACGTCGCCAGGCTGGACCAGCAGCCCCTCGATACCGTCGGCAAGGACGTCGGGCACGCCGCCGACCGCGCTGGCAACCACCGGTACGCCCGCCGCCATCGCCTCCAGCACGCACATGGGCAGTCCTTCGGCGTAGGAAGGCAGGACGCATATCGCGGCGCGCGCCAGCAATTGTTCACGTTCGCCAGGCCCGACCCAGCCCAGCACCTGCACGTTGGCATCGATGCGCAGTGCACGGATTGCCGCCCGGGTTTGCGCGATCTCGCCATCGCCTGCCAGGATCAGCCGCACATTCGGGTGGCGCCGCACCAGCTCATGGACCGCGCGCAGCAGGTCGTAACTGCCCTTGCCATGGCCGAGCCGTCCGAGGAACAGCAGCTGCAGGTGGTCGCGCCGGCCGAAATCGGCGAGCGGCGGCATCGGCATCGGGTTGTAAATTACCTTGACGCTGCGATTGGTCGACACGCTTTCGACGAAGCGTTGCAGTGGCGTCGATACGACGACCACGCGGTCGACCCGGTCGAGGACATACCGGACCACCGCCCTGGCGACCGAGCAGCGCGTTCGATAGAAATCCGGGAATGGGCCGGCATGGATATGCAGGATGGTGCGGACCCGGAACAGGAAGGCCGGCAGCAGGAAGCACGACTTGCGCCAGAAGCTGGCGTCCGAGGCGCAGTGGACGTGGGCCAGCAGCACCCTCCCGGAGGCGAGCAGCGCCACGAAGGACAGCCAGGCGCATACCAGCAGCCGCATTTTATGGAGCGCGGAACCGCTGGAATGGGTGGCCAGGTAGGTAAATCGGCGCCGTTCGAACAGGCCTCCTTCGCGATACGCGTTGACGACGGACGAGATGCCACCACATGCCTCACAGCTCGTGCCCAACATCACAATACGTTTTTGGTGGCTCATGGTATCGGGTGCGCCTTTTTATCCGTGCGGATTAGCTTTCATTTAGGAAATCAATCGAAATTTCTTTTTGGATCGTTTAAGTGATGTTCTGAATGTTCGCATGTTAATAAAATTTTACGTTGAGATCCCTCAACCGGCGTCGAGCGTTTATATCAGCTCAGCAATTAATACCAATCGGAAATCTTTCCGGAACGAAGCTTATTAATATGGCCGCGATTCAATATAATTTCGCCGGCACCTTTTTTGAGTTTGCGCAGGTGGAAAAGCGAGGCCGACCGTATCATCGACTTCATTCCTGATGGGCTGGCTTACAGCCTGCGGATTCCGGAGAAGAGGATGAATGTTGCGAGAAAGACAGAGATAAGCGGCCCTGCGGGGGCGGCAGCATTCCGGCCCGCCCTGGAAATGAAAGCGGGCGGCGCGCCGGATATCGAGATTTACGAAAACGAGATTCCGGAATTCGTCGCCGCCGGGCTGGACCGGCTATACGAGACGGTGTATTGCACACTGGCCCGGTTTAATATCTACGGCGAAGCCGATAATGCGAGCACCTATGTGGCGCGCAGCGGCGGGAATATCACTTGCCTTATTCTGTTCCGGGTCGAAGGCGCGACCGTGAGGGTGGTCAACCAGCAGATCGCGCTGGCGCAGGAAGATTTACGCGGCTTTGCCGCAGCGATTTTCGCCAGGTACCGGCAGGTACGCGTGATTTCCTTTTACGCGATCGATGCGCAAATCGACGATGTTGGATTTCCCTTTCAGAAATTCGCGGCGCTCGAAGAAAATATGCTGGCTTTGCCGGCCACTGCCGCCGAATATATTTCGAGCATCAGCCCAAACCTGTGGAAGCGTATCCAGGCGGCCGAGCGCAAGCTCAGGCGCGATCATCCGGATTGCCGCTTCGAGGTACTCGCGGGCCGCGAGGTCGGCGAACCGACCCTGCGCGAAGTGGTCGCGCTGGCGGGAGCGCGGATGGCCTCCAAACAGAAGGACGCCTATCTCGCCGGGGACCACGTCGACCAGATCCTGCGGCTGATCCACGCCTACGGATTTGTCGGCATCCTGCGGGTCGACGGCGTCATCCGGGCGGGCAACGTGTTTTACGGCGTCGGGCAGCGCTATTTCATGCACGTGATCGCGCATGACCCCGGCTACGACCTGTACATGCCCGGCCATATGGTCCATTACATGGCCGCGTGCTACTGCATCGAGCGGGGCGGCCGCGAGTGCTGCCTGATGGGTGGCGGACGCGAGAACAAGGCGCGCTTCGGGGCGTTTTCCAAGTATCTCGACAGCGTCGACATTTACCGGTCGCGCCTGCAATACATGCTGGCCGTGCGCCGCGTCTCGGCCGGTACCGGCCGCCAGCTGGTGCAGCGCGCAAAGGCGAACCTGCTAAGGCTGGCCAAAGCCGACGGCCGCGCTGCGCGGCTTGCCGCCTTGTGCCTCGAGCTGGCGCGCTCGGCCCGGCAATCCTGGCGCGTCGGCGCCAGCAGCCAGAAATGAATGGACCGGCCGCGCTCGCGGACAACGCCGCGATCTACGAAAGCCCGCTGCCGGCCTCGGTCGAGGCAGACCTCGAGCGGCTGTACCAAAGCGTGTTCGCCTCGCTGGTGCGGGTACGCAGCATGGGCCTGGAGGAGCAGGCCTGCGCATTTGTCGCAAGCCTGCACGGCGAGGCCACTTGCGTGCTGCTGTTTCGGCGCGAGGCCAATACCGTACAGGTTTTGAACGAGGCGATCGCGCTGCGCGCCGGCGATATCGAACGCTTCGCCAGCGCGGTATTCGCGAAGTACCCGTCGGTGCAAAGGATCAGCTTTCCGGCGCTGCGCGCAACGATTGGCAAATTGCCGTTTCCGTACCAGCAGTTCGACTGGCTCGAGGATATCGTGCTCGAACTGCCGCCCACGCCCGACGCGTATTTCGCCGCGCTCGGCAAGAACATGCGCACCAGCCTGAAGCGCTACCAGAAAAAGATCAGCGCGGATTTTCCGGGGTTCCGCTATGCGTTTTACGAAAGGGGCGACGCCGGCGAACAGGACCTGGCCGCGATCGTTGCCCTGAGCAGCGCACGGATCAGCAGCAAGAACCAGCTGCCCAGCCATACCGGCGACAAGACCCGGCAGCTGATTCGCCTGGTGAAGGAATGTGGCGTGGTGCTGGTGGCGACGATTGACGGACGGGTTTGCGCCGGCGTGATCTGTACCCGGTTCGGCGGGAATGTCTTCATGCACGTGGTGGCGCACGATCCGGCCTATGACGACTACCGGCTCGGCAAGGTGTGCTGCTACCTGAGTATTTGCGACGCGATTGCGCGCGGCGCCCGCGAATACCACTTCCTGTCGGGCAGGTACGAATACAAGTACCGGCTGCTGGGGGAGCAGCGCGATTTCGACCGGCTTGTCATCTACCGCTCGCGTCTTGCGGTGCTGCTGGGCCTGAGGTTATTCGTGCAAACCGCGTTTCGCGGAGTCGGGCGGCGCGTCAAATGGTGGCTCCTCGACGAGCAGCGCGGCGATACCAGGTGGGCCCGGCTGCTGCTCGGCGCCTGGCGCCGCCTGGGCTAGCCAGTCCGACAACGGATTTCAGGTGGAGGTTCGAATGGACGCATTGATTGAACAGCCGGCCGGCTCGAAGGCGGCTGCGGCGAGCAGCCGGGCAAAACGCGCAATCCTGATTGTTTGCGCCCTGCTTGCGGCCGCTTCGTACGTCTCCGAAGAAAAGCACCGCGCGCAGGCGAATGCGGATGGGCAGGGCATGTACCGCGAGGTGCACGACCTGATGGCCCACTTCGCCATCAGGTTCGACGATGCGGCCTCGGTCAGTGTCGGCAAACTTTTTTATGAAAAGCAGTCCCGGGTTTACTGCGGCGAGGTCAATCGGCGCAACGGCCGCGGCGCGGAGGTGAAACTCAAGGACGGCGTCAGGATATTCGTGTGCGGCCCGAGCATGCGCGAGCGCCAGACAGGTGAATAGCGTGTCCCAGGCAGGATCGCAATCGTGTTCGGGTCCGCGGATCGATTCTGTCATCATGGGACATGGCTACGATAACGATCCCGCTGTTTCCGCTCAGCACGGTGCTGTTCCCGGATGGGGTGCTGCCGTTGCAGATTTTTGAGGTGCGTTACCTCGATATGATCAGCCGCTGCCTGACCGAAGACACCGCCTTCGGCGTCGTGTTGCTCACCCAGGGGCAGGAAGTGCGTTCCGCGCGCGCGCCGCAGGAGCGCTTCGTGTCGTCCGGAACCCTGGCCTCGGTGCAGGACACCACGGCGTCCACGCCCGGGCTGCTGCAGGTGGTGTGCCGCGGCGGTTCGCGGTTCGACGTCGAGTCGGCCCAGCGCGTCGCCAACGGCTTGTGGATGGCCGAGGTCGAACTGGCCGCGGACGACCGCGAGGTGCGCATCCCGTCCGAACTGCAAGGCGCCGCCGACGCGCTCGACCGCGTGCTGGCCTCGCTGCACGACGTGCCCCAGCGGCGCTGGCCGGTGCAGCCGCCGTTCCGGCTCGACGACTGCGGCTGGGTGGCGAACCGCTGGTGCGAACTGCTGCCGCTGCCGAACCAGCAGAAGCAGAACATGCTCATGCTGGACAACCCGGTGATCAGGCTCGAGCTGCTGCACGACGTGCTCGACGAGCACGGCCTGATCACGTCCTGATCAGTTCGACCCGGTGGCGCCGCCGGATGCACCCGCGCCCGCCGAACCGTGCGCTTGCACCTGCACGCCGTTGGCCGCTGCCGACTGCGCCGCGCCGTTTGCCCGCTTGACGCCAGCCGTTGCGGCCTGCGCCGCGCCGTTTGCGGCGCCGCTGGCCTTGCCTGCTGCCGCCCGGGCGCCGCTGGCGGCGCGATCCACGCCAGTCCTGGCGACGCCGGCAACGGCCTGGCCGTGCTGCTGCAAAGCCGCTCCTGTGTTGCGCGCCGAATCGGCAAGGCCGCCGGCGTCGGCACTTGCCGCGACGCCACCTCCGGCCGAGCCCTGCAGGTTCACGCCGCCGCCAGCCGAACCGGCCGGAAGCGGCTGGCTGGCCGCCGGGTTGGCGCCAGCGCCTGCTTGCGGCGTCGACGAATCTGACGGCGAGGGTTTGGAATGCACCGCACCGATCAGGCCGCGCACGCTGCCGGCGCTGGCGCCGCCAGGGCTCGGATTGTCATTGCCCGGCAGTGCCGCTGGTTGGCCCGCGCGCAGGCTGCCGCCGCCGTCCGCCGTGCCGTTGCCACGCGCGGCCGCGCGCACCTCGTTGATCGTGGCGTCGCGATGTCCCATCGCGCCCATGCCACCCAGCTGTCCTCCGATGTTGCCGCCAATGTTGCCGCCGATCGCGCCGCCCAGCGAGCCGCGGCCGAGCAGTTGCGCGTGGGCGGACGCCGCCAGTCCCAGCGAGATGACGAGTGCGATGTGGTGGGCCAGTTTATTGATCTTCATGGTGTCGTTCTCCAAAAATGGCGCGGACTGTCCGCTGCCGTTGCAAGGAAAACGACGGGGCTCGCCGGTTTATTCCTTTCCAATGTGTAACAGAGTGTAAGGGCGCCTGGGTTGAACGCGTGGGCAGCAAGCTGCCCACCCTACCTGTTACGCTGCGTATCCTGTAGGGTGGGCGGCTTGTCCGCCCACGCGTTCAACCGCAGCGCGCATCTCAGCGGAACTCGGACGGGTCGGTGCGGAAGGTCGCGCCGACGATGCCGTAGCCGGTGTCGTCGGCGTGCTCGGCTTGCCTGGCCAGCGCCGCCACCGCATCCTTCGCGCTGGCCGGGCTCGGCGCCGCCAGCGACCTGGCGAGCAGCGCGGCCACGATCGGCGCCGCGAACGAGGTGCCGCGGACCTGGCGGTAGGGTGGGGCGCCGGGCGCGGCGCTCACCATGTTGTTGCCCGGCGCGGCAAACAAAACCTGCGGGCCGCGCGCCGCTTCCGGCAGCGGCTTGCCGCGCCGGTCGACTCCGCTCACGCCGATCACGCCGGGATAGCTGGCCGGATACAGGGGCGGGGCGGCCGGACCGTCGTTGCCGACGGCGGCGACCAGCAGGTGTCCGCGCCGCACCATCGCTGCCACCACCCGCTCGAGGGCAAGGTTCGGCGGCCCGACCAGGCTCAGGTTGATGACGCCGACCCCTTCGCGCGCCAGCCAGCCCAGTGCACCGGCAATCCGGTCGGCCGAGCCGCCAGTCGGACTGTCGCAATAAATGTCGGCCGCATACAGCGCCGCCCCTGGCGCCACCCCGCGAAAGCGTTCCGATTGCCCGACCATCAGCGCGGCGACCGCGGTGCCGTGCGCGCCGGGATGGGCGTCGCCGCCGCAGCCCCAGCGCCGCACGTCGGCGTCGCGGAACACGTCGTGGCCGGTATCGACCCCGCCATCCACGAGGCCGACCCGGACTGTGCCGGCGCGTGCGCTCGGCGCCGCGCCCGCGCCCGCGGCGCCGCCGGTGGCGCCGCCGCTGCCGGTGTAAACATGGTTCAGGTCGTATGTTCCGCCCGGATCGAGCGCGCGCAGCCGCTCCAGCATCGCGGCCGTGCCGATTCCCGCCGGCACGCGCAGGACCACCACGGCTTCGTCCAGTTCGCCCAGCCGTTGTTCACGCGCGACGCTCAAGCCCGCTCCGGCCGCCGCCGCCAGCGCCGCCGGACTCGGCGACCAGGCCACGATTTCGCCGCGCACCACCGGTTCGCCGTGCGGATCGGCCTCCAGCACATCGCCGTGCCGGCGCAGCAGGCCGCTGGCCTGCTCCAGCCGCAGCGTACGCAGGTCCGGCAGCGGCGTGCGGTCGAGCAGGCGCCCGGTGGCGCCGCGCATGGTGTCGATCTCGAGCGGGCCGAGCCGCTGCGGCAAATTCATTGAGGGCAAGTGCAACTGGGCATGCGCCGGCAGCGCAAGGCATAGCGCGCTGCACAGCAGGAGAGCGTGGCGTCGTGGTGTCATGGTCGGATGATAATATGATTGTTCGGACCTGCTTGCCGACCCCACGAGCGGGGCGGGGAACAACATCCCCCGCCGCATCGTTTTTCAATGACCTATGACTGCGACGCTGCATACCGAGATAGCCCAACTGCTGCCGCGCCTGCGGCGCTTTGCCCGCTCCATCACCTTCCATCGCGAAGACGCGGACGACCTGGTGCAGGTCGCCGTCGAGCGTGCGCTGGACCGCAGCGGCCAATGGCAAGCCGGCACCCGGCTCGACAGCTGGATGTTCCGAATCATCAAAAACGCCTGGATCGACGAAGTGCGCAGCCGCATCCGGCGCGACCGCGTGCTGGCGCCGGAACAGGAAGCCGAACACGTCGGCGACAACTCGGCCGAAGCGCACCTTGAACAATTGGCGGTCCGCAAGGCCGTCGGCATGCTGTCGGACGACCACCGCCAGGTGATCGGCCTGGTGCTGGTGGACGGGCTCTCCTACAAGCAGGCGGCCGAGGTGCTGGACATACCGATAGGGACCTTAACCAGCCGGCTCGCGCGGGCGCGCGAAGCCTTGCAGGGATTGTTGTCCGATCAAGCGAGGACGGTATCATGAATTTTTCCGATGAAACATTGATGGCCTATGCGGACGGCGAACTGGGCGAGCCCGCGCGCAGCCAGGTCGAGCGCGCGATCCGGCTCGACCCGTCGCTGGCGGCGCGGGTGGCGCAACACAAGGCGATGCGGGCCCGGGTGTCGACCGCCTTCGCCAGCATCGTCAACGAAGCGGTGCCGCCGCGCCTGTATCCGGGCGCGGCCAATGGCAAGGTGGTGCACCTGAACGCGGTGCGCGCGGCGCGCCACCAGCAGCAGACCCGCGACAAGCCGGGCTGGGACTGGCGGCAATGGGGCGCGCTGGCGGCCTCGCTGGTGGTCGGCGTGCTGGCCGGCGTGCTTGGCTCCCGGGCGCTGCAGGACGATGGCCGGGTACTGGCCGTCTCCGGCAAGGATGGCGCGCTGGTGGCGCAGGGCCAGCTGGCGCACGCGTTGTCGCAGCAGCTGGCCAGCAGCGCCACGTCCGGTTCGAATGTCCGGATCGGGGTCAGCTTTGTCGCCAAGGATAACGCGTACTGCCGCAGCTTTGCGGTGGGGGCGTCGGCCGGGCTGGCCTGCATGCAAGGTGGCCACTGGACCATCCCGGTACTGGAGGAGGGCGCCGCCGGCGCGCCGGGGGCATACCGGCAGGCGACCAGCGAGGTGCCGGCCGCGGTGCTCACCGAGATCGACCAGCGGATCGCGGGCGCGGCGCTGGGGGCGGATGACGAGCGGATGGCGCGCCAGCGCGGGTGGAGGCGGTAAATGCGCCGGTGCGCGCTCGGGCGCACGCTGCCAAATTCCGCGGCGGTCGGTGGATAGATATTTACGGCATGCAAGTGCTGCTACAATTGCCAGTCTTGCAGCTCGACACCGACCTGATGACGCCTGACTCGCCGACAGCCAGCCACCGCCGCCGCCAACTGCTCCAGGCGGTTGCGGCGTCGTCGCTGCCGTTGGCGTTCGCACCAGCCCGGGCCGCCCAGCGCTCGGCGCTGGTCATCGGCGGCCTGCCGGTCACCTGCAACCTGACGCTGCCGGTTGCGTGCAGCGCCAAGGCCGCATCGAACGCCAGCACTCCCGGCCCGCACGCGGCCTTCGAATTCAGCAAATACGGCGGCTGGGCCGAAGTCAAGGAGTCGCTGATGACCGGCCGCATCCCGGCCGCCTACATGCTGGCGCCGCTCGTGATGGACCTGGTCGCCGGCGGTATCCCGCTCAAGATCGTCTCGCTCGGGCACCGCTCCGGCGCCGTGATCATGGTCCGCACCGACTCCGCCTACCGCCGCTTCGCCGACCTGAAAGGCCGGCGCGTCGCGATCCCGAGCCGCTTCGCGGTCGACCACCTGTTCCTGCGCAAGATGCTGGCGCGCGAAGGCATGCGCGCGACGGATATCGACATCATCGAGATGCCGCCGCCCGACATGCCGGCCGCGCTGTACGCGAACGCGATCGACGCCTACTGCACCGGCGAGCCGTTCGGCGCCGCGGCCCAGCGCGCCGGCTATGCGCGCCCGCTGGCGATGACGCGCGACCAGTGGCGCAATTACATCTGCTGCGTGCTGACCGTGCGCGAAGAGCTGATTCGCGACGAACGGCCGCTGGTGCAGGACCTCGTCAACCACGTGCAGGCGGCCGGCAGCTGGCTCGACGCGGCGCCCGGAAACCGCGAAAAGGCGGTGGCGATCGCATCGCGCCGCACCTTCTTCAACCAGGACCCGAAGATCATCCGCTTCGTGATGAACAACCCGCACGACCGCGTCACCTACGGCGACCTGCGCATGCTGCGCGCCGAGTTCGACGACCTGATGCAGCTCTCGCTTGAAGCGCGCACCATCAGGCGCCCGATCGCGTATGAACGCTACGTCGACGACAGCTTCGTGAAGAACCTCAAGCCTGCGCCGATCGCGCTGTGAACCGATGATGAACATCACCCCCGTCGTTCCCGCGCAGGCGGGAACCCCAGTTCCCGTGATACGCCTGCTGCACACACTTGGGTTCCCGCCTTCGCGGGAACGACGGGTTGGGGGTATGCTTCCCGTGCTGTTTGCGCTGCTGCTCGCTGCCCATGCCGGGGCGGCCGGCCTGAAGTCGGGCGTGTTCGAACCGCCGCGCGCGGCGCCCGCGCTGGCGCTGGCGAGCGCCAACGGCAAACCGTTCCAGCTCGACGACTACCGCGGCAAGGTCGTGATCCTCGAATTCGGCTACACCCATTGCCCCGCGATCTGCCCGACCACGCTGGCCGCGCTGGCGCAGGCGCGCGCGCTGCTCGGCGCACAGGCGGCCGAGGTGCAGGTGGTGTTCGTGACGGTCGACCCGGCGCGCGACGACGCCGCGCGGCTTGGCAGCTACCTCGCGCAGTTCGACCGCGGCTTCGTCGGCCTGGCCGGCACCCGGCAGCAGCTCGACGCCGTACTCAAGGCCTACGGCATCACGGCCACCCGGGTGCCGATGGCGGGCGGCGCCGGCTACGGCATCAACCATTCGTCCTACCTGTACTTCATCGACCGCAAGGGCATGCTGCGCGCGTTGATGCCGTTCGGACGGCCGGCCGCCGACATCGCGCACGACGCGCGCCTGCTGCTGGAGGAGGGCGCGTGACGGAGCGCCTGTTGCGCCGCTACTGGCCGCAATGGTCGATCGCTTGCACGCTGCTGCTGGCGCTGTTGTATGGCGCCTTCGCGCCCTTGCATTACGCCAGCCGCGAGCAGCTGTTCGAGATCCCGAAGGGCACTTACGCGCGCCGCATGAAAGGCGAGCCGCTTGCGATCCTGCCGTCCCAAATACGCCTGACGCTTGGCGTGCGCGACGTGCTCCTGCTGCGCAACCGCGACACCGTGCCGCAGGTGTTCGGGCCGGTGCTGGTGATGCCGGGCCAGGATTTCCGCCTGCCGTTCGAGCAGGCCGCCGACTACCAGTTCGCCTGCAGCGCGCATGCCAGCGGCCAGATGACGGTGCATGTCGTGCCGATGCCCGACCCCGGGATCGAGCGCCTGCGCTGGCGCCTGGACGCGCTGGTGCGCGCGATGCGCTATTTGCCACTCAAGGGACCGGACCGCCAGTGAACAAGCTGAAAAACATCCTGCCTGCGCTGGCGCTGATCGCGCTGGCCGTCGCGCTGTGGTGGATCATCGTGATCCAGTCCGGCAGCGTGATCTTCCCGACCCCGGCCAGGGTCGTTGCCGGCGCGCTCGAGCTGGCCGCCGACGGCACGCTGTGGCAGCACATCGGCGCCTCGCTGCTGCGCGTGGCCACCGGCTTTTCGATGGCGGTGACGCTGGCGGTGCCGCTCGGGCTGTGGATGGGCCGTGTCGACGCCGCCTACCGCGCGCTCAACCCGCTGTTCCAGATCATGCGCCCGATCTCGCCGATCGCCTGGATCCCGATCACGATCCTGTGGTTCGGGGTCGGCAACGCCTCGCCGATCTTCCTGATCTTTATCGCGTCGGTGTTCCCGATGATCGTGCAGACCGCGGCCGGCGTGCATGCGATCGAACGGCGCTACCTGCACGCGGCCGAGAACTTTGGCGTCTCGCGCGCGCAGCTGCTGTCGCAGGTGATCGTGCCGGCCGTGCTGCCCGAGATCGTGGTCGGGATGCGCATCGGCCTCGGCGTCGCCTGGCTGGTGGTGGTCGCGGCCGAGATGATCGCGCCGCGCTCGGGCCTGGGCTACCTGATCATCGACTCGCGCAACGCCGGCAACCGCTACGACCTGGTGGTCGCGGCGATGATCATCATCGGCCTGATCGGCCTGATGCTCGACGCCGCGATGCGCCTGCTCGAAGGTCACAAGTCGGTGAGGTGGCGCTATGCAAGCTAAGGTCGTGCTGCAGGGCGTGACCAAGCGCTTCGGCGCCGGCCGCGGGCAGCTGGCGGTGGTCGACGGCGTCAGCTTCGCGGTGGCCGACGGCGAATTCGTCGCGATCGTCGGCCCTTCCGGCTGCGGCAAGTCGACGCTGATGAAGATGATGTCCGGCTTCGAGCGGCCCGACGAGGGCAGGGTGCTGGTCGACGGCGCGCCGCTCGCGCGACCCAGCGCGAAGGGGATCGTGATTTCGCAGCACGGCTCGGTGTTCCCGTGGCTGACGGTGCGGCAGAACCTGATGTTCGGGCTGTCGGGCATGGACGAGCAGGCGAAGGTGGCGCTGGCCGGCCACTACGCCGAACTGGTCGGGCTGAAGGGCTTCGAGCACAGCTACCCGCGCGAACTGTCGGGCGGGATGGTCAAGCGGGTGGAGATCGCGCGCGCGCTGGCGGTCAAGCCCGAGATCCTGTACATGGACGAGCCGTTCTCGGCGCTCGATGCGCTGATGAACCTGAAGATGCGCAACGAGCTGCTGCGCATCTTGCAGAAGGAGCGGCACACGGTGTTGCTCATCACGCACGATGTGGAGGAAGCGCTGTACCTGGCGGACCGGGTGTTCGTGCTCTCGCCAAGGCCGGCCACGATCCAGGCCTGCTTCGAGATCGCGCAGCCGCATCCGCGCAGGTTGTCGAGTCCCGAGATGCAGCGGATGAAGGATGCGATTTTGGCCGAACTGGGGTTGGACCCGGAGCCTGAGGCCTCAGCGGAGGGGGCGAAGCGTAAAGCCCGGTAAAGCGATGTAAAGCGGCGGGGTTATCGCGGAGGCAATAACCGTGCCTGAAAATGAGGAATCAATATACAGTGGTAAGGATTTAGGGTATCTTCTAGGGCGCAAAAAGTGTCTCTACGTCCGCGCGCTCGAGGTTTGCCAGTGTGACCGTGGCAAATCGAGCCGGCTGCGGGCCGCGCCCCTTCGGGCCAGCCGCACCAGGCCGCTCGTTTCCCGTCCATCCTGGAGTTCTCGCTGGCCGCGTGCCCGCCGCAGACCCACAGTACAGCAGAACGAATTAATGCCCGGAAAAAATAATGTCTGAAACACCGATTACCAATGAAGCAGCGAGCGCGCCGACCGTGCGCTTTGCCGATTTCGGCCTGGCGCCGGAAATCCTGCGCGCGCTCTCGGACCAGGGCTACGTCCACCCGACCCCGATCCAGGCCCAGGCCATCCCGATCGTGCTGCAGGGACGCGACGTCATGGGCGCGGCCCAGACCGGCACCGGCAAGACCGCCGGCTTCTCGCTGCCGATCATCCAGATGCTGCTGGAACACGCCAGCAGCAGCATGTCGCCGGCGCGCCACCCGGTGCGCGCGCTGATCCTGACCCCGACGCGCGAACTGGCGGTGCAGGTGGCCGAGAACGTCAAGGCCTACGCCCAGCACACCCCGCTGCGCTCGACCGTGGTGTTTGGCGGCATGGACATGCGACCGCAGACCGACACCCTGCGCCGCGGCGTCGAGATCGTCATCGCGACCCCGGGCCGCCTGCTCGACCACGTAGAGCAGAAGAACATCAGCCTGGCCCAGGTGCAGATGCTGGTGATGGACGAAGCCGACCGCATGCTCGACATGGGCTTCCTGCCGGACCTGCAGCGCATCATCAACCTGCTGCCGAAAAAGCGCCAGAACCTGATGTTCTCGGCCACGTTCTCGCCAGAAATCAAGAAGCTGGCCAACACCTTCCTGACCGACCCGACCACGATTGAAGTCGCGCGCAGCAATGCCACCGCCGACAAGGTCACGCAGGTCGTCTACAAGGTGCCCGAAGAGCAAAAGCGCGACGTGGTCGAGTTCCTGATCCGCCAGCGCGAGCTGAAGCAGGTGCTGGTGTTCTCGAACACCAAGATCGGCGCCTCGCGCCTGTCGCGCTACCTGGAGCAGGCCGGCATCAAGGCCTCGGCGATCCACGGCGACAAGACCCAGCAGGAACGCATGGCCGCGCTCGAATCGTTCAAGAAGGGCGAGATCGACGTGCTGGTCGCGACCGACGTCGCCGCGCGCGGCCTCGACATCTCGGACCTGCCGTGCGTGATCAACTACGACCTGCCGTACAACGCCGAAGATTATGTGCACCGGATCGGCCGGACCGGCCGTGCGGGCGCCTCGGGCGACGCGCTGTCGGTGTATTCGGACAAGGATGACCGGCTGCTGGCGGACATCGAAAAGCTGATCAAGCAGACCATCACCCGTGGCGAGCTGGCCGGCTTCACGCCGTCGGCGGCACGTGGGCGCGATGGCGAGCGCACGTCGGAACGGCGTCCGCGCCGCGACGCCGAAGCGGCGCCGCGTGGCGAGCGTCCGCCGCGCAGCGGGCTGGGGCCGTCGCCACGCCGCGAGAAGGTCGATCCATGGTTCCTCAAGCCGTACGAGCCGACCGCGGCGTCGCGCAAGGAAGACGGGCCTGGCAACAACTCGGTAGGGTCGGGCAAGCCGAAGCAGAAGATCGCCGCGCTGCTGGGCGGGCTGCCGAAGCAGTAAACGCGTAGGGTGGGCGGGTTTCCCGCCCACGCGTTCAAGCGCCCTTCGCTTCGCTTCGCCGCGACGATGTTCATGCACCGTCTGGACTTCCGAAGCAGTAAACGCGTAGGGTGGGCAGTCTCTGCCCACGCGAAAGCCAGCACAGCGCATACTTCCGCGTGGGCACGGGGTGCCCACCCTACGAGCCACCCCAGTACGGCGCGCACCCGACCCCCGACATCAAGACTTCCGCTGCAAGGCCGTGCGCACCCGCTCCAGCAGCTCGGCGTGCTGGTACGGCTTGGCCAGCACGTCCAGCGCCTCCGCCCGGCCGGCCTTCGATTGCAGCTCGTCCATGTAGCCGGTGGTCAGCAAGGCCGGCATGCCGGGCCGTAGCTGGCGCGCACGCTCCACCAGCTGCAAGCCATCCATCCCGCCAGGCATGATTACGTCCGTGAACAACAGGTCGATCGCCAGGTCCTGTTCCAGCAGTGTGAGCGCATACTCTCCGCTCGGCGCCGTCCGCACCCCGTATCCAGCCAGCGCCAGCACGCCCTGCGCGAGTTCGCGCACGTCGTCGTTGTCCTCGACCACCAGGATGCAGGGCTTGCCGCCCGCCGCCTCGTCCACCGTCGGCCCGGCCGGGCCGGCCTCGTGCGGCGGCGGGTCGGCGATCGGGAAGATCATCCGCACCGTCGTGCCATGGCCAGGCTCGCTGTCGAGTTCGAGCCGGCCTTGCGACTGCTGCACGAAGCCGTGCACCATCGCCAGCCCGAGCCCGGTGCCCGGCCCCTTGGTAGTGAAGAACGGCTCGGTCGCGCGGCGCGCCACTTCGGCCGTCATGCCCTCGCCGGTATCCTGGATGCAGATCACTGCGTAATTGCCGGGCGGGAGCTGGTGGCTGGCGGCGCACTCGCTGTCGCGCATGATCGAGGTGGTGACCATGACCTGGCCGCCCTCGGGCATCGCGTCGCGCGAGTTGATCAGCACGTTCAGCAGCGCCATTTCCAGGTGGGTCGGGTCGAGCGTGCACGAGGGTAGGCCGGGCCGCAGGTCGAGCCGCAGTTCGACGTTGTCGCCGAGCGTGCGCACCAGCATTTCGGAAAACTCGACCACCAGGGTGTTCAGGTTGACGCGCTTCGGCTCCAGCCGCTGCTTGCGCGCGAAGGTCAGCAATTGCTGGGTGAGCGTGGCGGCCTTGTTCGCGGCGCGCTGGGCCCGTTCGAGCGAGGCGCCGGCCCGGTGCTGCGCGCCGATCGCGTGCTGCGCCAGTTCCAGGTTGCCGTTGATGACCTGCAGCAGGTTGTTGAAGTCGTGCGCCAGGCCTGCGGTCAGCTGGCCGATCGCTTCCATCTTTTGCGCCTGCAGGTTGGACTCCTGCGACATGCGGCGCTCGGTGATGTCCATCTGCGAGGCAAAATAATGCAGCAGCTTGCCGTGCTGGTCGAACACGGGCCCGATGAACAGCGCGTTCCAGAACTGGGTGCTGTCGGCCTTGTAATTGAGGATGTCGACCGCGACCGCACGCTGTCCGGCGAGGGCGGCGCGCACCTCGTCGACCGTGCGGCGGTCGGTTTGCGGGCCCTGCAGGAAGCGGCAGTTGCGCCCGATGACGTCCTGCTGCCGGTAACCCGTCAGGTCGAGGAAGGCGTTGTTGGCGAAGACGATCGGATTGTCGTGCTGGTTCGGATCGGTGACGACCATCGGCATGCGCGTCATCTCGACCGCGGCAAAGAACACGTTGCCGCGGTCTTCCAGTCCCGCGTGGTCGATGTAGCTGGCCTGCCAGTGCCTGATCCCGGGGCCGCCGGCCGGGTTGTAGGCGTTGCCTTCGAGTTCGCCGGCGGCGGGCACGCCGGCGCTCTGGCCCCCGCCTTGCTGGTCCAGGGGCTTGTGAAGGCCATCGTCGTTGTCGGTTCCAAGCACCATCGCGCTATCCTCGTTCAGCAGCGCCGGCGCTGCCCGCATGCAATTACAGGTGCCCCATTCTAGGGCGCGGGTACGGGCGCTACTGTTCGGAAGCTCACACAGGATGGGGTATGTCTGCGCCGCCCCTTATTTGGCGGTCAGGGCGGTGTTACCGGCCTCGCTGATCTCGATCTCGGCAATGCCGATGCCAAGCTTGCGCGTGTCTTCCGGGTGGCCGCGCTCGGCCGGCGCGACCGGGTGCGGCACCTCGATGCGCAGGCTGCGCACGGTGCCGTCGGTTTCGAACGGGAGGCCGATTTCCTGCGGCGTCCAGCCGAGCCGGAAGTTCTGGCTCTGGCCGCCCACCCGCATCGTGAACGGCTGGTTGGCATTGTCGTCGTAGGCCTGCGCCTTCAGCACGATGTTCAGGTGGCGCGGCAGCGGCTGGCTGAAGTGCAGTACCACCTGCTTGCCTTCCGACCAGCGGCCCCACATTTCAATGTGCGACAACCCTTCGGCGCGCGCGATCAGTCCGTTGCCGAACGGCTCCGAGAGCTTCGCCGAAGCGATTCGCCGATTGCCCCTGCTGATGCGCACCAGCGAATAGTCGTTGGTTGCGACCAGCGGCGCGATGCCGTCGGGCAGCGGGTGCTTGCCGAGGATCAGCAGCCAACGGTCGCGCGCGGGCAGCTGGTAATGTTCGAGCGGCGCATCGGCCGGCAGCTCGAGCGGCACCGTGTCCTTGTGGTCGATATGGAACTGGGCGCGCATGATCATCCCCAGGTCGCTGCCGGCGACCACGATCTGGCCGTGTTCGGCAGGCGGCACGAAGCGGCGCGCGAACTGGCCGGCCTTGTCGCCGGGGAGGGGCGTGGCGAAGCTGTGCAGAAAGCGAGTGGTGGTCGCGGTACCGGCCGCGAGCAGTGCCGGCAGCGCCACATACACGAACAGCGGCGCGGCGCTGCGCTTGCCAAGCGCCCACAGCAGCAGTGCCAGCAGCTCCAGCGCGACCAGGGTCTTGCCGCTGGCGTCGTCCAGTTTGACCGCGTAGATGTCGGGCCCGTCGACCGCGTTCAGCGCATAGTCCGGCAGCTTGAGCAGGGCAAACGCGAGCACTGCCGCCAGCAGCACGGCGACGATCCAGCGCAGCGCCGGGCGCGCCTGGTCGGCCGCCTTGCCGATCGCGGCCGCGGCCACGATCCACAGCAGTGGAAACGCGAAACTGTAATAGCGCAGGTGCAGGCGCAGGCCCTCGCGGCTGCCGGGCTGGGCCAGGGTGGCCGTGAACACCACCGTCAGGCCGACCGCCGCGCCCAGCATCAGCAGCGCGTACACGTGCAGCAGGTTGAGCTTGTCGGTGCGCGCGCGGAAGGCGCGCGCGGCCAGGCCGTAGGCGAGCATCGCCAGCGGCAGCCCCAGCAGGATTGCCAGGCTCATCAGGTGGCCGCGGGCGTTGACGAAGGCGGGCGCGAGCAGGGCCAGCGGGGAACGTGTCCCGACCGCGTTGGCGCCGCCCTGGTAGAACGGTCCCAGCAGGCTGAGCCCGGCCTCGCCGGCCAGCAGGTAGCCGAGTCCGAAGCGGACCGCCAGCACGGCCAGCGCCGCCAGCGCCATCGAGCCGAGGCCCGTGGCGAACCAGCGGCCGCCGCGGGCCCAGCTGGCGTACAGCAGGAACAGGCACAGCGCCGGCGCCAGGAACAGCGCGTGCACCTTCACCAGGCTCATCAGCCCGAGGATGCCGCCCAGCGCGAGCGAATACGCGGCCCGGTCCCAGTGACGGCGTGTCAGCGCGAGCCAGCTCATCACGCAAAAGCCGAAGTAATACATTGCCTCGGGCATGAAATAGTCGGTGAACACGTTCAGCGGCGCCAGCGTCGACAGCAGCGCGACCACGAACGCCGGCTTCCGGCCGGTGTATTCGCGTGCGGCCAGGTACACGAACGGCGTGGCCGCGAGGAAGAACAGCACGTTGCCGATCCGCGCGCAGTCGAGGAAGCCGGGGCCGCAGGCGTTGCTGGCCTTGAAGATCCACAGGTACAGGTAGGAGGGCACGATCGCGTCCTTCAGGTCCTGCAGGCGCGCCATCTTGCTGTAGTACCACTCGTCGGCAAACACGGTCGGATACAGGCCTAGGTTGCGGTAGAGCAGCCATGCGCCGGCGCAGGCCAGTGCGGCGAGCATCGCGACGGTCCAGGTGTGCCTTGGGGAAGTAGCCACGGTCATTCTTGTTTTTCCTTGTTATTGTTGCTGGGGCGTGGCGCGCCAGGCGGCAATGGCCTGGGCCATCTGGTCCCAGGTAAAGAACTGTCGTTTTTCGTAATACAGCGGCCCGGCGTGCGGACGCTGGCCGATGCGCTCGAGCGCCACCGGCTGCAACTGCTGCACGCCGCGCCCCAGGTAATGCAGCAGGACAAACGGGAACAGCCCGAGCCAGCTGCCGCGCTGCGACGGGTAGGACAGGCAGCAGCCCAGGTAGCGCAGGCGCGCGCGCCACGGGATAGTCCAGCTGGCGGCGGGGCCGTTTTCCGGCAGCGGCGCCAGTACCCGGAACAAGGCGCCGGGCAGGCCGCTGGCCTGGTACAGCGAATACTGGAAGGTGCGTTCAAGCAGGCTGCGCCGCGCCGCCGCGGCCACCGCCAGCGCGTGCAGGGCGTCGTGGTCGTGGTGGCCGCCTTCCCACGCGGTCACGTGCAGCGAGTCGATCTGCGCGAAGCCATCGAGCCAGTCGTCGAGCCAGCGGCTGGCCGCCGGCAGGTGATGCGGCAGGCGGGCGTCGCCGATGTTGAGCAGCTCGCCGGCAAACGTGATGTCGGCGGCCGCCACGCCAAGGCGCGCCAGCACCGCGCGCGATTCGGCGTTGCGCTGCGCCACCGTGGCTTGCGCGGTGGCGCCGTCGGTCAGGTAGGCGCAGGCCACGCGCAGGCCGCGCGCGCGGCAGTCGGCGATGCGCTGGAACACCCCGAACTCGTCGTCCTGGTGGGCGAACAGGAACAGTGCGCAGGCCGCTTCAGTAGGCATCGAAGTCGAGGAACGAGAACTGGATGCGGGCCGGATCGAGCGCGGCCACGCGCGACGTGAACGAGCGGTAGATCAGGTTCAGCGGCGACGGCCGCATGCGCATCGGGATGCTGGCGTAGTTCCAGTAACTGGCGCCGATGTCGGGCGCGAGGCCAATGAACAGGCGCAGCGGCGACAGCGGCGGCGCGCCGGCCGGGACCGCCACGTCGAGCCGCGGCGCGTCCAGTTCGGCGTAGGCCGGCAGCCGGTTGCCGAACGCGGCTGCGTGGAACTGGCGCAGCGCGCCGCGTTGGCGCGACCACACCGGATTGTGCGGATTGGCGCAGCGCCACGCCAGCGCCGCCTCGCTCCAGCTGCGCTCGAACGACAGCGTGGCCGGCGACGGCTTGGGGCGGTGCGCCAGGCGGCCCAGCCCGATCCGCGCCTCCAGCGGGCGCACCAGCTGGAAGCCGAGCTTGCGCACGAAGCCGGGCGTGCTGTTGGCGTTGGCCACGCCGTACACGCCGTCGAAACCTTGCGCCGCACCGGCCTCGTAGGTCATTGCGGCCAGTTTGGTGAACAGGCCCTTGCCCTGGTAGTCCGGGTGGGTCGCGGTGTTGAGCGACAGCAGCACCGGCACCTGGTGCCCCTCGACCCAGGCGCGCGCCGGGATGCACACGTAGTGCGCGGCCAGCCGCTCGCCGTCCCAGGCGTCGTAGCCGACCGCGGTCCCGTCGGGATTGGCCACGTACAGCCAGGCCAGGTAGCGCGGGGTGAATTTGGCGGTATCCGGGAAGCAGGCGGCGAACAGGTCGCCGTAGCGGGCCAGGGTGCCGTCGTCAAGCTGTACGGGTTCGAAGCGCATCACTTGAATATCCAGTATTTGCTGAGGACAAAACCGTTAAGCGCGACCAACGGCAGCGAGACGATCTTGCCGTACAGCGGGTTGCCAAGGAGCGGAATCGACAGCGACACGCACGCCATCGTCAGCAGGTAGTTGATGCAGACCACGCACATGAAGCGTGCGAAGTTGAAAGGCGTCGCCGCCGCTTCGAAGGTAACGCGGCTGTGGAATGCGTAGTTGACCAGCAGGCCGGCGGCGAAGCCGGCGGTGGTGGCGCTGGCGTAATGCACGCCGCCGTTGATCAGCACCTGCATCAGGCCGACGTCGACCAGCGCACAGACCAGGCCGCCGGCGACGAACACGGCGAACTGGCGCCAATGGGCGAGGACGAGCTTACGCATCGCGCTTGCGGAACAAGGTCTTTTTATGCAGCGGGCGGCGCGGCACGGACGCGATATCGTAGGCGAGGAAGGCCAGGATCAGCTGCACCCCCATGATCACCGGCAGCGCCGCCATCATCACGGTGCCGGCCGGCGTCGCGATGTCGCTGCGCGCCGACTGCACCCAGTGGGTAGTGCCATAGACCACGCCGAAGACGATCAGCGACACGCCGAGCGGCAATTCGATTGACGCCAGCGACATGTTGCGCAGGTAATAGTTGTAGAACAGCCGCTTCAGGAAGTTGCGTACGTGCTTGGCCGCGAATTCGGTGACGATGCGCGACACCTTCAGGTTGCTGACCTCGTCGCCGTAGACCGCATCCATCGGCACGTCGACCACCACCGCGCCGAGGGTGTTGAGGCGGAACAGCATGTCGGTCTCGAAGAAGTAGCGGCGGCTGAGCTTGGCGAACGGCAGGTAGCGCGCGGCGTCGGCGTGGATCGCGGTGTAGCCGTTGGTGGGGTCGAACAGGTCCCAGTAGCCGGACGAGACCTTGGTCATCAGCGACAGCAGCGCATTGCCGAACAGGCGCAGCGGCGGCATCCTGCCGATCTGTTCCAGGTTGAAGAAACGGTTGCCCTTGGTGTAGTCGGCCTCGCCGGCCAGGATCGGCGCGACGAAGGCCGGGATCAGCGAGGCGTCCATCTGGCCGTCGCCGTCGACCTTGACGATCACGGTGGCGCCATCGGCGATCGCGGCCTGGTAGCCGGTCAGCACGGCGCCGCCCACGCCCTGGTTTTGCGCATGCTCGAGCACGACCACGCGCGCATCGCTGCAATGCTCGCGCACGTAGGCGCCCGAGCAGTCGGGACATTTATCGTCGACCACGTAGATGCGGCCGACCTCCGGCCCGATGCCGGCGATCACCTCGAGAATGTGGCGCGTGACCTTGAAGCAGGGGATCACGACTGCGATGACTTCGGTTGAATGCATGTGGCTGGTTTGCTCCATTGGGAGAATGGCAACCACGGATGGTAACGTATGGCTGTTGACTTGTCCAAATCCGGAGCGAGGCCGTTGACCGGCTTTAGAGGCGAATCAGCTTACGTGCGCAATCGTGGCGGTGTGGGGAACCGCCGGTGAACGCATCAGTTTGTTGCAGGACCGCCAAGGCCGAACCACGGAGGTCGAGCTGATCCAGTGCCACCGGTCGCTGTCGCGCGATGCCGACAAGGAGGTTAAAGGCCAGCAGCTTCAGCCCGTCCTTCCCCCGAACCCGGGAAACCATGCTGAGCGCCCGATAGTGAAAAAGACGACACAGCCTCCACACTTAATCAGCATGGATTCCCGCCTTCGCGGGAACGACGTGCATCTGCTAACGACAAAGCCGCCCTTGCTAGCGCGTGGCCGGCGCGAGCGCGCCGTTGATTGCCGCCCGACGGCCACCCGAAATTATTCCCGGCGCCCAGATCCCGGCAGCATCTTGTACCACCGCTGGCGCACGATCGCGTCAAGCGCCTGTTGCGCGCTCTGGTCCCAGGTCAGCCACGGCATGCCGGTCGATACCGGCGCCTTGCCTTCGCGTTTGAGCGCCAGCCAGGCGCTGACGGTGTCGGCCAGGTCGCTTGGGGCCAGGCCGGTGAAGTACCAGGCGTGGTCGCCGGCGACTTCGCGGAACACCGGCAGGTCGCGCGCGATGATCGGGATGTCGTGCTGCGCAGCCTCGATCAGCGGCAAGCCGAAGCCCTCGCCCTCGGACGGCGACAGCAGGGCCGCCGAACCGGCATACAGCTTGAGCAGCATCTCGTCCGAGATCCCGGCCAGCCAGAACAGGCGCCTGGACTTTTCCGGGTGGCTGGCCATGTGCTCGGCCAGCTTCTCGACCATCCAGCCCTGCTTGCCGACGATGACCAGGTTGACGTCGACGCCACGTTCCCACAGCAGCTCGAAGGCGGCGACCGCCTGCGTGTGGCCCTTGCGCGGTTCGACCGTGCCGACCATCAGGAAGCTCGGGCGCGCGCGCAGCGCCGCCAGGACGTGGTCGGCGTCGGGCGGCAGGCCGGTGGAGGGCGCGCTGGCGTCGATGTCGGCGCCGAGGTGGAAGTGGCCGATCGCCAGCGGCGCGCGGCGCTTGAGCCCCTGGCGCTCGATCCAGCCAACCAGCTCGTCGGCCACCGCGCGCGAGATGCACAGCACGCCGTCCGAGACCACGTGCACGGTGCGCAAAAAGTCGCCGAAATACTGCTCGGTCCCGAACGGGAACACCTCGGGGCGCAGCATCGGCAGCAGGTCGAACACGACGAAGTAGATCTCGAGGCCGCGCGCGCGCATCGATTCGAGCAGTTCCTGGTTCTGGGTGGTCCCGTTGGTGAAGAGGTCGAGCCCGAAGAACACGTCGCCGGGGCGCAGGTCGACCGGCGCGTCCTCGAGCAGCAGGTTCGATTCGCCCACCAGCGACAGCGCCCAGCGCCGCGCGTACTGGTAGCTGCGCCCGCCGCCATGCGAGAACACCGGCTCGACCCGGAAGCCCGGCGGCGGGTCGGCGATCATCGCCAGCAGCACGCTGCGCACCACGCGCTGGATGCCGGTCTTCAGGTCGGACTGCACCATCGCCGACACGTCCACCAGCAGCTGGCGCGGTGTTGTCGGGGGCTGGTTGAAAGCGATTGCCGCGGCCAGCGCGTGCAGCTCGTTGTCGGGGCATACCGGCGCCACCTCTTTCACCAGCGCCTGGTAGTGGGCCTGGCGGCCGTGGCGCGCGAAATGCTCGATCGCGTCCTTGTACAGCATGCCCACGCGCTGCGGAGCGTGCTCGGCCTGCATGTGCGCGAGCGCGCGCGCCGACAGCTGCGCGCGCAGGCCGGCGTCGCCGTGCAGGCGCGTCAGCGCGGCGGCCAGTTCCTGGGTGGTAAACGCGTCGGGCAGCTTGAGCAGCAGCTCGTCGGGAATCGACGCGGTCGAGCCGTGTGCGTTGACGATGGTCGGCGCGCCATACAGCAGGCAGTCGAGCACCGCGGCCGAGGTCTCGCCGCGGGTCGAGGTGCGCAGCTGCACCGCGCAGTCGCAGGCCGCGAGGTAGTCGGCGTAGCCGGCAGCGTCGACGAAGCCGGCGATGCGGATGCGCGAGGGTCCGCCGTGGGCGGCGATCTTGTGCAGCAGATTGGCGCCGTACATGCCGGGGTCGTTGGCCCCCACGAACACCAGCTTGCAGTGCGGGTCGCCGGCCAGCTTCGTGGCGAGGAAGGCGTTCAGCAGTTCCTCGTTCAGCTTCGTCGGCCCGAGCATGCCAAAGGTGCAGACCAGGTAGTCGTCCGGGCCGAGCTTGAGGCGGGCCCTGGCCTCGGCGCGCGCTTGCCCTGGGCTGGCGGCGCCGGGACGGCCGCGCAGCAGCGGGACAGTGCGCCAGCCGTCGGCCGCGCGCGGTCCGTACCATTCGGTCGCCAGCTGGCGCGAGAAGTCCGAATGCACGATGATCCCGGCCGCGTGGTCGAGCACACCCTTGTTGACCGGGTACTTCCAGATCGCCGGATTGCGCCCGATCTCCTTATGGTCGAGCAGGCCGGTGTAGCCGTGCGATTCGTACAGCGCCTTCAGGAAGGCCTGCGGCAGGTAGTCCTCGCGTTCGAGGTTGTCCAGCACGCCCGAGAAGAAGAAATCGTGCAGCACCACGGCGCCCGGCGCCTCGCGGATCAGCTCGAACATGTGCTGGTGCGCGTGCGAATTGCCGAAGTGGTAGAGCACGCGGTCGTACTGGTGGGCGTGCTCGCGGAACCACTCGACCTGGCGCTGCGGGAAGGCGTCGAGGCGCGGGTCGGCCACGCGCTCCTGCGCCACCACCAGCTCGACCTCGTAGTGTTTCGCCAGCTCCGGCACCAGCTCGGCGCTGTAGTCGGCGATGCCCGAGCGCTCCGGCGGCAGCGGCGAGATATACGCCAGCCTGGGGCGCTTCTGCACCAGCGGCTGCGGCTTGCGCTCGGCCGCGGCGGCGGCGAGCTGGCGCCACAGGTTGCCCGCATCGGCATGCTGCGGATCGGCGATCACGGTATGCGCACCAAGCGCGGCGCCCTCGCCGCGGGTGGCGCCGGGAAGGGCGATCGACAGCACCGCGTCGGGCTCCAGCCCGGCCAGCGCGCCGGCGCGCACCAGGCCTGCGATCTTGCCGCCGCGCGGCGCGGCGAAGGTGCGCACCCGTTCGCGCGGCAGCTGGCCGGCGAAGGCGATGCGCAGGGTCTCCAGCGCCTGCGGCGCGCGCAGCGGGACCGCGATCCATACCTCGTGCGGGCCGGCGGTGTTGACGATCTCGCGCGCCAGTGCCAGCGCGGTGGGCGGGACGTCGCCCATCAAGTCCAGGAAGTCGATGACGATACGCATGTGGTTTCTAAGGTTCTGCTCGGGTTAAACGTCGTTCCCGCGCCACGGTTCGCGGCCGGGATGCAAAATGGGATTCCCGCCTCCGTGGGAACGACGTTTGCTGGCGCTGGTTGCCGCGCACGCGGTCGCGCTGGATCATGTCAGGTGCCTGTATGGTTGGCGCGGGCGCGCTGCAGGTCGGCCAGTACGGCGCGCACCGATACCGGCAGCGCGCGCAGTTCCTCCGGCACGTCGATGCCGTCCGGCGCCTGGTTCGGCAACGCCTGCTTGAGCGTGGCCAGCGAGGCCGACACGCGCCGGCCCAGCGCCGGATAGCGCAGCAGCAGCGGAATCAGCAGGCGGCGCAGCCGCTCGTTGCCGGTCACGCGCGACAGCACGCGGCGCAGCAGGCCGTAGCGGCGCACGCGGCGCAGCAGCGCACCGGCCTGGCGCAGCGGCCGGGTCACCTTCCACGAGGTGCTGTTCAGGGTCACGAGCAGCTCCTGTTCCAGCGAGCGCGCCCATTCGGCGGTGCGCTGGGCCGCGGCCTGCGCCTGGTCGGCGCGCTCGAGCGCGTCGTGCGCCTCGATCATCGCCACCACCGCATGCGACTCCGATTCGCGCAGCTTGTCCGCCACTTCCTTCGTGTCGGCCCAGGCCCGGTCGAGGTGCCAGGTAATGAAGGCGTCGAACACGTTCGGCTGCACGTTCAGCGCCGCCGCCAGCTCGGGGTGTTCCTCGGCCACGTAATAGCGGTTCAGGCCATCGAACCAGGCAAAGCGGTAGCGCTGGCTGGTGACCAGCTCTTCCCAGGTCTCGTGGTTGGTCACGCGGCTGTCGGGCATGGTGGCCTCGATCACCAGCACCCACGGGCGCCAGCGCGCGAAGTCCATGCCGCGCAGGACCTCGCCCTCGAAACCTTCGACGTCGATCTTCAGGAAGTGGATCTCGCCTGCCACATGCTCGGCGCAGACGTCGGCCAGGGGCCGCATCGGCACGGTCAGCTCGGACACCTCGAAGCCGTGCGAGCGGTGCGCCGCCGCCACGTTGGCGTCCGGCGAAGCCCAGCCGCGCACGGCCGGCACGTCGAACAGCGTGATGCTGTCGGCGCGCGCGCCGGCCGCGATCGCCAGGTTGACGTCGCGTGGGCGCTGCTCCTGGAACGCCTCGTGGAAGTGCGGCAGCGGCTCGATATTGATGCCGCTCCAGCCACGGTCGTAGAAGGCTTTGGTGACCGAATGCTCGACCGGGTCGTTGGCGCCGACGTCGATGTAAAAGCCGCCCTTGACGTGGCCGAGCGCGCGCCACAGCAGCACGTCCTCGAAATTCTGGGCGTAGGAGATGAATGTCATGTGCGTTGGATGTCGATGGCAGGGTCGAGCCAGGCCGAGCCCTCGAAGTGCGGCCGGCGCATGTTCATCACGGTGAACACCAGCGCCAGGTCGCGCCATTCGTAATTGTTGACGAGGTGGGTCTCGGTGCTGACGATCGCGGTCGCGACCGAATAGCTGCCGGGCCCCAGGTTCATCGGGAACGCGAAGCGGTACACCACCTCTTCGCCGGCCGCCACGTTCTCGAGCGGCTGTTCCTTCAGGTGCGTGTTGGTGCCGTACATCGGCTGGCCGAGGCGGTCCTTGATCATGTAGCCGAGCACCATGCGCGGGATCGGCGCGTTGGCCTGCACCCGCACCTCGAGCGTGACTGGCGCGCCGACGTCGACCACCTCGACCCGCTGCCCGGCTTGGTCCAGCAGGGCGATGTCGGAAACCGTCGCCTCGCCGGTGCCGGACACCGTCTGCACCTTGCCCTCGGCCGTCTCGTTCAGGCGCACGGTCTCGTTCTCGCGCTCGGCGATCAGGGCGTTGTAGTAGTCCATGATCTCTTCCGGCGCGCCTTCCTTGGCCAGCTTGCCGCCGTCGAGCAGCAGCGCGCGGTCGCACACCGACTGGATCGCCTGCTTGTCGTGCGAGACCAGCAGCAGCGTGGTGCCCTGCTGGCGGAACTGGCGGATGCGGTCGAAACTCTTGTGCTGGAAGTAGGCGTCGCCGACCGACAGCGCCTCGTCGACGATCAGGATGTCGGGGCGGCGCGCGGTCGCGACACTGAACGCGACCCGCATCTGCATGCCGCTCGAATACACGCGCACCGGCTGGTCCATGTAGTCGCCGATGCCGGCGAATTCCTCGATCTGCGGCATCAGCGCGTGGATCTCCTCGACGCTGTAGCCGAGCAGCTGGCCGGCCATCACCACGTTCTGGCGGCCGGTGAAGTCGGGATGGAAGCCCATGCCCAGCTCGAGCAGCGCGGCCACGCGGCCCTGCATCCACACGCTGCCGGTGGTCGGCTGGGTGGTGCCGGTGATGAGCTTGAGCAGGGTGCTCTTGCCGGCGCCGTTAATGCCGATCAGGCCCACCGCCTCGCCGGGCGCGACCTCGAAGCTGATATCGGACAGCACCCACTTGAGCTTGTGGCGCGGGCGGCTGCCCGGCAGCAGCCACTCGGCCAGGCGCGACCAGCGCGCCGGGTACTGCTTGTAGGCCTTGCCCAGGCCGGAGACGACGATCGCGCCCATCAGAGTTCGTCCACCATTTCGCCGGAGCGCTTGCGGAACAGGCGCATGCCGAGCACGCACAGCAGCACGGCCAGCACCAGCACCGGGAACAGCCCGGCCCAGTCGGGCGCCGCGCCCTTGACCAGCACATCCTGGTAGGCCTGGATCACGCGCGCCATCGGGTTGTAGGCGAGCAGGGGGCGCACTTGTTCGGGCAGGATCGAGGCCGGGTACACGATCGGCGTGAACCAGAACCAGAACTGCATCGCGATCGTGACGAACTGGCCGACGTCGCGGAAGAACACGTTGAGCACGCCCGCGATCATGCCGATGCCGATCGCGAGCAGCACCTGCAGCGCCAGCACCGGCAGGATCGCGAACCAGACCAGGCCGGGGAACTGGCTGGAGCCGAGCAGGAACAGCGTGAACAGGCCGAAGATGATGCCGAAGTTGACCAGCGCGTTGAGCACCACGATCAGGGGCAGGCAGATGCGCGGGAAGCTGATTTTCTTGATCAGGTTGGCCTGCTCGATGAACATGGCCTGGCCGCGCGCGACGATTTCGGCGAACAGGCCCCAGGTCAGGATGCCCGCGCACAGGTAGATACTATAGGCGAAGCGCGAATCGGCGCCGGGCAGCTTGCTGTGCATGACCTCGGCAAAAATGACGGTATAGACCACGATCATCGCCAGCGGCGACAGCAGCGACCAGGCGGCGCCGAGGATCGCGTTACTGTATTTCGACTGGAACTCGCGCTTGACGCTGCCCAGCACAAAGCCACGGTAGGCCCACAGGCCGCGCAGCATCATGGGCGAAATCATGAGGCGGTCCGTGCTGGCGGCGCCTCGGGGGAGAGCGTCAGGTGTGTTGTCATAGGAATCGCATGGCCGTTGAGCGCAAAATTATACTCTACGGGGCGCGCGCGACAGTTGTTACAGTTGTAACGGCGCTCGAGGCCGCGGAGCCTCATTGTAGGGCGGGCAGCCCCTGCCCACGCGAACCTGCGCGGGCCAGGAGCATCCGCTGTCGCTACGGACGCATCCGCGTGGGCAGGGGCTGCCCACCCTACGAAAGCACATGTTGCGGCCGTTCGGGCGCTGGTTGGACGGGTGGGCGGGGGACCCGCCCACCCTACCGGTTACGTCGCGTTTTTTTTCGCGCGTTACGACTGCACCAGCTTCTGCAGTGCGTCGGGCTTGATGATGATCAGCCGGTGCGCGTCCTTTTGCACGATCCCCTGCTGCACCAGCGTCAACAGCGCACGCGTCACCGTTTCGCGGCTGGTGTTGATCATGTTGGCGATGTCCTGGTGCGTCGGCAAATTTTCCACCACAACCGGCGAGCCCGGCTCGGCGGACTTGGTCTGCTGCATCAGCGACAGGTAGGTAAAAATCCGTTTGGCGGTGTTGTTAATACTTAGCAGCGCCCGGAATTCCGAATCGCGCTGGATCTTTTGCGCCAGGTGCTTGAGCATCTGGTTGGCCACGCTCGGCGAGTGCGAGAACAAATGCATCGCCGTCGGCGCTGGCAAAAACGCCACCAGGACCTCGGTCATCGCCACCACCGACGCCGACCGCGTCGAGTTGTTGATCAACGCGATCTCGCCAAAGAAGTCGCCCGGTGCCAGGATGCGCAGCCCGATCGCGCGGCCGTCCTCCGTCACGTCAACCACCTGCATTTGCCCAGCCAGCAAGAACAGCAGCCCATCCCCGCTGCCGCCCTTGTGCAGCACGACCTCGCGCTTCTGGTGGGCGCGGATCCGGATCTCGGACCTGACACGTGTGATTTCTTCGTCGTCGAGCCCGGACAGCAAGGGAATCTTGCGCAGGTTGATCTGGATTTTTGTTTCCGGCACAGCGTCTTGGGCGCCGGCTGCTGGTTCTGGTGCGGCGGCGGCGCGCGCGGTACGCGGTGGCTTGCTGTCAGGTGTCATCGCTAATCGTTCGGTAACTATCGTAGGCCCGCCCGGCGGCGCCTCGGCGTAAAACGCGCTGGGGCGCTCAGGGATATTGCCACTGCCAGCTCAGCTGCAACAGCCGGTTATTGTACTGAAAGATTGAAATGTTTTCCTTGTTGCGTACCACGCGCCCCTCGAGCTGCACGGTCTGGTTGCGCGCGAGCCGGTACGACAGCGTGCCGCGCAGCACCTGGGTGTCCTGGGCCCGCACCTGCGTGATCAGCAGTTCCGGGGAGTACGCGGCGGCGCTGTCCCAGGTCTGGCGGCTGTAGCCCAGTTCGCCCGCCAGGTCGCCCCACAGCGGCCTCTTCAACAGCACGCTGGCAAAGCTGCCGTGGCGGTCGCCGCCCGGGCGCGCGTCACGTGCGTGGTCGGTCGAGGCGCCGACGGTGGCGGTGACAAGCAGCGGGCCCCGGCGGTGCGTCAGCTGGCCGCGCAGCTCAAACAGGTTTGAGTTGAAGTTGGCCAGCGTCAGGTAGTCGGTGTGGCTGGCGTTGCCGATCAGGCTGAACTGGGTATTGGCGGGCAGCGGCAGCGGCGGCGTGACCTGGGCCTGCAATTGCAGCTGGCGCTGATAGAACTTGCCGCCGAGGCTGACGGCACCAAGCATGCCGGTGGTGCGCGCGGTCCAGCTGCCGAAACGCCAGGGCGACTCGATCCCGGCGAACAGCGAGCCGGTGTCGTAATCGTGCAACTGGTCGTTGCGGCGCTGCTGTAACTGGGCAAAGCCGAGGCTGCCGTTGGCCGTGACTTCGCGCATGTAGTCCACGCTCATTACGCTGTACTGGTCGCGTTTGGGCAAAAAGTCCGACAGCAGCGGCAGCTCGATGACCTGGCCGTTGTCGATCCGCAGGGTCGAGGTGCTGGCGCCCTGGTTCACGTTCTGGTCCATGCCGCGGCCGAACAGCACACTGACCGAGCTCACCGGCTGCCATCGGTGGCATCCCGCTTCGCGCGTTTCCGCGATCAGCTCCAGGATGTCGCGCGAGGGGTTGAAACGCGTTTCGATATGCGCGAACAGGCGCTCGGCCTCGTCGGCCTTGCCCAGACCGCACTGGATTAGCGCGAGGTCGAGCCAGGCGCCCGCGTGCTGCGGTTCCTGTTCGATCAGCCGGGTGAGCGCTTCCGACGCGTCCTGCTTGCGTCCTTCGGCCAGCGCCTGCAGCGCTTCCTGGTACAGCGCCTGCTGTCTGGAGGACTCGGCCCCGGGCGCTTCCTGAGCGTGCAGCGGCACGGCGAGCAGTTGGGCCAGGACCGCGGCGAAGGGCAGGGCGAGCCTGCGCCAGGCCGTCATGCAGCCGGTCCAGTCACGGCAGGGTTCGGTTCATGCGTGCGAATCAGGGGATCTCCGGCTGGGTTCATGCCTTCATCGAGAGTAAAAAGGGCGGTAGGTTTTTCTTTGCCGCGCAGCAGGCGTTCGCCCAGTGGGAGAAAGCGGTGGCGCCGCGCGCGCTCGACCGTGCCGGCGCCGACGATCACGTCGTGCGGGTAGGCACGGGCCGCCTGTTCCAGCCGCGAGGCCGTGTTCACGCTGTCGCCCACGGCAGTGTAAATGCTACGGAACGACGTGCCAAAATCGCCGGCCATCGCCGGGCCGCTTTCGATGCCGATGCGCACTCGCAGCGGAGGATGGCCAAGCGCCTGGCGCGCGGCACTGAAGCGTTGTACGCGGGTCACGATTTCGCGCGCGGCGTCGAGCGCGAGGTCGGCATGCTCGTCGATCGGCAGCGGCGCGCCCCAGAACGCGACGAGGCCGTCGCCAGTGTACTTGTCGAGCGTGCCCCGTTTTTCGATGACCGGTCCGGTCAGGCAATCGAGGAAGTCGCGCGTCAGGTCCGCGGCCTCGGTCACCGGCAGGGCCTCGACCTGGCTGGTATAGCCTTCCATGTCGGCAATCAGGGTCGTCACGTCAAGTTGGCGCGGCAGCAACGGGTCGTGCAGGTTGCTTCGCAGCAGTTCCTCGACCACGGCCGGCGCCACGTACTGGCGCAAGGTGTGCAGCAGGTTGCGCGATCGGCGTTGCGCCAGTTGCCACTGGTAGGGCACCGCGACTGCCAGCAGGAACAGGTTGGTCATCAACGGGCCGACCGTCGAGAAGTCGGGATCGTGGCGGCTGGTCGCGTACGCGATGCCCAGCCAGGCCGCCGCGCTGGCGCCGAGCAGGCCGGTGCTGGCCAGCGCGGACAGGCGCGGGAACGCGAGCGTGGCCAGCAGCCCGCTCAGCACCGCCCACGCCAGCGCGATGAGCCGGCCCGGCCAGTGCGGCGGCGCCAGTCCGGCCTGCTTGTCGAGCAGGGTCGAGAGCATGGCGGCGTGCACGCCAAGGCCGGGGCGGCTCGCCGCATGGGGCGTCGTGACGCGGTCGCCCATGCCCAGCGACGACGAGCCGACGATCACCAGCCGGCCGCTGGCGCTGGCCGGGTCGATGTTCTGGTCCAGGATATCGCTGGCGGTGACCACCGTGTAGGCGCGCCAGTCGCGCTTGAAGTCGACCCGCATCAGCCCGGTGTCCTTGAGCCGCAGCTCGCCGCGTCCGGCGCAACAGTTGATCAGCGCGAGCGCGAGGGTGGGGTACTGTTTTCCTTCGTAGCTGGTAATTAATGGCACGCGACGCAGCGCGCCGTCCGGATCGGGAACGAAGCCGATCGCGCCAATGTGCGGTGCGTTTGCCAGTTCCGGAAAGTTGCCGATGTAGCCGGTCGCCTCGATCCCGCCGCGGTAGCCCTCGATGGCGCCGCCCAGGCTGCCGTCGCGGACCTGCTGCGGTCTCGCATGCGCAAAATCGAAATCGAAGGCCTGTGCCGGCAGCACCGGGCCGTGCTGCGCGAGCAGGGCCAGGCGCGTGTCGCCGGTCTTGCCTCCAGCCTCGGGCAAGAGGATATCGAGGGCGACGCCGCGCGCACTGTAGTGTGTAAGCAACGTCTCGATCAGGTCGGCGAGACGGTCGTGTGGCCACGGCCAGGGACCGATCTTGGCAAGGCTCGACTCGTCGATGTCGACCACAAGTATGCGCGGCTCGGGCGCATCGGAAACTTGCAGTCGTGTGAAGGCGTCACGCAGCGTTTCGTTGGCAATAAACAACATCGTTGGCGCCTTGCCCCACTGGGACCATACGGTCAGCAGCACCGCCAGGACGGCGATCAGCCAGCGAACATTATTGCCCCGGGTGCGGCGCGCGGCAGGCGTGATGGCAGGTTGTGGTGTGTGGTCAGCCAACGGGAGCCCGGGAAAAGCGTGACAGGAAGTCGTTAAATGGGCATGAGTATAACGCCTGGTAGTTTCCCGAGTGTATTGTTCTGTAACTGATACAAGGTGTAAGCGGAGTAGTTTGTGTTCTGGAATCATCTACAATGTGACTGTCATCACAGAAACTTGTGCCTGGGAGCGGATAATTCGCACAAGATATAAGGGGAATTCCATGTTGCGTCGACTACTCGTTACCACTGTTCTGGCTGGCCTGGCACCGTTTGCCGCGGCCGCGGACGCTGGCAAGGTCATCTTTGTGGCCGGCACGGCCAAGGTGGCCGACCAGCCGGCGGTCGAGGGTGCGCGCGTACAGGAAGGGCAGATGCTTAGCACGGGCGCCGACGGCTTTATCTACGTGAAGACTGTGGATAACGGGCTGTTCATCCTGCGGCCGCAAACCAAGGCGCGGATTGTTACCTACCACGTCGACACCGCCAACCCGGCAAACACCCACGTCAAGCTGGAACTGATCAGCGGCGTGGCGCGCAGTAAATCGGGCGATGCGGTCAAACTGGCGCGCCAGAACTTCCGTTTTAATACCCCGGTTGCGGCAATTGGCGTGCGCGGGACCGATTTCACCGTATTTACCGACGATACGACGTCGCGCGTTGCGGTGATTTCGGGCAGGGTTATCGTCAGCGGTTTTGCGGGCGCCTGCGGTCCGGAAGGCAGCGGCCCGTGCGAGGGTAATGCGAGCCGCGAATTAACGGCCGCGCAGCGCGGTAAGTTACTGCAGGTGTCGCGCGGCCAGGCAGCGCCGCAATTACTGTCCAGCAGCCCGCTTTCGCCTGACCAGGTGTCGCCGCCGAGGGCAGACGAACCCCTGGCAAAAGCTGGCGGCGGCGTATCGGGCGGAGTGGCGGTTATCGAGCCAAACCTGGAAGCTAAAAAGAGCGCGGATCTGGGTAGCGTAATCGAAAAGACCCCGCCGCCTGTCATTACGCCGCCCGAAATCCAGCCACCTGTTGTGCTGCCGCCAGAACGGGGTATTGTATGGGGACGCTGGCAGCAAATTGGATTAAGCCGGCCACTGATCGACCTGCAGGATGAAATGACCAGGTCCGAGCTGGTAGCGGTAAATGGTAACTTTGCGTTGCTCCGAACGGCTGGCCGCGATTACGTGGCGCCGAATAATGGCAGCGTTGGCTTCCAGCTCAAAGACAGCGAGGCTTTGATTTACACTGATTATGGCACCACGCCAGGGAGCCGCGTCACAACCCTGGCGGCAGTGACTAACGGGCGACTGAATGTCGATTTCGGCAGCAAAACCTTTGCTACCAACCTGGACCTGATCAGTGACGGGAAGGCGACGCCGCTGCAGGCGCGGGGCGCGGTGGGCGTCGACGGACGCCTGTACGGAGACCCAGCCAATGCTCGCCCCGGCTATATTAATGTCCAGGGCCTGCTGAGCAGCGATAAGGGCGGATCCGCTGCGTATATTTTCGACGGGCGCCTCGATGCACTGCGCACGGTGAACGGCGCGACTTACTGGCGCAAATAACTCCCTCGTCGATTTGTTTGGCCCTCACTGCCCCGGCACCTGCCGGGGCAGTTTGTTTTTAGCTGCTGCTAAAAACAGCAAAGGTGGAAATAACTTGTCGAAACTGCACTTATTCAACTTCGCCTATTTTGTTTCGAACTGTAACCGTTGAAAACAAGGGAATTGCTGTTTGCACCGCCACGGCTGAATCTACGTGGTTTGGTGAATACCATTTCGTTTACGGGTAAAACCTCTAGTTAATATCAAACCCTTGCGCTCAGAGAAATACTCTCTGATAATGTGCCGCCCGACGCTTTTGTAGCAAAAAAGCCGAAACGCGACAGAAGATTGCCTTTCATTGTGACGGTCGTCACATATCCAAGGTAGTTCCGTCTGTCATGATTCGCTTCGTTGGGCCGCAGGACACAGTTGATGTGGCTGCAAAACCTTAATCACTGATCGTTTCGATCTATATTGGAGCTCTAAATGGCATCGACCTACTACGAAAACATCCAGAAGCTGTACGTGGCTTACTTTAACCGTCCAGCTGACGTCGCTGGCCTGACCTACTGGGAAACCGCAGTTGAAGCAACGAAGGGCGACACCACCGCTGTTTCGGCCGCTTTCGCTGGTTCCGCTGAATACAAAGCCCAGTTCGCCAACATGACCAACGAGCAGGTCGTTGCCAAGGTTTACCAGAACCTGTTCGGCCACGCTCCTGACGCTCCTGGCCAGAAATACTGGGCAGACCTGCTGACCGCCAAGGCGTTCACCGTTGACCAAGTCGTCACCCAGATCGCTGGCGGCGCCCTGACCACCGACAAAGTTGCTTACGACAGCAAAGTCGCTTTCGCAGGTGCTTTCACCGCTGCCCTGGACACCGACGCTGAAGCCGCTGGCTACAAAGGCGACGCTGCAAACGCTGCCGCCAAGGCACTGGTTGCTGGTATCACCGACGCCGCATCGCTGGCTACCGCCATCGTGCCGGCAACCCTGAACAGCTCGGTTGCTAACGTTGTTGCTGCTGGCACCCCGTTCACCGTGGTTGGCGCACTGGCAACCCTGGAAGCTGCCATCGACGCTAAAGCCGACTTCCTGGCTGCTGTTGACGGCGACGACGACGCGTCGACCATTGCGACCGAAGGCGACGTTGCTGGCGAAGCAGCCGCTGCTGCTGCTGCTGTTTCTGCCAAGATCGCCAATTCGGCTGCATACGACGCCGGTTCGGCTGCTGTCAAGGCTGCAATGCTGGCTGACCAGATGACTGTTAACGCAACCAAGCTGAGCACCGACCAGAAAGCACTGGCTGACGCTAACGCCGCAATCGCTAAAGTTGCTGGCCTGAGCACTGCGGTCGCAACCTACACCGCTGCCCAGACCGGAACGGCTAACGCTGTCAAGGCTCAGACCACTGCTAGCGCTGACCTGGCTGCCAAGCTGGCTTCGCTGCCGGTCCTGAACGCCACTGCAACCACCTCCTTCAGCGTCACGATCGACCCGGCTGGTACTGGTACGGCTACGTACACCACCGTTGCCGGTGGCGTCACCACCACCAAGGACCTGATCGTTGTCACCGATGGCAAGCTGGCACTGGCAACCGGCGTGACCGAAACGAAGTTCCCAGGCGTGACCGCTCTGCTGAACTCGTCGATCGCTCACGAAGCTGCTGACGCTAACGTTGCTGCTGCAGCAAAAGTCGAAGCATCGGCGCTGACGAACGTCAACTACCTGGACCAGAGCGCGACCGAAGTCACCGACCTGACCAACATCGCAACCTCGATCAACGCCTCGACCACCGGTATCAAGGTGGCTGCTGGTGCACAAGCGACCGAAGCGCAGATGGCAAGCCAGCTGGCGGCTCTGACCGGTACTGCCAAGTCTGATTTCCAGACCCTGGTTAACACCTACCACACCGACGCACTGGTCAACCCGCTGTACGCAGCCGTCAAGCCGGCATCCGACCTGGTTGCAGCTGACCAGAAAGTGATCAGCGACCTGGCCAAGCTGGTTACCGCTCAGAAGGCTGCTGACGCTGACGTCGCTACGCTGAAAGCACTGAACGACGCGCTGGCCGCAGCAACCAAGGTGTTCGTTGATCACGACCTGGTGACCCCGGTTAGCCTGGACGTCAACGCCATCGCTACCGCTGCATCGGACATCTTCGTTGCAAGCAACGTTGACGCAACGATCACCATGTTCGGCTCGCTGGGCACCGACCAGCTGTACATCGGTTCGGGCTATACCGTCAACACCGGCGCGCTGACGACCGGCAACGACGCGGTCCTGGAAGCCTTCATCATCCAAAACGGCCTGGACACCCAGATCAAGCTGGAAGCCCACAACTTCAGCTCGCACGTGACCACCGCTGCTGCTCCGGAACTGGTGACCATCACCCTGACCGGCGTTGACGCTACTCACGTCCACCTGGCTGCAAACGGCATCATCACCGTTGCCTAATTAACCAGCCTGGCCTTCGGGCCAGCTAGTTAAGCAAGACCCCGCCTTCTCACGGAGGCGGGGTTTTTTCATTTCTGGCAGTAACGAATGTCTCATCCGAGCGACTCTTGCTGCTCGCCGGCTCAAATTTTGTGACGTGCATCACATTTTTTGTTCCGTATGGTAGATAATGTCCGTTCAATCAATGTCGCCAAGTCCATCTCGGCCTTGGGGACGGCGGCGAGTGGCTCGCTCACGATAGTTGGACGAAAAAGACCAGATGAACAAACTTTTAGATAAGAAGAACGAACTCGAGCGCGTACTACGCTCGTTCAAGAGTACCTTCTACACCGTCGGCGCGTTCAGCGCGATCATCAACCTGCTGGGGCTGGTGCCGTCGCTGTACATGCTTCAGGTGTATGACCGGGTGCTGGGCAGCCGCAACGAGATCACGCTGCTGATGCTGACGATGCTGATGCTCGGCGCCTACCTGTTCATGAGCGCGCTGGAGCTGATCCGCTCGTTCGTGCTGGTGCGCGTCGGTGCGCGCTTCGATATGACGCTCAACAAGCGCATCTATTCGGCGGCCTTCGAGCAAAACCTGAAGCAGGCTGGCGCCAATGCCGGCCAGGCGCTGTCGGACCTGACCAACGTGCGTCAGTTCCTGACCGGTAACGCGCTGTTCGCGTTTTTCGACGCACCATGGTTCCCGATTTACCTGTCCGTGATCTTCATGTTCGAGCCGATGCTCGGGCTGTTTGCGCTTGGGGGCACGATCCTGCTGGTGATCCTCGCGGTCGTCAACGAGCGCGTCACGAAGGCGCCGCTGGCCGAAGCAAACAACATGGCGATCACCTCCAACGCCCTGGCGACCAACAACCTGCGCAACGCCGAGGTGATTGAGTCGATGGGCATGCTGCCCAACCTGATGGGCCGCTGGTTCAAACTGCACGGCAAATTCCTCAGCCTGCAGGCACAGGCCAGCCAAAAAGCCGGCACGATTAGCGCGGTAACCAAATTCGTCCAGACCTCGATGCAGTCGCTGGTGCTGGGCTTCGGCGCACTGCTGGTTCTGGATAACAAGATCACCTCGGGCATGATGATCGCCGCCTCGATCCTTCTCGGCCGCACGCTGCAGCCGGTGCAGCAGCTCATCGGAACGTGGAAGAGCGTTGGCGGCGCGCGCAGCTCGTATGAGCGGCTGGTGGCCCTGTTGGAAACCAACCCGGCGCGTGAACCAGGGATGGGACTGCCAAAGCCGGCAGGCGCGCTGAGCGTCGAGGGTGTTACGGCGGCGCCACCGGGCGTTCGCAACCCGATCGTCAAGAACCTGACGTTCGCGATCGCCCCGGGCGATGTGCTTGGTGTGATCGGCCCCAGCGGTTCGGGCAAGTCGACGCTGGCACGCCTGCTGGTTGGCGTGTGGCCATCGATGATGGGCAAGGTGCGCCTCGACGGCGCCGACATCTACCAATGGAACAAGGCGGAGCTCGGCCCGCACGTCGGTTACCTGCCGCAGGATATTGAACTGTTCGGTGGCACGGTTAGCGAAAACATCGCACGCTTTGGCGAGATCGATTCGGAGAAGGTGGTGCTTGCAGCCCAGCGCGCCGGCGTGCACGAGATGATCCTGCATTTTCCCCAAGGCTACGACACGATGCTGGGCGACGGCGGCGCGGGCCTGTCCGGCGGCCAGAAGCAGCGCATAGGCCTGGCCCGCGCAATGTACGGCGACCCATCGCTGATCGTGCTCGACGAGCCGAACTCGAACCTCGACGAAGCAGGTGAACAGGCCCTGGTGAACGCGGTGATCGACCTGCGACAGCGCGGCAAGACCATCGTCCTGATCACGCACCGTCCGGCAGCACTTAACGTCACCACCAAGCTGTTGCTGATGCGCGACGGTTCGGCCCAGTTGTTCGGGCCGACGCCGCAGGTGCTGGCAGCACTGCAGGACGCGAACAAAAAAGCGATGGAAGCCCAGGCTGCGGCACAGCAGGCGGCCCAGGCAGCGCAGGCAGCCGGAGGGCGTATTCCCGCCGCCGCTGGGGCGACAGCCCCGGCCCCGGCTGAGGCAACCACCGGAGAAGGAAAGTAATGAAGCTCATTCAAGACAAAACCCAGGCGTCGGAAGTTATTTCGCACGACGTGACGCCGCTTGAAGTAAATACCGATGCGCGCGCCTTTAGCCGGGTGGGCTGGCTGATCGTATTGGCAGGCGTCGGCGGCTTCCTGCTGTGGGCGCTGCTGGCGCCGCTGGACAAAGGTGTGCCGCTGTCGGGCACCGTTGCCAAGGAATCGAACCGCCAGGCGGTGCAGCACCAGACCGGCGGCACCGTGCAGCAGATCCTGGTCAGGGACGGCGACGTGGTCAAGGCGGGCCAGGTATTGGTGCGCATGAACCAGGTTAATGCGCAGTCGGCGGTGGAGATGACCGAGAGCCAGTACCTGACCGCACTTGCGGTGGAGGCACGCTTGGCTGCCGAGCGCGATGGCGCGAAAAAGATCAGCTTCCCGAAAGAGCTGGAACAGCGCCGCGGCGAGCCGCGGGTGGCTGAAATGATGAGCCTGCAGAACTCGTTGTTCATGTCGCGCCAGTCGTCGCTGCAAAGCGAACTGGGCGGCATGGATGAAAGCATCGCTGGCCTGAAAATGCAGGTCAAGGGCCTGCAGGAGTCGCGCGAAAGCAAGAAGGAGCAGGTCAACATCCTGAAGGAGCAGCTCGGCGGCATGCGCGACCTGGCCAAGGAAGGCTATGTTGCACGCAACCGCCTGCTGGACCTGGAGCGCACCTACGCCCAGCTGAACGGCTCCATTTCCGAAGACATCGGCAACATCGGCCGCTCGCAGCGCCAGGTGACCGAGCTCACGCTGCGCAAGGTACAACGCGTGCAGGACTACCAGAAGGAAGTGCGCTCGCAGTTGACGGACGTGCAAAAGGAAGCCGAGGCGCAGGCAGCCCGCCTGCAAGCGCAGAAGTTCGAACTGGCGAACGCCGAAGTCAAGGCGCCGGCAGATGGCACGGTAGTGGGGCTTGCAGTCTTCACGCCCGGTGGCGTGGTGCAGCCCGGCTTCAAGATGATGGATATCGTGCCGAGCGACGACCCGCTGGTGGTCGAAGGGAATTTGCCCGTCAACCTGGTCGATCGCGTGCATCCCGGCCTGAAGGTAGAACTGATCTTCTCCGCGTTTAACGCCAATCGTACCCCGCACATCCCTGGCGAGATTACCCAGGTGTCGGCCGACCGCAGCGTCGAAGAGCGCACCGGCGCCGCCTTCTACAAAGTGCGCGCGAAAGTCTCGCCGGAGGGCGTAAAGATGATCGCCGAGCACAAGCTTGCGATCCGTCCGGGTATGCCAGTGGAACTGTTCGTCAAGACTGGCGAGCGCACCATGATGAACTACCTGCTCAAGCCGGTAATGGACCGCGCCAAGTCGGCGCTCAGCGAGGAGTGACCGTGGCGCGTTCGATGACATTGCGTGGCCTGCGCCGCAGCGCTGTTGCGCTTGCCGCACTGCTGACTGTTGCCGGTAGCGCCGGCGCGGTCAGCCTGCAGAAGGCTTATGAGCTGGCGCTGGAGAACGATCCGGCGTTCCGGATGAACTTCTACGAAAACGAATCGGGCAAGGAAAACCGGGTGCTGGGTCGTTCCTACCTGCTGCCCAACATTTCCGCCAGCTTCTCGGGCAGCAGGAACGTGGCCGACCAGGAGCAGCCGAACCTGTTCGGCCAAAACCAGTTGACCCATCCGCGCTATCTCAGCCGTTCGACGGTCGTGCAGGTGCGCCAGCCGCTGCTCAACCTCGATGCCGTGGCGCGCTATCGCCAGGGCAAGGTGCAGACCGAACAAAGCGAGGCGGTGTTCGAGTTGAACAAGGACCAGGTCGCGGTGCGCGTGGTCAGCTCGTACATCGATGCCCTGTTCGCCGACGACCAGGTGGCGCTTTCCAAAGTACAGCGCGACATGTACCTGGAGCAGCAGAAGGTCAACCAGCGCCTGTTCGAACGAGGCGAGGGCACCAAGACCGACATGCTCGAAACCCAGGCCCGGCTCGACCTGGCTGAAGCGCAACTGGTGGAGGCGCAGGACAACGCGATCGCCATGCGCAACGCGCTGGCAGGGGTGATCGGAACCGATCCCGGCACGCTCGACACCCTGTCGGACAATTTTCGGGTGGCCGAACTGAAACCGGCGTCGTTCGAGGAATGGCGCACGCTGGCTATTGAGAAGAATCCGGAACTGGCGGCGGCCCGTTTGGCGGTAGAGAACGCGCGGCTGGAGATCACCAGGAACCGCGCCGGTCATTACCCGCGCATCGACCTGGTGGCGGCGTACAGCAAGGGCGATTCGGAGTCGCTCAACACCTACACGATGAATTCGGTGAACCGGACCATCGGCGTGCAGGTCAACATTCCGATCTATGCGGGCGGCGCGGTCAACGCGACGACGCGCCAGGCGGCGGCCGGCTACGAGCGTGCCAAGGCCGATCTCGATGGTCGCACCAGCAAGGTGCTGGTGGAGCTGCGCAAGGCGCACAGCCTGGTCGAGAGCAGCGTGCGGAAAATCGATGCACTGGTCAAGGCCGTGGAATCGGGCAAACTCCTGATGACCGCGACCGAGCAGAGCATCAAGGGCGGGGTGCGCATCAACCTCGACCTGCTCAATGCGCAGCAGCAGCTGTACACCAGCCAGCGCGATCTTGCGCAGGCGCGCTACACGTATCTTCTTGGCCTGCTGCGCCTGCGCGCCGCCGCCGGCACGCTGGACGGCAGCGACGTGCGGCAGGTGGCGGCGTACTTCCACTGACCGCAGGTCCCGCGTGCGCGCAAATGCGCGGGAGTCCGTGACGAGCCGGTTCTCTTCGCCGTTGTTCCCGCGAAAGCGGGAACCCATAACCCGCTCGCATCTCCACTAAAACTGCGGTATCGGGTCTGACGGCACCAGTAACCCCCGTTGCTCTCCGTGGCGACGGGGGTTTTTTCATATCCCAGCATCGGAGGATGCGCACGACGTGTTGCTCTCGTTCAATACTTTAGTTGCTGTCATGCTATACTTTATTCCAACAGGAAACACTTTTTAACATTTCCAAGGAGTTAGTTATGGCAACCACCGGTACCTACGATTCACTCGTCAACTCGTTCTACGTCGCATATTACGGCCGTCCGGCCGACCCGGCGGGCCTGGCTTACTGGTCCGAGCAACTGGAGAAGGTCAATGGCAGCCTCACTTCGATCGCGGTCGCCTTTGCCACCTCCGACGAAGCAAAAGTACGTTTCGGCTCGGATACCACCGCTGAACGTATTGCCCAGATTTACGAATTGCTGTTCGACCACGCGCCCGAACAGGCTGGCCTGGACTACTGGACCGACGTGGTCAAGAGCGGCAACTCGAGCCTGGGCGAAGTGGCTATCCACATCATGCAGGGCGCGAGGGGCACGGATCACGACCTGTCGTCCGCGCGCCAGCGTGCTGCGGAAAAATTCACGGCCGAAGTGGCGAACAGCGGGAAGACCTACGATGGTTATGCGTCGATCGACACCGCCAAGGTACTGATCGAGACCGTCAAGGCGGACACCACCGACGCGGACGTGGACGCGATGGTCGACGCAACCGCCACCCTGGCCGACGTGGCCGCCACCGATCCGACGGTGATCGACGCGATCAGCGGCGACAGTGACCTGGGAATGCTGCTCAAAACGCCGCAAGGCAAGGGCGACCCGGTGGCGCTGATGCTGGCCTTCGCCGAGATGGCCGAATCGGCCGCGGCCGACCCGGCTGAGCTTGCCAAGATCAAGCACGGTGGCGGTATGTCGCAGATCGTGAAGTCGCTGCCGGAAGGCACCAAGATGCATGACGTCATGCAAACTTTGAAACAGGGCGGGGTCGACGCAGCGCTCGAACTCATCAAAGGAGGCAAGGATGGCTCTACCCCCGCAGCGGGCACCTTCACGCTGGCCCAGGCCGATGGTGTGTTGACGATCTCGGGTACGGCCACCAGTGACGTCGTGGTGAACTTGACCACCAACACGGTGACCAGCGACGGCAAGGCGGTGACGCTGGACGGCACTGCGGACCTGACCGATGCGATCGGTACCGCGTACAGCGGCAAGCTGGCGATCGCCGGCAACACCGCCGAAGTGAAGGCCGCGACCGCGGCGCTGGACGGCATCGACGCCTACGACATCGTGGACGCCAAGGACGCTATCTTTGCCGGCGCCGCCGGCGCGCGCGCATTCAAGTCCGACGCGATTGCCGAGCTGATCAACGGCGCCCGTGACCTGACCATCAGCGACACGCTGTCGGCCGAGGAACGCACCTTGCTCGATGGCCTGTCGACCTTCGACATGGGACACCTGCATGCGACGGTGGAAGGCCAGGTTGCCGTTGCTACCGTGGCCGGTGACACCGTGGTTGGTGTCGTCGGGGTTGCCGCCGATCCGGCTGTGTGGGGCTAAGATCACGCCACAATAAGCCCCTCCGTGTCGCCGGTCTCGCTGGCGAGAAAAGGGAATTGAAACCCCGCCCTGCAAGGAGCGGGGTTTTTTTACGCTCGACAGTAGCAAGACGTTTGTAACCGCAGTGCCGAGGCAAAGTTTCCGCCAGTCAAAAAAAAGTCTTTTGCTTTCAAGCACTTACGGCGCGCACGGTTCAGTTCGCTGCGCCGCTGTTTTGCTGATTACGGTATATTTTTCTTACCTAATTCAACGGAGGGCATCATGGCAGACTATATTAATGAAGTGCAGAAACTCTACGTCGCTTACTTCAGCCGGCCGGCGGACAAAGCGGGCCTGGATTACTGGGCCAACGTGCTGGCCACCAATCCGAACGGCTATCAAATGATTTCGCACGAGTTCTCGACCTCGGCCGAGTACAAGGCCGAGTATGGCAACATGGGCAACCGCGAGGTGGTGAACGCCGTGTACCAGCACCTGTTTGGCCGCGCCGGTGAAGCGGGCGGCCTCGATTACTGGACGCCGCTGCTCGACAAGGGCCAGATCACGATCGACAACGTGGTGACCCAGATCGCCGCTGGCGCACGCGACACCGACCTGTTCGCCTACAACGCCAAGGTGGCGGTATCGACCTCGTTTACCTCGCACCTGGACCTGGCCAACGAGCAGAAGGCGTATTCGGGCGACCACGCGAACAGCCTGGCGATCCAATACATTGCTAACGTAAAAGACTTGTCGTCGGCCTCGGCCGGCATGGACCCGGGCGCAATCGATGCCGTCATCAGCAAGATTGTTGCGGACGCGGGCCTGGCGACTGGATTCTCGGGCGATACGGCGCAACTGGTCGGCGTGCAGGACGCGCACCTGGCGCCGCCGGTTTACGGTTGATCGGCCAGGACCCGCGCACGTCGTTCCCGCGAAGGGCTCGGCGCCCCCGCGAGGAATCCATGCTGAGCGTGCTTCGACGCAGCTTCGCGCAAGTGTGCTGCAATGCGGACGGGTTATGGGTTCCCGCTTTCGCGGGAACGACGTCAGGCAGCCAATCTTCAGCCCGCGCTTGCCGCTTCCTGCGCATCCGCGCCCGGCCTGGCCGCACCGTTCGCGCAGTGCGGGCACGACACACCCTCCACAAACTGCGGCGACAGCTGCTGGCGTGGCGTTACCACCGCGCGGCAGGCGAAGCACTGCACCGTCTCGGTCGGCTCGAGTTTGGGATTGAGCGCGGTGCGGTAGTCGAACACGAAGCAGTCGCCGTTGTAGTGCTCGCCACCGACTTCCTCGAAGTACTTAAGGATGCCGCCTTCGAGCTGGTACACGCGGTCGTAGCCGATGTTCTTCATGTGGATCGCGGCTTTTTCGCAACGAATGCCGCCGGTGCAGAAGGTCACCACCGTCTTGCCCTGCAGCTCGTCCTTGTGCCTGGCCGCGACTTCCGGAAATTCGGTGAATTTATCGATGCGGTAGTCGAGCGTGTTCTCGAAGGTGCCGACGTCGACTTCGAACGCGTTGCGCGTTTCCATCATCACAACCGGCACGCCGTCGTCGTCATGGCCCTGGTCGAGCCAGCGCTTGAGCGTTTTTGCCTCCACCACCGGCGCGCGGCCGAGCTCCGGCTTAATCAGCGGCATGCGCATCGTGATGATCTCTTTCTTGATCTTCACCAGCATGCGCTTGTGCGACTGCTCGTTGGACAGGCTTTCCTTCCATTGCAGGTCGGCCAGGCGCGGGTCGCCCGTCACCCACGCCAGGTACCGGTCGACGTTTTCGCGCAGGCCGGACACGAACATGTTGATGCCTTCCGGCGTCAGCAGTACTGTCCCCTTGAGGCCTAATTCGTTGCACAGCGCCTGGTATTGCGGGCGCATTTCTTCCAGGTTGTCGAGGCTGACAAATTTGTAGGCGGCGATATTAACGTGAAGGGAGGACATGGCGGTCTGGTGCTGAAAGACAGGGCGATATTATAGTGCAGTAGCGTCCGTTCGCGGCAAATTGCCGCTACTTTGCATGGAATTGGCATTACAATAGTTTCTTCACCTCATTGCCCAACAGGGCCTCACGACGCCGCCCATGCAATCGCTGAACCTCCAGTACAACCCGCGCATCGACCAGCTGCGTTGGCTTGCCGCCACGCTCGTGTTCCTGTTCCACTTCCATCTGGAGTACCGCGGCGCCGGCGGGGCAGGGTTGGCCAGTCCGTGGGCCGCACTGGTAACCGAGGGACATACCGGCGTCGGGCTGTTCTTCACGCTGTCCGGTTTCCTGTTCATGCAGATCGCGCTGTACCAGAAGCAGATCGTGTACCGCGATTTCCTGCGCAACCGGATGCTGCGCATCTTTCCGCTGTTCCTGACCATTTTCCTGGTTGCGACGTCGATCGGGCGCGACAAATTCCAGCCGCAAGACCTGCTGTACCTGTTCGCCACCAACCTTGGCCTTGCGCCGACTTCGGGCACGGTGATCACCGGCGCCGCGTGGACGATTTCGATCGAGTTCATGTTCTACCTGGTGTTCCCGTTCCTGGCCCGTTTTGCGCTCGAACGCGGGCCGCGCTACCTGGTCAACCTGCTGGTGCTGATGGCGTTCTTTAAAGTCGCGGCGTACACGGTCAACGACAACAGCACGCTGATGTTCTTCAGCACCTTCGTCGGCCGCTTCGACCAGTTCGTGATCGGCATGCTGGCGGCGCTGCTGCTGCGCAACTGGCGTCCCGCGGTCGAGCGCTACGCGCCGCTGCTGCTGGCCGCCAGCGTTGCGCTGGTTGTATGCGACACCGCGCTGCTGCACCGCGTGGCCAGTTTTGGCGCGGCGCCGAAGTCGTCGTTCTGGATTTATTGGTCGATGATCGAAAGCGCCGGCTGGGCCGCGCTGATCGTGGCGTGGGTCTCGTTCCAGCCGCGACTGCCTGCCCTGGTCGAGCGCGTGCTGTGCCATGGCGGCAAGGTCAGCTTCTCGTTCTACCTGCTGCACATGGGCGTGCTGCACATTCTGGCGCAGCGCGTCGGGCTGGCGCACCCGACCGGCATAGTGTGGCTCGACGCCGCGCTGATGCTGGCCGTCGCGTATGGCGCCACGTGGGCACTGGCGACGCTTAGCTACAACACCATCGAAGAGCCGTTCCTGCGCATGCGGCGCAGCTACGGCAGCGCCAAGACGATGCCGCTGGCGGCTGCGGCGTAGGGTGGGCGGGTCCCCCGCCCACGCGTTCGAGCGGCGGATGCATTCCAATTGCATGGCAGATCACGCCAGGTTTGAACGCGTGGGCGGGGAACCCGCCCACCCTACCGACCACTTGCCGGGGTAAAATGGCAGGATGACTTCCCCGACCTTCACCCACCTTCGCGTCCACTCCGAATACTCGATCGTCGACGGCCTTGTGCGGATCGACGACATCGTGGCCGCTGCCGCCAAGGACCAGCAACCCGCGCTCGCGATCACCGACCTGGCGAACATGTTCTGCATGGTCCGCTTCTACAAGGCCGCACGTGGCAAAGGCATCAAGCCGGTGGTCGGGGTCGATGCCTGGATCACCAACGACGAGAACCGCGAAAAGCCGTTCCGCCTGCTGATCCTCGCGAAAAACCATACTGGCTATCTGCAGCTGTGCGACCTGCTGTCGAAAGCCTGGCTCACCAACCAGTACAAGGGCAGGGCCGAGATCCGCGTCGAATGGCTCGAAGCGCTGGCCACCAGCGTGTCGACGCTCGAACCGGATGTCGACCAGGCCAACGCGCTGATCGTGCTGTCGGGCGCGCAGTTCGGCGACGTCGGCCAGGCGATCGATAATGGCGACCTGGCCAAGGCCGAACGCTGCGCGCAACGGTGGGCACAGATCTTCCCGGGCCACTTCTACATCGAGATCCAGCGCGCCGGCCAGCCCAACCAGGAACAGCAGGTGCGCCATTCGGTGGCGCTGGCCACGCGCCTTGGCCTGCCGGTGGTCGCGACGCATCCGGTGCAGTTCCTGGACAAGGAAGAATTCATCGCGCACGAAGCGCGCACCTGTATCGCCGAAGGCGAGATGCTGGCCAACGCCAAGCGCGTGCGCCGCTTCAACGAGGAGATGCGCTTCAAGTCGCAGGCCGAGATGGCCGAGCTGTTCGCCGACCTGCCGGGCGCGCTCGCCAACTCGGTCGAAATCGCCAAGCGCTGCAACGTGGTGCTCACGCTGGGCAAGCCGCAGCTGCCGAATTTCCCGACCCCGCCGGGCATGACGATCGAGGAGTACCTGGTCGACGAATCGAAGAAGGGCCTGGAGAAGCGCCTGGTGCACCTGTACCCGGACCCGGTCAAGCGCGAGGAGGCTCGCCCGCGTTACGAGGAGCGCCTGAAGTTCGAGACCGATACGATCAACAACATGAAGTTCCCGGGCTACTTCCTGATCGTGGCGGAGTTCATCCAGTGGGCCAAGGACAACGGCGTGCCGGTCGGGCCGGGCCGCGGCTCGGGCGCGGGTTCGCTGGTCGCGTACTGCCTGCTCATTACCGACCTCGATCCGCTCAAGTACAACCTGCTGTTCGAGCGCTTCCTGAACCCGGAACGCGTCTCGATGCCCGACTTCGACATCGACTTCTGCCAGGAGAACCGCGACCGCGTGATCCAGCACGTGAAGGACCTGTACGGCCGCGACGCGGTGTCGCAGATCGCGACCTTCGGTACGATGGCGGCCAAGGGCGCGATTCGCGACGTCGGCCGGGTGCTCGATTTCGGCTACAACTTCTGCGACGGGATCTCGAAACTGATCCCGTTCAAGCCAGGCAAGCCGGTCTCGATCGCCGAGGCGATCGAAGAGGAACCGCTGCTCAAGGAGCGCCTCGATAACGAGGAAGAGGTCAAGCAGCTGCTCGACCTCGCGCAGCAGGTCGAGGGCATCACCCGTAACATCGGCATGCACGCCGGCGGCGTGCTGATCGCGCCGGGCAAGCTGACCGACTTCTGCCCGCTGTACACCCAGGGCGGCGACGCCGGCGTGGTGTCGCAGTACGACAAGGACGACGTCGAAGCCGTCGGCCTGGTCAAGTTCGACTTCCTGGGCCTGACCACGCTGACCATCCTCGACCGCGCGGTCAACTACATCCGCCAGCTCGACCCGAAGGAAGCCGAATTCGACCTGGCCAAGCTGCCGCTCAACGACCGGCCGTCGTACGACCTGCTGACCAAGGCGAAGACCGTCGCCATCTTCCAGCTTGAGTCGCGCGGCATGCAGGGCATGCTCAAGGACGCGCGTCCCGACCGTTTCGAGGACATCATCGCGCTGGTGGCGCTGTACCGTCCGGGCCCGATGGACCTGATCCCCGACTTCTGCAAACGAAAGCACGGCGAGAAGTTCGACTATCCGGATCCGCGCACCGAGGGCATCCTGTCCGAGACCTACGGCATCATGGTCTACCAGGAGCAGGTGATGCAGATGGCGCAGATCATCGGCGGCTACTCGCTCGGCGGCGCGGACATGCTGCGCCGTGCGATGGGCAAGAAGAAGGCCGAGGAAATGGCCGAGCACCGCGAAATCTTCCGCAAGGGCGCGGGCGAACGCGGCCTGACCGTCGAGAAGGCCGACGAGATTTTCGACCTGATGGAGAAGTTCGCGGGCTACGGCTTCAACAAGTCGCACGCGGCCGCGTACGCGCTGCTGTCGTACCACACGGCCTACCTCAAGGTGCACCACACCGCGGCGTTCATGGCGGCCAACATGTCGCTGGCCATGGAAGACACCGACAAGATCAAGATCCTGGTCGAGGACAGCATCGACGTATGCCGCCTGACCATGCTCCCGCCGGACATCAACGAATCGCAGTTCCGCTTCACGCCCGAAGGCGAGCCGACGTCCGTCACCGGCAAGCCCGTGACCAACATCCGCTACGGCCTGGGTGCGGTCAAGGGCTCGGGGCAGGGCGCGATCGAGGCGATCGTCGCGGCGCGGACCAGCGGCGGCAAGTTCAAGGACCTGTTCGACTTCTGCAAGCGGGTCGACCGCAAGCAGATCAACCGCCGCACCATCGAATCGCTGATCCGCGCCGGCGCGATGGACTGCTTTGGCGTCGACCGCGCGGTGCTGCTGGCATCGGTCGCGTTTGCGATGGAAGTGGCGGGCCAGGAGGCGGCCGCGGCCAACCAGGTGAGCTTGTTCGGCGGCGACGACAGCGACCTGGTGGCCCCGCCCGAGTACGTGAAGGCGACGCCGTGGACCGACCGCCAGAAGCTATCCGAGGAAAAGATCGCGCTCGGCTACTACCTGTCGGGCCACATGTTCGATTCGTTCGCGCCCGAGGTACGGCGCTTTGCGCGCACAAGGCTGCAGGATCTGGAGCCATCGCGCGAGCCGCGCATGCTGTGCGGCGTGATCACCGGCGTGCGTACCCAGATGACCCAGCGCGGCAAGATCCTGATCGTGGCGCTGGACGACAAGACCTCGGTGGTGGAGGTGACGGTATATAACGAGGTGTTCGAGGCGCACAAGAACATCTTCAAGGAAGACGAATTCCTGCTGGTGGTCGGCAAGGTGTCGGAGGACCGCTTCAACGGCGGGCTACGCATCACGGCCGAGAAGGTGTTCGACCTGGCGGCCTCGCGCATCCAGTACGGGCACAAGCTCGAGATGGATTTGGCGTGCGGTGTGAGCCCGGCCAAGGTGGCCGAGGTGCTGCAGCCGTACCGCCAGGAGAACGGGCTGCCGGTCAGCCTGCGCATCAAGCCGCAGGGCGTGCCATGCACGCTGCAGCTGGGCGACGACTGGCGCGTGGCGCCGTCCGATTCGCTGAAGCAGGCGCTGGAGCTGACGCTGGGGGCGAAGGACGTCGCGGTGGAGTACTGACCGCTGCGGACCTGCGGCACTGTTCCGTGGCGCGATGCGGTTTGAACGCCGGCTTCCGCTCGATACTTCCTGTAGGGTGGGCAGCCCCTGCCCACGCGAACGTGTGCCTGAACCCCGGCCTCCGCGCTGATGGGACGCGTGGGCGGGGGACCCGCCCACCCTACGGGACACGCTGCGGACCTGCGGCCCTGTTCGTTGTGGCGCCGCTTCCTGTCGTCCTACGCAAACGCGATGTACGCAATCCCGTGTTCGATCGCGCCCACGACCTGCGCCTGGTTCTCGCCGCTTTCGCTGAACAGCGACAGCACCAGCCCCTCCGACGCCCCGCCTTGCATCTCCTTGAGCCAATAGGCGTACCCCGCCTGGTCCGGCGCGCGGTGCAGGATGTTCTGGTACACGCGCGTGAGGAAGCTGTCCGCGCTCGGGGCCGCGCCGTACATGCGCGTGAATTCGTCGCTGCGGGTAAAGCCGGTCGCGACGTCGAGCAGCGACACGCCATGGTCCATCTGCCCGATCCAATAGCCGAGGCCGGCCAGGTCGGGCGCGCGGTCGAAGGCCGCCGCATATACGCGGTACGCCTGCGCCGCAATCCCGTCGACATCCAGCGCGAGCATGCCGTCGCTGAAGGCGATGCGCTCGATCCCGCTCAGTGTGTCGCGCCCCTCGGCGCCGCTGCTGTCGCTCACCACCCAGCCGTCGCCGCTGCGGGTAGCGCTGAACGATGCCCACTTGCCGGCGTAGACCCCGGTGTCGATGCCGGCGCCGCCGTCAAGACGGTCGTCGCCGCTGCCGCCGCTCACACGGTCGTTTCCGAGCCCGCCGCGCAGCGTGTCGTTGCCGGCCCCGCCCTGGAGCACGTCGTCGCCGGCGCCGCCGTCGATGTCGTTGGCGACGTCGTTGCCGACGATGCGGTCGGCGCCGGCGCCGCCGAGCGCGTTCTCGATGACGGTGCCGAAGTTGACCGTCACCTGGCCGGCTGCCGTGATGGTGGCGGCCTTGGCGCCGACATGGCTCCAGTAGCCGGGCGCCAGGTACAGCGTCAGCGACTGCGATGGCGACAGCGCCGACGCATCGATGGTGTCGACGCCGGCGCCGTCGCCGATCATCAGGTTGCCGTTCTCGTTCACGAGGTAGCGGGTGTCGCCGCCGTTCGCCGCCGCCGCCGGGCCGTACAGGTATTGCAGCGGAGCAAGGTCGAGCTTGGTGTATTGGCCCATCACCGCAGCGCTGCTGTTGGTGTAGCTCATTACCGTCACGCTGGTGTTGTCTTCGGCGCTGGGCAGGTATGGCCCCTCACCGGTATCGCCGTTGGCGTCGGGGTGCGAGAACGGGTGCTTGAGGCCCAGCGTATGGCCGACTTCGTGCGTGAGGACGCGGTAGAACTCGGATCCGTTATCCTGGTCGGGGTTGAGCGCGCGTTGACTGGAAGCGACCATGAGCACGCTGCCTTTGTCCGGACCGATCAGGGCGCCATAGCCGGCCGACTTGTCCTGGGTGTTGTTGCCCAGCACGATCGTGTAGGGCCCCTCGGGATTGGTGGTTTCGACGAAGTGCACGTCGAGCACCGTTTCGATATAGGCGAACAGCTTCTTCGCATAGCTGATCTGGGTGGCGTTGAATGCGCTGAAGCCGTTCTTGTCGGCGTCCCTGAAGAATGACGCCGGCGCCTGCGCGAAGCAGTAGTTGATCGTCCTGGATGGCCCGAGTGACAGGGCGACGTTGGGCGCGCTGGCAAAGGTCAGGGCGTCGATCCAGTAGGGCAGTTTCTCGACACCCGGGGCCCAGGTCCAGTTTTCAACCTGGGAGGTGGTCTTGAACCAGTTGACATTGATGATGCCGCTGTCGTTGCCCGCTTCATCGTAGACAAAATCGGCAATGCTGTTGATCACATACCTGTCGTCGCCGGCGCCGCCGTATAGCTGGTTGCGGCCGCTGCCGCCGTCCAGCGTGTCGTTGCCAAGCCCGCCCATCAGCCGGTCGTTGCCGGCGCCGCCGTCGAGATAGTCGTCGCCCGCCGCATCGGCAACCCATGTGCCTGTGGCCCTGTCGTAACGCTGGACGGTTTCGAGCATGTCGTCGCCGTCGCCGCCGTACAGCTTGTCGTTGCCGCCGCCGCCGAAAAGTTTGTCGTTGCCGCCCAGCCCGTAGAGTTCGTCGTCGGCGCCGCTGCCGATCAGTTGGTCATTACTTGGGGTGCCATAGGTCGTGCTTGCCACAGATTTCTCCCACCGCCACGTCGTGCCGACGCGACCATTTCTTTATGATTATGCAAACGCTACGTACGCAATCCCGTGTTCGATCGCGCCCACCACCTGCGCCTGGTTCTCGCCGCTTTCGCTGAACAGCGACAGCACCAGCCCCTCCGACGCCCCGCCTTGCATCTCCTTGAGCCAATAGGCGTACCCCGCCTGGTCCGGTGCGCGGTGCAGGATGTTCTGGTACACCCTGGTCAGGAAGCTGTCCGCGCTCGGGGCCGCGCCGTACATGCGCGTGAATTCGTCGCTGCGGGTAAAGCCGGTCGCCACGTCGAGCAGCGACACGCCATGGTCCATCTGCCCAATCCAGTAGCCGAGGCCGGCCAGGTCGGGCGCGCGGTCGAAGGCCGCCGCATACACGCGGTACGCCTGCGCCGCAATCCCGTCGACATCCAGCGCGAGCATGCCGTCGCTGAAGGCGATGCGCTCGATCCCGCTCAGTGTGTCGCGCCCCTCGGCCCCGCTGCTGTCGCTCACCACCCAGCCGTCGCCGCTGCGGGTAGCACTGAACGATGCGCGCTTGCCGGCGTAGTCCCCGGTGTCGATGCCGGCGCCGCCGTCAAGACGGTCGTCGCCGCTGCCGCCGCTCACACGGTCGTTTCCGAGCCCGCCGCGCAGCGTGTCGTTGCCGGCCCCGCCCTGGAGCACGTCGTCGCCAGCGCCGCCGTCGATGTCGTTGGCGACGTCGTTGCCGACGATGAGGTCGGCGCCGGCGCCGCCCAGCGCGTTTTCGATGACGGTGCCGAAGTTGACCGTCACCTGGCCGGCTGCCGTGATGGTGGCGGCCTTGGCGCCGACATGGCTCCAGTAGCCGGGCGCCAGGTACAGCGTCAGGTCCTGCGCGAGCGCCGAGCCATCCAGCGTATCGGTGCCGCTGCCGTCGCCGATGATCGAGCTGCCGCTGGCGCTGAGCACGTAGCGTGAGTCGCCGGCGTGCACGGCTGGCGCGGCGCCATACAAGTACTGCAGCGCCGCCAGGTCGAGCGGGCTGTAGGTGCCCACGATCTCGCGCCCGCTTTCGGTGTAGCTCATCACCGTCGCGCCGCGGTTGTCTTCGACCGCCGGCAGGTAGGGCCCAACGCCGATGTCGCCGTCGGCGTCGGCGTGCGAGAACGGGTGCTTCAGGCCGAGCGCGTGACCGATTTCGTGGGTCAGGACAAACAGCAGGTCGCTTCCGCCATCCTTTTCCGGGGCCAGCGTGGTCGCGCTGGAAGCGATCATGACGGTACTGCCGTGGATCGGATTGACCATGGAGCCGTAGCCGCCCGAATCCTTCTGGGTGTTGTTGCCCAATACAATAGTGAAGGCGGCCTCCGGATCGGTGGTTTCGACGAAATGCACGTCGAGCACCGTCTCGATATAGGCGAATAGCTTCTTGGCATAGCTGATCTGGGTGGCGCTGAACGCGGTGAAGCCGTTCTTGTCGTCGGCAGTGAAGTAGCTGGCCGGCGCCTGTGCAAAGCAGTAGCTGATGGTCTTTTTGCCGGGCAGTTCGTAGGCAATTTCCGGCGCCCGGCCAAAGGTCAGCGCATCGATCCAGTAGGGCAGTTTCTCGACGCCGGCGGCCCAGGTCCAGTTTTCAACGTCAGGGGTGGCCTTGAACCAGTCGACATTGATGATGCCGCTGTCGGTGCCGCCCGAGTCGTAGACGGAATCGGCGCGGCTGTTGATGATGTATTTGTCGTTGCCGTCGCCACCGTACAGCTGGTTGTGGCCGCTGCCGCCGTCCAGCGTGTCGTTGCCGTCGCCGCCGGCCAGCAGGTCGTTGCCGTCGCCGCCCAACAGCGTGTCGCCCGCGTCGTCGGGCAGGTGCGTTTTGGTCACCGGGTCCCACTTGCCGCCACTGTATACTTCGTCGTCGCCGGCGCCGCCGCTGATCCAGTCGGCGCCGCCGCCGCCGATGAGCACGTCGTTGCCGTCGCCGCCGACCATGCCGTCGTTGCCGGCGCCGCCGAGCAGCGTGTCGTTGCCCGCGCCGCCGTCCATCAGGTCGCCGAGATTGTCGGGACGGAAGGTTTTGGTGACCGGGTCATAGAGTTCGCCGCTCTCGAGCACGTCGTTGCCGTCGCCACCATTCATGCGGTCGACGCCGCCGCCGCCGAAGAACTGGTCGTCGCCGCTGCCGCCCAGCATGATGTCGTTGCCGAGGTCTCCGTACAGCTCGTCGTTGCCGGCGCCGCCGTCCATCGTATCGCCCTGCACGTCGTTGCGGTAGGTGCCGGTTGCGCTGTCGTAGACCAGCCCGCTGTCCAGGGTGTCGTTGCCGTCGCCGCCGTACAGTTTGTCAGCGCCCCCGGCGCCGATCAATATGTCGTTGCCGGTCAGTCCAAATAGCTGGTCGTCGGCGGACGTGCCGACCAGTGTGTCATCGCCAAACGTGCCGGTCTTCACCGTCCCGATGGTGCTTGTAGAAATTGCCACGGTTTCTCCCGGATCACGCCACTGCCGGCGTGCGCTGTTGTTCATGATAAGTTGCTATCGAGCAAGATATCACAACTGGCGCCGAATGCAAGAGTCGGTGGGCCGGCGGCTGTAAGTGCCGGTCACCATGGATGACGGAAAGGAGAGCCAGGACGGCTCAAGGAGGACCTGTGCTTGCTATGCCACCATGCGCTGCCACAGCTTGATCTTGCGGCTGGCCGTCTTGGCGATCGCGAACCCGATGTCGCCCTCGAGCGCCTTGCGCGCCTGGCGCGCGGCCGCCACGTCGGCCTTGCTGTCGCGGCTTTGCAGCGCGCCGTTTTCCATCGCCGCCAGCACCGCCAGCGGGTAGTGGAACAGGCTGTCGAGGAACAGCTGCCTGATCTGGTCGCGTACCGCGCGCCCTTCGCGCCACGGCAGCTGGTACGAGTTTTTCACGATGCCGATGTAGAAATGGCAGGCCGTGGCGTCGATGTGCATGCGCACCGCGTCGCTGGCCGGCACCGTGCTGAACGCGTGCTTGACCTGCTGCAGCGCGGAGACGAAGTCGACGCACCACTTGGCCGACACCGCCCGTTTCAGGCTGGCCGCGTGCTGGCGGTAGTCGATGATCGGCCGCGCCAGGTGGTACAGGCTGTCGCAGCGGGCCAGCAGGTGCGACAGCACCGACACGTCCTCGAACACGCGCCCGAGCGGGAACACCGGCTGCGGCACGCGTTCGTACACTTCGCGCCGGAACACGTTGGCCCACACGTACATGTGGCGGTCGGCGAAGAAGTGCAGCAGGATCTCGTCGCGGTCGCGCATCAGGGTGTTGGGCGGATAGCCGAGCGAGACGCGGTGGCTCTTGCGCTGCTTGTCGGGGCGCCAGGCGTTGAAGTCGCAGGCGATGACGTCCGGCTGGTGGGCCTTGGCCACGGCGTCGAGCGCGAGCAGGGCGCCCGGTTCGAGCAGGTCGTCGGCATCGACGAACAGCAGGTACTGGCCGGCCGCTGCGGCCAGGCCGCGGTTGCGCGCGCCCGCGATGCCCTGGTTCGGCTGGCGGATCAGCGTGAAGTCGGCATGCGCGAACTCGTCGCGCAGGCGCTCGGCCACCGCATGGGTGTCGTCGCGCGAACCGTCGTCGACCATCACCAGCGCGTGCTGGGGCTCGAGCTGCGCCAGGATCGAGCGCAGGCATGGTTCGATGAAACGGGCCGCGTCGAAGGCGGGGACAATAACCGAAAGCGTCTTCTGCGATTGCGGGTTCATCTTCCTCTTCCCTTAGTCCCTGACTGCCTCGATGCCGTCGTTGGCGCGCCGTTTCGAAGGGCGCCCGCTGTCACACGGCCTGGTTATGTTCGTGCTCCCGTAATCCCTTGTGCGCCTGGGTGACCCCGCTGGCGGCCCGTTCCTGCACCACGCGCAGGTTGCTCGACTCGTGGTCGCGCTGCGCCTCGCGGTGCCACAGGTGGAATACCTCGGTGGCAAACGCGCCATCCTTGCGCAGCACGCCGGCATGGAACAGCCGCACCACCAGGTCGGCATCCTCGTGGCCCCAGCCGAGGAAGCTCTCATCGAAGCCGTTCACCCGCTCCAGGTCGGCGCGCCACACCCCCAGGTTGCAGCTCTTGATCCGGCGCCAGCTGAAACGGCGCCGCAGCCGTCCCGCGTCGGGCCAGCGCACCAGCAGTTGCAGCATCTTGTTGATATCGCCTTTGAGCCGGTAGCGCAGCTGGTCGATGATTCCCAGCGTAATGACATCAACCTTATCGTGCAGTACCCGGGCGGTCAACCTTTGGCTGAGCAAGATGCGGCTGCCCGACACCAGGCAGCCAGGCTGCGCCAGCGCGCGGTGGCGTGCGATGAAGTCGCGCTGCGGGATGCAGTCGCCATCGAGGAACACGATGTAGTCGCCGCGCGCGGCCAGCGTGCCGCGATTGCGCGCCATGGCGGCGCGAAAGCCATCGTCCGGCTGCCACACGTGCAGCAGCGGCACCGGCGAGTGCGCTTTGAGCCGGTCGATACAGTCGCGCGTGTTGGCAGTCGAGCCGTCATCAGCGATAATGATTTCAAAGTTCTTGTCGTCCTGCGCGAAACAGGCTTCCACCACGGCTTCCAGCGCGTCTGGCCGGTTGTAGGTAGTGATTACGAGCGAGATTGTAGGTGCTTGGTGCATCGTTCGCTTATAAAACAGGGCTCGGGTGGCAAGGATAGCCCACAAGAATGTGAATGAACAATAATTTAAAAAAAACGAATGGCGCTACCCAGGCTTGGATCAGCGCCCTGGTCTTTTTATTCCCCTGCCTTAGCCTCGTTACTTTGTTCGGCGTCAGCCTGGTGAGCTTCCTGCTGCTGCTCAGTGCGCTGTTCCTGTTCAAGGATTGCCGGCGCGCGCTTGCTCGTCACTGGCATGAGACCCGCTGGGTCATCTGGGCGTTCCTGTTCAATTTCGGCTTCGCGCTGGTGTGTTACCTTGTACGGCCCGAAGCGACCGCCAACAACCTCGAAAAGCCGACCCGCATGCTGCTGGCGGTGTCGGCGCTGGCGCTGGTGCTGGCCGTGCGTCCGCCGCGCCGCGCGCTGTGGTGGGGCGTGATCGCCGGCACCCTGGCCGGGCTGGGGCTGGTCGCCTGGCAGCGGGTCGGCCTGCATATCGACCGTCCCGGCGGGCTGATCAACCCGATCACCTTCGGCGACGTGTCGCTGTGCCTGGCGCTGCTGGCGATGGTGGCGGCCAGCGATTTCCGCGCCCAGCGCCAGGCATTTTTGCCGGCGCTCGGCGCGCTCGCGGGGCTTGCCGCGTCGCTGCTGACCGGTACCCGTGGCGGGTTGGTCGCGCTGCCGGTGGCCGCGCTGATGTTTGCGCGCCATCGCCACCTGGTGCCGGGCCGGCGCGTGCGCACCCTGCTGCTGGGCGGGCTGGCGCTGTGCGTGTCGGCCTTCTTCATTCCGGTGCTCGGGATGCAGGACCGGGTGGCCGAGGGCATCAGCGATGTCCAGGCCTGGGCCGGCGGCGGCAACAAGGACACCAGCCTGGGCACCCGCCTCGAACTGTGGACCGGGGCCGGCATACTGTTCCGCGATCACCCGCTGTTCGGGATCGATCCGAACACCTTGCACGCGCAACTGGGGCGCTACGTGCAAGAGGGCAGGCTCGACCCAGTGGTATTGCCGATGCCGCACCTGCATAATGACGCCTTGCAGTCGCTGGCCACCGGCGGCGTGGTTGGCCTGGCGGCCTGGTTTGGCCTGCTGGCCGCGCCTTTCGTGTTCTTCATGCGCGCGCTGGCCAGTGCCAACACCGCGCGCCAGCATCCGGCGCCGGCGCTGGCCGGCTTGCTGGTAGTGCTGTGCTACTTCAGCTTCGGCCTGACCGAGGTGATCTTCTGGTCTGTCAAAGGCAGCCTGTTTTATGCGCTCATGGTGTTTTTGCTCATGGGCTTCTGCCTGAATACGAAGGAACAAATTGGAAAATAGTGCCATCGTCAAACGCCTGTGGGCGATCGTCAAGCCGTACCGCCTGCGCGCCTCCATGTCGCTGCTGGCGATGGCGCTCACGGCCGCCACCCAGCCGCTGCTGGGCAAGGCAATCGAACTGCTGCTCGACAAAGGCTTCAAGAACAAGGTCGACTTCAGCCTGTGGCTGGTCCCCGCGGTCCTGATCTCGATCTTCATCTTGCGCGGGATCGGCACCTTCGCCACCGCTTACCTGAACAACTGGGTCATCAGCCGGGTGCTCAACGACCTGCGCGGGCTGGTGTTCGACCGCCTGCTGCGGCTGCCGGTGGCGCGCTTCCACGAAGAGTCGACCGGCAAGATCATCAACACGGTGATTGGCGACGTGCGCCAGGTGGTGGACATGATCAACTCGGTGTTCGTGGCCTGCGTGCGCGACACGCTGGTGGTGATCGGGCTGCTGGTGGCGCTGCTGTACCTGAACTGGAAGCTGACGCTGGTCGCGCTGGTCGTGGTGCCGCTGACCGCGGTGATCGTGCGCACCACCACCGGCCGCCTGCGCCGCCTGAACCGCGACAACCAGCGCGTGACCGCCGAGATGACCCAGGTGGTCGAGGAAGCGGCGCGCGGCCACCAGGTGATCCGCGTGTTCTCGGGCGAACGCTACGAGCGGCGCCGCTTCGAACAGCGCAGCGAAGCCCTGCGCGGCTTCTCGCAGCGGATGACGGTGGCGTTCGCCGCCACCGCGCCGGTGACCCAGATCGCGACCTCGCTGGCGCTGGCGCTGGTGGTGGTACTGGCGATCCGCTCCAACATGACGGTCGGCGAGTTCACCAACTTCATCACGATGATGCTGATGCTGCTCACGCCGCTCAAGTCGCTGGCCGAGGTGAACGGCCCGATGCAGCGCGGGATCGCGGCCGCCGAAACCGTGTTCGAGATGATGGACTCGCCGGTCGAACAGGACACCGGCACCCGCGTGCTGGGGCGCGCCCGGGGGCACCTGCAGTTCGAGCACGTGTCGTTCCGCTACCCGGGCGCGCACGCGCTGGCGCTGTCGAACGTCTCGCTCGACGTGCGGCCGGGGCAGACGGTGGCGCTGGTGGGCGTGTCGGGCGGCGGCAAGTCGACCTTCGTCAGCCTGGCCACGCGCTTTTACGATCCCGAAGCCGGCCGCATCCTGCTCGACGGCGTGCCGTACCCGGACATCGCGCTGGCCAGCCTGCGTTCGCAGCTGGCGATGGTGAGCCAGAATGTGGTGCTGTTCGACGACACGCTGGCGGCCAACGTGGCCTATGGCGCCGAGCAGGTCGACCATGAGCGCCTTGGCGCGGCGATCAGGGCGGCGCACCTGTCGGACGTGGTGGAGCGGCTGCCCGAAGGCGTGGACACGATGATCGGCGAGAACGGCATGCGCCTGTCCGGCGGCCAGCGCCAGCGGGTGGCGATCGCGCGCGCCATCTACAAGGACGCGCCGATCCTGATCCTCGACGAGGCCACCTCGGCGCTCGACAACGAGTCCGAGCGCGCGGTCCAGGCCGCGCTCGATACGCTGATGGCGGGCCGCACCACCATCGTGATCGCGCACCGCCTGTCGACCATCGAGCGCGCCGACCGCATCGTGGTGATGGAGCACGGCCGTATCGTGGAGCAGGGCACGCATGACGAACTGCTGCTGGCCAACGGCATGTACGCCAACCTGTACCGGCTGCAGTTCGCCGCCACGGTGTCGGAAAAATGAACGGCCAGCCCCGCACCCTCGTCATTTCGCCGAACTGGATCGGCGACGCGGTGATGGCGCAGCCGCTGCTGGCGCTGCTCAAGCAACAGCACCCGGAGCGCGCGATCGACGTGCTGGCGCCGCCCGCTGTTGCGCCGGTGTGGCGCGCGGTGCTCGAGGCGGACTGCGTGCTCGAGACGCCGTTCCGGCACCGCGCACTGCAGCTGCGCGAACGCTGGAACTACGCGCAGGTGCTGCGCGAGCGCGGCTACGCCGACGCCTACGTGCTGCCGAACACGCTCAAGTACGCGCTGATTCCCTGGCTGGCCGGGATTCGCCGCCGGGTCGGCTACAAGGGCGAGATGCGTTACGGGCTGGTGAACGTGATGCACCACGACGACCAGCCGCCGCGCCCGATGGTGCCGTTCTACGCGGCGCTGGCGCACGATCCCGGCCAGCCGCTGGCAGCCAGCATCCCGCGCCCGCGCCTGTTCGTGCCGGGCGAGGAGATCGCCGCGGCGGGCGAGCGCCATGGGGTGGCTGCGGCGCGCTCGCTGGTGGTGTTTGCGCCGGGCGCGGAGTTCGGCACGGCCAAGCGCTGGCCGCCGCGCCACTTCGGCGCGCTGGCCCAGGCGATCGTCGAGGCCGACCCGCAGGCGCAGGTGGCGCTGCTTGGCTCGCCCAAGGACCGCGCGGCATGCGACGAAGTGGTGGCGCAGGCCGGATCGGCTGCGTCGAACCTGCTTAACCTGGCCGGCGCGACCAGGCTCGACGAAGCGGTGGCGCTGATCGCGCGGGCGGCGGCGGTGGTGTCGAACGACTCGGGCCTGCTGCATATCGCCTCTGGCCTGGACCGGCCGGTGGTCGCGCTGTACGGCCCCACCGATCCGGCTCACGCGCCGCCGTTTTCAAGCATCGCGCGCTCGATCTCGCTGCGGCTGGAATGCTCGCCCTGCCGCCAGCGCGAGTGCCCGCTGGGGCACCACAACTGCATGGAGCAGATGGACGCCGGCATGGTCTGGCGCGAGCTGCGCCCGATGCTCGGATAAAGGCTAAGTGCAGGCTGTAGTTGAACGCGTGGGCGGGAGACCCGCCCACCCTACGCGAGCCACGCCGGTTGTTGTAGGGTGGGCGGGTCTCCCGCCCACGCGTTCAACCGCCGTCAGCGATCATCGAATCCGTCAACGGCGACGTCGTGCCCGTTCGTTTTACGATAATGCTGTTTGTACGCTGGCGGCCTGCCGTCTCAGGCATGCGTTACCGGGACTGCGGGCGCCCGGGTCTTGAGTTTTCCGTACGCGGCCAGGCCAGCTGAAACGCCAATCCCGATGTGCAGCAGCATGAGCCACCACAGGCTGTGCGTCAGCGCATAGGCGAGCGTGAACAGGAACGCCGACGCCATGCTGCCGATGAACTGCTTGCGATTGTGGTAGCCGTGGCTGGCGCCATAGGCCAGCGCCGACAGCGCGACGGCGCCGGCCATGCCCGTGAAGGGCGCCAGCACCAGCAGCAGGAAGCCGCGGTACAGGATCTCCCAGCCGGCGCCAACCACAAGGCTCAGCACCAGGTACTCGCGCAATTCGTTGGCGGTGCGCGGCAGCAGCCGGTGGCCTTGCAGGAGTTTGTCGTATTCGTCGCGGCTGGCGCCGCCGAGTTTCTTTTGCCACAGCAGGGAGCCGATCCCGAGGCCGGCCAGCACCACCACCGCAGCCAGCAGTCCCCACTGGCCCGCCGCCGACAGCGGCACGTCGAATCCCAGCTCGGCCGGGGTGCGGCGCCGCAGCCACGAGGATCCCGCCAGCACCAGCAGCAGGAGCAGCACCTGGGTGATGTTCTCCCGGTACATCCGTTGACGCTCGGGAGCGCACCGCCGGTCCGGCTTGCTGTATTGGCGGCGCCAACACCGGGAAATGGGCAGGATCAGCAGAAGATACGCCGCAAGGAGCAGGTCGAACATGGCTGTCACCTCAGTGTGGTGGTGACAACAATTGTACTTTACTGAACAATAATTGCTACTGGTTTAATAATTCCTGTTTGCGGGAGGGGGCACCAGCCGGCCCGTGAGCTCGCGCGCCATCCTGCCCACCACCTCGTGCCTGCGGCGCGCTTGCGCGCGTTTCTTCGACGGGATGCTGTCCAGGTCCGGCTCCGCCAGGGCCGCGCAGGGCAGGACGTAATCGCCGTCCGGCTCGCGCGTCGCCCCGAGGTCCAGCCACAGCTGGTCGTAATCCGAGCGCACCCGCCCTTGCCGCATCGCGCCGCGCACCACGCGGTTCGCGTTCGACACCAGGTACAGCCGCCTGCAGCCCAGCGCGTGGCCAAGGTCGCGCACCAGCGTCACCAACAGGTGCTTGGGCCGCATGCCGTGCAGTTCGCGGGTGGCCTGCCGGATTGCGTCGAGCGCATCGGCGCTGTTGGCGCCCTGGATGCAGCCGACGCTGACCGCCATCGATTCGCCGCGCCAGGCGAACGTGAACGCCACCGAATACAGCACGGCTTCGCCCTGGCACAGTTGCAGGGCCAGGTCGCCCTCGCGTTCGAGCGTGCCCACCGCGCGCAGCCTCACCTGGTAGCTGGCGCCGCTCTTGCCGCCGGCGCTCGCCAGTACGATGCCGCCCCGGCTGGCCTGGGCCACGACCTGGCCCAGCCCGCGCTGGAAGATGAACTGGTAGTGCGAGGCGAGCGCGTCCAGCCGTCCCTGCATGCACAGGGTATTGGTCAGGTAGGGGCGGTAGATCTTGTACAGGAAGCGCGGCCAGTTTTGCACGTATTCGGAGAACGCGGGGTGCGAATTAAGCAGCTGCAGCCAGCGCCGGGTGTGCCGGCGGTGCACAAGTGCGCGCGCCTTCAGCTTGAGCAGTTCGCGCCAGTACGGCAGTGCGGGCAGCTCGGGCGAGATGCCGGAGCGGATCGTGATCGAGGGCCGGGCGCCGGCAACCAGCTCCTCGGCCCAGCCGGGCCGGCCGTTGTGCAGCCTCATGGCGCGCGACCAAGGGCGGCCGGTAGGGGGATCGGGTCGGACGTGGCGGGTAGGCGGCAAGACGGCATTGCGGAGACACTAAAGTAGCGTAACGTAACGCTATGTAACGAAGTGTATCCAAGTAAATGCTTATCGCAAATACATTTTTTTGAATTGCATCTTTTTGCAACAGCAAGCGCCCGGCGTCCGCACGGAGGCAGTGGTAGGGTGGGCACCCCGTGCCCACGCGAAAGCAACCGCTGCGCTAACGTTCGCGTGGGCATGGAGTGCCCACCCTACGGGGCTACCGTTGCGGGCTTAGCTCGCGTAATGCGCCGAGCCGGACGCCGCCGCGTCCTCGCGCTCGGCCAGCTCCCGCACGAACCGCTGCAGCGCATCGTCGAGCGACGGCAGCAGCATGCCGCGTTCGCTGTGCAGCGCGCTGTTGGCCGGCCGTGCAGCCGCCATGCCGAGCGCGGACGCTGGCCGCGCCTCGAGCCGGCGCGCATCGACGCCCGCCAGCGCGCACGCGCGGCGCGCCAGTTCGGCCCAGCTGACGGCCGCGCCGTTGGTCAGGTGCCAGATGCCGCGCTCGCGGTCGATCATCAGGTCCAGGCTGGTGTTGACCAGGTCCGGCACATAGGTCGGCGACACCACCAGGTCGTCCGCCGCCGCGAACGGCTCGCCGGCGTCGAGCGCGTTGAGCGCCTGCGTCACGAAATTGTGCCCATCCCAGGGGCCGAAGAACGCGCTGGTGCGGATCACCAGCGCCTGCGGGTCGGCGGCCAGCACGCGCTGCTCGGCCTCGGCCTTGCTTCGCCCGTACACGCCGAGCGGCGCGACAGGATCGGACTCGACGTACGGACGTTGCTGGCTGCCGTCGAACACGAGGTCGCTCGAGAAGGTCATGAAGCGCAGGCCGTGCCGGATGCAGGCCAGCGCCAGGATGTTCGGTCCCAGCGTGTTCTCGCGCAGGCAGCGCTCGGCCTCGCACTCGGCGTCGTCGACGCGCACGTAGCCGCCGGCGTTGATGATCGCCCACGGCTTGAAGCGGACAATCGCCGCCTCGACCGAGGCCGGGTCGGTGATGTCCATCTCCTGCCGCGTGAGCACGTGGCAGGCGAGATTGCGCTTTTCGCAGATGCGCGCAAAGGCCGAGCCGAGCGTACCGGTGGCGCCGGTGATCAGGACCGGCTGCGCCGACGTGGTGGCCTGGGTGCGCACGCCGGCGATGTCGGCCACCGTCGTGCTGGTGGCGACCGGCTTGCAAAGGAAGCGCCCGGGGCGGCGCCACCAGCCCTGGCCCTGCAGGACCGGGCTTGACGGCGCCCGGTTGGTGGCCAGTTCGCGCATCATCCGCGCCACCGCGGTGGGTCGCGGTTGGCCGCCGCGCACGTCGAACGGGCCCGGTTCGTAATAGCCCTTGCACTCCCTGACCAGGCAGTTCCAGTCGAACGAGCCAAGCAGCGCCCAGACGGTCACCGCGCGCACGTCGGCGCCGTTGCGCCGGACGTTTTTGGCGGCATTCCAGATCTCGAGCAGCCAGCGCAGCTGGTCTTCGCGGTTGGCGTCGATGTGCGCTTCGGTGACCGCAATCGGCAGGCCGTAGCGCTCCCAGGTCTCCTGCAGCAGCGGCCCGATGCCGGGCGTCGGCGTGGCCAGCGCGCGCGGCGCTTCGATATCCGCATGCCGCACCCCGCGGTACACGTGGCGGTGCGATTCGGGATAGCGTTCCGGGCGGTGATCGACCCAGCGTTCGCTGGTGATGTAGTAATTGACCCCGATGACGTCCGGCGGGCAGGGATTGTCGCGGAACCACAGCAGGTCGGCTTCGCTGGCGTCGTGTTCGAGCAGGTAGTCCCACAGCGCGTGGCCGGGCTCGACCTTCCCGCACAGCAGGTCCCACGACAGCCAGCGCCGCTCGTTGAAGAAGTTGGTGAGCCAGCTCATTTCGGGCGTGCCGTAGGTCTTCGACAGGTCATCGGTCTGGACCAGCCTGGCGTTCGGGTTGACCGCCCGGATCGCGCGCATCGACAGCACCACCGCGCGGCACTGGATGAGCAGCGCCCGGATGAAGGTGGGCTCGTCCGAACCATGCGGATACCAGACCCCGGCCAGGCCCGAGAAGCGGGCGGTGGTCAGCGGTTCGTTAACCGGCGTGTAGTACTCGACCCATGGATAGCGGCGCGCGACCGCACCGGCATATTCGGCCAGTTTTTCCGGGAACTGCGGATCGACCAGGCTGGTATGGCGCGGGCCGCTGCCGTGATGGACCAGGCCGACGATCGGCGTGACGCCGAGCTGCTGCAAGGCCGGCAGGCGGGCGTCCGGCCACGACCAGTCGGCCTTGTCGATGCCGTCGGGCGCGGTGCGCTCCCACAGCACCGGGTAGCGGATGGCCTTGATGCCGAGCGAGGCGAAGCGTTCGATATCCTGCAGCCGGTCGACGTGCCCGTTGCGGTCCATCTGGCTGAAATAATTGTCGCGTACGCGGTTGACTGTACACTCGAGTCCGCCCCAGAGCTCCAGCGCGGGTGAAGTTGTTGGCTGTTGATTTTCGTTCAAAATCATGCTGTTTACCTGGGTTGTTTACACAGGTTGTCTAGCCTAACCGCCAGACACAACTTGTTATGTGGGCCTCCCAACATATAGGCAAAGTTTCGGACTAGTCCTACTTACTATAGCGTGCTGCCTGACCCGACCATTCCTGTTCCACCGGTTTGGAGCCCCGCTGCAATGATGCGTCGGGCAGGGCAGGGTAGCGGTATATTCGGGTTTCAGGAACGGAGGGGAGCGATGTACATGGTGTACTGGACGGTCGTCGAGGATGACGTCAACAAACCGCACGAGAAACTGTACGAAACTAGCGAAATGGTCCAGGCGATGCAGTTCATGGAGCAGCTGCGCGCGCGCCAGCGCGCGGGCGAGGCGGTGTGTTTCGTGACGATGTCGTCGGAGCACCCGGACGTGGTCGGGCATCCCGGGGTGGACGTGGTGGGG
>JBJMVW010000001.1:0-3039 GCA_045810465.1 Massilia sp. | reverse complement strand
GACCGTGCCGGTCCTGATGATCGACTGGGACACCGAGTCGCCCGGCCTGCACCATTATTTCCAGCGCGACGCGGGGCAGCGCGAGGGGGGCGAGGATCGGCCCGGGCTGCTGGAATATTTCGAGGCCTGCCGCGACCAGCTGCAGACCCTGACCCGCTCGTCGGCCACCGCCGACGACGAGCAGCTGGCCCGGCTGGTGCTGGAAGCGATCGACTGGGAAGCCTACGTCGAACGCGTCGACGACAGCCGGCCGCTGTACCTGATGCGCGCCGGCCGCTTCGACGACAGCTACGGCGAACGGGCCGACGAGATGGACTGGGACGGGCTGTTTGCCACTTGCCCCGCGCTGTACCGCAGCTTTGCCGACCACATGGCGCGCCACTTTCGCCACGTGCTGGTCGATTGCCGCAGCGGCCGCTCGGCCGCGGTGAGCGTCTGCACCACGCTGTTGCCGCGCAAGCTGGTGGCGGTGTTCACGCCCAGCCAGCGCAGCCTCGAGGGCCTGGCCGGCGTGGTCACCCGTGCCATCGACTACCGCTGCAGCCACGAGGACGAGCAGCGGCCGCTGCTGGTCTACCCGCTGCCGTGCTCGATCGACAGCACCGACTGCGAGCGCCGCCAGCAGTGGCGCCGCGGCGATCCGCAGCGGGGCGTGCCCGGCTACCAGCCGGCGCTGGAAAAGCTGCTGCGCGCCTGTTACGGCATGTCGCACCTGTCGCTCGACAGCTACCTGGACGAAGTGCAGCTGCAGCAGACCAACGCGATGTCGAGCGGCGAACACCTCGCCATCGCGCCCGAGCGCGACGGCGACCGCTTCTCCCTGACGCGCACCTTCGAAACCCTGCTCGACTGGGTCGCGGCGGGATATTTCCCGTGGCAATCGCATGCCGAAGTCGAGTTGCGGCGCGCGATTTCGGCGGCGCGGACCGCGGTCGGGGAAGGGGTGTCGACCGCGGCCTCGGTGCCGCTGGCGCGCGACGTCGCACGGCTGGGCGAACTGTACCGGCGGCAGGGGCGCGCCCGCGAGGCGCAGGAATGTTTCGAGGAAAGCATGACGCTGCGCCAGCGCCTGCTCGGCGAGGACCACGCCGACACGCGGGCCAGCCGCGGTGCGCTTGCCGCCCTGTTCCTGCAAAACGGCAAGCTGCCCGAGGCCCGGTTCCTGTATGAGCTGCTGGTCGACGACTGTGTGCGCCTGGTCGGCAGCGACCATCCCGAAACCCTGGCCGCGCGCTCCGGACTGGCCGCCACGCTGACCCAGCTGGGCGAATTCGACCGTGCGCTGGCCTTGCACGAAGAGGTCACCAGCGCCTGCGAGCGCCTGTTCGGTCCCGGCCATCTCGCAACCCTCAACAGCCTTGCCGGCCACGCCGAAACCCTGACGCGCCAGGGCGACCGCAGCCGCGCGCGGATGGTCTACGAGCGGGTGCTCGAAGGGCGCGAGGCCCTGCTCGGCACCGAGCACGAAGACACGCTGCGCTGCACCCAGCAACTGGCCGCGGTGCTGTGCGAAATGGGCGACCTCAACCATGCCCGCAAGCTGCAGGAAAGGGTGGTCCGCGCGCGCGAGCGGCATGCGGGCCCCGACGCCGTGCAAACCCTGCAGGCGCGCGAGACGCTGGCCGAGATCCTGGCCGCGCAGGGCGACCTCGCCGCCGTGCGCAGCATGCAGGAGGCGCTGGCGCGGGCGCGCGAGCGCCGGCTCGGCTCGGAACACCCGGAAACGCTCAGCATCCAGCTCCGGCTCGCTTCCACGCTCAGCCTGCAGGGTGACCTGGAAGCGGCGCGCCGGCTGCAGCAGCACGTGGTCTCGCAGCACGAACGGATCCACGGCCCCGAAGACATGCAAACCTTGCGCAGCAAGAAAGCGCTGGCGGAGACCCTGTCGAGCCAGGGACATACCCAGGCGGCGCGCAAGCTCGAGGAGAACGTGCAGCAGGTCAATAACCGCCTGTTGAGCATTCGCGCCATGTCGTCTGGCCCGCACGGGTCGCATGCCGCCATGCCGAGAGGGAAGGGACCATTGCCCGACCTGCGCGATGCGGGACTGCATCCCGACACGCTCGACTACAAGGTGGCGCAGTTGCAAAAGCTGATGGGCGACAACCCGCGCGAGGCGCGCGCGCTGGCAGACAGCTTGCGCAAGACGATACTGCGGCCGAGTGTGGCGCGCCCGCTACGCCGGCGCGGGGTGGCGATGATCGAGCAGGTGTACCTGCAGGACGGTGACAAGGACGCACTGCTGGCGTTCAGGCAGGACGTGGTGTCATCGCTCGAAGGGGCGTTGAACGAGGCGTCAGGGGGCAACCGGTAGCAGTGCGCCGGCCGGTCCACCGGCGGCCGGCCAGGTTCGGGCCCCGCTGCGCCAGGCCGCTCGCCTGTACTTCAGATTGCAGGAAGCGCCATCAAGCGTCATGCCCGTCCAGGGCGGGCGCCCGGCGCGAAATACCATTTCCGACATCGCCGCCACGGAGCAAAATGGGGTCCGCGGGGGCGCCGCGCCCCTCGCTCGGACGACAGGTCGCCAGCTTCCGGCTAACCACAGAATCCCAATTTATCCGATGCGGGTGAGCGCCCTCGGCGTTGCTTCAGGTAAAATCGCGATATGCGAATTCTTATCAGTAACGATGACGGCTATCTCGCCCCTGGTATCAACGCACTGGCCGATGCGCTGGCAGCAGTCGCGGACATCGTGGTCGTCGCGCCCGACAGCAACCGCTCGGGCGCGTCGAACTCGCTCTCGCTGGACCGGCCGCTGTCGGTCCAGAAGGCCGGCAATGGTTTCTATTTTGTTAATGGGACCCCGACCGACTGCGTGCACGTGGCACTGACCGGCATGCTCGACTACCAGCCAGACCTGGTCGTATCCGGCATTAACAACGGCCAGAACATGGGCGACGACACGCTCTATTCGGGCACCGTGGCCGCCGCGACCGAGGGTTACCTGTTCGGCATCCCTGCGATTGCCTTTTCCCAGGTCAACTTCGGCTGGGAGCACCTCGACGCCGCGGCCAAGGTCGCGCGCGATATCGTGCTGCG